>JAGWTA010000001.1 GCA_028869185.1 Hyphomicrobiales bacterium
CGATGGTGGCGAAGCTGTCGTCGGTGAGAACGACACCGGCTGCTGCTCGGGCAGCGTCACTGCCGACGCGTCCCATCGCTACGCCGACCGATGCGGCGCGCAAGGCCGGCGCGTCGTTGACACCATCCCCGGTCACCATGACGACGCTGCCCGCGTCAGTCAGAGCACGCACGATCCTGAGCTTGTCGCCCGGCTGCGCACGGGCAACGACGGCGCCATCGCGCAGTTTCTCGGCAAGCGCATGATCGCTCAGCGCACCAAGTTCATTGCCGAGGAGCTGATGATGCGCAGCGATGCCGGCCTCCTCAGCGACCTTCAGCGCGGTGGTCGGCTGATCGCCCGTGATGATGGACACGCCGACGCCAGCTTCTCGAAGCATCGCCATGGCGCTCGCTACTTCTGGCCGAACCGGGTCGCGAAGAACGACCACCCCTTCGAATACGAGATCGGTTTCGGCTTCGTCGCGCGATGTGGGTCGGCTTTGAGCGGATCGAGACGCGACCCCCAGGACACGACCGTCGCGGCCAAAGACTGCCGCCGCGTCCGAGAGTAAGACTAGCGTGGCGTCGTCGAGCGGCCGCACTTGGTCGGCGGCCCGATAGGCAGAACAGCGTGCAAGGATCGATTCCGGCGCGCCCTTCACACCGATCGCATAGCCACCGTCAAAGGCGGCGTAGCCTGAAGCCAGGCGTCGTGCCTGGTCGAACGGAAAATGCTCGCCCTCTGGAAGGGCGGGCGCGGCCGCCCGGATCGCCGCATCCATTGGATCGAGAGTGACTCCATCGCCCCCGTCCTCACTGGCGAGGCCGGCGGTGCGAAGCAAGAGGTCCTTTGACGTGTCTCCTTCGCCCAGCAGCTCTGCAACCGGCACCGCTTTATCGAGTGCCATCCGATTGAGCGTCAGGGTCCCGGTCTTGTCGGTGCAAATGGTCGTCACCGCGCCTAGCGTTTCCGCTGCGCGAAGCTGCCTTACGATCGCCCCCCGCCGCGCAAGCTTTAGGCTGCCTAACCCAAGGACGATCACGATCAGAACCGCCAATTCCTCAGGGATCGTCGCAAAAGCCAGCGACAAGCCGGTCAGCAACATTTCCTTCGGCGGCTGCCCTGCAAGCACCCCGATCATCGGGATCACGATGCTGACGGCGATGGCGGCCCAGAGCAGCGTCCGCGCCAGCTCAGCCATGCGCCGCTGCATCGGCGTCTTCGGTTCCTTGGTAGCAGCCACAAGTTCCGCTATCTTGCCCAGCGTCGATTGAGCGCCAGTCCGCGTAACCACCGCTCGCCCCGCTCCGCGCACGACTAGCGTGCCGCCAAGAAGCTCGGGATGCTCGGCGTTGTGAGATACCGGTTCGGACTCTCCGGTAACCAAGGACTCGTCTACGGCGATGTCTTGGGCTGCGATCAATTGCGCGTCGGCGGGTATGCGCGACCCGGCTCGCAGTTCCAGAAGATCGCCGGGAACGAGAGTCTCGACCGGCTGTTCCGACGGCCGTCCGTCACGCCAGACAAGAGCCTTCGGCTCTGCCAGAGCCGCGAGAGCCGCGACGGCGCGACCGGCCCGCCACTCGATGCCGGCTTCCGTGATGGCCACCGTAACGATAACGCCGAGCACGATCAGCGCGTCGCGCGTCTCTCCGAACAGGAAGTATAGGCCGCCCACGGCCAACAGGAGCAGGACCAGGGGCTCACGAAGCGATTCCAGGAGCTCGTCCCAGAACGTCTCATCTCTACCTGTCGAAACGCGATTTGGGCCGACCTGAGCCAGACGTTGCGCGGCATCGTTCGCAGAGAGCCCGAGGGATAAAGCAGGCGGGTTACCCGTGGAGGTCGAAGTGTTCTCATTCATCAGGAGTGATTTCCGACGTTTGTTCTTTCGCGCGGTAGTGAGACTTCGACTGCCATGTTGATGCCCGGCGCAAAGCAGGCGTCCCCGCCATGAGATCGCGCCACCTGCCGCACGATCGTCAGTCCGAGCCCAGAACCTCGCTTTGCGGGGTCGCCCTTACGGAAACGTTCGAACAACGCGTCGCGCTCTGCTTCCGGTATGTGTTCACCCTCGTCGCTTACGCGGATCAGGGCGAACGGCGGATGATCGTCGCTCGATGCTTGTTCTAAAGCGGCTACGGTCACCTGGATCGTGCCCCGCCCATGATAGAGTGCGTTTTCAACCAAGTTCCGGACCATGTCCCTCAGGTCGTCCGGATCGCCCTTTGCCCGCACGGGCTCGCGGGCATCCACTGTGACCAGGCGATCATGCGCCTCGGCAAGTGGAAGGATGGCCGCAACTGCTTCGCGGGCGATACGAGCCAAGTTTACCGGCATACGCTCGCGCCGTCCGCGCGACTCTTTGCGTGCCAAATCGAGCAGTTGGGAAACAAGGCGCTTCATCCGCGCAAGATCGTCGTGAATGCTCGTCCAATCGATCTCACCTGCGCACAACTGCGCGCGCTGAAGTCTCAGGTCGAGCACCGTGAGCGGCGTCCTGAGTTCGTGCGCGGCATTTGCAGTAATCCGTTTCTCTATGGCATAGGCGTCCGTAAGCCGATCAAGCGCCTCATTGAACGAACTAACCAGAGGGCGAAGTTCGATCGGCAGTCGTTCCAACGAAATTCGCGATTCCAGATCATGAGGTCCGACCAAGGCCGCTTGCGCGGACGCTTCCCTGATCGGATTCAGCGTACGCTTGATAACCAAAGTGATCAGAGCAAATGCGACCACTCCGAACGGCGCGAATATCCAAAGTGTTTCCGAATGCTCTTCAAGCAGGCTTTCCGCAAAGGCCTCGCTACGGGGAGCGGTCCTAGCGACGACGACGAAACCACCGTCAGGGAGGCGCGCCGTCAGAGCAGGCGTATCGCTTGGGCCAAGAAAATGGAGGCGGCCCAGTTCCTCACCTGGTGGCGGCGCATCGGTTAGGGGCAATGGCCCCTGGTCGGTGCGGTTCGCCGAAAGTCCGACTACACGACCGGCACGGTCGAAGACTGTGAAATAATAGCCGCTGTCTCGCTCGTCATAGACTCGCTTCCAGTCGACCGGTATCCGTGCTTCTATAAACTGCCCACCGCCGGACTGGGCTGTTCTTATTAGCTCCCGCGCTTGCTCCTGCAATGTACGCGCTTGGATCGCTTCTCGCGTACCATGCGTGTCGAGATAAAAGAATCCGAACGCAGCAGCGATGCCTGTCGCAAATATGGCTGCGAGCGCCATTCCGATACGGCGGCTCAAGCTTGGGATAAAGAGGCTCGTGACAACGCTCATTGCGACGCCCGATCGCTAATAAGGCGGTATCCGATCCCGCGCTTGGTTTCGATCTCGACTGATGCCTTAACCGAAGAGAGCCGCCGCCTTAGCCGGGAAACCAACGCTTCAAGAGCGTTTGGCGTGACCGGTTCGCTAAAGGCGTAGAGCCGATCCTCCAGCGCCTCACGAACAACCGTGTGCTCCCCCGCACGCATCAACTCTTCAAGCAGCGCCGCCTCACGTTTAGTGACGCTGAACTCGCGTCCGTCGACCGATGGCGCGCGCGATCCGATGTCGAACGACAGGTTGCCACTGACAAGAAGCCCGCGTTCACGTGCGCCGGGACGGCGGAGGACGGCGCGAATTCGCGCTTCAAGTTCCAAGAGGTCGAACGGCTTTAGTACAAAATCGTCGGCACCAGCATTAAGAAGTGCAATGCGATCCTCGAACGCATCGCGTGCCGTAAAAATGATAACGGGCAAGCTACTGCCAGTTCTCGCACGAACTTCCCGCAGCAGAGCCTCACCGGTACCGTCCGGCAGCCCGAGATCGAGCAGCATCAGGTCATAACTACTCACCGCCAGCGCTGCGCGCGCTTCATCCGCGCGGCCAACACCATCGACCACGAAGTCGAGCGCAGTGAAATGCTCGACTACGAGGCTTCGCAACGGGACGTCATCCTCGATCACGAGCAGCTTCATAGACTCGTCCAATCTTGCTGGAGGGGAATAGGGCATTGTTGCCTGACAATAACCTGACAGAAAAATCACACTCTGTCAGCGGACCGTCAGGAAGCGCCAATAAACACACCGACACGACTACAAGGCGGGACCTGATGAGGGTGAAGGGTGCGAAGACGGGGACAGAGATTGATCGAACGTGCCGAACTTCGATTAATCGAAAAATACCGCGTAGGCCCAGGAATCGGAGCAGCCAAGGGCTGCTAATCTTCTCATTGCTCGCCTCGACAGCCCTCGTCCTGTCAGGTTGCGCCACCTATCGTCCTCAACCGCTGGACAATAGCGCCGATCCACTGAAAGGACCCGTCGTCGCGGCCATCACTCAAGAGCCCGTAACAATCGATCGGGTGTGGCTGAAGCCTGCCGTTGTTGACCTTGCGCGGCCCTTGGACGGCAACGCTGTCGCTATCCTGACCGTGCTCGCAAATCCCGATCTGAAGGCCCTGCGGCAGCGCGCCGGCGTCGCCGATGCCCAGGTCTTTGCCGCGGGGCTGCTTCCGGATCCAACGATCAGCGTCGGTGCGAGTCTCCCGATTTCCGCACCCGACACATTGACCAGCTTCGCTGGAGCGCTCGCACTGGACCTGAACGCACTGCGCACGCGTGGCGTATCGCGTCAGAAGGCCCAGGCCGAATCACGTCGAGTCCGGCTCGATCTCGTCTGGTCGGAATGGCAGACTGCCGGACAAGCACGCATCCAGGCCGCTCGGATCATAAGCCTAAAGCGTCGCCGAACACTTGAAACTTTGAGCCAACGGGCCGCGCAATCGCTGCTAGATCGAAGCCTACGCGCGGCCGGCCGTGGCGACCTTCCCGCTGATCGCGTTCAGGCCGCCAGAATTGCGGCGTTCGACTCCGCTAATCGACTTCGGACGGTCGAGGCCGATCTCGTTGCCGCGGAGTCCGAACTGACCAAGCTGATGGGGCTTCCGCCGAACTATCCGCTGCGCCTTTCCGAAAGCCATCTTCCAGCGCCGCCGCCCGACACGGCCCGGCTTTTTGCGATTGCTCTCTCGCAACGCGCCGATCTCCAGGCGTTGCGGGCCGGTTATGCGGCGCAGGAAGCCGCAGTGCACAAAGCCGTGCTCGACCAGTTTCCTAACTTGACACTCTCTATCGACGGCAATCGCGATAATTCCGGTATTGTATCGGCCGGACCGTCCGTTAATTTCACGCTTCCTTTGTGGAACCGAAATCGCGGCGGAATCGCGATCGAACTCGCGACACGCGCAGCACTCAACGCTGAATATCAAGCTCGTCTTTTTCAAACACGCGCAGAGATCGCCCGCGCGGTAACGGGTCTCGCGTTGGTGCGGCGTAGACACGCGCGATCCGTTGCCGACCTTGCAGCACTAAGGCAAATGGCAACCGCCAGCCGCCACGCCGCTGATCGAGGCGATCTCTCCCTCGAAACCGCCGAGGTCGCTGAACAGACACTACGCGATCGCGAACTCGCAATTGCACAGGACGAACAAGCGATCCGAGAACAAACCATTGCTCTCGAATTGCTTACAGGATTGCCAGAGGAATTATGGCCGCGATGAGAGGTTTGTGCGTCGTAATCATCTTGACCCAATTGCTGATCTGCTGCTCGAAAAGCAGCAACGGCGCCGGGGACTCGTCAGGCGCGCCGACCGCGCAAGTCACGCTTGCGCAAGCCGAGCGCGGTTCGATCGCAGAGACAATTGCAATTTTCGGCGCAGCCGAGAACGGCGCTACTAGCCAGTACGTGCTTTCCGCGCCCGTCGAGGCCATCCTCTCGTCAATAGACGCGCCAGTAGGTAGCGTTGTCCAGGTCGGACAGCCGATCGCCACCCTTACGCCAAGCCCTGCAACCAAGCTCGGCTTGGCAAAGGCGTCGGCGGACGCGCGCGCCGCCACCGACGCATATGCCAGGGCGAGACGTCTGCGCTCCGATAAGCTGGTAAGCGATGCTGAGGTTGAGACTGCGCGCGCATCAGCACAATCGGCACAGGCGACACTGGCGAGCCTCTCCGCGCGACGCCAATCATTGCAGCTGAACGCAACAGACGCCGGCTATGTACAGAAGATTAATGCGAGTCCTGGCGACCTGCTCACCGCCGGCGCGGCGGTTGCGATCGTAGCGCGAACTGGTGATCTCCGCGCGCGGTTCGGTGTCGATCCCGCGCTTGCGCGCCGCTTGGCACCGGGCCAGCCGCTGACAATCAAGCCTGCAGGTGGCGGCACGACGCTGACGACTCAGATCTTGTCGATAGATCCGACGACCGATTCGCGGACGCGCCTCGCGTCCGTGTTCGCGCAGATCCCGACCGGTGCCGATATCGGAGCCGGAGAAGGCCTGGAGGGACGTGTCTCGACAAAGACCTCCACCGACGCAGTCACTATTCCTTATTCTGCGTTGCTCGACGACGGTGGGCAGCCCTACGTATTCATCGTTGAGCAGGGCGTAGCCCATCGCCGCGAAGTGCAGATCGCCGCCGTCAATGCCGATCACGCCGCTATCGCCGTAGGCCTGCGCATTGGCGATCTCGTCGTCACCCAGGGCGGCACTGCGCTCGTAGACGGCATGAAGGTGCGCGCGAAATGACGTCGATGCTCCAACGCCATACGGCAACAATTTGGCTTGGCGTCATCATTCTGACTCTTGGTGGGCTCTTTGCCGCGAGCAGTCGGCCCGTCAGCCTCTTTCCCAAGATCGACTATCCTCGCGTCGTCGTCTCGATCGACGCAGGTGACCGCGATCCTGACCAGATGGCAGCAGAAATCACACGCCCGATCGAGGTCGCGCTACGCGAGATACCTGGTGTCATCCAGGTCCGCTCAAGAACCAGTCGGGGCGTGGCCGACGTCTCACTTAACTTCGCTTGGGGACAGGACATGGTCCTTGCCACCCAGGCGGTACAAGGAGCCGTTGCGGCCCTCTTGCCAAAGCTACCGGCGGGAACGAATTTCGAGGTCCGCCGCTCCGATCCAACAACAATGTTTCCGACAATCGGCTTCGCTTTAACTTCCGATCGGCGTGACGCCACCAGTCTTCGCCGCTTCGCCGAATTACAGCTACGGCCGATGCTGCTTGGAGTTCCTGGCGTCGCCAAGGTCGATGTCCTTGGGGGAAGCCCGCGGGAATTCGCTATCGATCTGAATCCGGCGCAGCTTACCGCGCTTGGACTGAGTTCCGGAGATGTCACCGCCGCTGTTGCGAAAGCGAATGTCATTCGCGGTGTGGGGCGGATTGAGGACCGACACCGGCTCTACCTGGTACTGGCTCGTCACCGAACTGCATCGATTGCAGATCTCGAGCGAATACCGGTCAAGGCGGGTGATGCCGGCGGAGCTGGCCTGGTCCTGCTCGGCCAAATCGCCAAGATCGAACCAACGCCCGCGCCAAAATATACAGCGGTCACATCAAACGGGCGCCCGGCAGTGCTCCTGAACGTGCATCAAGCGCTATCCGCCGACACAGTGGCCATCGCGTCCAGCGTCTCCTCAAGACTGAAGAACGCCGTTGTTCCCGCCGACATCTCAATTGAACCCTACTATGACCAGTCCGAGCTCGTCCGTGGTGCGGCTTACGCAGTCGGGGAAGCCATCGTGCTCGGCGCGCTTCTTGCTGGCGTCGTGTTGTTTCTGTTCCTGCGGAGCGCGCGGCTTATGGTGATCACCGGTCTCATGTTGCCGGCGGTCCTCGCCGCCGCCTGTCTGGGCCTGATGGCGCTCGGGCTTAGTTTCAACATGATGACGCTTGGCGGAATGGCTGCCGCGGTCGGACTCGTTGTCGACGACGCGGTAGTAATGCTTGAACACATCATGCGGCGAATGCAGGAAGGCGAAGCCAACGAGACCAGAGGTAGACTCGTCGCCGCCGCGGAGATGGGCAAACCCCTGGTCGGTTCAACCCTCGCGACGATCATTGTGTTCGCGCCACTCGCGTTCATCAGCGGTGTGACCGGCGGGTTTTTCAAAGCACTGGCGATTACCATGGTCGCCGCGCTAGGTGTCTCGCTACTCTACGCTCGCTTCGTCATACCGCTCGTCGCCGCATACTGGCTGCGTGAAAAGGATGCTGAAGCTGCTGAGCGAGTCGGCGGTTTTCTGTCGCATCTCGTTCGGATCTACGAACGTGCGGCCGATCGTGCCTTTGCCCATCGTCTCCTTTTCGTTCCGATCCTGGCAATCGGATTGGCCGTCTTGGGCTGGGTCGCGTGGTCGAACGTGCCGTCCGGTTTCATGCCCGAGATGGACGAAGGGGGCTTTGTGCTCGATTACAAAGCTCAGTCCGGTGCCTCGCTCACCGATACCGACCGCCTTCTGCGGCAAGTCGAGCAGATCATTACCGCGACGCCAGAGGTGGCCAGCTATTCACGCAGGACCGGTCTGCAGTTTGGGGGTGGCCTGACTGAACCTGATTCTGGCGATATTTTCATTCGGCTTAAGGGAGGCAACCGTCGTCCAATCGAGGAGGTGATTTCAGAGATCCGAAGCAAGGTCGAACGCAAAGTGCCTGGCCTCCAGATCGAAACCGTTCAGCTCATGGAAGATGTCATCGGTGACTTGACGGCAGTGCCACAACCGATTGAAGTCAAACTGTTTAGCGGTGATCCCGCCACACTCCAGAAGGCGGCGTTGGGAGTTGCGGGCACAATCCGTAAAATTCAGGGCGTTGTAGAGGTCGTCGATGGGTTGCGTGTCGCGGGCGATGCGCTCAGCGTCGATATCGATCCTGCCGCTGCGGCTCAGCATGGGCTCGATCCGAACGCCATCGCAACTCAACTCGAAGCGCTGATAGCCGGCGTCACGCCGACCCAAGTACGTGTTGGCGAACAGCTTCTTGATGTTCGCGTTCGCGGGCCAGCATCATTGCGCGATCGCGCTCAGCAAATCGAAAACCTCCCCCTGACGGCTCCGGACGGACATAACCTAAGGGTCAGGCAGATCGCCAAAGTATTGGTCCTAGCAGGTCAGAAGCAGATAACTCGCGAAGATCTTGCACCGTTCGTTGCGGTGACCGCCCGCCTAGACGGCCGCGATCTCGGTTCGGCTATGAGGGAGGTTCGTGCAGCCGTAATCAACCTCAAACTCCCGAAATCGGTACGCGTCGAATATGGCGGCCTTTATGCCGAGCAGCAAAAGAGCTTCGCCGATCTTGCCATGGTGTTCGGGGCGGCGCTGCTGTTGACCACCTTGCTGCTGAGTTTCCTCTTTGAACGCGTAGCATGGACCGTGTCCGCCGTCGTCACGGTCCTTCTATCAGCAGTCGCCGTGCTGCTTGGCCTTTGGATCACACAAATTGAGCTAAACATCTCTGCTTTGATGGGCCTGACCATGGTTGTCGGCATGGTGACCGAACTTGTAATCTTCTATCTCGCTGAACTCGACACAGACCTGCATGCAGACATCTCCTCCTTGCGGGTCGCCGGCGCCAAACGCCTCCGGCCGATCGTAATGTCGGCGCTGATCGCCATCCTGACTCTCAGCCCCCTAGCGCTTGGCTTCAGCCGAGGCGCCGGTCTGCAGAAACCGCTCGCGACGGCGATAATCTTCGGATTGACGGCCGCTGTTCCCCTGGTTCTCATTTTCCTGCCAGCGATGATCGCGGTGGTTCAACGAAGGCGCGCTGGCGTATAGCCTGCCCCGACCGGGGTCAGGCAGCTTCACATTTGCGGGCGCGGTAAACGCCGCCAACGTTCTTTTGCGCCACGATTGATCTACGGAGGACATCGAAGTGCAGCAGTCGAATCGCCAAGAGAAGTTGAAAGACCATAACGCTCCAGATTTATTTTTGGCAGTGATTGTGTCGGCGGTTGTCGTCGTTTCTACATTTCTTGATGCGCTATGGGATGAGAATCATCCGATACACGAAACCATTGAAGTAATCGGTATCGCCCTCATTCTATGTTATCTATTTGGACGCGTCCTATGCGCCTGCTATTCCTCAGATAAGGACTGCATGGCATTGAAACGCGGTCCGTATTCGATTTGTCGCAACCCTTTACACGCACTTTCTGTAGTCGCGGCCACTGGCGTCGCGGCGTTGTCTGGTAGTCTTACAATAACGATCGCTACCGCAATCATAGCCTCCTTATTCAATTTTGTGATTGCGCTCGCTCACGAAGAAAAGCGAATAAGGAGATGTGGAAAATCTTATATCGAATACGTGAAAGCTGTGCCATGCCTGCTTCCGCGCTTGCAGCTGTGGCGGGCAGATACGACTATAAGCGTCCCAACGCACATGGTGGGGACCACTTTCGCACGGTCAAGCCCGATCCTCGTCCTAATCGTGCTCATGGAGGCAATCGAGCTCCTGAAAGAGGGCGGTGTACTTCCGATACTTCTAAAACTCCCGTGACGCATTGGATGGGCATTGGCTTGCCCCCCTGGGCCTTGCGGCCGGGGTGGCCCTTTCCTTTACGGCGATCGGATTGTTCGTGGCGGCGGTCGGCTTCTCGATCGGTCTCGACATGACGGTCTTTCGATCGGCGGCGGCGATCCTGCTGATCTTGGTCGGAGCGGTGCTGATGGCGCCGCGCATGCAGACTCAGTTGGCAACTGCGGCCGGTCCGGTCAGCAACTGGACGCAAGGCCGCTTCAGCGGATTCTCCACCTCGGGCGTCTTCGGGCAATTCGGCGTCGGCATGCTTCTCGGCGCGGTCTGGACACCCTGCGTTGGCCCGACGCGCGGAGCAGCGTCGATCATGGCGGCGCGCGGTGAGAATCTCGGCATGGTCGCGCTGACAATGCTGGCTTTTGGCGTTGGCACATCGTTGCCGCTTCTGACTCTGGCGATCATGTCGCGGGAGGCATTGATGCGCTGGCGCGGCCGCATGCTCAGCGCGTCCGGCGGCCTCAAGACCTCAAGATGGCCCTCGGCGCGTTGCTGATAATAGCTAGCCTGCTGACCCTCTCTGGCTTCGATCGCGCTATTCAGACTGCGCTCAAGCAGGCGCTGCCGGATTGGCTGGCGGCCGTCACCACCCGAGTTTAGCGAGATTCGTCCAGTCGTGGCGTGTGCTGCCCCGAGCCGCCAAGTTTCGGGATCAATCGGATATAGACCAACACGCTGATCAGCTCGACCAGCGTTTGCGTGACGATAATCGCTGGCAGGACCGGGACGGCGCCTGGGACGGCGAAGGCGAGCGGCAGCACGACAAGCGAATTTCTCGTGGCGGCGCTGAACGCGATTGCGCGGCCAGCGGGCGCATCTAGCCGGAACAGGCGCGCCATTCCCCAACCGATCAGCGGAACGATGACCGCGAATGTGATGTAGATCGGGACCACGCGTAGCGCACCATCGATCGCAGGGCCAAGCTGTGGGACCACCGCCGCGACGACGACGAAGAGGACGAGCGCCGTCGCTGGCACAGGCAACACACCAAGCAGCGTCGCGACCCGTTCTCCGGCCTGGCTTCGGCTAGCCCATATCTGCACGAGCGCCGCAAGCACCAAAGGAACCGCGATCAACCACACAAACGCGTGCACGAATGGCCCGATCTGCACGAGGCCTGCCGCATCGGCTCCAAGAAACACGCTGAGATAGACTGGCAGTACCAGCATTTGGACTATCAGGAGTGCGGGGGTCGCCGCCAGCAGAAGCTGTGCGTCGGCGCGGCCGAGATGGGAGAAGGTCACGACATAGTCGATGCAGGGCGTGAGCAGCACGAACAGAACGCCAAGCCGTATCATGGGGTCGGGAGGCAGGAACTGAATGAGAATCGTAACGAGGACGGGGACCACCACGAAATTCGTGATGAGCAGGGCCGCGAGAAAGCGGATACGCGAGACTGCTCGTCCAAGGTCTGCAAGAGGGACCTGCAGGAAGGTCACGAACAGCATCAGGGCGAGCGCAGGATTGACGCCGACCTCAAGCGCCGTCGTGTTGGGGATGACCAGGCCAGTAATCGCGGCCAGCACGACCGCACCAAAATAGATACTGACTTGCTGATTTTCGAGCTTGTCGCGAAGTCCGGTCAACTGTCATCCTTGGCCTTGCACATCCCGGTCAAAGCGAGACTCTTGGGACAATAAAATGCGATCGACTCTATCAGCAACCACCTCGATCACCAGGTTGAGGAACGAACGCCGATTCCGCGCTGCGTTCGCCGTAACTACCAAAGCGTACGATCGCTCAGCGCGGAGCTGAACGAAGTGGATCGTCGTGGAGAGGGTTTGCGGCGGCCAAATTGCGCCAAGGCGTAGAATAGCGAAAGTTTGGCGCGCCAGCGTGGATGAAACTGATAACTATATTTTCGCTGGGCACTATGATTTCGTATCCGTCGACAGCCTCTTCTTTTCAGAACTACGATAAATTACGAAGCTGTGCTACGCCGTCGGAGCGCACCGTCGCCGAAGAGGATGTGTAGCTGGCAATCCTGATCGCAAGGCATTGCGCCTGCGGGTCGCAGCGTCGGGCGGCGCCGGCGAGCAGACACAGGGTTCATCGTTTGATTCCGAACCGCAGCAATCGCAACGCATTGCTGGTGACCAGCACCGTCGCACCGGTATCAGCGAGGATCGCCATCCAAAGTGGCGTCGCGCCGAACAGTGTGGTGACAAGGAAGATGCTCTTGAGGCCGAGCGCCAGCGCGATGTTCTGCCAGATGTTGGCGAGGGTCGCGCGCGACAACGCGACTAGTTCGGCAACGCCGGTGACGCAATTTTTGAGGAGCGCCGCGTCCGCCGTCTCCAATGCCACATCAGTGCCTCCTCCCATGGCGATGCCGATCGAGGCGGCGGCAAGTGCAGGCGCGTCGTTGATGCCATCCCCGACCATAGCGATAGGGCCATCGCTCTTGTAGGCAGCGATCGCGTCGAGCTTAGCGTCCGGCAGCAATTCGGCCCTGGTTTCAAGGCCTAGTACAACGCCGATCGCAGCCGCAGTGCGAGCATTGTCGCCCGTTAACATCACCGGGTGAGTACCGAGTACGAGTAATTTCTCGAGGCCTTCAGCGGCATCCGCACGCGGCTCGTCTCGCAGCGCGATCAGTCCGACGAGCTGCTTGCCCTCGCTGACCACCACCACGGTTTTGCCTTGGCTTTCGAGCGCCTCGATCTGCTTCCCGACTTCCTCTAGCACCTCGCCTTGCTCGGCGGCGTGGCGGGGCGATCCGACCGAGACAAAACCGGACTTGAGTCGGGCCGTTACGGCTTTGCCAGGCGTTGCGATCCCGCCGCCAAAGGCTCTTGGTATATCGAGACCGCGCCTTTCAGCCTCGGCGACAATAGCCGCCCCCAACGGATGGCTGGAGCCGCGTTCGACCGCGGCGGCCTTCGCCAGTACGTCGACCTCGGTACTTTCGACCACGATAACGTCAGTGACCTGCGGGTGGCCCTTGGTCAACGTACCAGTCTTGTCGAAGGCAACGGTTTTGACCTTGCCTAGCGTTTCCAGCGCCGCGCCTCCTTTGATGAGGAGGCCGCGTCGCGCGCCGCTTGCCAACCCCGACGCGATGGCGGCCGGGGTGGATATCACTAGAGCACAGGGGCAGGCGATCAGCAGCACCGCCAGCCCACGATAGATCCAGGTGAACCAGTCGGCGCCAAACAGCAGCGGAGGGATCAAGACGACTAGCGCCGACACAACCATGGCCGCCGGCGTGTACCAGCGGCTGAAGCGGTCGATGAACCGGGCCGTCGGCGCCTTTGAGCCCTGCGCTTCCTCGACCATATGAACGATGCGGGCAATCGTGTTGTCGGCGACCGTCCGGGTGATCTCGACACGCAGTTCGCCATTGGCGTTGATGCTGCCGGCATAGACAGTCGATCCAGGGTCCTTACTGACCGGGATGGATTCGCCGGTCACTGGCGCCTCGTTGACCTCCGATACGCCCTCGACGACAGTACCGTCCGAAGGTACGCGCTCGCCAGGGCGGACGACCGCAATATCGCCGACGATCAAATCTGCGACTGGCACCGTTTCTACGTCGACGCCACGCTGGCGGCGCGCCGTACGCGGTACGAGGTCGATCAGAGCCTTGATGCCGGCGCGCGCCCTGCCGGCGGCGACGCCTTCCAGCAGCTCGCCTACCGCGAACAGGAACACGACGACGGCGGCCTCTCTCGCCTCGCCGATGGCTACGGCGCCGACCGCGGCGATCGACATCAGCATCTCGATGCTGAACGGCGTGCCCGACAAGGCGCCGGCGAGCGCACGCCGGCCGATCGGGATTAGGCCGACCAGAGTGGCCGCGATGTAGGCCCAGTTCGACCAGGCTGGCTCGACATACGACACCGCGAAAGCGAGCAACAGCAGGGCGCCGGTGCCGATGACCAGCCGCCCCTTCGGCGACGACCACCACGCACCTTCCGCGGTATCGTGATCATCATGATCACGATGACCCTCCGACACGACCGGCTCAGATAGATCGACAGGTGCGTAGCCGAGCGCCCTGATCTTGGCCTTGATCGCACGTCGGGATGTGTAGTCTTCGTCAACCGCCAGAGAGAACGACCGCAGGCTGTAGTTGACATTGATGTCGCTGACCCCCGGCAGCCGTTGTATCGCGTTCTCGATTTTCGTGGCGCAAGCGCCGCAATCCATCCCTTCGATACGCAGCTTCAATGGGCTGGCGGCTGCCATGGGGTCACCTCGATAAGTTCGACATGACTACCCATATGGACCCTGTAGCAACTACAGGGTCAAGGCTATGACAGGCGATTTCCTTGCCATCGGCGAGTTGGGGCGGAGGACGGACACCAAAGTCGAGACAATCCGCTATTATGAGCGGATTGGATTGCTGGCTGCGCCGGGCCGGACGGCGGGCAACTATCGCGCCTATGGTTCAGAGCACCTCAATCGGCTGAGCTTCATCCGACGCTCGCGTGACCTTGGGTTTTCGCTCGATCATGTTCGCGCACTTCTCGGTCTGGCCGACCAGCGCAATCGTTCCTGCGACGCTGTCGATGCAATCGCCAAAGAGCACCGGGCCGAGGTTGACCGAAAGATTGCCGACTTGCACGCCCTGCGTCGTGAACTCGACAACATGATCGATCAATGCCGCTGCGGCACGGTTGCCGACTGCCGGATCATTGATGCGTTGTCGCCATAGTCGAAAATCGCAGTCACCCGCCGTTCACCACCGTGCCGAGGCCGCGAACGCGGGCTGCGCGCTTCAGCCCTTGGTAGCGCGCCGCACCACCACTGTTCAGTACACGGTCGAAAATGGCGATCGTAGTAAGGCAAACTTTAGAGGGTTACGACGCCATTTTGGCGTACCGCAGCGTAGTTTTGGCGCACCCGGCACGATTCGAACGTGCGGCCTCCACCTTCGGAGGGTGGCGCTCTATCCAGCTGAGCTACGGGTGCAACACGGCAGCTACTAGTGCGGTATCCGCGCGAGCGTCAATCGACGCGTGGCGCATTATCTCCATTCCTGACTCAGTGTGCAACCAAGTCTGATCGTCAAATCGCGCGCTTATGTTCGCACTGAGATGCGACAAGCTTAAACGCACCATGTCTGCGCCGCCGCGAGTCAATCGGCGCACGACAAGTCGCGCGCTCGTCCTCTCGCACGCAAGACGCACTCCGCGTCAACACATCAAGCCGCACTACGCTGTCACACGCTACGCTACGGTCTCTGCTGCTTCCGTGGTGCTTCCGCGAGCAATTTTCGGTCAACGAGAACAAAATCGGTTCTTGCTAAGTGCGTGAAAATATGAGAGAAAATGGCGCGCCCGGCGAGATTCGAACTCACGACCTCTGCCTTCGGAGGGCAGCGCTCTATCCAGCTGAGCTACGGGCGCGAGGGGCCCTGTCTAGCCGATTGGCCTCGCGCGGGCAATCAAGAGGCTTCGCTTTTGCTTCGTTTGAGCCGGTGAGGCCCGAACGGCGCGCGATGCGCCGGTTTGGGTCGGCTTTGCCCCGGACTGAAACATGCGCGCGCATCTGTTTTCGCACAATTTCGCCAGCGCGCGCGTGCGCGGGCAGGACAGCGCCGCCGCCATGGGGCTGCTGGCGCTGTTTGCCGTCGCGCCTGTGGCGGGCATGGCCGCTGGCGGGCTCGATCTGGCGCGCCTGCTGGGCGCTGCATTGCTCATGCCCGCCTTTCTGTTTTTCGCGGGCGCGATCTTCACCGCGCGCGACCGGCGGCTGTGCCTCAATCTGGCCGCCGTCGGCGCGCTTCTGGCGTGGTCGGCCGACGCGCTTGCGCAAGCGAGTCCGGCCCTGATCGCGCTGGCCGCCCCGGCAGCTTTCGCCGCGCTTTACGCCGTTCTGTCGCGCTGGCGGGCCACAACCATCCTCGTCATCGCTGTCGTGCTGCACGTTCTGGCGGCCGTGCGCGGCGGTGTCTACGATCGCACGATCGGCATGTTCCTGTTTTATGTCGTCGGCGTTTTGGCCGGCGCGCATCGCTCTGCGCTGTTGCGGCGCGCCTTTCCCGATGTCGCGCTGGGCGCGCTGGCGCCGGTGGCGCTCGCCGCCTGCGCCATTGTTTTCGCCGCACATGCCGCGCCCGGCCGCGGCGCCGCGCGCATTGCTGAAATGGGGCCGCTGGCGGCGGTTTTCGGCGCGGCGATGGGCCCTGCGCTGCTTGCCGCCGCCGATGCGGTGGAGACGCCCGGCCTGCAGGATTTTCTTGCCCGTCTCGGCCGTCTCGCGCCTGCGCTGCTCGCCATCTGGCCGGTTGCGCTCGTCAAGGCGGCGGGCCTTTTGCCCAAGGCGCCGCCGCCCGCCAGCGCGCTGTTGCTGTCGCTCAGCATTCTTGCGCTTGCGTTTCTGGCTCTTGATTCCCTGCGCAGGTCGCCGCGCCTGTTCTAACGGCGCGCGCGATGGGTTAGTTTACGGCCCATGACCCATCGCCCCGTTTCGCCTGGCGACCATGTTTTTCTGGTCGACGGCTCGTCTTTCGTTTTTCGCGCCTATTTCCAGTCCATCCGTCAGGATCCGAAATATAATTACAGGTCCGATCGTCTGCCGACCGGCGCGGTGCGCCTGTTCTGCGTGAAGATGCTGCAATTCGTGCGCGAGGGCGCCATCGGCGTGAAGCCGACGCATCTCGGCATCATTTTCGACAAGTCGGAAAACTCCTTTCGCAAGGAAATCTATCCGCCTTACAAGTCGAACCGTTCCGATCCGCCGGACGATCTCGTTCCGCAATTCCCGCTCATGCGCGAGGCGGTGCGCGCCTTTGGCCTGAAACCGGTCGAGCAGGATGTCTACGAAGCGGACGATCTGATCGCGACCTATGCGCGACAGGCGGCCGCGCGCGGGGCCGATGTCCTCATCATTTCCGCCGACAAGGATTTGATGCAACTCGTCGGACCCAAGATCGCCATGTACGATCCCGCCTCCGGCGAGCGAGACGAGCGTCGCATCGGCGTCGCCGAAGCGCAGGATTATTTCGGCGTGCCGCCCGAAAAAATCGTCGACGTGCAGGCGCTGGCCGGCGATTCCACCGACAACGTGCCCGGCGCCCGCGGCATCGGCGTCAAGACAGCCGCGCAGCTGATTCAGGAATACGGCTCGCTCGAGGAACTGCTGGCGCGCGCGCCCGAAATCAAACAGCCCAAGCGCCGCGAAACGCTGACCGACAAGGACAGCGTCGAACTCATCCGCTTGTCGAAGAAGCTGGTGACTCTGGTGGAAGATGTCGATGTGGAAACGCCGCTCGACGATCTGTCGCTCGTCGCGCCGGATGCAAAGCAGCTTGTCGCCTTCCTGAAGGCGATGGAATTCACAACGATCACGCGCCGCGTGGCGGAATTTTACGGCGTCGAGGCCGCAGAAATCGAGCCGCAATCCGATCTTGTGGGGCAGGGCGCCTGGCGCGCGCGCCAAGGCGAGTTTGCGCCGGCAAGCGAAAGCGCCGCGCAGAAGACTGCCGCCGCGCCATCCGTTGAAAAAGCAAAGGGAAAGGCGGACAAGCCGCCCGCCGCGCCAGCCGATTTCACGCCGGCCGCGCTTGCCGCCGCGCGCGCGCAGGAGGCGACGGCGCCGTTCGATCGCAGCCAATATGCCATCGTGCGCGATCTGCCGACGCTCGACGCCTGGATCAAGGCGGCGTTCGAACTCGGCCGCGTCGCCATCGACACCGAAACCAGTTCGCTCGATCCCGTGACAAGCGAACTCATCGGCGTATCCATGGCGTTGGCGCCGAACTGGGCCTGCTACATTCCCCTTGGCCATGTGAAAGAGAACGCCGGCGATCTTTTCGGCGCGCAGGGCCTCGCGCCGGGCCAGCTCGCCTGGGCGGATGTGAAGCAGCGCCTCAAGCCGATGCTGGAGGCGCCGTCGGTTCTGAAGATTTTGCAGAACGCCAAGTTCGACTGGGTTGTGCTGAAGCAGCACGGCGTCGAGATGGCGCCGCTGGCCGACACGATGCTGGCGTCTTACGCGCTGGACGCCGGACGCATCGGCCACGGCATGGACGAGCTTTCCGAAAAACTGCTGGGACACAAGCCGCTGGCTTTCGGCGAAGTCGCAGGCCAGGGCAAGACATTCATCGGCTTTGCGCGCGTGCCGATTGAAAGAGCCGCGGAATATTCTGCCGAAGACGCCGATGTCACGTTCCGCTTGTGGAAATTGCTGGAGCCGCGTCTTGTCGCCGAAAGCATGGCCAATGTTTACGAAACGCTTGAACGGCCGATGATCGAAACGCTTGCGCGCATGGAATTGCGCGGCATATCGATCGACCGCCAGATACTCGCGCGACTGTCAGGCGAATTTGCGCAGGACATGGCGCGGCTTGAAGCGGGCGTCTATGAACTGGCGGGCGAAACCTTCAACATCGGATCGCCCAAGCAGATCGGCGACATTCTGTTTGGCAAGATGGGCCTGCCCGGAGCGAAGAAAACGGCGACCGGCGCCTGGTCGACCGCAGCAGGCATTCTCGAAGATCTCGCCGAAGAGGGGCACGAGCTGCCGCAGCGCATTCTCGATTGGCGGCAACTGGCCAAGCTGAAATCGACCTACGCCGACGCCTTGCCATCGTTCGTCAATGCGGCGACCAGGCGCGTGCACACGTCCTACGCGCTTGCTTCGACGACGACAGGCCGCCTGTCCTCCTCCGAACCCAACCTGCAGAACATTCCCGTTCGCAATGAGGCGGGCCGCAAGATCAGAACGGCTTTCATCGCAGCGCCCGGTCACAAGCTGATCTCCGCCGATTACAGCCAGATCGAACTGCGTCTGCTCGCCCATATCGCAGACATTCCGCAACTCAAGAAAGCCTTCGCGGAAGGGCGCGACATTCACGCGATGACGGCGTCCGAAATGTTCGGCGTGCCCATCGAGGGCATGCCGGGCGAAGTGCGCCGCCGGGCGAAAGCGATCAACTTTGGAATCGTCTACGGCATATCGGCCTTCGGTCTCGCCAATCAGCTTGGCATTCCGCGCGAGGAGGCTGGCGCCTACATCCGCAAATATTTCGAGCGCTTTCCCGGCATTCGCACATACATGGACGCAACGCGAAAACTGGCCAAGGAGCAGGGTTTCGTCACCACGCTGTTTGGCCGCAAGGCGCATTATCCGCGCATCGCCTCATCCAACCCGTCCGAGCGCGCATTCAACGAGCGCGCCGCAATCAATGCGCCGATTCAAGGAACGGCGGCCGACATCATCCGTCGCGCCATGGTGCGGATGGATGCGGAACTGGCGCGCGCCAATCTGCATGCGCGCATGCTGTTGCAGGTGCATGACGAACTGGTTTTCGAAGTCCCGGACGCTGAGATCGAGCAAACGATCGCGCTGGTTTCGCGCGTCATGGAGCACGCGCACGAGCCGCAGGTCGAGCTTACCGTTCCCCTCCTGGTCGAGGCGCGCGCAGCGCCCAACTGGGACGAGGCGCATTAGCGCCGTCGTGCAGAAAGGAACAGCCGATGCCTGACGTGACTGTTGCAAAGGAGGCCGGGCCGCACGGCGGGCGCTACGTCGCGAAGGTTGCCGGGATCGCTGACGAGGCGGAGCTGACGTTCACGCAGCGCGGCGCCGATCTCATCAGCGCCGATCACACCGGCGCGCCCGAATCTCTCAGGGGAACGGGCGCCGCGCGCGCTCTGGTCGATTTCATGATCGCCGATGCGCGCCGCAACGGCTTCCGCATCATTCCGAACTGTCCCTATGTCCGCGCGCAATATGCGAAGAACCCGGATTGGCGCGACGTGATGACCGTCGCGCCGGTCGTAAATCCGCTGGGGCGCTAGAGCGCGAAAGCGTAGCGAAGCGCCAGCGCCGCCATGTCGAGCGCGGTATCGGCGGCGCGGATCAGACGGTTCATGGTCAAAAAGCCATGCACCTGATCGTTCATGTCGACATGCCACACGCGCACGCCCGCTTTTTCGAGCGCGCGCGCATAATCTGCGCCTTCCGCGCGCAAGGGATCGTGCCGCACCGTCAGCAAAAACGTATGCGGCAGCCCGGCGAGCGAGGGCGCGCGCAGCGGCGAGGCGCGCCAGTCCGCCGTCTCGGGCGCGTCCTTCATGTAGTGATCGCGAAAATAGCGCGCCGTTTTGGGCGCAAGCGGCATGTCGGGTGAAACGTCGTCGAACCCGGCGCGCTGCATCTCCATATCGGTGGAGGGATAGAGCAGCGATTGATGGATCAGCGCCGGCCCGCCGGCATCGCGCGCCAGAATGGCTGCGGAGGCGGCCAGATTGCCGCCGGCGCTGTCGCCGCCGATGGCAAGCCGGGCCGGATCTGCGCCGCTTTCCTGCGGATGGGCGGCGACCCAGTCCAGGGCTGCGACGGCGTCGTGCACGGCGGCAGGAAATTTATGCTCCGGTGCAAGACGATAATCGACCGAGGCGACGACGCAGTTTGCGGCGTTGGCGAGCCGCCGGGCCGCGTAATCATGGGTGTCGAGATCGCCGATCGTCCAGCCGCCGCCATGCAGGAACACAAGGCAGGGCGCGGCATGTTCGGGCGCGCCCAGACCCCGCGTCAGCCGCAAGCGCAGCGGTCCCCCGGGGCCAGGAATGGAAATGTCGCGCGCCTGCGCCACATCGGCCGGCGACGATTGCAGGGCGAGCCGCGCGCGATGATAGGCCACGCGCGCCTCCACCGGCGCAAAATCCTCGATGCGGGCCCGTCCGCGCGTGAGTTCGAGCAACCGGGCGGCGTCGGGGTCCAGCGGCATGAGAGTCTCCATTTTCCCTAGATAGCCAAAAAAAAGGGGCCACCGGCAAGCCGGCGGCCCAAGTCTAGGGAGGAAACGCCCAAGGAGGGCTAGCAACGAGGGAGGCTCGTTGCATAGCGAGAATATATGATGCGCCGCACAAAGCCGTCAAGGGCTGAACCGTTTTCGGCCTGTGTACTTTGGACCCATGCCTTAGGTCATCTCACGGCGCTTGCATGGATTTTAATTGTTATATATCATAACAAAAAATATGGCCGAACGGCCGTTGCGATGGGAGGTCGCATGAACGCCAAGGGGAGCGCCTTGCCGGAGCGCGCCGTTGCGCTCGGTCCGCAACAGGCCGAGCTGGATCGGCGGCAAAACGGAATCATTTACGTTCGCTCGGTTGCGCCCGCGCCGCAGCCCGAACGCGCCATCACCGTCTATCTGCAGCGCTGGGCCGAAAAGACGCCGGACGCCGTCTTCGTCGCCGCGCGCGATCGCGCCGGCGCATGGCGCAAGCTCACCTATGCGCAATTTTATGCGCAGGTGCAGTCCATCGCCGCAGCTCTGCTGACGCGCGACGTTTCGGTCGAACGGCCCGTCGCCATTCTGTCGGGGAATTCCATCGAGCATCTGCTGCTGGGTTTCGCCTGCATGCACATCGGTGTGCCATACGCGCCGATCTCGACCGCCTATTCCCTGATTTCGTCCGATTACGGCAAGCTGCGTTACATTCTCGACCTGCTGACGCCGGGCCTCATCTTCGCAGACGATGGCGCGCTTTATGGCAAGGCGATCGCAGCCGTCGCGCACAAGGACGCGGAGATCGTCACCGTGGAAAACGGCGAAGCGCTCGGCGCGACGCCGTTTGCAGCGCTGGCTGCGGACAATCCGGCGGCCGTTGCCGCTGCGCATGCGAAGGTCGGTCCCGACACAATCGCCAAATTCCTGTTCACGTCGGGCTCGACCGGCGCGCCCAAAGGCGTGGTCAATCCGCAGCGCATGCTGTGCGCCAACATCCTGCAAATCGCCGAATCGATCCGCGAGATCGCCAATCCGCAGACATTGCTGGACTGGCTGCCCTGGAACCATACATTCGGCGGCAATCACAACACGCATATCGCGCTCTACGGCGGCGGAACGCTCTATATCGACGACGGGCGCCCGACGCCGCGCGAATTTGCGCTCACCATTCGCAATCTCAAGGAGATTGCGCCGACCGCTTATTTCAACGTGCCGAAGGGCTTTGAAATGCTGGTCTCGCAACTGGCGACCGATCAGCAATTGCGCGAGAAATTTTTCTCGCGCCTGCGCTTCATCATGTATGCCGGCGCGAGCCTGCCGCAGCATGTGTGGGACGAACTGGAGCGTCTTGCGTTCGAAACGGTCGGCGAAAAGATTCGCATCGTCACGGGGCTTGGCGCAACCGAAACCGGCCCGAGCGCGCTTTTCGTCACGGCTGGAGAGGTGCGCGCCGGCATGGTCGGCAACCCTGTATCGGCCTGCGAGATCAAGCTCATTCCAAACGCCGGCAAGCTTGAGGCCCGCGTGCGCGGTCCCAACATCACGCCAGGCTATTGGCGCAAGCCCGACATCACCGCCGCCGCCTTCGACGAGGAAGGATTTTACAAGCTCGGCGACGCGCTGAAATTCGTCGACGAGAATGATCCGCAGAAAGGCTTCATTTTCGATGGCCGCGTCAGCGAGGATTTCAAGTTGCGCACCGGCACATGGGTGTCGGTCGGCGGATTGCGCTCGAAAATCGTCAGCGCTTTCGCGCCCTTCGTGCGCGACGCCGTCATCACAGGCCATGATCGCGACGATGTTTGCGCGATCCTGTTGCTGGATACGGACGGCTGCCGCGCGTTCTTCCCGCAACTGGCGCGCGAGAGCGGGCCGGCCGATTATGCGGCTCACGAACCCTTGCGCGAAGCGCTCGCGCAAAAGCTCGCGGCTTTGCAAAAAACCGCGACTGGTTCGTCGAGCCTCATCGCGCGCTTGGCGATTTTCGATGATCATCCCTCGATCGATCACGGTGAGATCACCGACAAGGGCTCGATCAATCAACGCGCGGTCCTGGCCCATCGCCCGCATCTGGTCGAGGCGCTCTATGACGAGACGCCGCCCGCGCTCGTGATCACGGTGCGCTGACGCGCGTTTTCCCCCGCGCCGCAGCGTGATATAGCGGCGCGCATGGACGATGCGGCAAGCGACCAGATCCGCCACCTCAAGCGCGAGCTCGAATTTGCGCGCCAGCGTTCGCTGGGCGTGCCTGACTGGGCGCGCGTCCTGGCGCTGCGCGTGCAGGAACTGCGCTGGACGCTCAACCGCTGGGCCGGGCGGGGCCATCTGCAGGATGGCGTCGCGCCTTCGCTCGAAGCCTTGCGCGCTGTTGAAGATATCGCCATTCCAGCAACCATCGCACAGCCGACGCCGCGACTGTTTTTCGACATGACGCGGACATACGGCTCGGCCTACAGGACCGGCATTCAGCGTGTGACGCGCGCAATCTGCCAGACCGGCGTTGCAGAAAATCTTGCCTGCCCGATCATCGAGAAGGACGGGCGATTTTTGTCCCTGACCGATCTGCAGCCCGCGCCCTTTACGGCGGGCGACAGGATCATCCTGTTCGACGCGAGCTGGATCAACACGCGCGTTGCGGAAGCAGCGCTTGCGGGAAAAGCCGCCGGCGCGGAAATCATCCTCGGCCTCTACGATACGACGCCGCTCGATCTGCCTGGCTATACGGCGCCGACCAATACGGAAACATTCGCGGCCTGGTTGCGCGCGCTTGCGCCACAGGCGAGCGCGCTTGTGGCGATCTCGCGCAGCGCGGCCGAGGATTTTGCAGATTGGGCGCCAAAGCTCGGTCTCGCCGTCGACGCGCTGCCCGCTGGATGGTTTGCGCTTGGCGCTGATCTTCCGGCTGTCGCGCGCCAGAATGCGCCAGCCCCCGCGCCCCGGCCCTATTTTCTGTCGGTTGGCACGCTGGAGCCGCGCAAGGGCTATGCGACCGCGCTGGCCGCGTTCGATCTCTTGTGGGAGCGCGGCGCGCAGGCTTCATACGTCATCGTCGGCAAGCAGGGATGGGACGTCGACGGGCTCGCCGCCGACATTCGCGCTCACCGCGAGTTCGGCAAAAGATTGTTCTGGATGCAGGGCGTCGACGATGCTGCGCTCGCATCGCTCTATCGCGATGCGCATGCGCTGATCTTGCCGACAGCCGCCGAAGGATTCGGCCTGCCGTTGGTCGAAGCCGCCCATTTCGGGGTTCCCGCCATCGTCAGCGACATCGCCGTGTTTCGTGAAATAGCCGGCGATCAGGTGACATATTTCAAGCGATTTGACGCGCGTGCGCTGTCGAACGCGTTGCATGATGCGCTGACGTCGCGGCCGCTTCCGCCTGAAATCGCGCCAGTGAGCTGGCGCGACAGCGCGCTCGCCTTGTTCGATATGACGCGTCATGCGCGCTATCAGTCGACGATCGGAACATTGCGCGCGCGAACGGCAAGGCGCGCCGAGGCTTAACCCTCGGAGCCGCTGTCTGCGTCGCCAAGGCCCGTCGAAAGCCGCTGCAGCACATCGATGAGCATGGCGCGTTCGCCAGGTTGCAGCAGCGCGTCGACGCGCGCATCGGCTTCCGCGTTGCGCTTGCGCAAGGCGGTGGTGAACGATTCGCCCTGAGCGGTCAGGCGCAGCGCATGCGAGCGGCGGTCCTCGTTCGAGGGCTCGCGCGCGGCAAGGTCGCGGCGCTCCAGCTCATCGAGGATGGCGACGAAATTGGCGCGTTTGATGCCGAGCGCGGCAGCGATGCGGCTTTGATTCGAACCCGGATTGTCGGCAATCAGGCACAGAACCGCATATTGCGTCGGCGTTACCGCGTAATCGGCGAACATCCTGCGAAAATCGTTGAAGACGGCGACTTGCGCCCGGCGCAGCATGTAGCCGACGATTTCATCGAGATGGCGGGTGTTCACCCCCGCGTCGTCCGCCATGGCGCCCCTCTTGGTCGATCATCTCTCGATAAAGGATTTTATCGTCTCTGCAAACCGCGCGGCTTTCTGTTACAGAGCGCCATGCGCTGGACGCCCGAACAGGATTCGGCCCTCAAGGCCGTTGCGGACTGGCTCGCCGATCCCGCGGCGACGCAGGTCTTCCGCATGTTCGGCTACGCCGGCACGGGCAAGACGACGCTGGCGCGCCATCTGGCCGAACATGTCGATGGCGCAACGGCATTCGGCGCATTCACCGGAAAGGCGGCGCTCGTGATGCGCGCGCGCGGCTGCCATGATGCGCGCACGATTCATTCGATGATCTACCGGCCGAAAAATCTCGACGCGGAAGAGCCGTCTTTCGAACTCAACGAGGATGCGCCGGCAGCCGCCGCAGCGCTAATTGTCATCGACGAATGTTCGATGGTGGATGAGGAGCTAGGCCGCGACCTCTTGTCTTTCGGCAAGAAAGTTCTCGTGCTGGGCGATCCCGCGCAACTGCCGCCGGTCAAGGGCGGCGGCTTTTTCACCGAGCAGGCGCCGGATGTGATGTTGACGCAGGTGCATCGGCAGGCCGCCGACAATCCGATCGTCCGCATGTCGATGGACGTGCGCGAAGGGCGTGCGCTGCAGCGCGGCGCATTCGGCGCCTCGCGCGTCATCGCGCGCAGCGAACTGGCGCCGCAAATGGTCACGGGCGCCGATCAGGTTCTCGTCGGCCTCAACAAGACGCGGCGCGCGTACAACAGGCGCTTGCGCGAATTGCTCGGCTTTTCCGCCGATCTGCCGGAAGTCGGCGAAAAACTCGTTTGCCTGCGCAATAATCGCCAGAAGGGGCTGCTCAACGGCGGCATTTTTCGCGTTGCGCGCGCAGGCTCCGTGCGAACGCGCAAGGTTCGCCTGTCGGTGACGCCAGAAGAGACGCCAGGCGCAAAGCCGCAACGCGTCGGCGTCATTCCGGAATTTTTCAACGGCTCGACCGAGGAAATACCCTATTCGCTGCGTCGCGATTCGGACGAGTTCGATTACGGCTATGCGCTGACGGTCCACAAGGCGCAGGGCTCGCAATGGAACGATGTCGTCCTGTTCGACGAGAGCTTCGCCTTTCGCGAGCATCGCGCGCGCTGGCTCTATACCGGCGTGACGCGCGCTGCGGAAAAATTGACGGTTGTGGTTTGAGGCGGCGCGTCAGCGCCCCATTGCCCGCGCTTTGAGATCGAAAGCCGGATCGCCAGCTTCCTGCGGCGTCAGAGCGGCGTTTGCCGCAATCAGCCGCCGCGCCATCATGTGATCGGCGCCGCGATTGACCGATTCGACGGCCTTCAGGCGCCCGTCCTTGAACGCGAAAACGGAAAAGGCGCGTTGCTCGGGATCGCCCCGGGTCACGAACACATCGGCCTCGCCAAGAATGCCCGCAATCTGCAATTTGAGATCGCCCTGATCGGACCAGAACCAAGGCAGCGCGTCGTATTGCGCCGGCTTGGCGGTGAGCTTGCGCGCCACGACGCGCGCCTGATCGACTGCGTTCTGAACGGATTCAAGGCGGATGCGTCGCCCGGCGAACAGGTTGGGATGAGACGCGCAATCGCCAATCGCGGAAATATGCGGATCGGATGTCGTCATCGCGCTGTCGACGACGACGCCATTGTCGACCGCCAGTCCAGCCGCTTTCGCCAGCCCCTCGCTCGCGACAATGCCGATGCCCACGAGTGCGAGCCCCGCCGTGATCTGCGTTCCATCAGAAAGCGTCACGCGGCGCGCCCCCGCGCCGGCATCCTCGATTGCCGCAACGCCAGCGCCAAGATGCAGGCGCACGCCGAACTTGCGGTGCTCGCCGGCGAAAAAGGCCGACATGGGCTGCGAGATCGCGCGCCCCATCACGCGCGGCGCAACTTCAACGACATGCGTTTCCACGCCCTTGAGCGCGGCGGTGGCGGCAAATTCGAGCCCGATGAATCCCGCGCCGATAATGACGACGCTGCGCGCCGCGCCGAGCCCCTGTTTCAACCGCTCGGCGTCGTCCATATCGCGCAACACATGCACGCCCGGAAGCTGCGCGCCGGCGAAAGGCGCAGGGCGCGGATCTGCGCCCGTCGCCAGAATGAGATGGGCGTAATCGATCTGTTCGCCAGATGTCAGCGTCACGCGTTGCGCGGCGCGGTCGATGGAAGCGGCCGCTTCGCCGAGCCGCAGCGCAATTCTGTTTTCGGTATAGAAGGCCGGGCCGCGCAGGATCAGAGAATCGGCGCTCGCCTCGCCCTTGATATAGGCTTTCGACAAAGGCGGGCGCTGATAGGGCGCGTGGCGATCGGCTGAGAGGAGAACGAGCGGCCCTTCATAGCCTTCTTCCCGCAACGATGCGGCGGCCTGCACGCCGCCGTGGCCTGCGCCGATGATGATGATGGGGCGTTCGGACATGAATAGGCTCCCTGACAGCAGCGCAATTTGCGTCATCGGCGTCCGGCGAGCAAGCGCGCGACGGCGGGATCAGCGGAAATCGCGCGAGCGCGGCAGCAGGCGCACGTCGCGCGGATGGCGCATTTTCAGGGATGTGTGCGGCAGGCGGCTGTCGTCGTTTTCGCGCCACAGATTTTCCAGCCTGAGGGAATCGTCTCTGACGTTTTTGGTCATCAGATGCACGACGCCTTCGTCGCTTTTCTGCACGCGCCCTGTCGCCAGCATCAGCCGCGCGCCCATGACAGGGCGGCGTATGCGTTCGAAATCGCGCGCCCAGATCAGCAGATTGGCGACGCCCGTCTCGTCCTCCAGCGTCACGAAAATGGCGTTGCCCGCGCCAGGCCTCTGGCGCACCAGAACCAGACCGGCGACGCGCGCCCATGCGCCGTCTTTCAGGTCGCGCAGCCCGGCGCAGGTCGCAACGCCCGCGAAATGGCTGCGCAGCAGCTTCATGGGATGGGCCTTCAGCGACAGACGCATTGTCTGGTAATCGGTCGCGACCTGTTCGCCGAGCGGCATTTGCGGTAGGCGCGCGGAAGGTTCGCGCGCCAGTTCGCGCGCATCGGCGGCGGCGAACAAGGGCAGCGCCTCGCCCGCCGGCAGGCGCCGCACCGCCCAAAGCGCCTTGCGCCGGTCGAACGAAGGCGCAAACGAGCGGAAGGCGTCGGCGTCCGCAAGCAGGCGCATGGCTTGCGCAGAAAGCGCAGCGCGGCGTGAAAGTTCCTCGACGCTTGCATATCCTTGCTTGCGCATGGCGACGAGGCGCTCCATGTCGTTCTGCGCTAGTCCGTCGATCTGGCGGAAACCAAGCTGCAACGCCAATGCGCCCGCAGCGTTGCGCACGAGTTTATTGTCCCAATCGCTGGAATTGACGTCGGGCGCGCGCGCTTCCACGCCATTCTCCTGCGCATCGCGCACGATTTGCGCGGGCGCGTAAAAGCCCATGGGCTGCGCGTTGAGCAAGGCGCAAGCGAAAATCGCCGGATGATGCTGCTTGATGTAGGCCGACACATAAACCAGCTTGGCGAAGGACGCCGCATGGCTTTCGGGAAATCCGTAAGAGCCGAAGCCGCGAATCTGTTCGAAACAATTGCGTGCGAAATCGGGATCGTAACCGCGCGCGATCATGCGCTCGACCATCATTGCTTCGAAATGATGAATCGTGCCGACATTGCGGAATGTCGCCATGGCGCGACGCAACTGATTGGCTTCGTCTGCGGAAAATTTCGCCGCGACCATGGCCAGTTCCATCGCCTGTTCCTGAAATAGTGGAACGCCCATCGTGCGGCCGAGCACCTGCCGCAATTCGTCCGGCGGCCCGTGCTGCGGCGAAGGCGCCGGAAATTTCACTTTTTCAGCGCCGCTGCGTCGCCGCAGATAAGGATGAACCATATTGCCCTGAATGGGGCCGGGCCGAACGATGGCGACCTGAATGACGAGGTCGTAAAATTTTTCCGGCTTCAGGCGCGGCAGCATGTTCATTTGCGCGCGGCTTTCCACCTGAAACACGCCGAGCGACTCGCCGCGCTGGAGCATCGCATAGGTTTGCGCGTCGTCTTGCGGAATATCGGCAAGCGTCCAGTCCGTCGCTTCATGCGCGCGCAACGCATCCAGCGCTTTCCTGATGCAGGTGAGCATGCCGAGCGCCAGCACATCGACCTTCATCAGGCCGAGCGTATCGATATCGTCCTTGTCCCATTCGATGAACGTGCGGTCTTTCATCGCCGCATTGCCGATCGGACATATTTCATCGAGTCGCCCGCGCGCCAGAACGAAACCGCCGACATGTTGCGACAGATGGCGCGGAAATCCGATCAGTCGCCGCGCGAAGGAAACGGCGCGCGCGATGGTCGGATTGGCCGGATCGACGCCCGTCTCGCGCACGCGCGCATCGGGAATATCGCGCCCGTACGAGCCCCAGTTTGTGTCGGCGATGGCGCCGGTCACATCTTCGCTGAGCCCGAAAACCTTGCCGACATCGCGAATGGCGCTGCGCGGGCGATAGGAAATCACGGTCGCCACAAGCCCTGCGCGCTCCCGCCCGTATTTTTGATAAATATGCTGGATGATTTCCTCGCGCCGCTCGTGCTCGAAATCGACGTCGATATCGGGCGGCTCGCGCCGCTCTTCGGACAGAAAGCGCGCAAACAGCAGACGGTATTCCGCCGGATCGACAGCGGTGATCCCGAGCACGAAACAGACGGCTGAGTTAGCCGCAGATCCGCGCCCCTGGCACAGAATGCCCTTGTCGTGAGCGATGCGCACGATGTCGTGAATGGTGAGAAAATAGCGGGCGTAATCGAGCTTTCCGATCAGCGCCAGCTCGTCGCGCAACTGCGCTTCCACCCGCGCCGGAACGCCGGCCGGATAACGCATGGCGGCATGGCGCCATGTCAGTTCCTCCAGCCATTGCTGCGGCTCGCGGCCCGGCGGCGTCGGCTCGTCGGGATATTCGTATTTGAGCTGGTCGAGCGAAAAATGCGCGCGGTCCAGAAAGGCGAGCGTCTGCGCAATGGCTTGCGGCGCATCTGCAAACAATCGCGCCATTTCGTGTGGCGGCTTGAGGTGGCGCTCGGCGTTGGTCTCCAGCGCGCGCCCGGCCTGTGTCAGTTTCACGCCCTCGCGGATGCATGTGAGAACATCCTGCAAATCGCGCTGGTCCGGGCTGGCGTAAAGCGCGTCGTTGACAGCGATCAGCGGAGCGCCGCTGGCGCGCGCGATTCGCGAAAGGGCGGCAAGCCGCCGCCGGTCGTCGCCGCGTCGCGGCATGGTTGCGCCAAGCCAGACACGATCTTCAGCGGCGATGCGCAACTGCGACAGGCATTCCGCAAGGCCTGCATGGTCGCGGTTTGGCAAAACAATCATCAGAAGATCGCGCGCGTTCATAAGAAGATCGGCGCGCGTCAGAATGCATGCGCCCTTTTTGGCGCGACGATTGCCGGATGTCAGAATGCGGCACAGCCGCCCCCACCCGGCGCGGTTTTCGGGATAGACGACGATATCGGGCGTTTCATCATGGAAGCACAGGCGCGCGCCGGTCAGAAGTTTGAAATCCTGCGCGCGCTGCGCCAGCTTTTGCGAATCGAGCGGGGGCGCGTCTGGCTCGATGACCACGAACTCGCCCGGGCTGCCGCCATCGCGCAGAATTTGCGGCGGCTTGTTTCCCGCCGCGCGCAATTCGCGCAACGCCGCATGCGCGCGCACGACGCCTGCTACAGAATTGCGGTCGGCGATTCCGATTCCCGCAAGGCCAAGCAGCAAGGCGGTCAGCACCATGTCGGATGGCGCGGAGGCGCCGCGCAAAAAGGAAAAATGCGTCGCAGCGCATAATTCAGCGTAGGCCGTCATGCGAAAAGTCCGTGCAGCATCCAGCGCGGCTGCATGCTGTCGCGTTCGTAAAGCCCTTCGCGAAACAGCCAGAACCGCCGCCCTTGCGCATCCTCGACGCGATAATAATCGCGCGTCGGCGCATCGGCGTTGCGCCACCATTCGGGCGCGACGCGCTCCGGACCTTCGGCGCGCGCCACAATGTGCAGCGCGCGCCGCCAGCGAAACTGCGCCGGCGGTCCATCGGGCGCGAGCGCGACGACATCGACCGGCAATGGCGGCTCGATCATGCGCAACGGCCGCGCCGGCGCATCGCCCTCTTCATGCGCAGGCCATGCCCCGGCGCGCTTTTCATAGGGCGCAAGACCCGAAGCGCGGTCGGGATCATGCGTATCGCGCGCAATGAAGGACAAAACGCGCTCGCGCCCCAGCCGGGCGACAAGCCGGTCGATGGCGGCGGTCATGTCTGTTTGCGCATCGACGCCGCCATCGAGGCGCTGTTCCGCCTCGGGCATTGTTTCGACGGCGATGACGGACAATCGAATCGCATCGAAGCCAAAACCCGGATCGAGCGGATCCGCCAGCTTTTCGGCCTTGAGGCGAAACAGGCGCATGAAATTTTCGGTTGCGCGCAAGGGCGCGGCCGTTTCGATGCGCACAACGCGCACAACGCCGTCGCTTCGGAAGAAGGAAAGCGAGAAGAGCCGTCCCCCCTGTCCGCGGCGCTCCAGAATATCAGCGGCCTGCGTCATAAGAGGCGCAACCACCGCCTCGATCGCCTGTTGATGCAGGAACGGCTCGGGAAAATGCCGTTCCACCATACACTCCGGCAAAGGCCGCCGCGGCGTGATGCGCGTATCCTCGCAGCACAAAAGCCGTGCGAGTTTGCGTGTCGTATCCGCGCCGAAACGCGCCGTCAGAATATGCGACGGCCGTTCGGCGAGATCGCCGATGGTTTTGAGGCCGGCGCGCTGCAATGCCAGATGCGTATGCTCGCCCGCTTCGAGCGCAGCGACAGGCAGCGCATGCGCCGCCGCGCCGTCCTGCGCGATGGCGCCGCCGCCAAAGCGCGCCAGCGCCCGCGCAAGATCGGGCGTCGGCGCAATGGCGGCGCGTGCGGAAAGCCCGAAGCGGCGCAGGGCGGCCCCAAGCGTGTCGCGCAAAGCCTCCTCTCCGCCGAACAGATGGCCGCAGCCCGTAATGTCGAGCATCAGGCCGAGCGGCGCATCCAGCGCCACAAGCGGCGTGAACCGTTCGCACCAGGCGGCCAGAAGATCGAGGGCGCGTTCGTCGCCCTTCGGGTCGTGCGGCAGGGCCTCGACATCGCCCGCGCGCGCCCGCGCATCGGCGAGCGTAAGACCGGGAGTCAGTCCGCAGGCATGCGCTGCGCGCGAAGCGGCGACGATGCGCATCGCCCCGCGCGCATTCTCGACAAAAACGCGCGGGGCGCGCGATGGATCATCCCGTGCGGGCGAAGGGTTCGCTGAAAGATTGGGCTGGCGGCGCCGTTCGTCCTGCAGAAAGGGCGTCCACAAAGCCAGATAGCGGCGCTGCTGCGGCGCCGGCGCGGGAAGCGCGGGAGATGAAGCAACGCAACGCACGATTCCACTCCACATCGAAAGTCTGTCCGGAAAGACCGCTGCGATCGCGCTCGAGCCGCAGATGGAAGGCGGGCGCTCCGGGCGCCTGCGCCGCCAGCGCGCGCGACAGGGCGGGAGCGACTCGCCAGCGCGTCTGCGCTGCGCTGGGGGCGGGCGGCGTGTCGAGCGCGGCGACGAAAATCGTTGCGCCGGACGTCTCGGCGGCCAGCGCCAGCCGCCGGCTCGCCGTCAGGTCGTAACCGGATGCGCCGCGCCAGAGTTCGATCACGACAGCGCCGAGCCCCTTGCAGCGTGCGCCCTCGAGCCCGGCCTGCAGGGCCTGCGTCTCGTTGCGCGCGGCCGCGAAAATGAACCGGTCGGGATCGAGCCCATATTCGTGCAATCCCGCGCCGGAGGGCGTCCCGGCCTCGCTGCGGCCGAAATCGGGCGCCACCAGCAGAACCGGTTTCTCGCTCACCCCCGCCGCAGCGGCGACGCTGAAGCCGAAAGCGGCGGCGCAATCGACGCCAGCGGCATGAATTTCATGCAGGCGGCCCGGCGAAAAAGGGGAAAAATCGTTCATGATTTGTTCTAAACCCAAAACAGCTTTTCGGCAAGCTGTTTTTGCAACCAGGCGAACGGTCTGGGCACATATATAATTGTATTTATTGGTCTATAAAGATTTGGCGAAATTTTCGCCATCTCGCAGGCCAAGCTCGTAGGCCCAGCGCAATCCGTCCGCGTCGGTGACCGAAAACTTGTCGAGCGCAATGGGTTGCGAGGGGATGGCGACGAGCCTTTGCGCATTCGACTCCAGCGGGCGCGCCGAGCGCGTCGTCAGCACCAGCGTGCGCCCGCCGGCCGATTCAACAGGCGCAAGGCGCGCCAGCGGCGGATTGTCGACAAGGCCGCCGTCGAGCGCCGGGCGCCCATGGACGAAACCGATCGGCATGAACGGCGGCACGCTGGCGCTGGCCATCAGCGCATCGGCAAGTTCAGCCGGCCTCGCGATGCGATGCGTCGACACCCAATCGGCGGTCAGGCCGACATAGCGCCCCGCCTTCGAATGCGCAGCGCCCGTCGCCGCCTTTTCGATCTGATAGGCGCCGATCGCGGCGAGCGCCGCCAGCGCGCCGGGCATCCTTGCAGGCGGATGGGCGACCTGGATGAATATTTCCGGCGCCTGTTTCAGCGCCGCGATTTCCCGAGCGCCGAAAACATCCTCGATCAGCGCGCGATAAAGTCCGCCGACCAGAAAAGGCGAGCGCCCGCGCGCCAGCAGACGCCAGTCGACGCCGGTGCTGTTGCGCGCGCAGGCCTCGAACACCGTGCGGCGCACGCGCGCGCCTTCGCCGATCAGCGAGAAACAGGCCTGAAAGGCGCCGGCCGAAACGCCGACGACGAAATCGGGCCGCTGCGCGCGCAAGCCCGTCAGCGCGTCCCAGAATCCGCCCTGCCAGTAACAGCGGTTGCCGCCGCCGGCGAAAGCGACCGCTGCAAAATCGCCCTGTCGACTCATCCGCCCTGTTGTCCGCTCGCCCGCGCGTAAGGCGCAAACCATTGCAACCCGTCCAGCGTTGCGCCCGCAGGTCGATATTCGCAGCCGACATAGCCTGCGTAGCCCAGCCGGTCGAGTTCTGCGAAGAGAAACGGATAGTGCAATTCTCCCCGGTCCGGCTCGTGGCGGCCGGGAACGCCGGCGATCTGCACATGCCCGATCAGGGGAAAAAGCTCCGTCAGCCCGCGCGCGACATCGCCGTGAATGCGCTGGCGATGATAGATGTCGAACTGCAGCTTCAGATTGGGCGCTGCGAGCGTGCGCACGACATGGGCCGCATAATCGAAGCTGCGCAGAAAATATCCCGGCATGTCGTGGGGATTGATCGGCTCGATCAGCACCTCGATCGCCTCGGCTCGCAAGCGTTCGGCAGCCGCGCCGACAGCCTCTTCGTAAGCGGCGCGCTGGCGCGCATCTGCGGGGTCGCCGAGCCCGGCCATCAGATGCACGCGCTCAACGCCGGTCGCGCGCATATAGGGCAACGCCTGTTCGATTGACTCCAGCGTCGCTGCGCGCCCGCCAGGCTTGCACGCAAGGCCGCGCTCGCCTGCCGCATAATCGCCCGGCGGCAGATTGAACAGCGCTTGCGTCAAACGATGCTCCTTAAGGCGCGCTGCGATTTCGGCCGGCGCATGTTCGTAAGGAAACATGAACTCGACAGCCTCAAATCCCGCGCGCGCCGCCAGCGCGAAACGGTCGAGAAAAGGCGCCTGCGTAAACAGCATCGACAGATTGGCGGCAAATCGCGGCACGCGCTCAGCCCCGCAGGAAGTCTTCGACCAGCGCGATTTGCGCAGGCGTGTTCAACACGGGCGCATGGCCGCATCCTTCCACTTCCACCACGCGGCAGCGCGGATTTTCGCGCGGCATGCGCGCGGCCGCATCGCGCAGCAGAAGATCGGAATCGACGCCGCGCAGGCACAAAATGGCGCAATCGAGTTTACGCCATTGCGGCCATTGATCGTAATCGTGCGGATGGTGGATGAACTGCTGCACCATCTCGGGATCGTAATGCGTCGTGACGCCGCCATCGGGCAGACGTCGCGCCGATGTCTCGGTCATGCGCCGCCATTGCGCATCGTTCATGAAACCGTAGGGCTTGTAGATCTGCCGCAGATAGGCTTCCAGTTCGCTCATCCTGTCGAAGCGCGGCGGCTTGCCGGCGTAGGAGCGAATGCGTTCGACAGCCGCGGTCGCGATTTCCGGCCCGATGTCGTTCAGGACGAGTTTGCCGATGCGCCCCGCAAGGACGCCTGCGCCCGCGCGAATGGCGATGGCGCCGCCCATCGACGTGCCAACCCAGTCGAAATGTTTCCAGCCGAGCGCATCGACGAAACCTTTCGCCAGCGCCGCGTAGAAATCGAGACAATATTCGGTTTGCGGGCGCGGACTCCATTGCGAAAAACCGCGACCGATCGTATCGGGCGCGACAATATGCCAGCGCGCGGCAAGCGCAGCGGCGAGGTCGTCGAAATCGCGCCCGGTGCGCGCCAGCCCGTGCCACAGCACGAGTTTGGGCGCATCCGGCGCGCCCCATTCCATGTAGTGGATTTCGCGGTCGAGAACCGTGACATAGCGAGAAACGCTCATTGCTTCGCCTCCGCGCGCAATTTTCCGACAATGCCGGTTGGAAAGAAATAGACGCTGAGAATGAACATCACGCCGAGCCACAGCAGCCAGCGGTCGGGATTGAAGAAGCCGGCGACGAAGGTCAGCCCTGCCTCGTTCAGCGCGCGGAAGGCGACGCCCATCAGCGATTGCAGATAATTCTGCGCGAGCACGAAAACGACGGCGCCGACGACCGATCCATACAGCGTTCCCATGCCGCCGATCACCACCATGACGAGAATGTCGAGCATGATGGCGAAAGACAGGCTCGTGTCAGGCCCGTTATATTTCAGCCACAAGGCATTGAGCGCGCCGGCAAGCGCCGCAAATACGGCGCCCAGCACAACGGCGATCGTGCGATGAAACACGATGCGATAGCCGAGCGCCTCCGCGCGAAACGGATTTTCACGGATCGCCTGCAACACGCGCCCGAACGGCGATTCCACAATGCGCAGCATCACGAGAAACAGGACTGCGGCGGAAAAAAACACAAGGTAATAGGAAAGCGTGCGCCCGTTGATCTCGATGCCGAACGGCCCCTGTTGCAGCAGCTTGAAACCCGGCCTCAACACGGCGGGAACCGAAAAGCTGCGCCCGTCCTCGCCGCCCGTCAGCCAGGATAATTGCGAGGCGAGCACCGCAAAGGCCGAGGCGACCGCCAGCGTCACCATGGCGAAAAAGATGGTCTGCACGCGCAGGGAAAAAAGCCCGATGGCGAGCGCCAGCAACGCCGCCAGCGCAACGCCGCTGACAACGCCGACAAGAATGGCGAGCCAGGAGGCGCCCATGCCGTAGAGCGCAATCGCCGCGCCATAAGCGCCTATTCCAAAAAACATCGTATGCGCGAAGGAAACGATGCCCGCGTAGCCGAGCAGCAGATCGTAGGAGGCGACGAGCACGGCGAAGATGCAGATGCTCGCTGCGACATTCAGCGGCTTGGAGCCGGAAAACAGGAAGGGCGCCAGCGCCAGCGCGCCGACGATGATCGCCAATGTTGCTTGCAGGGCGAGGCCGCGCGGGGGATTGCCGGAAAAGATCATCGGCGCGCTCATCGGCTGGTGACGGGATAAAGGCCGCGCGGTCGCCACAGCAGCACGGCGACCATCAGCGCGATATTGGAGACGAGCGCCACCTTGGGCGCGAGAAACCCGGCATAATTGGCGAGCAGCGCCAGCAGGATCGAGCCGATGAAACAGCCGCTGACCGAACCAAGGCCGCCGATGATGATGACGATGAAGGTCAGCACCATCATCTCGCCGCCCATCGAAGCATGCACCTGCTCGCGATAGAGCGCCCAGAGCATGCCGCCGAGCCCGGCGAGCGCGGAGCCGGCCATGAAAACGGCGACGAACAGCCGTCGGATGCGATAGCCGAGCGCCTCGACCATCTCCTTGTTTTCAACGCCAGCGCGAATAAGCAGGCCGATCTTCGTGCGCGTGAGCGTGAATTGCAGCGCCGCAAAGACGATCAGCCCGACGACGACAGCGAACAGGCGATATTTTTCGAGCGCCGCTCCGGCGAATTCGATCGAGCCGCGCAGCGCGTTCGGCAGCGGCAGCGGATTAATCTGCGGCCCGAAAATAGCGTAAAGCATCTGCTCGACCACGATGAGCCCGCCCATCGTGATCAGAATCTGTTTCAGATGCTGGCCGTAAACCGGTCGCACGAGCGCGCGCTCGAACACATAGCCCGCTGCGGCGGATGCAATCATCGCAAAAACCATCGCAGGCGCGAGCGCCATGAGATTGAGTCCGAGCGAATCGGCGCCTTGCAGCGCAGCCAGCGGCGTCAGTGCGACCATCGCAAGATAGGCGCCGACGGAAATGAAGGCGCCATGGCCGAAATTGAGCACGTCCATCAAGCCGAAAACCAGCGTCAGTCCAGACGCCATGGCGAAAATCATCATGCCCATCGCAAGGCCCGCGAAGGTCAGCGTCAGCCAGGTCGGGAAGGAGCCGATCAGCGGCGCAGCGATCAGCGCCAGCGCGAAAGGCAGCAGGATCGGCAGATAATCCTTCTTTTGCTGCGGCAGCGCGGCGCCGGCGTCGATTGCTGTCATTGGTGACTGTCCAGGCTGAGGCCGAGGAGGCTCTGTTGCAATGTCTTGTCCGCCGCAAGCGCCGCCATGTCGCCCTTGTGAATGATGCGGCCGGAATCCATGACAGCCACATGCTGGCCGACATCCTGCGCGACGCGGAAATTCTGCTCGACCAGCAGGATCGTCGCGCCCGAACGCGCAATGTCCTTCAGACATTCGATCAGCGCGCCGACAATCGCAGGCGAAAGACCCTTGGTTGGCTCGTCAATCAGAAGCAGCTTGCGCTCCTCGATGATCGCGCGCGCGATCGAAAGCATCTGCTTCTGCCCGCCCGAAAGCGATCCTGCGCGCGACAGCCAGAACTTTTTCAGCGCCGGAAAGAAGCCGAAGATCCATTCGAGGCGCTTTTCGTCAGGCTCTGCGTCGCGCGCCGCCAGCACGATGTTTTCTTTCACGGTGAGATCGGAGAACACGCCCATGTTTTCTGGAACATAGGCGACGCCTGCGCGCGCAATCTCGGGCGTCGAGAGCTTTTCGATCGGCGCGCCGTCGAGATGGATCGCGCCATGCGAAGCCTGCCACAGTCCCATGATCGTGCGCAGCGTCGTCGTCTTTCCCGCGCCATTGCGGCCGAGCAGCATCGTCACGCCGCCGCGCGGCACGGTGAGGTCGACGCCATGCAGAATGTGGTAGCGCCCGATATGCGTCTGCACGCCCGACAGCGTCAGAAGGCCCGTGCTCATGGCGAAGCCTCCGGGGCAATGCCGAGATAGGCCTGCTGCACGACAGGACTGGCGATCACGGCGGCCGGTTCTCCATCTGCGACACAGGCGCCGTTGGTCAGCACGATGATCCGGTCGGCGAGCGATCGCACGACATCCATCTTGTGTTCGACGAGAAGAATGATCTTCGATTTATCCTGCTTCAATCGCGCAATCAGATCGAGCACGACGGGCGCCTCGTCAACGCTCATGCCGGCTGTCGGCTCGTCGAACATGAACACGCGCGGATCGAGCGCGATCATCAGCGCGACTTCGAGTTTGCGCTGGTCGCCATGCGAGAGCGCGGCGGCCGGATGGGCGCGGCGGCTTTCGAGCGCGACGCTTTCGAGAATCTCGTCCGCGCGCGTCATGAGATCGCGCCGCCCGCCCCAGGGTTGCATCATGTCGTAGTGAACGCCGCGCGCAGCCTGCACGGCCAGGCGCACATTTTCGGCAACGGTCAGGTTGGGAAAGAGATTGGTGAGCTGGAAAGCCCGCCCAAGGCCGCGCCGCGCGCGCAGCGGCGCGCTTTCGCCGGTAATGTCGACGCCATCGAGCAGCACCTTGCCCGCGCTCGCGCGCAGCTGGCCCGAGATGAGATTGAAATAGGTTGTCTTGCCCGCGCCGTTGGGCCCCACGATCGCTGTCGTCTGCCCCGGCGTGAACAGGCAGGAGACAGCATCGACGGCGACATGGCCGCCAAAACGGATCGTCAGGTCGCGCGTTTCGAGCGTGACGGACATTGCGCGCTCCCCGCAGCAGTTCTTGCGCAATCATCGCCTGTCCCCGCAATCGATGCGGGGGCAGGCGATAAGAGTGTTACCGCTTGTTGCGGATCGGGATCGTCATGTCCTCGATCTTCAATTCGCGCGTCAGCTCGGGCACGGCCCAGGCGAGATTGGGATCGACCTTGATCTTGAACGCATACATGGATTGCAGCGCCTGATGGTCTTCCTTGCGGAAAATCATCTTGCCCTTCGGCGTGTCGAATTCCATGCCTTCCATCGCGGCGATCAGCTTTTCCGTATCCGTCGACTGCGCTTTCGTGATCGCGGTCACGGCCGCTTCGGCCGCGGCAAATCCGCCGGCGGTGAAGAAGTCCGGCGGCGCGTTGAAGCGCTTTTGATGTTCTGCGACGAGCCAGTCGTTCGTCGGGTTCTTGGGAATGTCGTAGTAATAATACGTCGCTCCCTCCATGCCCGGATAATCCTTGTAGGCGGCCAGCGCCGGAAGGATATTGCCCCCGGTCGAAATTTCGATGCCGTAGCGCTTGGGATCCATGTCTTTCAGCTTGGCGAGCGGGTTGCCTGCGCCCGCCCAGATCACCCAGATGATCTTGCGGCCGGGCTTGTCCTTCAGCGCGTCGAACAGGCGCTGCGCCGGGGCGGTGAAATCGGTCGTGCTGACGGGCGCATATTCTTCGGCCGCCAGCGTCGCGCCGGTTTTGGAGAGCGCCTCCTTGAACGCGGCGACGCCGTCGCGGCCGAACGCGTAGTCCTGCGCCAGCGTTGCGATGGTTACGCCCGGCTTGCCGATGGCGATTGCGTTGGAGATCGCGTCCTGCGAGGAGTTGCGCGCCGTGCGGAAAATGTAGCGGTTCCATTTGTCGCCGGTGATCTGGTCGGCGACCGCCGGTTCGACGATCAGAATCTTTTTCGATTCCTGCGCGACGGGCAGCATCGCGAGCGCAGCGGCCGAAAACGTCGTGCCGATGGCCAGATCGGCCTTGTCGTCGTCATAGGCCTCCTGCAGCATTGTCTTGGCGATGTCGGGTTTGGACTGGTCGTCTTTCGTGATCAGCACGATCTTGCGCCCGCCGATCGCCATCGTTCCCTTCGTCGCATATTCGAGGCCAAGGCGCAGACCCGTTTCCGTTTGTTTGGCGTAGGCTTCGAGCGGTCCGGTGCGGCCGTGGATCAGCGCAATCTTGATGTCTTGGGCATAGGCGCTGGTTGCGCCGAGCAACGTCAGCACCGCCAGTGATTTCACGAAAGAGGAAACGCGCATTCTCATCCCCGGTTCGGACCGCCATCGGTCCTTGCAGGGATCATCTAAACACGGCGGGCGCCCGCATGCCAGCCATGCAAAAAAAGAAAGCGCTTACGGCGCAATCGAACCGAAGTGATAGTTGAGTCCGATGCGCGCGATCTGTTCGTCGAAAGAACCGCGTGAGGCGACGAGCGCCGCGCTCGCCACGCCAAACGACGACACCAGCGCGACAGGCGCATTGGCGCGCGCGCCGAAGCGGTAATAGCCATATTCGGCTTTGACGCTGACATCGGGCGAGATCATCCATTCGAGGCCCGCGCCCAATGTCCAGCCCGCCGCGGTGCGCGAAAGGCTCGCCAGCGCCGGCGGCGATACAATCGCGCCGCCAACCGCGCCGGTCCATTGCTGGAAGTAAGCCTGTTGTGTCGAAAGGCCAGCGAAAGCCGCGCCCGCCGTCGCATAGGCGAGCAGTGTGGGATTGGCGAGATAACCCGCCCGCACCCGCGCGGACGCCAGCCAGTCGATCGTGCGGCGACTGTCGACGACGAGCGTCGCCGTCGTATCGCCGGCCGCCTGCGCGCTGCTGGCGCCGACGCCCTGGCCGCGCGCGTTCGAGCCGGAGAAATCGGCTTCGAGACCGCCGACGAAGGAGCCCGATTTCACATTGTACCCGATTTGCGCGCCGCCGAATGCGCCATTGACCGGGCTATGTCCGAAGCCGGTCGCAGCCAGCGCCGAGATAACGGTCACGGGCCGCGCGAGCGCAACATCGAGAGCATTTGCGCCGGGAGCTGCGCGATAATCCTCGCCCGGCCGCACGTTCCACATGCGGCCTGCCGAAAGGCCGGCGTAAGCGCCCGCCCAATGCGGCGTCCAGCTTTGGTCTGCGCCCTTCACAAAGCGGGGCCGCTCCGTCCCGATGTCGGCGGCGTCGAACTGGTAATTCAGCCCGACCCTGAAAATGTGGCCATTGAAACGCGTGCGCGCCTGCGCAACCAGAACGTTCGACAGGCCCGCAGCCTGATTGGCGAACACGCCGCCGGCCTGGCCGGAGCCGAGATCGTAATAGAGATATTCGCCCTTGAGGCTGGCCTGTCTCGCAAAAAGCCATTCGAGGCCCGCGCCAGCCGTCCAGCCTGCGCGCCAGCCGCCGCCGTCGATCAGCATGCCGGACGAGCGCATGATCGGCGCCGACAGCGCGCCGGCCCAGGCCTGCGCCGCCGCGACATGCGCATTCGTCTTGCCGAAGGCCAGACCCGCCGAACCATAGGCGAGCAGCGTCGGCGTCAGCAGATAGCCCGCGCGCGCCCGCGCCGTGCCGAGCCAGGCGACGCTCTTTTCGCTGGCGATCCGGCCAAGCGCGACGTCGCTCAGGCCGCCGCTCGTTGCGACGCCAGCGCCGCTGGCCTGCGCGCGATGGGCGCCGAGCGATTGAAAGTCGCCCTCAAGGCCGAGCACGGCGCCGCCGACCCGGATGTTGCGGCCGAACTGAACGCCTGCAACGCTCGCCGGGCCGCCCGCGCCGCGCCCCGCAAGGCTGGCGGCCGAAGCGCTGGCGTAGGGCGCGCCAAGGCCCGCATCGAGCGCGTTGACGAGAGGCGTCGCCGCAAGCGCGGGACCGCGCGAACCATCGAGCGCGGCGCCGACGTTCACGCCCGCGTAAAATCCGGAGAAGGCGGACTGCGCCGCGCGCGTCTGGGCGCCGGTCGCGCGCGCAAACAGCGGCGCGAAAGGCGACCCGTCGTATTTCATCGCGTAAACGAAATTCGCGCGGAATCCGCTGCCCTGATAGGGCAGGTTGGAGAAGGTTTTCGCGAGTTCGACGGAAGCCGTCTCCTCGAACGGGCCGCCAAACAGCCGCGCCTGTGCGCGCAGGCCTCCGCCCAGCGATTCGGCGGCGATCACGCGCTTCTCGCCAAACAGCGGCTGTTCGAGCACGCCGCGTCCCATCGCGGCAAACAGATAAGGCGTGACGACGCCCGCGCCCGCGCCGGTCTGGAACGCGAGGGGCCGCGACACTTCCAGGCGCGCGTTGAAGCCGCGGTCGACGTTGAGCGAACCGGCCGAGAAGCCGGACACTGCATCTGCGCCGTCGAGATTCAGTTGTTCGGGCAGCATCAGCGGACGCCCGAAGCCGGTCTGCGCCTTGGCGAAAAAGGCCAGTCGCGCGTCGCCGGGCAAAGGCTGCGACAGTTTCAGATCGAGTTTCAGCTTGTCGAAATCGGGGCTCGCGCCGGGGCGCGAGAGCGCCGTCGCGTCAAAGATCGTATTGGCGCGCCCGCCGATCCCGCGCGTATAGAACAGCGCCGTCGCGATGGTCGCGTCGGACGACCAGGGCGCGCGCGTGATCCACTCGCCAGCAAGGCGCAGGCTGTTGTAGCGGTCGCGGTAGAAATCGAAGATCGGCTGGCCGAAAGCGTCGATCAGCAGCGGCGCAGGGCCGCCTCGCTGGCGCCCCTCGATATGATAGAACCCGCCCTGAATGCGCACGACATTGCGCGCGGTCAGCAGCAGCGGATAGGTCGCGCGAATGTTGAAGCGCTCGAAGCTCGTCGAGAGATATTCGTCCGGGTTGACGAACAGGCCCGCCGGCGTGTTCGGCCGCGTGCGCACCGACGTGTAGGACGCGTTCAGCACGAGGCCGTCGAATCCGATCGGCAGCGAGAAGGCGCCGCTGAGCGTCTGGAATTTCGCGGCGCCGTCGAAATAGCGGTCGATGTTGCGGCCGGACGAAACGTCGACCTGGAACTGTTCGCCCCAGCCGAGCGCATTATTGATCGCGAGCGATTTGAAAAACTCGATGTTGCCGAGCCGGTTGGGTAGACGATTGTCGACGCCCGCCGCCGCCAAAACCATCGAATGCTTGGCCGACACGACCAGAATGCTGGCGCCAGGCGCTGCGCCCGGTTTCAGCGCGACGGCGCCCACGAGGCCGGCGATGTCGCCGAGCAAAAGCACGCGCCGGTCGAATTCGGCTTGCGCAAGACCGCGACGGCCAACCAGCGGCTGCAGGCGGCCCAACGCGAGCGCGCGCTCGCGCTCGGGAACCCCGGAAACATCTATGGCGGCGATATAGCCGTCGACGACGGCGATCTGCGCCGTCTGTCTGCGAAAGTCGGCGGAGGCGTCGACGCGCACGAGCGGATAGCCGGCGCCAGTGTAAAGCGCGCGCACCGCCGCCGCTGCGGCGTCGAGATCGGCCTGCGTGACGCGCCGCCCTTCGAGGCCATGCGCAATGCGCGCGGTCTCTTGCGCAAAAACCGGATAGCCGCCGGTCACGCGGACCTGCCGCACCAGGCCGGCGCCGCCCTTGCGGCGGGATGCAGGCGCGGCATGCTCTCTCGTGACGTCGATTTCGCCGCGCTGCATGCGCGGCTCGGGCGCCAGGGTCTGCGGATTGAACCCCTCGCGGCTCACGCGCTCCAGCGTTTGCGTCGCGGCCGGGCGCGCGGCGAGCGCCATCGCGCAAACCGAAGCCAGCAAAACCGCGCGCCGCAGCGCCCGAGCGTCATTTTGGCCGATACGAATTCTCACGCCCCCATTCGCAAAATTTGAAGTCGTAACAAAATCAAGGTCAAAGAAAATAATAGCATAGAGGGGCCTCTTTCGCGACCTTTGCATTGCAATCCCCTGTTGAAACCAAGGAATTGTGACGCGAAAGCCACGCCCCGCAGGCCTGCGCGCAACCGGGAATTAACCCTGCTAATCCGTTTATAACCACATCAGGCGAACGGATACGGTTTATCGGGCGCGACGATTCAAGCAATACTAATTTTAACTTAAATTCATATCGCAATTAACAAATTATCAAGCAAATATACTTGCACGAAGTCGATAGGGACTTCGCTTGCCGGCCTGTTTTGGGGGACGGTTCAACAGGGAGAACGATCATGAAAAAGCTTCTCATCGCCACCGCCGCTGTTTTCGCTCTGTCCGCTTCGGCTTTCGCCGGCGCCGGCAACATCAACATCTCCGGCGTCGGCCAGGCCGGCATCGACAATCTGGCGGCCGTCAGCCAGGGCGGGTTCCGCAACGTGAACGTCTCGATGGTCGGCCAGGTCGGCGTGAACAACGGCGCCGGCGTCACGCAGGGCGGCGCCTTCAACCACAACACCTCCAGCGTTCTTCAGTTCGGCGCGGGCAACACGGCCCTCGTTTCGCAGCAGTAAGCGTTGAGCGGCTGCGTCCTGGGGGCGCAGCCGCCCTCTGTTCGGAGACTGGGAGGCGAATATGAAAACGTTCATCGTTAGAATCGCCGCAGCAGCCCTTTGCGCCGGCGGCGCGCTGGCTGCTGCGCCTGCGAACGCGGGCTCGGCCCCGCCTGGCTTCACCATATCGCCCGGCAAGGTCGTTTATGCCGTCAAGAATCCGCAGGTCGATCTTTACGCTGCGGTTCAGGTTGGCGGCGGTTCGATCAGCGTCAACCAGGACAGCGCCTACAACGTCTCTTCGGTGACGCAGGTCGGTCCAACCGTCAGCGCGACAATCACGCAGCATGGAACGCGCAACACCGCCGTCGCAACACAGGTCGGACGGCATTCGACAGTCAGCATCGTCCAGTTCGGCCCGCCAGTGAGCGCGCTCAACGATTGAGGAGGCGACCATGCGCGACAGCAAATTTGAACGCGCCGCACTCATCGGTCTCTTCGTTTTCGGCGCCGCGAGCGCGCGCGCCGACGAAAGGACGGTGCGCGTCGAGCGAACCGACCGGCAAGGCAATCGCGCCGTGATTGTTCAATCCAATAACGGTCGGGACGAATCCCCGCAGGAGCGGACAATCATTCACGGGGAAGGGTTCGTCATCCTGCGTCAGGCCAGCGGCGCCAATAGCGCCATCATCATTCAGGGAGAGTGACGATGGACGCTCTTTCGCTTTTCGCCCCGGCGCTCACGATCGCCCCGCCAATCGCCTTGGCGTTTCTGTGTCTCCTGCGAGCGTGCAGGCAAACAAAAACCGCGCAGGAATGATCCCTGCGCGGTTTTCTTTTTCGCGCGCTGCGCCGGAAAACCCGCGCAGCGCTTCTGCCTCAGCCCCGCATCCCCCGAACATTCAGCAATGCAACACGCCGCTCTGCGCCTTCAGCGCAATTTCCGTCCGGTTCCGGACGTTCAGCTTTTTCATGATGTTGTGAATATGCACCTTGACCGTGTTCTCGCTCATGGCGAGATCGGAGGCGATGATCTTGTTGGGCGCGCCGGCGGCCAGCGCGCGCACGATGGCCTTTTGTCGGCTCGTCAGCTGCACACTCGAATCGCCCTGCGCCTCTGCGGCGGCGCAATCGCCGCTTTCGGGGATGAACAGCGCCCCTTCCAGCACGCGGCGGATGGCCGTCATGACGCCGTTCAGCCCCAGCGCGACCGGCACATGGCCGCGAGAGCCGGCGCGCAGATCTTCCAGGACATCGGCCAGCGTGGCCTGTTCCGAAACAACGACGAGCGGCGACTGGCGGCTGAGCCGCGCCACCAGGGCGCGACGGGCGCCGCCATGCGGCAGGGCCTGATCGTGAACGAGCACAAGACGAAAGCCTGCCTCCTGACCGGCGCCGGGCATGTCTTCAATGGCGCGATAGCGCGCGACGACGCAGGAAAAGGTCGAGGCGATGCAGAACGCCAGACATTCTCCCACGAAAGGCGCAGCCCCCACCATGGCGATGCGCGATGCGCAGCCATGAGGCTCCGTGCCATGCGAATGATCGCTGGCGGCGATGGTGCATTCGACGTCGTGCGTCATCTCAAACCCCCACAGTTCTTAACGCGACAGTTGACGACGCATGCGCTTAAGCCGAATATTTGGCCGTCCGACAAAGGCTTTGACGTCGTTGACCGGGCAAATATCCAGCGCCTCAGTCCGCAAACCATGAAAAGCGGGAGAGGTGTGTGTGAAAAAAACGTGAAAAATTCTCGATCAGGGACGATTGGGACTCGACGCGCGATGTCATTATTCTCGCTGCAATTGCTCGGACCCTTTCGCTTGTTGGCCCCGGATGGGGCGCGTATCGACATAACAAGCAAGAAGGGTCGCGCGCTGATCGCTATGCTGGCGCTTGCGCCACACGGCGAGCGCACGCGCATCTGGCTGCAGGAAAAACTCTGGGGCAGCCGCGGCGATGAAGAGGGCAAGGCGAGTCTGCGCCGCGAACTTTCCACCTTGCGCGCTGCGCTGAACAGCCACGGCGCCGAATTGCTGATCGCCGAGCGCGACCGCATTCGTCTCGCTTTGATCTCCATGGAGATTGACGTCGATCAGGCGGTCGGCCCGGGCGAATTGCTCGAAGGCGTCGACATTGCCGGCGAAGAGGGTTTCGAGGACTGGTTGCGCGAGAGCCGCGCTGCACTCGCCGCGCGCCAGGAAGTCGCCGCCGATGCCGAGCTCGCCGATGCGCAGCGATCCGTCGCGACCGGCCCTTCGATCATGGTTGCGCCCTTCGCCAACGCAACCGGCGAGACAAAAAGCGATTACCTCGCCTGGGGCGTCGGCTCGGAACTGGAGCAGCGGCTTGCGCGCGCGCGCTGGCTGCCCGTCATCACCTACGGCGCCTTTGTCGCTGGCCAGACGTCGCCTGCGGACGTCGCGCGACGCGCCGGCGCCAAATATCTGCTCGAAGGCGCGCTGTCGCGCCCCAACGAAACATTCAGCCTCGCGATGAAGCTGACAGAACCGGCGCGCGGCGTTCTGATCTGGTCCGAAACCATTGAGACGGGCGACCCGACGAGGCTTGATGGACTCCATGATCTGCTGATCGCGTTGGCGGCCAAGCTGATGGTGCGGATCGACAATGCCGAGCAGGCGATTGCGCGCGCCCAGCCCGAGGACGCGATGACAGTGCGCGATCTGCTTTGGCGCGGCCGCTGGCATCTGAACCGCCTGACGCGCGAAGACGGCGAACGCGCGCGTCAATTGTTCGAGGAGGCGCTGAAGCTTGATCCCGGCTCGCCCGAAGCGCTGATCCAGTCGACCTATGCGCTCGGCTGGAGCATCTGGGCCGGGCGCGAGCCGGCCGAACGCATTCACGAGATGCAGCGGCTCGCCCAACGCGCGATCGCCGCCGATCCCGACGATGCGCGCGGCCATCTGCTGTCGGGCATCGGCGAAATGTGGCTGCGCCGCTCGTCCTCGGCCGATATGTTGCTGCGGCGTGCGATAAGCCTCAACCCGAGCCTGTCGATGAGCCATGTGCAGCTCGGTTCCTGTTGCAATCTGCGCGGCGCGCCGGAAGAAGCGCTGACGCATCTCGACGTCGCCATGCGCCTCAGCCCGAACGACACGCATCTGTTCTTCGTGCTCGGCGTTTGTGCGGAATCGCACTGGCTGCTCGAGAACTGGTCGAAGGCGATCGAATACGCCGAGCAATCGATCGCCTATCGCAAGTCCTACTGGCTGCCTTACGCGATCAAGATTGTCGCGCTCGACAATCTCGGCGATCATTCCGGCGCCGAAGCCGTCATGGCCGATCTGCTGAAGACATCGCCGAAATTCGTCAAGAAATTTGTCGATTGGCTGCCCTTCGTCGATCCTGCATTGACGAAGAAACTGGCCACCGGCGTGGAAATTGTCGAAAGACGCCTGACGCAACGCGCTTCGCGAAAAATAATGGAGCAAAAATTGGCGGTGTAGTCCAACCCGCCGGCGTCGGATCGTCATGCATGGGGGTGCGTGATGTTCACACTCAAATATTACGAAGGCGTGCGGCAAGCGCAGGCCAAACCTGCGCCGCATGGCTCCGATGCTTTTGTCTTCGATGATCTCGGCGCAGACAATCTGGCGCGGCGCCTCAAGGCCCGCTTTGTCCGCGTCTCCCTGATTGCCGTCTTTGCGGCGCTGCGCCGTTTCAAGCCGGTTTTGCGCGTCGGGCGGCTCGTGATCGTCTCGCGCAACTGCGACGCCAAGAGCGTGTTGATGCGCCCGGCCGAATTCGAGGCGCCCTACAAACTCGAAATGCCGGAATTGGCGAACGGGTCTTCCAGCAAGAAGCCTCGCGCCAATTTCATGCTGGGCCTTGATGGCGAACAGCACAAGTTGCGCCGCCAATGGGCGAGCGCCATCCTCAAGGAAAAGGATGTTGCGATCGTCGGTCAGATGACCGAGCAGTTTTCGCGCTATCTCATCAACGGCTCGGGTGGCCGCATCGACATCATGCGCGACCTTTTTACGCGCGCGGCGGCGGAAACCTGCATCCGCTATTTCGGCCTTGTCGCCCCGCAGCCCGATCAGTTCGCCGAATGGGCGATGGCGATCTCCTCGCTTCTGTTCGCAGATCCCTTCGGCGACGCGAAGACGCGCCGTCTCGCCTTGATTGGCGCAGCGCGCATGCGCTGGCTGATCGACGAATCGCTTGCGCACATGCGCGCCGCGCCGCGCCCAAACACGGATACGCTGCTTGGCCGCCTGCTGCGCGACCAGAAAAAATTCGGCATGTCGGACGAAGACATCCGCGCGATGCTGATCGGGCTCATTGTCGGATTTGTTCCGACCAATACGATGGCGGGCGGTAAGATCATCGACGAATTGCTGCGTCGCCCCGCGATGTTTCGCGCAGCTGTCGAACGCGCCCGCGCCGACGATATCGAGGGCCTCAAGAAATATATGTTTGAAGCGTTGCGTCTCAACCCGCCGATCTCGCCGGGTGTTTTTCGATATGCGGCGCAGGACAGCGAGATTGGCGGTTATAGAATAGCGAAAGATTCCGTCGTGCTCGTGTCGTTTCTGTCGGCGCTGCGCGACAAGGACGTGTTTCATCGTCCCAACGTCTTCGATCCCGAGCGCGCCAATGCGCCGGCGGCGATGATTTTCGGCGTCGGCGATCACAATTGTCTCGGCGCGGCGCTGGCGAGCGAGCAGATTTCGCGCACGTTGATGGCCTTGTTGCGACAGAACGGCTTGGCGGTCGCGTCCGGCGAAGGCTCTGCGCTGCAATGGACAGGGCCGTTCCCGACGCGGCTCGACATGAGCTTCGAACCCGCGATCGCGCCCGCCCGGCGCAGCATGATCACCATCTGCGCGCCGCTTCCAGACAGCGCCGACGGCAAGGCGGCTTACGAAAAAATTGTCAGTCTCGGCAATCCCGCCAAACAACCGATGCGCGCGGCGCTCGACAGGCTCGGGATCATCCATTACGCCTCGCTGTCTGTGGTCGATGTCGGCGCATCGGATGCGCCCGTCAACGCGCTGCTCATGGAAATTGTCGGCGATGGCCCCGAGGACAAGATCATCCCGGCCTTTGCCGCCGCAACGCAGGACCATATCGGCGACATCTTCCGCTACCTTGCGCCGGACACGCCGCTGAGCGAGGCGCTGGCGCGTCACAGTCTGTCGCTTCAAACGCGGCCCTGGGGCGTCACGGGCCTGAATTTTCAGGGCACCGGCGAATTTTCCGTTTATGAAATCGAACAACAGGCCGCGCTGGCTGAAGCCGCGCGCGTGGCGCTCGACGAATTCCAGAAACGCGACGGTCGTCTTGGCGGGCGCGCCATGCTGGCGCTCGATTATGTGCGCGGCAAGATTCGCGAAAGCGAGCGCCATGCGCGCAGCAACGTCGATACGACGCTGCGCGATACGTTCGAAGAGTTTCTCATTCGCCCAAGTCGCCGTCGTCCGCTGCTTTCGCAATGGCAAGAGCAGACATGGAGCGAATTTTTCTGGCGGCTCGCCAAGTCCCGGGAGTTGCGACCGGCGCTGCTTGTGTTCGTCGGCGCAATTGTCGGCTGCGCCGTTCTGTTGTATCGCACCAGCGTCAACGATGCGTCGTGGATACAGATGCTGGCGGCGGGGCTCAGCGCGCTTGTCATCGCAATCGGCGCCGTCATTCTGGCGACGCTTGTGCTTGTCGCAATCTTCGCCACTCTGTTACTCTGGCGCGAAATCCACGACGTATCCGACGACGCCGATCCGCCGATCGCAGATGTGCGCAAGGTGATTGCAGGCGAAAATCCCGTCGGCGTCGTCCAAAATCATCTGACGTCGATCACACCTTTGAAACCGGGCTACGTCCGCCGTCTTTCGCTGGCGCTTTCGCTCTGGGGCATTCGGGCGCTCGTCATGTTCCGCTACCGTCCTGGCTTCGTTCTCAACATGGGGACGATTCATTATGCGCGCTGGTTTCGGCTGCCCGGCTACGAGAAGCTGATCTTCCTGTCCAATTTCGACGGCAGTTGGGAAAACTACCTCGAAGATTTCATCATGCGCGCGCATGCCGGCCAGTCGGCGGCGTGGAGTCATGGCGTCGGTTTCCCGCGCACGCGCTGGCTGATCAAGGGCGGCGCGGCCGATGGCGACCGATTCAAGCGCTGGGTGCGTCGCCAGCAACGCCCGACGCAATTCTGGTACAGCCGCTTTCCGCAGCTGACCACCGACCAGATCAGGCGCAATGCGCTCATTCACGACGGGTTGATGCATGCGCGCACGGATTCCGCCGCGCGCGACTGGCTCGATTGCTTTGGCTCGGCCCCACGGCCCGAACACATGATCGAAACCACGGAAGTGCAATCCCTCGTTTTCAATGGCATGCCGTCGCGCGACTACGTTCGATATGCCTTCGTTGGCCTGTCGGATCGCGCATCGCTCGGCGTCTGGGCGGGCGCCGTTTCGCGGCCCGATTCGGGGATGCGCGAGCAGAATGCGTTGCGCGATCTTGCGCCGCTCACCTTCGGGGATTCGTCGCTGGCGACACGTGCGCCCTCCGCGCAGGGGCAGGGCGACGCCGCCGTCTTCGCCGCCTTTTCAGCGGCCGGTTTGCGCAAGTGCGGGTTTGGCGAAAGCGATGAGGCGTCGCGCGCGCCCGCCGGCGCACAAGCGCCAGGCGACGCAGCGCTAGGCGGTCTCGGCGCATTTTCGCCTGCGTTTCAAATAGGCATGGCGCAGCGCGGCGCGATCATGGGCGATGTTAATCAGCAGCAATGGTTCTGGAGCGACGCCAGCGCCGCAGACAACGCCACGGCGAAGCAGGCCGATCTGGTGCTGATTGTCTACGGCGACAGCGTCGACCAGTGCACGCGCGTTCTGTCCGCGCATTGCGCCTTGTTGCAACCGCAATCTCTGCATGTCGTGCAGGCGCTTCCTGCGCGCCGGCGCCGGCCGGCTGACGGCGATGGATTCTATGAAAATTTCGGCTATCGCGACGGAATTTCCCAGCCGGTCATTCGCGGCACGCAGAAACATATGCGCGCTGCTTCTGAAGCCGATGTCGTGGCGCCGGGAGAGTTTCTCCTTGGCTATCGCAACAACCAGGGCTACTTCCCGCCAAGTCCCAGCGTCAGCGCGCATCTCGATCCGGCCTGCGATTTGCCGACGCCCGCTTGCGATGGCGCGTCGCCTTTCCCGCGATTTTCAGAAGAGGGTGGTCGCGCCATTCGTGATTTCGGCCGCAATGGCGCCTATATCGCGATCCGCCAACTCGAACAGGACGTGGCGGGCTTCGACAATTTTCTCACGCTGAAGAAAACGCAGCTCCTCCAGGAATATCCGCATATCGGCGAGCTTGTCGGCGAGGTCGATGAGGAATGGCTCGCCGCAAAAATGATGGGTCGCTGGCGCGATGGCACATCGCTGCTGCGCAGCGCGCGCGCGCCGGCGGCGCCTGATCTCGACAATGATTTTTCCTACGGCCTGGAGGATCCGCAGGGCTTGCGTTGTCCCTATGGCGCTCATGTGCGCCGCGCCAATCCGCGCGACAGTCTGCATCCCGGCGATCCCGCCGAACAGAAAATCACAAACCGCCACAGGATCCTGCGTCGTGGCCGCAGTTATGTCGACGGCAAGGCGCAGGGCATGATGTTCGTCGCGCTTTGCGCCGATGTCGAGCGGCAATTCGAGATGATTCAGCAGTCCTGGATCGGCTCGCCGTGTTTCCACGGGCTCTCGAGCGAGCCGGATCCTGTCGCCATGACAGGGGACAAGGCGCAGACACAGCGCACCTTCACCATCCCAACGCCCGCTGGCGCAATCGTGCTGCGAAACATGCAGAGTTTCGTGACGATGCGCGGCGGCGGCTATTTCTTCCTGCCGAGCCGATCGGCATTTCATTTCCTGGCGGCGCGCTGCGCGCAGCGCGCCACGCAATCGCGATTGATCTGACGCGGCCTAACGCACGAGCGCAAGGCCGCCGACGTAATTCGGCCCGACGCCCGGCGGCGCCGGAATGACGGACGATTTGTAGTTTGCGTTGAGCGTCAGATCGAGATTGCCGGCGATCGTCAGCGAATTGACGACAAGGATCGTGTAATTGGATGTATCGGCGATCTTCGATGTCGAAACGATCGAGAGGTTCCCAACCGGCAGATAGACGGTGCCTTCCAGCGTATGCGCATTGTTGGATGCAATAGTGTAGGCAAGTCCTGGCGGCAGCGACGGATTGCCCATCAACATGAAGCCGGCCGTCTGCCCCGAGAGTGGCGCGCTCAGCGAGATCGTGCTGTCGGACGAAAAATACAGGTTCGGCGTGCTTGCGGGCGTCATCGCGCTGATTTTCGACGACGTCGCCGTGAAATAGAACGTCACGCCCGCAGACCCGTCGAGCGTCGATCCGCCCGAAACGAGGAGCGGCCCATCCAGAAAAACATAAACGCCCGTCGAGAGCTTGACGGATGCGCCGTTCTGGATCGACAGACCGCCGCAATAGGTCCCGGGCGCAAGCGTCGTTGTTCCGCCGGAAATCACTTTTGCTGTCGCGGTGCAGGAGCCGACGGGCGGCATTGTCATGCCTGCGAGGGGGTCGCTGATCGTTGGAACATCGGTTTGTGGGGCTTGCGAATAATTGGCGCCGACCGATCCGACATAGCCGCCGCTCGACAGAATCGAGGGCGCCGAAACAACGGCCGTGTCCTGCACGACATAGCTGTTCGGCTTCTGCAAATTGGCTTGCACCGTGCAATTGAGCGCTGTGATTTTCGCGCCGTTCGACAGATGAATGTCGGGATTGGCGGTTGGCGCGGGCGCGCCGCTCGTAAGCAGGCTGATGATATAGCTGATGAGCGAGGCGATCGTATTGGGCAGCTTGGCCTGCATGGTTTTCAGCGCCGCCAGCCCCGCTGCATCAGTCACGGCGTAACTTGGCGTGACATATTGCGGCCCCTTCGTCGCGAGGGCGGCCAGACACAGGGGTGCGGCCCCTTTCACCTGCGCTGTCGCGCTCACGCCGAGCGGAATGACAGGCTTGCCGGTGATTTTCGCAAACCCCGGAACGAACGTGTCGTTGATCGTTACGGTAACGACGCCGTTGTTGGCGGGGGAGGGCGCGGTCGACGACCCGAAACGCGTGACCGGCGCCGACAGCCGCCCGTCATGGGCGGCGACGATATTGCTGGCGATCTGACCGACGCTCGCCAAAGTCGCATTGCTGAGACGGCTGGCGCGCGCCGCCGCCAACGCTGCATCGTCCGCAAGCGTCTGCAACTCCGCCTTCCGACGGTTAAGCGCCGCATAATCGACCGCAACGCCCGCGATCAGGGCAAGGACTGCGATCGCCCCTCCCGTGATGACGGCGATCGAGCCGCGCGTATCAGAAGTGAATTTGGCCAAAAGTCTTTCAAACCGCAGTGTCAAAACACACAAGCGACGACCCTAAGGGGCGCGCAGCTCAAACGCCAGCAACCGTCCTTCGCGTAGTTAAATACCTGGAAAAATTACGTATCAGCCGCAAAACAAAGGTTAAACGCGCGCCGCTTTGCCGGCGCGGCCGAGATCGGAGCGAACCCGTTGATGTATTAATCAAAATGCGCTGCTTTATAGCGCGTCGCGCCAGAGCTTTCGGCTAAATTTCAGGCGCGCTATATTGGCGGGCATGAGAAAACAGGCCCTCGTTACATTTTGCGCGGCAGTCGCTTGCGTCTTTGCAGCGCTGACGGAGGCTGCGCGCGCCGGACAGCCCGCGTTGCTGACGCTCTTTTGGGCGCCGTATATCGATCGCGCCGAAAATGGCGACGTCACCGGCATGGCGCCGGCCCTGGTGGACAAGATTCTCGAAGGAGCCGGGCTCCACGTCGCCCCGCGGCTGTTGCCTTGGCCGCGCCTGTACAAGTCCGTGCAAAGCGAGCCGGACGTGCTCGCCTTCACGATGGTGCGCATGCCCGAGCGCGAGGCGATGTTTCAATGGCTGGCGCCGCTTTTTGTCAGCGAGCCCGGCGTCCTGATTTACGAGCGCGCCAACGCGCCGCCCCAACCGCACACGATAGAGGATTTGCGCAAATACAAGCTCTGCGTCACGCCGGGCAATTCCTTTTACGTCAAGCTGCGCGCGCTGGGCTTTGAACAGAACAAAAACCTCTTCGAATTCGCAACGCTGTTTCCCGAAACAGCGGCTGGCCAGCAATGGTACATTTTCCAGGGTCAGTGCGATTTCAGGGTGACGAACTGGGCGCCGGTCACGGCGTTGATGCGCAAACGCGGCGTCGCCGATCCGCAAAAACATCTCGGATTTTATCCGGCTCCCGAAGCCATGTTCGGGCCCGATATGGAAACCTGGCTCGTGGCGAGCAGGAGTTTCGATTCGGCGCAGATCGCTGCCATCAAAACGAGCGCCGATCGGCTGCGCGCCAGCGGAGCGTTGTGGTCGATCTGTCGCCAGACCTACGGCTTTGACGAAAAGACATGCGCGCTTCAGAAGCCGAATTGAAGCGTCGGCGGCTTTCGCGCTGCGCCCGGCCGATCCTGCCAACCCGGGCGCGGCGCGCTTGACGATGGCCGGTCCCCGTCCCACCCTCGGACGCGAGCGAGCCAGAAACATGTCAATCGTCCGCGACTTTTTCCGACGCATCGCCGCTTGCGCGGCGGCGGCGCCGTGTCTCGCGCCGGGTCTGCAAGCCAGCGAGTTTTCGCTGTTTTCTCTCTATTGGTCGCCTTACGTCACCATCGAGAAACACGACAGGATTGGCGGCGTCGGCGTCGCGCTCAGCGAGCGCATCCTGAAAGATGCCGGTCTCGATGCGCAGGTCACGTTCCAGCCATGGGCGCGTTCTTATAAAATGGCGCAACTGGGCAAGAATGTTCTCGTGATCGGATTGTCGCGAACGCCCGCGCGCGAAGCCCTCTTCAACTGGATCTCGCCGCTGTTTGTCGCGCCGCCGCCGACACTGGTCTTTGAAAGATCGCGGCGCTTGCCTGCGCCCAAAACCATAGCGGAAATGCAGCAATATCGTTTCTGCGCAACGCCCGGAACGCTCGCCTACGACCGGTTGCTGGCGCTTGGCTTCGAACTCGACCGGAATTTGTTCGAATATCAGGTCGTGCTGCCTGGAAAACGGCTTGGGGCTGATCTGACCTTCATCGACGAGCGCTGCCAGTTCATCGCCACGCAATGGAAGGCGATGGAAGCGCGTTTGCGACGGTTGGGGGTTGCGCATCCCGACGAGCGCTACGGCTTTTATCGCGCGCCTGAATCAGCGTTCGAAGGCGGCCTGGATTCCTGGCTGGTCGCCAGCAAGGACTTCGATCCAAAGGCTCTTGCGGCGCTCATGGATCATGCGCATCGTCTCAAGCAGTCCGGAGAGTTGCAGATGATCTGTAAACATCAGTTCGGTTTCGACGACAAAACCTGCAGAACGCTTCAGCCGTAAGCTTTGCCAGCCGGGGGGCGCAACTGACGATGGATCTGCCAAATCGGAAACTGGAAGAAGGAGCTGGCGCTCAGGCCGCGCCCGCCCGGCGATTGGTTGAAAGCAAAACGCTCGCGCAGCAGATCGTAACGCGCGTCATCGTTGCTACGGTGCTCCTTTCCATTTTTTTCGTCGCGGCATTTTTAACTGTTTCCGACAGGTTGATCGCCAGAGACGCCCGCGACAACGTCGATCGTCTTGTCGAGAACGTTATCCCCTTTGCCGCCATGTCGGCCTACAGCACATCGAAATTCAGCGCCGATGCAGCGCTCAAGTTGCTGGAAGGCAGTCCGTGGATTGCGCGCGCCAGAATTGTGGACAGTTTCGGCGAAACGCTCGCCGTCTATGACAATGCAACGATATCTCGCAAGGGCCGCCAGTCCGATGAACAGCGCACAATCCCGCTCCGCATGGGATCGTCCAGCGAGGTTTACGGAACCTTGTTCGTTGATATCGTTTATCGGTCGAGCTGGTTCGCCCGATTTTTTCTTTACGTCAGCGTCATCGGCATTGTTCTGACCGGCGCCTCTATCGCGGTCTTGCTGTTTGCCGTCGTGCACAGTCTCGTTCTGCGTCCGTTGGCGCAGATCGAAAAGGAATTGACGAACTGGCCAGACGATATGCACGGCCAGTTTTCGGATTATGATTACGGTTCGCGAGAGCTGGAAGATCTGTCGAGAGCGTTTCAGAAAACGCTCGATCGAACCGCAACGGCGAATGAAGATAGAAACCGCGCGCTGGCAATGCGCGCATTGCTGGCCGATTCAATCGACAATGCATTGGCGCGCGCCAATATTTTTCTGGCCAGCACACGCGACGGCGAAGAGGGCGTGCCTTACCTCTATGGCACAAGCGTGCCGCCTTCCATCCGCTCGACCATCGACGCGCTGACGGAGCCCGGCAGCGATATCGTCGCGACGCTCGCGAGCAAAAAATCGAGCGCCGCCATCACGACAACCGGACGCTATACAGATGATCGAAAAGGCGCCGATGTCGTGTTGGCGGAAGCGCTGCTGCCCGACAAGCGCGTCTGGTTTTTGACCTGCGTGGATCTCGGCGATGACCGGCGAACGGTCGTCGGCGCGGAAATCACCGAACTGAAAAAGCTCAGTCAGGAGGCCGAGTCGGCCCGTCGGCTCGAAGCTGTCGGCGTGCTGGCCAGCGGCGTTGCGCATGATTTCAACAATGTTCTGGCCATAATCATTGGCGCGCTCGATCTTTATGGGCGCACGATCGATCCGACGCCGATGCAAGTGCAGATTGCTCTGCGCGCCGCCCGCCGTGGGTCGATGGTCACGCGCATGCTGCTCGACGCGTCCCATGCCGATATCTCGCCTTACGAGGCGCTCGACATCGCGGATTTCGTGCATGAAACCGCCGCGCAGATCGTCAATCTTTTCGATGGCGTTTATCTTCTCGATGTCGATTTGCAGACGGATGGCCATGTCGCCGCCGATGGCGGCCAGCTTCAGACGACGCTCATCAATCTTGTCATCAACGCGCGCGACGCATCCGCCCCCGGCGCCGTCATCACCTTCCGCACGCGCGCGGCAACCATTCCGGAAATTGTCGAAAGCGGACTGAATCGCAGCGAGGACTATGTCGTATTCGAGATAGTCGACAAGGGCGTTGGCATCGCGAGCGATGTTCTGCCGCGCGTTTTCGAACCGTTTTTCACGACGAAGGAACGCGGCCGCGGCACAGGACTAGGCCTTGCAATGGCGCGGTCCTTCGCAGCGCGCTCGCGCGGCAAGATCATGCTGCGCAGCGATGCCGGCGTCGGCACGCAAGTGCGCCTGATCTTGCCCAGGCACACGAGCGAGCCGATTGGCGTGGAAAGACAAGCGCCTGCTCTGCGCGCACAGCGTCGCTTGCAAGGGCGCAGGATTCTTGTGGTGGAAGACGAAGCCGAATTTCTGCGCACGCTCACCGATTATATCGGCATGGAAGGCGGCGTTGCGACAGGCGTCGGCGCCCTTGCGCATGCGCTCGTCGCGATCGCCGGTGAAAACCCGCCCTTCGATATTGTCGTCAGCGATGTCATGTTGCCGGACGGGCTCGGTGTCGCACTTCTCGATGCGGCGGTCGATGGAAAGTTGAAATGCCCCGTCATTCTGATGGGCGGAAATTTCGATCCGCTCAGTCTGACGTCGCGCCAAAGCGAAGCGCTTGCTGGGCTTCTTCGCAAACCGTTCCTCTTCGACGAATTTACCGAAGCGCTTGTCCAGGCATTGTCAAACGCAAAGGCTGACGCGCCAACGCCCGGCGCGTCGGAAGTCTCGAATGCGCAATCGCGCATCGTGAAGGATCAGTCATAGCGGAACGTGCGCGCCTTGCGTCCCGTGTTTGCTGCAACGGAATGAACGCGCGCATCGTAAAGGACAAGCGCGCGCTTGCGCCTCAAGCGCGGCGCGATGCGCCAAAGCAAATATGCGAGCATCGCAACACAATTGCGAAATTGATGGAACCAATAATCGTAAGCGATATTTTCACGACGCATTAAAATGCGCGGGCTTAGGAAAACGCAGGCGGACCAAGACCTCATGTCAACCGCTGGATGAAAGGCATAACGCTGATATGGCGAAGCGGTCGACGAAAACGCTGGCCAGCGCACAGCAGGCTGAAACCGGGCATAATGAAACGAGCTTCGCGCCTGTTGCTCCCGCAAGCGCAGAAGCGGCCGCGCGCGCGCAACCCCAGCCCCCAAAGGGTGCGCGCGGCGCGGCCGAATCGAGCCGCCTTGCAGCGCTGAGGCGCTACCAGATTCTCGATACGCCGCCTGAAGGCGCATTCGACGACATTACAACGCTGGCTTCGAAATATTTCGGCGTGCCCATCTCCATCGTGAGCCTCGTCGACGAGGATCGCGTGTGGTTCAAGTCGATTCAGGGCATCCCCGGCGTGCGGCAGATCGATCGCGGTCCCGGCCTTTGCGCCAGCGCTGTTCTGAGCGATCAGGTCTACGTTGCGGAAGATCTGCGTAAGGATCCCAATTCCATGGCCAATCCGCTTGTTGCCAGCGAGAGCGGATTTCGGTTTTACGCCGCTGCTCCCCTGATGACGAGCGAAGGCTACGGACTGGGCACAATGTGCGTGATCGACACAAAGCCGCGCACGTTTGGCGCAGATGACGCCGCAATGCTGTCGCTGATGGGCCGGATCGTAATGAATCAAATGGACGCGCGCATCAACAGCCGGAAGATCGCCGGACTTGCGGAAAAGATCTCGCAGGAAAATTCGCTGCTCAGTCACGTCGCGACGCACGACGCATTGACCGGCGTGCTCAACCGCCATGCGATGCAGATGCAATTCGACGAATACAGGCAAAAGAGAAAATCGTTCGACGCCGCCGTACTCCTCATCGACATCGATTATCTGAAGACGGTGAACGACACTTACGGCCATAACGCCGGCGATAGCGTCATCCGCGAGGTGGCGAGCCGCATTGTGGCATGCGTTCGGCCGACAGACGCTGTGGCGCGCTACGGCGGCGAGGAATTCGTCGTGCTGTTGAAAAATTGCGACAGGATGCAGGCGATCGAGGCCGCCGAGCGCATTCGCCGCGCGATAGCGGCGACGCCTGTCGTCGCGGACGATATCAGCATACCGATCACCGCCAGTTGCGGCCTGGTTGTGCCAGAGGCGATCGCCGATCTGAAGACGGCGATCAGCGGCGCCGATGTCGCGCTGTACAAGGCCAAACACGCCGGCCGCAACCGCGTGATCGCCGGTTAGCGTCCCACACCTGCGCCGCGCGCCGTCAAACCGGCAGAACGATCACCTTCGTCTTGATCGGCGTGCGCGAATAAAGGTCGAGCATGTCCTGCGTGAGCAGGCCCGTGCAGCCGCTGGTGATGCCGTTGCCGATCGTCTCCGGGTCGCTGGTGCTGTAGATGGTGTAAAGCGTGTAGCGGCCGTTTTGATACAGGTAGAGCACGCGCGCGCCGAGCGGATTGTCGAGGCCTGGCGCCATGCCGCCGGCATATTTGGCAGCTTCTGGCTGGCGCTGGATCATTTCCCGCGGCGGCGTCCAGATCGGCCATTCGGCCTTGCGGCCGACATAGGCTTCGCCGCTCCACAAAAACCCCTGCCGCCCCACATTGGCGCCGTAGCGCGTGGCCAGTCCGTCGCCTTCAATGCGATAGACATAATGTTTGCCCGGATCGACGATGATCGTTCCCGGCGCTTCCTTTGAGTCGTAACGCACCGTGCGGCGGTAGAATTTCGGGTCGAGCTTGCTGACGTCAACCGCCGGAACCGGGAATTTCTCGTTCGGCGCCGCGCCATACCATTTGGACGCCTCAGCGAAGCTCATGCCGTCGGACGTGGCGCAACCGCCGAGCCCCAGCGCGCCAAGGCCGGCGGCCGCGCCGAACAAAAGCGCCCGACGATTGAGACGCGCAGGGTCGTCCTCGCGCGCAATGCGCCCGTCGCCGGCGCTGGTCATCCCGTCATTCATCGTCGCAATCTCGCGGCTCGGTAAAAATTCCTCGCCCGAGGGGTCGGGCTGCGCCGACACTGCCGCCAACGGCGCCGGTTGGCAAGCGCGGGGCTTTTAAATCCCCGCGCCGGCGCAGCGCCCGTTACAGAGACAGCTTCTGGCGCGCCATTTCTGGAATGAAGCGCAGCGAGACCAGCGTCACGATGCAGCAGGCGATCACATACCAGGCCGGGGCGATCGGGTTTCCGGACGCCTGGATGAGCCAGGTGACGATGAACTGGCCGAAGCCGCCGAAGATCGCCACGCCCAGCGCATAAACCAGCGACATGCCGGTGGCGCGCACCTCGACGGGAAAGATTTCCGCGAGCGTGATGATGATCGGCGCGCCGCCCGACGCGTTCAGCGACGCCAGAACGACGACGACAGCCAGCAGCGTCGGCAGAGTCGGCGAGGCGTTGAGCAGAAGGAAGCCGGGATAGATCAGCAGTATCATCAGAACATAGGCGAAGCCCGCAACGCGTTTGCGCCCGTAAGCGTCCGAAAGACGCCCGCCAAGCGGCGCGACGATCGCCGTGACGAGGCCCGCGACACAGCCGGCCAACAATGCCGACGCCGGCGCCAGCCCCAGCTGCTTGACTGCATAGGTCGCCATATAAAGGACAACGATGGCGTTGGCTGCTGTGCCGCCGACCACCATGCCGATGCCGGCGATCAGCTTGCCCAGATGATCGCTGAACACCCGCGCAACCGGCGCAACGTTGCGCGTCTCCGGACTGTCTTCGTTGGCGTGCGATTCATGCAGCGCGCTACGCAGCCACAGGCCGATCGGAATGATGAGAATGCCCAGCAGGAAGGGAATGCGCCAGCCCCACGCTTTGACGGCGTCCGGCGGAAGGGCGAAACTGACGGTCAGCGCGGCGGTCGCAGCGACAAGCACGGCGATGCCCTGACTTGCAAGCTGCCAGCTTCCATAAAAGCCGCGTTCGTTCGTCGGCGCCTGCTCGGCGAGCAATGTCGTCGAGGCGCCGACTTCGCCGCCCGCCGAAAAGCCCTGAATGAGACGGCCAAGCACCACGATCAGCGGACCAACCGCGCCGGCCTGCGCATAGGTTGGCGCAAGGCCGATCATCGCGGTTCCAGTCGCCATCATAAAAAGCGTGAGGATCGTCGCCGCCTTGCGTCCCTTGCGATCGGCGAAGGCGCCGAGGACGAAGCCGCCCACGGGGCGCAGGAAAAATCCGACGCCATAGGTCGCAAGCGATAGCAAAAGCTGCGCGTTCGGATTCTGCACGGGGAAAAACAGCGCGCCGATCGTCAGTGCGAAAAAGCTGAAGATCATGAAGTCGTAAAATTCGAGCGCATTGCCGATCGTGCAGGCGGCGATCAGCCGTCTGCCGCTTAAAGCCTGCGCTGGCTCGATCCGTGTCGCGTCAGTCATGTCGTCCTCCCAGACGTTTTTATCGGCGCGAGAATAGGCCGAGATAGTATCAATTTGCAACTATATCCGATAGCAACGAGTCGCGAATTTTTTGCCGCGCCGCACAATCAGCCGTTCGTTTCGAGATGCACAACGATTGAGAAAGTTGCAAATTTCAATTAAATCCGTAAGTTGAAATTTCAAAAAGGAGACTAGTCCCGCATGACCCGGGGGAGCATCACCTTCCAGCTTGCCGCAATTTCCGAGGACGCCAATAGGCTTGGCGACAAGATTTTCGTCAAACGTTTTGGCATGTATGTCCATGAAGTCCGGGTTTTGCGCCTCGTCGGCGACCAGCCGGGCGTGACCTTCACGCTTCTGGCGCAACAGACGAGATTCGAAAGATCGGCCACGTCCCGCATCCTTTCGCGGCTCATCAAGGGCGGCTATGTCAAACGCGTCAACGACAGGGAGGACGCTCGGCAGTTCGGTCTGTTCATCACCGCCAAGGGCCAAAAGTTGCGCGAACGCGCCGACCCGCTGACGGCCGATGTAGAAGCGCTCCTTCTGTCCGTTCTCGATCAACAGGAGCGCCGGCGCTTCATGGCTGCCATCGCAGTTCTGGCGGACTGGCTCCACGGCGATTTCAAATCTCGCCTCGCGGCGCGCTACCCGGAGGTCGAAGCGCCGAAAAAAGCGCGGAAAAAGAGCGAGATCGAAAAATAGTTGCAAATTGCAACGAATATGGATTAGGGTCTTGTGCGCTTTATCTGGCGCGTGAGCCAAACCATGCTGACAGCGCTTGATCTTATCGGTGTGTTCGTTTTCGCGCTCAGCGGCGGCGTGCTGGCGGTCGAAAAGCGTTTTGATCCCTTTGGGGTTGTCTTTCTCGCTTTCGTATCGGCGACGTCGGGCGGCATCGTCCGCGACCTCCTGATCGGCGCGACGCCGCCTGCAGCGTTGCAGACATGGCATTATGTGGCGGTCGCCGCGATCGCGGGCGGGATGTGCTATTTCGGCTATGACTGGATCATGCGCTTGTCGGCTCCCGTGACGTTTTTTGATTCCATCGGTCTGGGGCTTTTCGCTGTCGTAGGCGCGCGCAAGGCGCTGGATGCCGGTCTCTCGCCCCTCTTCGCCTCCCTGCTCGGCATGGTCACGGCTGTCGGCGGAGGCATGGCGCGCGACATACTGACGGCGCAGGCGCCGATGGTGTTGCATCGCGAGATTTACGCGCTCGCCGCGCTCGGCGGCGCAGCGCTGCTGGCCTACGGCGATGGCGTGGGGCTGCCTGACGGTTTCATTGCGGTTTTCGCGGCGCTGTTCACGATCGTCGTTCGCCTGACCGCGGTCGCCTATGGCTGGAGCCTGCCGGCGGCGAGCGTGAAAGCCGGCCACCCTCCGACAAACGCTTGAGGCAAGCGCCGCTGCACGGGCGCAATACTCTTGCGAACATCGAAATATTATTGTCAAATGCAACTGTTGCAAACGCAACAAAAAGCCGATGGGCGGCCGCATTCCGGAGATTGGCTATGAACGGGATTTTGCAACGCATCGCTGCCGACCAGGAATCCATCAAGGCCTGGCGCCATCACATTCATCAAAATCCCGAGATCGCCTTCGAGGAGACAAACACGGCCGCTTACATCGCTGGTTTGCTGAAGGGCTGGGGTTACGATGTCGCCGAAGGCGTCGGCGGCGCCGGCGTCGTCGCATCGCTCAAGGCGGGCGACTGCGACAAGGCGATCGGCTTGCGCGCCGACACCGATGCGTTGCCGATCGAGGAGGCGGGCGATCGTCCCTACAAAAGCAAAATCCCGGGCAAATCGCACATGTGCGGCCATGACGGCCACAGCGCCATGCTGCTCGGCGCGGCCAGGCATCTTGCCGCAACGCGCCGCTTCAATGGCACGGTGCGGCTGTTCTTCCAGCCGGCCGAAGAGGTAATGGGCGGCGCGCTCGCGATGATGAAGGACGGCTTGTTCGAGCGCTTCCCCGTCGACGCCGTTTTCGGCATGCACAACATGCCCGGTCTGGCGCGCGGCAAGATGTTTTTCACCGCGGGCCCGGTCATGGCCGCCGTCGACAATTGGGAGGTCGTGCTCACGGGCAAGGGCGGGCATGGGTCCATGCCGGAAAAAACGATCGACGCCATCGTCGCTGGCGCTGCACTGGTCATGGCTTTGCAAACCATCGTCTCGCGCAATGTGCATCCGAAGGATTCGGCTGTGGTCACGGTCGGCGCATTTCTGGCGGGCGACGCCGGCAACGTCATTCCGCAAACCGCAACCTTGCGCATGAGCATCCGCACGTCTTCGCCGCAAACGCGCGGCCTCGTTCTCGAAAAGGTAAAACGCATCGTTGCCGCTCAGGCGGAGAGTTTCGGCGTCGCCTTCGAAATCAGGGAAGGGCAGCCGGGCGCCGTGCTCGTCAACGATCCGGCCCTGACCGAACAATGCGCCGCGCTTGCAAAGGAGCTGCTTGGCGAGGACCAGGTCTCGACCGACGGCCCGACCTTGATGGGGAGCGAGGATTTCGCGTTCATGGCGCAAGAAAAGCCAGCCTCCTATTGCTTCATCGGCAATGGCGACACGCCAATGGTGCATCACCCGCTGTATGATTTCGACGACCGCAATCTGCCTATCGGCGCAGCCTATTGGGTTGCGTTGACGGAGAAGCTGCTCGCATGACCCCGTCCCGGGTTTGCGTTCATTGCCCGCGCAAAAGGGCTGCGAGATAATGGGCGTCGACTTTGCGCAGGCGTCGACTTGGGCAGGCGTCGACTTGGCGGGCGAAGGCTCTGAAAATCACGGGTTGCTATACCGTGCTTGGCAATGTTAGGCAGAGATTATTATATAACCGACCGGTCGATAATAAAATGCCCGGCTTGGGAGGCAGCGCATGCGAAGGCCTCGCCCGCGGCGTCAGGAAAACGCGGACCGGCCGCCGCGCAGGCGATCGTCGACCACGGCAAAGTCATGTCATGATCGGTGAACGTGTTTGAACTTGAGGGAGGTCTCACATGTACGCGCAGATGGTGCAGACGGATGCGACCCATGTTCGCAAGCTCGACGAGATGAGCCCCGAGGAGCGCGCCTTTCAGGAGCGGATCGACAGGGGCGAAAAGATCGAGCCCAAGGAGTGGATGCCCGACGCCTACCGCAAGACGCTGATCCGTCAGATAGGCCAGCACGCGCATTCTGAAATCGTCGGCCAGCTTCCCGAAGGCAACTGGATCACCCGGGCGCCGACGCTGGAGCGCAAGGCGATCCTGCTGGCCAAAGTGCAGGATGAGGCCGGCCACGGCCTCTATCTTTATTGCGCCGCCGAGACGTTGGGCGTCAGCCGCGACGAACTGACCGAGCTGCTCCACAGCGGCAAGATGAAATATTCCTCGATCTTCAATTATCCGACGTTGACCTGGGCCGACATCGGCGCCGTCGGCTGGCTGGTGGATGGCGCGGCCATCATGAATCAGGTGCCGTTGCAGCGGACCTCCTACGGTCCCTATGCGCGCGCGATGATCCGCATCTGCAAGGAAGAGAGCTTCCATCAGCGGCAGGGCTACGACATCATGATGAAGATGGCGCAAGGCACGCCGGAACAGAAGGCGATGGCGCAGGACGCGCTCAATCGTTTTTGGGGTCCCGCATTGATGATGTTCGGCCCCTCGGACAAGGAATCCGTTCATTCCGCGCAGTCGATGGCGTGGAAAATCAAGATCAACAGCAATGATGAATTGCGCCAGAAATTCGTCGATCAGACCGTGCCGCAGGCCAAATATCTCGGTCTGACCGTTCCGGACGAAACGCTGCGCTGGAATGAGGAAAAGGGCGGGCATGATTTCGCCGAGCCCGACTGGTCGGAATTCTTCGAGGTCCTCGCGGGCAACGGCCCCTGCAATCGCGAGCGGTTGAGCGCGCGCGTAAAGGCCTGGGAAGACGGCGCATGGTTCCGCGAGGGACTTGTAGCGCATTCGGAAAAAGTCGCCGCCCGCCGCGCCGCGCCACGGGCCGCTGCAGAATAAGCCGCATCAGTTTCCAGTCGAACGCCAGGAAAGATCATCATGTCCAGGGAATGGCCTTTGTGGGAAGTGTTCATTCGTGGCCAGCATGGCCTCAATCATCGCCACGTCGGTTCGCTGCACGCGCCCGACGCAGAGATGGCGATCAAGCACGCGCGCGACGTCTACACGCGACGCAATGAAGGCGTCAGCATCTGGGTGGTGAAATCGAACGACATCACCGCGTCCGCGCCGACGGACAAGGGACCGCTGTTCGAGCCTTCGAACGCCAAGGTCTACAGACATCCGACATTCTTCGATATCCCCGACGAAGTAGGCCACATGTGATGAGCGCTGCTCAGGCGCCAGCGCCGCAACAAGCGCTGCACGAAGCTCTCCTGCGCATCGGGGATTCGACGCTGATCCTTGGTCATCGCGTTTCCGAATGGTGCGGCCATTCTCCCGTTCTGGAAGAAGACATCGCCCTTGCAAATGTCGCGCTCGACCTCATCGGGCAGACCCAGTTGTGGCTCGGTCTGGCCGGCGAGGTGGAAGGCGCAGGCCGCAGCGCCGATGCGCTGGCCTATCGGCGCGACGCCGCGCAATTCCGCAACCTGCTCATCGCCGAACGCCCGAACGGCGATTTCGGCATGACCTTGATGCGGCAATATCTGTTCGACGCCTATCACATGCTTCTGCTGCAGCGCCTGACCGCTTCGTCCGACCCGCGTGTCGCCGCCATCGCCGCCAAGGCCGCCAAGGAAGTCGCCTACCACCTCGAGCGCTCCGCCGATCTCGTCGTGCGCCTCGGCGATGGAACCGAGGAAAGCCGCCGGCGCATGCAGACCGCGCTGGACGAGCTGTGGTCCTATACGGGCGAATTCTTCATTGCGGACGCGATCGACGAAGCGATGGCCGACGCCGCGATCATGCCGCATCCTGCTTCGCTGAAGGACGCCTGGCTCGCCGAGGTTAGCGCGACATTGAGCGAGGCGACGCTGAAAGTTCCGGCCTCGACCTATGCGCACAAGGGCGGACGGCGGGGCGTGCATTCCGAACATCTCGGCCATTTGCTGGCGAACATGCAATTCCTGCAAAGGGCCTATCCAACGGCGGTGTGGTGACGCCATGGCGACAACTGGACTTCCGACGGCGCCGGATGTCTGGCGCTGGCTCGAAACCGTACCGGACCCGGAAATCCCGGTCGTGTCTCTCGTCGATCTTGGCATCATCCGCGATGTCGAAATCGCCGACGACGCCGTCGTCGTGACGGTCACGCCGACCTATTCCGGATGTCCGGCGACCAGCGTCATCAGTCTCGACATCGAAGCAAGGCTGAAGAGCGAGGGCGTCGACAAGCTTCGCATCGAGCGGCGACTGTCGCCGCCGTGGACTACCGACTGGATTTCGCAGGAAGGGCGGCTCAAGCTGAGAGCCTACGGCATCGCGCCGCCAATCGACGGCACGAATGCGGACGGGTTCGCACGCCGTCGCGCAGGCGCTCTTCTCGGCGACAATTTCGTCGTCGCCTGCCCGAAGTGCAACTCAAACGAGACAACCAAGATCAGTCAGTTCGGCTCGACGCCATGCAAGGCGCATTACCGCTGCAAGACCTGCCTCGAGCCGTTCGATTACTTCAAATGCATCTGATCCACGAGGGCGCCTCTCATGTCACGCTTTCTGCCGCTTGAAGTTACGGACGTTCGCAAGGAAACGCGCGACGCCGTCGTCGTCACGCTCAAGCCGCGCGATCAGGACCGTGACGCCTTCGCGTTCATACAGGGGCAATATCTCACGTTTCGCAAGTCGTTCGACGGCGTCGAGCTTCGCCGCTCCTATTCGATCTGCGCGGGGCGCGACGAGGGCCAGCTCAAGGTCGGCATCAAGCGTGTGGACGGCGGAACCTTTTCCACCTGGGCCAACGAATCCTTGCAGCCCGGAACGACGATAGAGGCCATGGCGCCGATGGGCGCCTTCCACACGCCGCTCGATAGCGAAGCCGAGCGGCATTATCTCGGCTTTGCCGGCGGCTCCGGCATCACGCCGCTGCTCTCGATCATCAAGACGGTGCTCAAACGCGAGCCGAAGTCGCGTTTCACACTCGTTTACGCGAACCGTCAGATCGCCTCGATCATGTTCCGCGAGGAACTGGAGGACATCAAGGACAGTCACATCGGTCGCATCAGCATCATCCACGTCCTGGAAACCGACGCGCAGGACATCGACCTTTTCACCGGGCGCATCGATCAGGACAAGTGCACGGCGCTCGTCCAGAACTGGATCGACCTCCCATCGGTCGACACCGCATTCATCTGCGGGCCCGAGCCGATGATGCTGGCGATCGCCGCCGCGCTGCGCGCCAACGGAATGAGCGACCAGCAGATCAAGTTCGAACTTTTTGCGTCCGGGCAGCCCGGGCTCGCAAAGCAGCGCGCCGCCAGCGCTTCTGCCGCGTCGGCGGGAGGCACATGTCAGGCGACCGTCACTCTGGACGGAACGACGCGAACCTTTGCAATGCCAAAAACCGGCGAGAGCCTGCTCGACGCCGCGCTCGCGCAACATCTGGATGCGCCTTACGCCTGCAAGGCTGGCGTCTGCTCGACCTGCCGCGCCAAGGTGCTGGAGGGCGAGGCCGAAATGATCGTCAATCACGCGCTCGAAGACTATGAAGTGCGACAGGGATACGTGCTCACCTGCCAGTGCTATCCGCTGACTGACCGGCTGGTTGTCAGCTACGACCAGTGAGGGAGAAGGCGATGTCCGACTCGATGACGTTGGAAGACTACCTCGCACAGGGCGGACAATTGACGTCGCCTGGCAATGTTCCGCCGCGCTATCGCGGCGAACTGATGCGCATCATGGCGAGTTTCGTCGACAGCGAACTTGCCGGCTCCGCCGGTTTCGCCGGCGTCATAAACGATTCGCCGGGCGTCAAACAGCGCATCGCCGCAGCGCGGATCGTTCTGGAAAAGGCCGACCATGCCGCGCGTGTTTTGCGCATCATGAGCGAGTTCGGCGTCGACGCTGAATATTACGCCGTGCATCACCCATGGGCGAAGCGGCTGCCGCGCGACGCCAGCGTCGATGCGGCTCGCGAGGCGACCGATATGCGGCTTCCGGTCTTCCACTTTCCATTTCTCGGCTGGGCCGACGCAGTTGTCATGAATGTGCTGATGGGAGAGGCGGTCGCCGTTCAGATCGGCGATTTGAGCCGCATGTCCTACGCGCCGCTCGCCGATGTTTTCCGCACGATCGCGCCGCGCGAGGCGCGGCACGCGTTGCTCGGATACGAAGGCCTGACGCAAATCGTCGCGACGGGCGAGGGCCGCGCGGCAGCCCGGGCGTCGATCGATTACTGGCGTCCGCGCGTTCTCATGAGTTTTGGAAATACCAGCGACGAGCGCCTTGCGATGCTCAAGCGCTTCGGCCTGCGGCACGAGACGCCGGCGGCTCAAATCCAGCGCTGGAACGCCCAGATCGACGCCAGGCTCGCATCGCTGGCTTTGGCCTGAGAACGGCTATTTCAGCCCTTTGACGCCCGTCAGGATCAACGTGCTCGCAAGGTCGGCATAGGCCTCGCGTGAGAGCGCGCCGCCGTCGCGGAACCAGTGATAGACCCAGTTCAGCATGCCGAACAGCGACATGGTGACCGGCATCGTCAGCGATCGTTCGGATGTCTCGAGCGCCGGGCTGATGCGCAGGAGCGCTTGGGCGAAACGACGGACGATCCGGCGCTCGATGACGCGCAACGCTTCCTTCTGGTCTTCTGAAAGGTTTTGCGTGCCGTTGATCTGCACATTGTGCTTCGTATCGGCGCCGCGATATTGCTCGAGCACGGCCCAGACCATCGCGCGAAGCTGCGTCTCGGGAGCCAACGACGCATCGTCGGCGCATTCCACCGCGCTCTCGAGGTCGAGCAGATGCGTCCGCACGATGCCGAAGATCAGCGCGTCCTTGCTCGGATAATAGTGATAGAGAAGCGCCTTCGACACGTTCGCCTGCCGGGCGATCTGCGCCATCGACGCCTTTTCCATGCCCTGAACCGCAAAAACAGTGGCGGCGCTTTCGAGAATTGCGCGCTGCTTTTCCCCGTAGTCCGCAGCGCGTGTGCGTGCCATGCCCTTGCCCCGTTTCTCGGCGGCCGATTGGTGCGACGCGCCCCCGCGCCACGCGCTCCGCTACTGAACCCATAGTGCGGAAAATGCAAGCCCTGCGCTTTCTAGGCGTTAGCGTTTGTTGCGTGCGGGCGCTGCGCGCGCATGCCTCCACGGCGAAGCGTCATCGCGCAATCGTGCGCTTTGATCGTGCGCGAAGCCGCGATTGCGTCTTTGTAAAACCGCCATACAACAACGTCGGAACGACAAGCGCGGGGATGGCGACATCATGGGAGATGCCTGCATAGAGCGAAGCGCATGATTCCAGCAGGCCTGTCAGCAGCGCGCTCGCGATTGCCGCAGGATATCCCGCCCATCCGCCAACGAACGCCGCAACGGATCCTTTCAGGCCGACCAGAAGCCCGGTGTCGTAGAATATCGTCGTGTTCGAAGAAATCATCACGCCGATCAGAGCTCCGATCGATGAGGCCAAGCCAAACGACAGGCGGCCCGCCTTCGACGCGTCACAAGAAGCCGTTCGCGTCACGAAAATATACAGCATGAAAATGATAACCGCCGCAGACAGGTAAATTGCAACAGACGCGCCTGCGACATGCAACGCGCCAAGCTGAAAACCATCTCCCCATTCAATGGGAGACCGCGCGCCTTCAGGTCCGAAAATTGCGAAAGCCACGCACACGATCAGAGCGTGCGCCGCCGCCGATACGATGAAGAGCGTCGGGGCGCTCCGGTTCATGATCGGGCGGAAAACGAGATCGTATAAATATAGGCCCGCAAGCCCATACATCGCCACAATCAGCGGCGCGACGACGAGCGGTCGAGCAGCGGCGGAAGAGGCGAAGCGGGCGCAAATCAGGAAGATTGCCGGCGCCAACGCATGCGAGCACAACAACAGCATGAGACTGCGGCGATTCATCGCTTTGCGATCGACCCAGCCCCGCCTCAAGCCGCTCGCCAAGCCAAGCGCCAGAACGCATGCAAATGCGTAAGTTTCAAATGAAACCAGAGTCAGCGCGCCATAGGAGATGAACGCGCCGAGCGGAACGAACACAACGCGCGTCGTGCGAAAAACGAAAACGAGCGTTATCGCCACAAGCGCATAGAGAGCGCCGTTGTCCAATCCGGCTTCGGTCCGGCTGAGGAGAATATCGAGGCTCACAGCATCCTCTCCAAAACCACTCAGTCTGCGCCAGCGCATCGCCGCAGCAACGTGCGCACACGCCGCCCCAAACGACCGCATTGAACGGCGGGCGACATCAGGCGCAAAGAAGTCGTCCGGCGCAAAGAATATGCGTGAATCCGGGTTACGTCCCGCCCAGCGTCGCGTAAAGCCAACCGCGTCAGGGCGCGCGCCGATCGGACGTCAGGTGCGGAAAGAATGGCGCGCCCGAAAGGATTCGAACCTCTGACCCCCAGATTCGTAGTCTGGTGCTCTATCCAGCTGAGCTACGGGCGCGCTTGGGCCTTTTGGGGCCGGTTGCGGAGCGGCGTTGAGCCGTCGCGGCGCCGTCTGTAGCCGCTCGGGCGCTGGAAGGCAAGCGGCGCGGCTCGCGTGGCGTCTTTGGGCCGGCTCAATTGATTCTCCGGCGCGCGCGCGCATGCTAGAGACGGGCGATCGGAGGAAAAATTCATGGCGCAGGCGGCTTTTATCGGTCTTGGAAATATGGGCGGCCCCATGGCGGCCAATCTGGCGGCGGCGGGCCATCGGGTCGCGGCGTTCGATCTTGCGCCCGCCTTGCGCGCGGCGGCCGTCTCTGCCGGATGCATCGGCGCCGAATCGGCGCGCGCCGCTGTCGCCGGGGCCGATGTCGTCGTCACCATGTTGCCGGCGGGCAAGCATGTGCGCGCCGTCTGGGCCGAAATCGCGCCGCACGTGAAGAAGGGCGCGCTCATGATCGATTCCTCGACCGTCGACGTCGAAAGCGCCCGCGCCGCACACGCCATAGCGGCCGAACACGGCCTTGCGAGCGTCGATGCGCCGGTTTCGGGCGGCGTCGGCGGCGCCAAGGCCGGAACGCTCACCTTCATGTGCGGCGGCGCCGACGGCGCTTTCGCCGCCGCCCGCCCCTTTCTCGAGAAAATGGGCAAAAAAGTCGTGCATTGCGGCGGCGCCGGCGCCGGGCAGGCCGCGAAAATCTGCAACAACATGATTCTCGGCGCGACGATGATCGCAACAGCCGAAGCTTTCGTGCTGGGCGAAAAGCTCGGCCTGTCGCATCAGGCTCTGTTCGACGTGGCCTCGACCTCCTCGGGCCAGAGCTGGTCGCTGACGTCCTATTGCCCTGTGCCCGGCCCTGTGCCGGCTTCGCCCGCCAATAACGGCTACAAGCCCGGCTTTGCCGCCGCGCTGATGCTGAAGGATCTCAAGCTCGCGCAGGAAGCGGCGGCTGCGGCCGGGGCCACCATCCCGCTCGGCGGGGCGGCCGCGCAGCTTTACGCGCTGTTCAACGCCGCCGGCCATGCGGGCGACGATTTCTCCGGCATCGTCAATTTCCTGCGCGGCGAGGCGGCCGGCGGCTAGCGGACGCTGTCGAGCGCCGCGACGAAATCGTCGCGAATATCGTCATAGTCTTCGAGGCCGACCGACACGCGGATGAGGCCGTCCGTAAAACCATGCGCCGCCCGTTCTTCGGGCGCATAGGTCGCATGGGTCATGCTGGCGGGATGCTGGACGAGCGTCTCGGCGTCGCCGAGGCTGACGGCGCGCGTCGCCAGGGTGACTGCGTCCATGAATTTGCGGCCCGCATCCAGTCCGCCTTTCAGTTCGAGCGCGATCATCCCGCCATGTTGCGACATCTGCCTGTCGGCGAGCGCCTTTTGCGGATGGCTGTCGAGACCGGGATAATACACGCGCGCAACGCAAGCATGCCGCTCCAGTTCGCGGGCGAGTTGCAGCGCGTTCGCGCAATGGCGATCCATGCGCAGCGCGAGCGTCTTGAGCCCGCGCAGGATCAGGAATGCGTCGAACGCGGAGATGCAGGCGCCTGTCAGTTCCTTGACGCCGACAAGCCGAAACTGGTCGATGAAATCCTTGCTGGCGATCACGGCGCCGGCCAGCAGATCGCCATGCCCGCCGAGATATTTCGTGGCCGAATGAATGACGATATCTGCGCCGCGCTCGAGCGGGCGCTGCAGATAGGGCGTGCAATAGGTGTTGTCCACCAGCAGCAGCGCGCCGGCGCCCCTGGCGATTTCGGCCGCCGCCGCAATGTCGACAAGCCGCATGTTCGGGTTGGACGGCGTCTCCGTGACGACGAGCCGCGTCCGCGAATTGATTTCCCGCGCGAGATTGGCTGGGTCGGCAAGGTCGACGAACCGCACGGTCAGGCCGAACCGCTGGATATGATGGCGCAGGAGGCTGAACGTGCAGCCGTACAGCGTTCTGTCGGCGATCACCTCGTCGCCTGCGCGCAGCAGCGTCCACAGGACGGTGGTCAGCGCGCCCATGCCGGACGAAGTGGCGAGCGCAGCTTCGCCGCCTTCGAGATCGGCCAGACGGGTTTCGAGGATGGAGACCGTCGGATTTCCGACGCGGCTGTAGATATACCCATCCGCCGCGCCCGCGAACCGCTGGCTGCCGATCTCGGCTTTGTCGAAGGCGTAGGTCGAGGTCAGGAACACGGGCGGGTTGAGCGCACCGTGATAGGCGAGCGGATCGTAGCCTTGATGGATCGAGCGGGTGGCGAAGCCGCGGGCGAAGGGCGTTTTCTGCATCGTCAGAGCTTAGGGCGCCCGCCGCTTGCAATGGCGCCAAAGATGCTATGTTGCGCGCAGAAAATTGGAACGATTGCGACGTCTGCGGATCAAAAATGACCAATCATGCCAAAATGACGCTTGACGCGATCGACCGCAAAATTCTGGACGCGCTGCAGGCCGATGCGCGGATGCCCAATCTGCAATTGGCCGAGCGGGTCGGCCTGTCGCCCTCGCCGTGCTCGCGGCGGGTCAGGCTGCTGGAGGAAAACGGCGTCATCGAAGGGTATCGCCCCGTTCTCGACCGCGCGGCGGTCGGCCTCAACGTGACGGTCTTCGCCGGCGTCAAGGTCGAACGCCATTCACACGAGAATGCGGAAGCGTTCGTCGCGGCGATGCTCGCAATGCCCGAGGTGGTCGCCTGTCACCTCGTTTCGGGCGACATGGATTTTCTCGTCGAGGTGGTCGTGCCGGACATGGCGACATACGAGGCCGTCGTGTTGCGCAAGATTCTGGCCCTGCCGTCTCTGCGCGATGTCCGGTCGAATTTCGCGATGCGCAGCTACAAGGCCAATGGCGCGCTCCCGATTTGATGGCGGCTGCGCGCGTCAGTCGCCCGCGACGGCGCCGGGCGTCACGCGCAGCATTTGTGCGCGTCCTGCTAGATCGGCGAAGGCGGCGGGATCGGCGCCGGTGAGCCACGCCTGGCCGCCGAGCCGCGCGAGTTCGTCGTAAAGCGCAGCGCGGCGCAGCGGATCGAAATGGGCGGCGATTTCATCGAGCAGCACCAGCGGCGCCATGCCGCTCATCGCCGCGACCAGACGGGCGTGCGCAAGCACGACGCCGGTCAAAAGCGCCTTCTGTTCGCCGGTCGAGCAGCGCCGCGCCTCCATGTCCTTTGCGGCGTGGCGCACGATCAATTCGCTGGCCTGCGGGCCGATCAGCGTGCGTCCGGCCGCCGCATCGCGCGCCCTGTTTTCCATCAGCAATGCGCGGTAGCGGTCCTCCGCCTCGAGCGCCGATCCCTCGCGCGTCAACCGTTCGATTTCGCCATCGAGCGCAAAATGCGCGGAAGGAAAAAGCGACTGCGGATCGCGCTCGCTTTCGATCAACGCGGCAAGGCGTGAAACCGTTTCGAGCCGCGCCGCCGTGACGGCGATCCCCAGTTCCGCCACCTCGTGTTCGGCGGCCGAAAGCCACGCGCGCTCGGCGCGTTCTTCCAGAAGACGATTGCGATTGCGCAACGCGCGCTCGAGCGCGGCGACGCGCGCCCCGTGGCTGGCGTCGACCGCCAGGACGAGCCGGTCGAGAAAGCGCCGCCTGTCGCCAGCCGGCCCGACGAACAGGCCGTCCATCGCCGGCGTCATCCACACGATGCGCACGAAATCGGAGAAGTCGCGCGGCGCGGCTTCAGCGCCGTCGATTCGGCTGCGCCGCGCGCCGTCGCGATCCATGCCGAAGCCCAGCCGATGATCGTCCTCGAGCGCCAGCGCGATGGAAAAGCCGCCGGCGCCGCCGCTGCGCGCGCAATCGGCAATCTCCGCGCGTCGCAAGCCGCGCCCGGGCGAGAACAGCGACAGCGCCTCCAGGATGTTGGTCTTGCCCGCGCCATTGTCGCCGGTGAGCGCGACCAGCGGCGCCTCGACAGAAAGATCGAGCGCCGCATAGGAGCGGAAATCCTTCAGCGTGAGTCGGCGCACGGCGGGCATGGCGCCTCATGCCACGGATCGCGGGCGCGCGCGAGCGACAGGGCGGGGCGCGCTATACAAACAGGGCGCGATTGCGGTAAAGCCGCGCCATTCCATCTGCAAAGGACGATCATGCGCCCCTCCAAACGCGCTCCCGACGAAATGCGCGCCGTCACGCTCGAAAAGAATGTCGCGCGCTATGCGGAAGGCTCCTGCCTCGTGAAATTCGGCAATACGCACGTGCTGTGCACGGCCTCGCTCGAGGACAAGCCTCCGATGTGGCTGCGCGGGCAGGGCCGGGGCTGGGTGACGGCGGAATATTCCATGCTGCCGCGCGCAACCCATACGCGCACGAGGCGCGAATCGGCGTCCGGGAAACAGTCCGGCCGCACGCAGGAAATCCAGCGCCTCATCGGCCGCTCGCTGCGCGCGGTCACGAATTTGCAGGCGCTGGGCGAGCGCCAGATCACCGTCGATTGCGATGTGTTGCAGGCCGACGGCGGCACGCGCACCGCCTCCATCACCGGCGCATGGGTCGCGCTGCACGAATGCTGCAAATGGATGCGTTCGCGCTCGATCGTGAAGGACAATCCGCTGCGCGACCGCGTCGCCGCCGTGTCCTGTGGCGTTTACAAGGCGATGCCCGTGCTCGATCTCGATTACGACGAGGATTCGGCCGCCGAAACGGACGCCAATTTCGTCCTGACGGGTTCGGGCGGCATCGTCGAAATCCAGATGACGGCGGAAAACGCCACATTCAGCGAGGCCGAATTGGCGCAGATGCTGGCGCTTGCCAAAAAAGGCGTCGCCGGCCTGACGGCCCTGCAAGCTGAGGCGATCGCCTGATGGCGCGCCGGATCGAGGGCCGTCTCGTCATCGCCACCCACAACGCCGGCAAATTGTGGGAAATGCGCGAATTGCTGGCTCCCTACGGCGTCGACGCCGTTTCGGCGGGCGAACTGGGGCTGCCCGAGCCGGAAGAAACAGGAACGACATTCGCCGCCAATGCGCTCATCAAGGCGCAGGCGGCGGCCAGGGCGGCCAACCTGCCGGCCTTCGCCGACGATTCGGGCCTGTGCGTTGCCGCGCTCGGCGGCGCGCCGGGCATCTATTCGGCGCGTTGGGCAGGCGAACAGCGCGATTTCGCGGCCGCCATGGCGCGCATCGAGCGCGAATTGCAGGCCGCCGGCGCGCGACAGCCCTGGCGGGCCTATTTCATCTCCGCCCTGGCGGTCGCCTGGCCCGATGGCCATACCGAGGAATTCGAGGGGCGCGTCGACGGCGATCTGGTTTTTCCCCCGCGTGGCGCCAAGGGTTTCGGCTACGACCCGATTTTTCTGCCCGACGGGCTCGCCAAGACGTTCGGCGAGATGATGTCGGTCGAAAAACACGCGATTCCCGCCGACGGGTCGCGCGCGCTCAGCCATCGCGCCCGGGCGTTTCAGGCGCTGGCGCGGGCCTGCCTTGCCCCCTGACGGGCGCCCGCTGCTTAACGCGCCCTTAATTTGACAGGTTCATTTTGCATTTCGCGTCCGAAAGGTTTGCGAAGTCATGTTGCGTTGGGGCGGATCAAAAAAGCGGACGAAGGAGCGGCGCGAGCCGACCATGGCGGAGGCGCGCGCGCAGACGCGCGACGACGGATTGCGCGCCGATCCGCGCGATCGCCCCCAGAAGAAAAAGGCGCAAAAATCCGGCGCGCGGCGTGGCGGGCGCGGCAAGCGCCGTTCGCGCTCGCTGTTCGGCCAGTTGGTCTACTGGTGCGCGGTTTTGGGCGTATGGGGCGTCATCGCCGCAGCGGGGGTCGTCGCCTATTACGGCGCGCAACTGCCCCCGATCGACAAGCTCGCCATTCCCAAGCGCCCCCCCAATATTGCGATCATCGCCGAGGATGGCGCGGTTCTGGCCAATCGCGGCGACAGCGGCGGCCCGGCCGTCCATCTTTCGGATATGCCGCCCTATCTGCCCAAGGCTTTCGTCGCCATCGAGGATCGTCGCTTCTACGCCCATTGGGGGCTCGATCCGGTCGGCGTCGCGCGCGCCCTTGTGCGCAACGTGCTGGGCCGTGGCGGCATGCAGGGCGGATCCACGCTCACCCAGCAGCTGGCCAAGAACCTGTTCCTGACGCAGGAACGCACCATCAGCCGCAAAATTCAGGAAGCGATCCTCGCCTTGTGGCTCGAGCATCGCTACTCGAAGGATCAGATCCTCGAACTCTATCTCAACCGCGTCTATTTCGGCTCGGGCGCCTATGGCGTCGAGGCGGCCGCGCGCAAATATTTCGGCCATGGCGCGCATGATGTGACGCTGGCCGAGGCGGCGGTGCTGGCGGGCCTGATGAAGGCGCCGACGCGCCTTGCGCCCAACCGCAATCCCGACGGAGCGCGCGAGCGCGCCGCGCAGGTTCTGACCGCGATGGCGCAGGAAGGCCATATCACCGAGGCGATGGCGAAGGCCGCGCTGGCGCGCCCCGCGCAGGCCGTGCGCGATCCGGCCAATGATTCGATTAATTACGCCGCCGATTACGTGATGGATGCGCTCGACGACACGATCGGCGCGATCGACGAGGATATCGTCGTCACCACCACATTGTCGGAGCCGATGCAGAAGGCGGGCGAACACGCGCTTTCCGACGAGCTTGACCGGAAAGGCGTGAAATTCGGCGTGACGCAGGGCGCGCTCGTCGCGCTTGATCCCGGCGGCGCGATCCGCGCGCTCGTCGGCGGCAAGAATTACGCCGACAGCCAGTTCAACCGCGCCACGGCGGCGCGCCGCCAGCCCGGCTCCGCCTTCAAACCCTTTGTCTATCTCGCCGCGCTCGAGCGCGGCCTGACGCCCGATACGGTGCGCGAGGACGGGCCGATCAACATCAAGGGATGGCGGCCGGAAAACTACAGCCGCGAATATTTCGGCCCCGTCACGCTGACCAACGCGCTGGCGCTCTCACTCAACACGGTTGCGGTGCGGCTCGGTCAGGAGGTGGGGCCGCGCGCGGTGGTGCGCACGGCGCGCCGTCTTGGCGTTGCGTCCGATCTGCAGGCCAATGCATCGCTCCCGCTCGGCACGAGCGAAGTGACCCCGCTGGAACTCGTCGGCGCCTATGCGCCATTCGCCAACGGCGGCGTTGGCGTGCAGCCCTATATCATCACGCGCGTGCGCACGGCCGATGGACGGCTGCTGTATCAGCGCCGCCCGCCCAATCTTGGGCGCGTCATCGAGCCGCAATATGTGGCGATGATGAACGCGATGATGCAGGAGACGCTGCTCACCGGCACCGCGCGCAAGGCGCAATTGCCGGGCTGGCAGGCTGCGGGCAAGACGGGCACCAGCCAGGAATTCCGCGACGCCTGGTTTGTCGGCTACACCAGCGCTCTGGTTGCCGGCGTGTGGCTCGGCAACGACGATTCCTCGCCCACCAGACACGCCTCGGGCGGCAATCTTCCGGTCGATGTGTGGAGCCGCTTCATGAAGGATGCGCTGAAGGGCGTGCCGCCCCAGCCGCTGCCCGGCGGGACCTGGCGCCCTGTCGATGCGCCGGCCGCGCCTCCGGCCGATGTTCCGCTGGCCCATGATCCGGCCGGCGCGCCGGCTGTCGCCAGCGCCGCTGCGCCACGGCCGGAAGCGACGGTTGCCCAGCAGCCGGGCGCGCCCATGCAGCTCGGCGGCGCCGTCCACCCCCAGCGCCGCCGCGCGCCGCCCGCGCGGGCCGACGAGCTGACGCCGCCCGAAGACATCGGCGCCCCCGCGCGGCAAGCGCAGGGGCGCGAAAAGAATTTTCTGGAAAAGCTATTCGGCGGATAGGCCGCCGGATTGCTCCGGCGGCTTTCGACCGCCCCGCCTTAGTGCAGGCTGACCGTCTGAAGCTGGTTTTCCCAGGCGCTGGCGACAGCCGCGTCGCGCGAATCGGCGAGAACGATCGGCGCGCCATCGGCCGACAGCAGCGCGAACAGCTTCAGGCCGGGCTCGATCTGCGGCGCCTGCGGGAACAGGCGCTGCACGTCCTCGGACTGCATCTCGCGCACATAGGCGATCTGCCCGCCGCCAAGCTTGGCGAATTGTTCGGGGGTGAAGGGCGATTGGTTCATGGTTTTACTCCTTGCGGCCGCTCGCGGCCCGCTCTATCCCGCGCCGGCTCGCCGCACGCGGAATTCGTGAAATTCGGTTGGCCGTTCCGTCTTCGGCCCGTCAGTCCTTCGCCAGAATGTCGATCTTGCGGATGATGCGCTCCGGCTCGGGCCGGGCAAGATCGACGGAGAGCAGCCCGTTGGCGAGATCGGCCCCCAGCACCTGCATCCCTTCCGCCAGCAGAAAGGCCCTCTGGAACTGCCGGGCGGCGATGCCGCGGTGCAGGAAATCGCGTTCCCGTTCCTCGACCTGCCGGCCCCTGATCAAGAGCTGGTTCTCTTCCAGCGTGATTTCAAGCTGATCGCGCGAAAAACCGGCCACCGCCAGCGTGATGCGCAGCCGCTCGGGCTGATCGTCGGCGCGCGCCAGCCGCTCGATATTGTAGGGCGGATAGCCATCCGAGGCCGTCCGCGTGACGCGGTCGAGCGCCCGTTCGATCGTGTCGAATCCGAGCAGGAACGGCGAATTGAGCGTGGGAATGCGCGACATGACAAAGCCCTCAACGGCGGCCGGGATGCGGACGCCCTGACGGCGCGCCCGCTGCCCTGCGTGGAATATTGGCTGGTCGGCCTGCCCGTTCAAGGGGTTGCCGCGCCCCGTGACGCAATTGCGTCCCCGCAGCTGCGGCCCCTAGCGCCGCATGGTTCATTAATGATATTGAACCGCTTCCCGTCCGTCCCGCAGGGGGCGGCGCATGTGGCTGTGCGGCCCGCAGACCGGATGACGTCTTGTCAAAAAAGCATAACACTTTGTCGGAATATGCCCTGAAGCGCTATCGCCTCGCGGGCAAGGCCATTCTGGACCAGCACGGCAATCCGTTCTTTGCGCCGACCGACCTGCTCAAGGCCGAGATCGAAGCGCGCGGCAATGGCCATTATGTGTCCTTCGCCAATTACGACTATCTCGGCCTTGCCGACCATCCGCAGGTGAAGGCGGCGGCCCATACCGCAATCGATGCGCTGGGCGTCGGCGCGCTCGCCTCGCGCCTTGTGGGCGGGGAACGCTCCACCCATCAGATGTTCGAGGACGATCTCGCGAAATTCCTGGGCGTGGAGGCAACGCTCGCGCTGGTTTCGGGCTATCTGACCAACCTCACCGTCATCACGCATCTCATGGCGCGCCGCGACCTCATCGTGATCGACGAACTGTCGCATAATTCGATCGCCTCGGGCGTGCGCGCTTCCGACGCCGAAACGGCCGTGTTCCGCCACAACGATCTCGACCACCTCGAACACATTCTCAGGGAAAAGCGCGAGCAGTTCCGCAATGTGCTTATCGTGGCCGAAAGCCTTTATTCAATGGATGGCGACACGGTGGACCTGCGCCGTCTGGTCGACCTGAAAGAAAAATATCAGTGCTGGCTTTTGGTCGACGAGGCCCATTCCATCGGCGTGATGGGCGAGCGCGGTTCGGGCCTGTGCGAATATGCGGGCGTCGATCCGGCCCGCGTCGATCTCATCATCGGCACGCTGTCGAAGAGCTTCGCCTCCTGCGGCGGTTTTGTCGCGGGCAAGCGCGGGCTCATCGACTGGATGAAATTCACCCTGCCGGGCTTTGTCTATTCGGTTGGCCTCTCGCCGGTCATCACGGCGGCGGCGGCCAAGGCGCTCGAACTCATGCAGACCGAACGCTGGCGCGTCGAAAAGCTGACTCACAACGCCGAGTTGCTGCGCGATGCGGCGCAGCGCGCCGGCCTCGACACAGGGCCCGCCATCGGCCGGGCTGTCGTGCCGATCATGTTCAATTCGGTGATGGAGACGATGGCCGTCTCGCAGCACCTGCTGGAAAACGGCGTCTATGTGCCGCCGGTGGTGCAAGTGGGCGTGCCCAAGGACAAGCCGCGCCTGCGGTTTTTCGTTTCGGCCAGCCACACGGACGAGGACATCCATCATGTGGTCCGCCTCATCGCCGAGCGCCCCTACGTCGAAGAGACGCGCGCGGTGGCGGTCGGCTGACAATTTGGCCTTGGCGCGTCCGCATGATAAACGGCGCGCCTCATGAACAGCGCTCCGTTTGAAATCCAGCCCGTCAGGGGCCTTTCCGGCTTTGCCGAATTCAGCCGCGCCCAGCGTCTGATTTACGCCGGCATGGAAGGTTTCTCGCCTTCCCTCGATCTGGAACGCTGGACGCTTTACGGCCATGCGCTCAATCCCCATTACAAGCTGGTCGACAGCGCGCGCTGGCTTGCGCGGCGCGGCGGCAAGACGATCGGGCGCATCGAGGCGCACGCCTACAAGACGTTCAAACCCGTCGACGCCTCGCCCTTCCAGTTCGGCTCGCTCGACGCCATCGACGATCCGGCGGTCGTCGCAGCGCTTCTGCAGACTGCGGAGACATGGCTCAATGCCAAAGGCGCGGAAACGGTCGTCGGCCCGTTCTCGCCCTCGATCAATGGCGAGATGGGACTGCTCGTCGAGGGCGTCGCAGCGACGCCGATGATCTTCATGCCCTGGCATCCGGGCTACCTTTCCCGCCATGTCGAGGCGGCTGGCTACGCCAAAGCCAAGGACGTCATCTCCTATCGCTACGACATCACGCCGAAGGATCGCGCCGCTGACCCCTCGATCATCACGCGCGGCGAATGGAAAGAGCGCCTGAAGTTCCGGCCGCTGCGTTTCGAGGCGCTGGCAAGCGAAGTCGACCTCTTCACGCAATTGTTCAACGACGCCTGGTCCGGCAACTGGGGCTACGTGCCCATGACGCGCGAGGAGTTCAAATCCAACGCCGATTCCTTCAAATTCATCATGACGCCCGATTGGGGCTTCGTCGTCGAACTTGACGGCGAGCCTGTCTCTTTCGGCGTCGTCATTCCCAATCTGCACGAACTTGCCGCGCCCTATCAGGGCAAGCTGGGCGTTGCGGGCGCGCTGAAACTGCTGCCCGCGTTGAAGAAACACACCTACAATTCAGGGCGCCTCGCCTTGTTCGGGCTGAAAAAGACCCTGCATCGCTCGACCAAGGCGGGCGTCATCCTGCTTGCGATGATCGAGGAGCTGCGCCTGCGCACACGCAAGATTGCGCTGAATCAAGTCGAATTCGGCTGGGTTCTGGAAGACAATGTCGGCATGCGCCGACCGATCGAAATGGCCGGCGGTAAAATCGACAAGATTCATCGTATCTATCAGAAGCGGATCGCGGGCGCGCCCGCCGAGGACGCCAGAGCATGAACATAGCCATCGACATCAACCAGACGACAGGCGCGGATCGCTCCCACATCCTGCGCCGGCGCGCGATCCTCGAAGCGCATCCGGAAGTCCGCAACCTGTTCACGCATGACGTCGTGACCTTCTGGATCACGGCGGGCATCTTCCTGCTGCAGCTGGGCATCGCGGCCTGGATGGGCAGCCTTGGCATGTCGCACTGGTGGCTCTCGGCGATCTTCGCTTATTGCGTCGGCGCCTTCGCCAATCACGCGATGTTCGTGATCATCCACGATTCGATTCACAACGCCGTTTTCGAAAGCCCGACGCTGAACAAGTGGAACGCGCTGCTGGCTGACCTGCCGAACGCCTTTCCCACGGCGATGGGTTTTCGCTGCTACCACATCAAGCATCACTCGCATCTGTCGTCGTATGATTACGACGCGGACGTGCCGAGCGAGTGGGAAGCCAGAATGGTCGGCAATTCGTCCTGGCGCAAATCGCTATGGCTGTTCTTCTTCGCGATCATGCAGCTGACGCGCATCTACCGGCTGAAGGGAACCGTGCCGATCTACGGCAAATGGACCTATATCAACATTGCGGTCATCGCCGTGTTCGATGCGGCGGTCTGGTATTTCCTCGGCGGCAATGCGCTTTTGTATTTCTTCCTGTCGTTCTGGTTTTCGGTCGGGCTGCATCCTGTGGGCGCGCGCTGGATTCAGGAGCATTACGCGGCATGGCCGGGGCAAGGCACGTTCGATTATTACGGGCCGCTCAATGTCATCGCGCTGAACATCGGCTACCACAACGAGCATCACGATTTTCCGGAAGTGCCCTGGCGTTTGCTGCCGCGTCTGAAGACGATGGCGCCGGAATTCTACGACAATCTGCGCTACCATCCTTCCTGGGTGAAACTGTTTTTCGATTTCCTGTTCAACCCGCGCTATTCGCTGCATTCGCGCACCGCGAACACGGCGCAATGAGGACGAACACGATGACCGACGCTCCCGCCTCCGGCCTGTCGCGCGCCGAACAGCTCTCCGCCTCGCCGCGCATCTTCGACAATCCGATCCTGGACAAGCTGTCGCGCGTCCACTGGGCCTTCCCGCTGCTCTATCTCCCGGTCGCCGCCTGGTTCTTCTGGCGCGGTCTCGATGGCGTTTCGCTCGGCCTGTCGCTGGGTCTGGCCGTTTTCGGCTATTTCGCCTGGACGATCTGCGAATATGTTTTCCACCGCTGGCTCTTCCACACGGAGTTTCCCGGCAAGTTCGGCGAGCGCATCCACTTCCTGCTGCACGGTGTGCACCACATCTATCCCAACGATCCGCTGCGCCTCGTCATGCCGCCGCTGATGAGCGTGCCCCTGATGGCGCTCGCCTATGTCGTGACCTTCGCGATTTTCGGCGCGCCCTACGGCTATCCGATCGCGGCCGGATTTCTTGTCGGCTACGTGATCTACGACGAAATCCACTTCCACATTCACCATCGCAAGCCGCGCACGAAAGTGGAGATGACGTTGCGGCGCCTGCACCTGCTGCATCATTTCCGCGATCCCGAGCGCGGCTATGGCGTCTCGGCGCCGTATTGGGATTACGCCTTCGGCACCGCCTATGCGAAGGACGACAAGCCGGGCGAAAAGGCGCTGTGACACGCGGCGCGGGCCGCCGGACGCAAGGCCATGGCGCCTGCGCCATGCGTCTCATTCCCCTTGCCTTCCCGGACCTTCCGCCGTATAAGCCGCCCCTTGAACCGCCCGGCCAGTGATGGGCTGCCGTGGCGGTTTTTCCTCGCTCGACAAGCGCAACGGTTTTCCGCTTGCGCGTCAAAAATGGCGAAAACAATAGCGGCCTCGCGCCGCAGGAGAGCAAAATGCCCAAGTTGAAGACCAAATCGGGCGCCAAAAAGCGCTTCAAGATCACCGGCACCGGCAAGGTGGTCTACGCCCAGCGCGGCAAGCGCCACGGCATGATCAAACGCACCAAAAAGCAGATCCGGAACCTGCGGGGCACCGCCGTCCTGTTCAAGACAGATGGCGACAATGTGAAGAAATACTTCCTCCCCAACGGATAAGTTCCAACCTTTTCAAGGAGTTCTGCAATGGCTCGCGTTAAACGTGGCGTCACCTCGCACGCCAAGCACAAAAAAACCCTCAAGGCCGCCAAAGGCTTCTATGGCCGCCGCAAGAATACGATCCGCACGGCCAAGGCCGCTGTCGACAAGTCGATGCAATATGCGACGCGCGACCGCCGGGCCAAGAAGCGCGTGTTCCGCGCCCTGTGGATCCAGCGCCTGAACGCCGCCGTCCGTGCGGCCGGTCTGACCTACAGCCGCTTCATTGACGGTCTGAACAAGGCCGGCGTCGACATCGACCGCAAGGTTCTGTCCGAAATGGCCATCGCCGAACCGGCGGCCTTCGCCGCCATCGTCGAAAAGGCCAAGGCTGCGCTGCCGAAAGCGGCGTGAATAAGTTCTCGCGTCGGATGACGCGAAGAACACGCAAGGCTATAAAAAAGAGGGCTTCGGCCCTCTTTTTTATTGGGGCAATCATGAGATTTGCAGTTTTGGCGGCGAGCGGCGCGCTCGCTTTGACGGTATCTGCCTGTCAATCAACGCAACCGGCGGGCGTGACCCGCGTTTGGACGACGGGAAGGGTGAGCCTTGAGAACCTTTCCGTGGCGCAGGACAGCGAATTGCGCCTTGGCTTTTACGTGCCGCCCTTTGCTGTCGACTGCACGCCGCGCGGCGATGTCGCCATCCACGTGCTTCAGGAGCCCGCGCACGGCGCCGTGTCGGTGGTCGAAACGCAAGACTTTGCCGAAGGCAACCGCGCGTCCACTGACCCGCGCGCCAAATGCCTGACGCAAAAGCGGCGCGGTTACCTCGTCAAATACAAGCCTGCAAAGGGCTATGTCGGCGAAGACGTCATTGTCCTCGACATCATAGCGACGAATGGCTTTTCGGTTCGGCGCAATATTACGGCGCATGTGCGCTGAGCAGCCGCAGAACAGCCCGCTTCGGCGGGCTTTTTTGTCGCCCAAATCTCGACAGGACGCGCTATGCATGGCACAAGCCGCGCAATTCTTTCAGGCGCCGCCATGTCCGACCTTCAAACCCTCGAAACGCAGATCCTTGGCGAAATCGCCGCCGCTTCCGACGAGGCGGGCCTTGAAGCCGTGCGCGTCGCCGCGCTCGGCAAGAAGGGCTCCGTCTCGGCGCTGCTCGCCACGCTCGGCAAGATGGCGCCCGACGAGCGCAAGAGCGCCGGCGCCGCGATCAACGCGCTGAAAGACCGCGTTGGCGATGCGCTTGCCGCGCGCAAGAGCGTTCTCAAGGGCGCAGCGCTCGAGGCGCGGTTGAAGACTGAAACTCTCGACGTGACGCTGCCTGTGCGCACAGGCGGCCTGGAAGCTGGCCGCATCCATCCCATCAGCCAGGTGATGGACGAACTGACCGAAATCTTCGCCGATCTCGGCTTTTCCGTCGCCGAAGGGCCGGACATCGAAACCGACGATTACAATTTCACCAGGCTGAACTTTCCCGAAGGCCATCCTGCGCGCGAGATGCACGACACGTTCTTCTTCGCGCCGGGCGAGGACGGAAAGCGCAAGCTGTTGCGCACGCACACCAGCCCTGTGCAGGTGCGCACCATGCTCGCGCAAAAGCCGCCGATCCGCGTCATCTGCCCCGGCCGCACCTATCGCGTCGATTCCGACCAGACGCACACGCCGCAGTTCCATCAGGTCGAGGGGCTCGTCATCGACCGCACCGCCAATCTCGGCAATCTCAAATGGGTGCTGGAGGAATTCTGCAAGACGTTCTTCGAGGTGAAGAACGTCAAGATGCGTTTCCGTCCCTCCTTCTTCCCCTTCACGGAACCCTCGATGGAAGTCGACATTCAGTGCCGGCGCCAGGGCGGCGAAATCCGCTTCGGCGAGGGCGAGGACTGGCTGGAGATTCTGGGCTGCGGCATGGTGCATCCGAACGTGCTGCGCAATGTGGGAGTCGATCCGCAAGAATATCAGGGCTTCGCCTGGGGCATGGGCATCGACCGCATCGCCATGCTGAAATACGGCATGCCCGACCTGCGCCCCTTCTTCGAGGCCGACGTGCGCTGGCTGCAGCATTACGGTTTCAGGCCGCTCGACTTCCCGACGCTGGCGGGCGGGTTGAGCGGGTGAGATGACACAGTCCGTCATTGCGAGGAGCGAAGCGACGAAGCAATCCATCCTTGCATCTGGACGTGAGGGCAGGATGGAGTGCTTCGCTTTGCGCGCAATGACGGCCGAACGGCAACGGTAACACCATGAAATTCACACTCTCCTGGCTGAAAGACCACCTCGAAACCGACGCTTCGCTCGCGGAAATCTGCGAGGCGCTGACGCGCATCGGGCTCGAGGTCGAGCACGTGCACGATCCCGCTGCAGCGTTGAAAAATTTCACCATCGCGCATGTGCTGGAGGCCACACAGCATCCCAATGCCGACCGTCTGCGCGTGTGCATGGTGGACACGGGAAGCGGCGCGCCGGTGCAGGTCGTCTGCGGCGCGCCGAATGCGCGCGCTGGCATGAAAAGCGTGTTCGCGCCGGAGGGAACCTATATTCCCGGCAAGAACATCACGCTCGGCAAGGGCGTCATTCGCGGCGTCGAATCCATCGGCATGCTGTGCAGCGCCGCTGAACTCGAATTGTCGGAGGACCACGACGGCATCATCGAACTGCCGGCCGACGCGCCCGTCGGGAAGTCCTATGCGCAATGGGCCGATCTCGACGACCCCGTCATCGAAATCAATCTCACGCCGAACCGGCCTGATGCGGCGGGCGTCGCCGGCGTTGCGCGCGACCTCGCCGCCGCCGGCCTTGGCAAGCTCAAAACGCCGCCTGTCGCGCCCGTGCGCGGCGAATTTGCATGCCCGGTGAATGTTACGCTCGATTTCGCAGCGGCGGACAAGCATCTGGCGCCGCTGTTTGCGCTGCGCCTGGTGCGCGGCGTCAAGAACGGACCGTCGCCCGAATGGATGCAGCGCCGGCTCAAGGCTATTGGCCTGCGGCCCATCAATGCGCTGGTCGACATCACCAATTACATCACTTTCGATCGCGCGCGCCCGTTGCATGTGTTCGACGCGAAAAAGGTCGCAGGCGATCTCGTCGTGCGACGCGCGCGCGCGGGCGAGGAAATCGTCGCGCTCGATGGCAAGACCTACGCGCTTGACGCAGGCAATGTCGTCATCGCCGACGACAGAGGCGTCGAATCCATCGCCGGCGTCATGGGCGGCGAGCATTCCGGTTGCGACGAAAACACGACCGACGTTCTCATCGAATCCGCACTCTGGGATCCCTACAACATCGCCAGCACCGGCCGTCGTCTCGGCGTTTCGACCGATGCGCGCTATCGTTTCGAGCGCGGCGTCGATCCCGATTTCAACAATCCCGGCTGCGATCTGGCGACGCATCTTGTCATGCAATTGTGCGGCGGCGAGCCCTCGCAGATGATTGTCGCGGGCAAACAACCTGTCGCCAAAAGCGGCATGCTGTTCCCCTGGAGCGAGGTCAAGCGCCTCACCGGACTTGAACTCACCGTGCAGGAAATGGCCGCCATTCTCGAAAAGCTCGGCTTTGCGGTCGAGCGCACGGCGGGCAATTCCGATCGCGCGATCGTGCATGCGCCAAGCTGGCGGCCCGACATCGAGGGCAATGCCGATCTCGTCGAGGAAATCGTCCGCATCGCCGGGCTCGATCGCGTGCAATCGACGCCGCTGCCGCGTGCGAGCGATGGCGTCGCGCAACCCGTTCTGACGCTGCTGCAACGGCGCGTTTCGGGCGCGCGTCGTGCGCTTGCCGCGCGCGGCATGCTTGAGGCGGTCACCTGGTCGTTCGTGTCGAGGGAGCAGGCTGCAATTTTCGGCGGCGGCGCAGCGACGCTTGCGCTCGCCAATCCCATCGCCGCCGATCTCTCCGACATGCGCCCGAGCCTTGTTCCCGGTCTTGCGGCCGCCGCGCAACGCAATGCGCAACGCGGTTACGGCGATGTCGCCCTGTTCGAAGTTGGTCAGATTTTCCGCGGCGCCGGCGAGAACGAGCAGTTCTATAACGCCGCCGGTCTGCGGCGCGGCGCGGCAAAACCCGGCGGCGCCGGCCGCTTCTGGGGACAGCGCGCAGCGCCGGTCGATGTTTTCGACGCCAAGGCCGACGCGCTCGCGCTGCTGGCCGCGATGGGCGTTGCAGCGGGCGCCGTGCAGATCGCGCCCGGCGGCCCGGCCTTCCTGCATCCTGGCCGCAGCGCGACGCTGCAGTTCGGACCCAAAAACATCGTCGGCTGGTTCGGCGAATTGCATCCTGCAACGCTGGAGGCGCTCGATCTCGAGGGTCCGCTCGCCGCATTCGAAATCACGCTCGACGCGCTGCCCGCGCCCAAGGCGCGCCCAACCAGAGCGAAACCGAAACTCGATCTGTCCGATCTCATGCCGCTCGAACGCGACTTCGCCTTCGTGGTGGACAAGACGACGCGCGCAGCCGATTTGCTCAAGGCGGTGCAGGGAGCAGAACGTGCGCTCATCGCCGACGCAAGCGTGTTCGATGTGTATGAAGGACCCGGCGTTCCCGACGGCAAGAAATCAGTCGCTGTATCCGTGCGCCTGCAACCGCGCGACAAGACGCTCACCGACGCCGAAATCGACGCGGTGGCGGCCAGGATCGTCGCGGAAGCGGAGAAGAAGACCGGCGCGACGTTGCGGGGGTAATCGTGACGCACAAACCCTCTGTTCATCTCGTTTTCAGTGCGGATGCAGTGGGAAGCGTTGCGCAAGCGCTGGCGCTGGCAGGCAAAAGCGAGCGTGTGATCGGGTTTGAGGACAATCTTAGTTTCGGACCAATCGATCCGCCGGAAGGACGGCGGCGTGATTTGTGGATTGAGAGCGTATTCAAATGCGAGAATGAGTCTGATAGCCAAAAAGCCGAACGATTTTGGAATGACGCGTCAGCCTCTACGACATATCCTATCGCGTGGCTGTGCCGGAACAGCGCAGCCGAATATTGTGGCTTCCTCGAATTTGTCCGCAGGATGGGCGAGCGCCAATTCGCAGTGATTGACGCCAGCTCGGTCAAAACCACTTTTTATTTTCAGGGCGAAAGATCAGTGGCCATTCCAGCCCTTGGCATTCTCACGCCGGAGCAGATCGCAGCAGAAGGGCTTTGCGATCGCCGCGCAATAGCAACCACGCAAGACGTAAACGGCTATCGTCAGCTTTGGGCGAAGCTCGGCGCTGACAACGCGCCCTTTCGAATTGTTTCTGCGCAAGGCCTGGTGTCAGCGCCGCTCGAACATTTCGATGAAGATATTATCGCTTCCGCCCGGGAAGAATGGTCGCCAGCTGCTTATGTCATCGGTTCGGCGATGGTTCGATTGATGGAAAAGGCCATACCATGCAGTCTTGGCGATTTCGTTTTGTGGGCTCGCGCGCGCGCGTTGGCTGAAGCTGGCGCGCTGGAGATCGATGGATCTGCGCGCGCGCTGCGTGGCAGCCGCGTTCGGTTGGGTGCGCGCCGGCAATAACGCAACAAGCGTTTTATGTCTGAGAGCTATCGGCTATAGACGCGGACGGAAGGAAAATGAATTGATGTCCAACATGCGGCTTGTAGTGATGGGCGCCGGCGGTCGAATGGGCCGCGCTTTGGTCAAGGCGGTCAGCGAGACGCCGGGCGCGAGCGTCTGCGCGGCGCTGGAGCGCGCCGGCAGCCCTGCGCTTGGCAAGGACGCGGGCGAGCTTGCCGGCGTCGGCTCGCTCGGCGTGCCGGTGACGGACGACGCCCTGAAGGCCGTAATCGACGCCGATGGCGTGATCGATTTTACCGCGCCCGCCGCCACCGTCGAAATGAGCGCTCTCGCCGCGCAGGCGCGTATCGCGCACATCATCGGCACCACGGGCCTGCAACCTGCCGATCTCGAAAGCATCGCCGCCGCTGCGCGCCATGCTGTTGTCGTGCGCTCGGGCAATATGAGTCTCGGCGTCAATCTGCTCGCGGTTCTGGTGGAGCGCGCCGCCGCCGCACTCGGCCCCGACTGGGACATCGAGATTCTCGAAATGCATCACCGCATGAAGGTCGACGCGCCCTCCGGCACGGCGCTGTTGCTGGGCGAGGCGGCGGCCAAGGGGCGCGCCATTGCGCTGGCCGATCATTCCGTGCGCGTGCGCGACGGCCACACCGGCGCGCGGCGCGAAGGCGACATTGGCTTCGCCACCTTGCGCGGGGGCACGGTCGTCGGCGATCACGCCGTCATTTTCGCCGGCGCCGGCGAGCGCATTGAGCTGACGCATCGCGCCGAAGACCGCACCCTGTTTGCATCGGGCGCAGTAAAGGCCGCGCTATGGGCGCGCGGCAAAAAGCCCGGCCAATATACGATGCGCGACGTGCTCGGCATTTGAACCGTTGAACCCTTGCAAACCTTCTCCGTCACCGAGGAACTGACATGGACCGCCTTCTCGTGCTCGTGCGTCACGGCCAGAGCGACTGGAATCTGAAAAATCTCTTCACGGGCTGGAAAGACCCGGGCCTCACGCCCAAGGGCGTCGAGGAGGCCAAGGCCGCAGGCCAGCGCTTGAAGGCCATGGGCCTGTCGTTCGACACGGCCTACACCTCCGCGCTCACGCGCGCGCAGCACACGCTGAAGCTTGTTCTGGCCGAACTTGGCCAGAGCAACCTGCCAACGACGCGCGATCTCGCGCTCAACGAACGCGATTACGGCGACCTGTCGGGACTGAACAAGGACGACGCGCGCAAGAAGTGGGGCGAGGAGCAGGTGCATGTCTGGCGCCGCTCCTACGACATTGCCCCGCCCGGCGGCGAAAGCCTCAAGGACACGGTGGCGCGCGTGCTGCCTTATTATTGCCAGCACATTCTCCCGCGCGTGCTGCGTGGCGAACGCGTGATCGTGGCTGCACATGGCAATTCGCTGCGCGCGCTGGTGATGGTGCTGGACGGATTGACGCCGGAAACAATCCCCTCGATGGAGCTGGATACCGGCGTGCCGCTCGTCTATCGGCTGAAAGCCGATTCGACAGTCGAATCCAAGAAGGTTCTGACCGCGTGATCGCGCTGGCGCCGGGGTTGATCTGGCGCCCGGCGTATTTTTCGCGCGAGGAGCAGCAGGCGCTGCTCGACGACATCCGCGCTGTGCTGCGCACGGCGCCGCTTTTCACGCCTGCAATGCCGCGCACGGGCAAGCCGTTTTCCGTGCGCATGAGCAATTGCGGCCCGCTCGGCTGGGTGTCGGACCGCGATGGCTATCGCTACCAGTCCCGACATCCGCAAACCGGCGCGCCCTGGCCGGCGATCCCGCAGCGCCTGCTCGATCTGTGGGCCGCGGTCGCCGGATACGAGCGCCCTCCGCAGGCCTGCCTGGTCAATTATTACCATCCCGCAGCGCGCATGGGCTTGCATGTCGATGGCGATGAACAGGAACTGCGCGCGCCGGTCGTTTCCGTTTCGCTCGGCGCGACATGTCTGTTTCGCTATGGCGGCGCAAGGCGCGCCGACCCCACGCGATCGCTGAAATTGCAATCGGGCGACGTCATCGTCATCGGCGGCGCGTCTCGGCTCGTCTATCACGGCGTAGACAGGCTTTATCCCGCGACATCGACGCTCGTCGCCGGGGACGGACGCGTCAATCTCACATTGCGCAGGATCAGTTCAGGCGATTGAGCGCGGCGACGCGCTCAGGCTTTCGGGCCGCCCTTGGAGACGCCCACCTTGGCCGGCCGCAACACGCGGTCGCCAATCGTGAACCCTTGTTCTACAACCTGCAGCACGGTGCCGGCCGGCACGGTCGCATCCGGAATTTCGAACAGCGCCTCGTGTTTGTTGGGATCGAATTTCTGCCCCAGCGATTCCATTTTCTTCACGCCGTGTCGGGAAAGCCGCGACTGGAAATCCCGCTCGATGAGATCGAGTCCGTCGACCAGGGTTTTCAACGGGCCGCTTTCTTCCTTCGGCGCGCTTTCTATCGCGCGTTCCAGATTGTCGGAAAGGGTCAGCATGTCGCGCGCGAAATTCGAGACGCCATAGGCGCGCGCGTCGGCAACTTCCTTTTCGGTGCGCCGGCGCAGATTTTCCATCTCCGCCATCACGCGCAGGCTCTTGTCCTTCAGCGCGACATTTTCCGCCTGCAGATTTTCGAGCGCCTTGAACGGATCGGGGCCTTCGCCCGTCTCGGCGCGGGGCTCGGCCCCTTCATCCGCCAGCGCGGAAGCGGGCGGCGCGCCCTCGTCGTCGAGAGGCTGGCGCTTGTGATCGTTCTGATGTCCGTTCATCGTCAATATCCATCGTTTCGGCCCCGATATCAGGAGCCCGTCGTCAAAAATCAAGAGTTGGCCGCAGTTCAGGCCGTCTTGCGGTCGAAAATCTCCGTCAATCGCTTCCTGATCGCGGCCTGCCGTTGCGCAGACGTAATTTTCGCGCCGGTGAGGTCGGTCACATAGAACACGTCCACCGCCTTCTCGCCGAAGGTGACGATATGGGCCGAGCCGATATTCAGGTTCAGCTTCGAGAGCGCATTCGTCAATTCGTAGAGAAGCCCCGGCCGGTCGAGACCGGACACCTCGATGACTGTATGAATGTTCGACAATTCATTGTCGATTGTCACTTCGCCGGGATGATTGAAGGCGGCTGCGCGCGTGCTGACCGTCGCCGTGCGCGCCTTCAGCATGTCGGCGACGCGCGCCTGCCCACGCAAAGCCTTCTCGATCGCGGCGGCGATGCGTTGTCCGCGGCGTAGCTCGTCATCGTCCAGCGCAAATTCGCGCGAGATGAAAATCGTATCGAGCGCGAGCCCGTCCGTCGTCGTGAAAACTTGCGCATCGACAATATTACCGCCGCCCGCCGCACAGGCGCCGGCGATGGTCGACAGCAGATAGGGATGGTCCGGCGCAACAACAGTCAATTCGGTCACGCCGCGGAAGGAGTCTGTCGCCACCTCGCTCGCCAGAGAGCGCATCTGCACTTCGGTCAGGCGCAGCAATTGCGCATGCTTGATCTTGTGCGGCAGATCGACCTTGAGCCAGTAGGCCTGATAATGGCGCTGCGCATAGGCCTCGAAGTCGGGATCGGACCAGGTCGAGAGCGCCTTGCGCAACTCGTCCTGTGCGCGCGCGACACGCTCGCGCCGTTCGGTCTTGGAGTGCCCGCCGGTCAGAATGACTTCCGTTTCCCAGTACAGCGTGCGCAGGAGAGCGCCCTTCCAGCCGTTCCACACGCCGGGCCCAACGCCGCGAATGTCGCAGACCGTCAGCACGAGCAGCATTTTCAGTCGCTCGAGCGTTTGCACGGTGCGCGCGAAATTCTCGATCGTGCCGCGATCGGAAAGATCGCGGCTCTGGGCGGTGTTGGACATCACGAGGTGATTTTCGACGAGCCAGGCGACCGTCTCCGTCTCGGCATCCGTAAGCCCGAGGCGCGGACACAGCTTGCGCGCGATTTCAGCGCCGGCGATGGAATGATCTTCCGGCCGGCCCTTTGCGATGTCGTGCAGCAACACCGCGACATAGAGCGCGCGCCGGTTGGCGATGCCCGGCAGGATTTCGGTGGCAAGCGGTAATTCGTCTTTCGCGCGACCCTGTTCGATCTGCGTCAACACGCCGATGCAGCGCAGCAGATGCTCGTCCACCGTGTAATGGTGGTACATGTTGAACTGCATCATCGCGACGATGCGGCCGAAATCGGGAATGAAGCGGCCAAGCACGCCCGACTCGTTCATCAACCGCAACACGATTTCCGGCGAGCGCGGCGACGTCAGAATATCGAGGAACAGGCGGTTGGCTTCGGCATCGTTGCGTACGCTTGCATCGATCCGCTTCAGCGAGCGCGTCACCAGGTGCAGCGCGTTCGGATGGATCGCCAGCTCATGCTTGTCTGCAATCCAGAAAATGCGGATGAGATTGACGGGGTCGCGCTCGAAAACATCTGTGCGCGCGATCGTCACGCGGTCGAACTCGACAGCGAAATCCTTGTAGGGCAGGGAAACGCGCCGGCGTTTGAAGCTGCCCACAAAGCGATCGAGCGCAGCGCGCGGCTTGGCCTCGCGCGCTTCGAGCGCTGCGGCGACGATATTGGTCAGATCGCCGACTTCCTTGGCGATCAGAAAATAATGTTTCATGAAGCGCTCGACGGCCGAGAGGCCGGCATGCGCGATATAGCCGAGCTTTTCGGCGATCACGGGCTGGCGGTCGAACGAAAGGCGCTCCTCGGCGCGGCCGGCGACGAAATGCAGCATGCAGCGCACGCGCCACAAAAATTCCTCGCAGCGATTGAACAGCCGCAATTCCTGCGGCGTGAACAGGCCGCTGGTCACCAGCTCTTCGGCCGAACGCACGCGATAAACATATTTGCCGATCCAGAACAGCGTGTTCAGATCGCGCAGGCCGCCCTTGCCTTCCTTGATGTTGGGCTCGACGAGATAACGCGAAGAACCCGCTTTGAGAACGCGCGCCTCGCGTTCGGCAAGCTTGGCGGCGACGAATTCGCGCGCCGTGTTGCGGACAATTTCCGTGTCGAAACGGTGGCGCAACTCTTCGAACAGCGCTTCGTCGCCCAGAATGAGCCGCGCTTCCAGCACCGCGGTGCGAATGGTGATGTCGCCTTGCGCCTGGCGGATGCACTCGTCGATCGAACGCGTGGCGTGGCCGACCTTCTGGCGCAAATCCCAAAGGATATAGAGCATCGCCTCGACGACGCTCTCGCCCCATACGCTCTGCTTGTAGGGCGAGAGGAACAGCAGATCGATGTCGGAGCCAGGCGCCAGCGTCCCGCGCCCATAGCCGCCGACGGCGACAATGGCGAGCTTTTCCGCGCTCGATGGATTTTGCGCGGGATAGACGTACGTGACGACGTAATCGTATATCGCGCGGATCAACTCATCTTCGAGATGGCTCAGCGATTGCGCGCAGGCAAGGCCGCGTCCGTCCGCCTCAAGGCGCCGACGCGCCTCGGCCCTTCCCTCTTCCAGAGCTGTCATAAACAGCGCTACGGCGCCCTTGCGCAACGCCTCGCCCGCATCCTGCGCGGCGAGAGCGGCAAGCTGGGCCTGCAGCGCGGCGCGGTCGATAAGCGGCGTGCGCGGCGTCTTTTCGGCGCGGCGGCGCGCCCGGGTGGCGAGAACGGCGTTGACGATCTGGTCCATGCGCCTGTTTAGCACAAAGCGCCCGTCGCGGGCGCCTTGAATCAGGCGCGGCGGGCCTCGATGGCGTCCCAGATGGCGACCGCCAGATCGGGGCCGCCGAGGCGCTTGATCGCCCGCACGCCAGTCGGGGAGGTGACATTGATTTCCGTCAGATGGCCGTCGATGACGTCGATGCCGACGAAAATCAGCCCGCGCGCCTTCAGTTCCGGTCCCAAAGCCGCACAGATTTCGCGCTCGCGCGGCGTCAGTTCCGTTTCGCGCGCCGCCCCGCCGCGCACCATGTTGGAGCGGATGTCGTTTTCGGCCGGCACGCGGTTCACCGCGCCCATCGCGACGCCGTCAACCAGAATGATGCGCTTGTCGCCCTCGCTGACGCGCGGCAGGAATTTCTGCACGACCCAGGGTTCGCGGAACATGGTCGCAAACATGTCGTAGAGCGAGCCGAAATTCGGATCGACCGCGCCGACCTTGAACACGCCGGACCCGCCGGCTCCATAAAGCGGCTTCATCACCACTTCGCCGTGATGTTTGCGGAAGCCCTCTATCGCGGCGCGGTCGCGCGTGATGAGCGTCGGCGGCATGAAACGCTGGAAGTTCATCACGAAGAGCTTTTCCGGCGCATTGCGCACTTCGGCCGGATTGTTCACGACGAGCGTGCGGGGCATGAGCCGCTCAAGCAGGTGCGTGGTGGAAATATAGGCCAGATCGAAGGGCGGATCCTGGCGCAGCAGCACGACATCGCATTGGGCCAGATCCAGAGCATGCGCCTCGCCGAGCGTGAAATGGGCGCCCTGCTCGTCCTTGACGGACAGCGGGGCGACGCGCGCGACGACGCGTTCGCCGTCCAGCGAAAGCTGGTCGGGCGTGTAATAGAGGACCTTGTGGCCGCGCGCCTGCGCTTCCAGCAGCAGCGCGAAGGTGGAATCCCCGGCGATCTTGATTCGGTCGATCGGGTCCATCTGAACAGCGACAGTCAGTTTCTTCATGGCTTTGCTCTCACGCGGCGACGCGGATGGGGATGCCGTCATGTCGCCCGCCGCGCTCGCCTCGTCAATGGCGTTAACCATTCCTGAAACCGCGCGGCGTATCCTGCGGCCGCTCCTGGACCGCCAAAGGCTCTCCCATGCCCCGCTTGAATTTCGGCTCGACGCTCGCCATTCGTCAGACGGTGTTCCTCGTCGTCGTTGTGCTGGCTGGCTTTTACGCCTATTTCGCCGCCGCCGATGTGGCGGGCCTTGCCCAGCAAACGGCTCTCGCCGCGCCTGGGTCTGCGGGCCTCGCTCGCCTTCTTGCCGCTGCCGAGCGGCTCCAATGGACCCTGGCCATCGGCGTCGGCGTTGTCGCGGCGGCCATTCTCGGCCTGATGGCCCTCATGGACCGCACCGTCGCCAAGCCGGTCGCCACGCTCGCCCGCCAGATGGTGGAATTGTCGCGCGGCGACACCGAGATCGAGATTCTCTACGACCAGCGCCCGGACGAGATCGGCGAGATTGCGCGCGGCCTTGGCGTCCTGCGCAACGAGGTGCGCTACAACGCCGATCTTCTGGCCGAAATCCGCACCCGCGACGATCGCGAGGCCGCGCTGCTGCGCGATGCGGCGGTGCGCGAGAATGTCGAGAAATTCATGGCGGATATGTCCAAACTCATGGCGGGCCTCGGCGCGATGACCGGCCGCATGTCTGAAGACGCCGCCACAATGATCGCGGCGGTGCGCAACGCCAACGATGGTTCGGATTCGGCGAAAACCGCCGCGCAGATCGCTGCGCAGAACGTCTCGGCTGTCGCCGGCGCTGTCGAGCAGATGCTGGCCGCCATCGAGGAAATCAACCGTCAGGTCGTCGATTCCACGGGCGTTGTGCGGGACGCCGTGGCGCAGACGGAAAAATCGTCGGCGGGCATGACGCGTCTGTCGACGGCCGCCGCTCGCGTCGGCGACGTGGTCGAACTCATTTCGCGCATCGCCGCGCAGACCAACCTGCTCGCGCTCAACGCCACCATCGAGGCGGCGCGCGCTGGCGAAGCGGGCCGCGGCTTCGCCGTTGTCGCGCAGGAAGTCAAAACGCTGGCGACGCGCACCGCCAAGGCGACGCAGGACATCGGCGAACAGATCGCCGAAATGCAGGCCGCCACCAATCAGTCGGTCGACGCCATCGAAGCGATCCGCGACAAGATCGCGGCGGTCGAGCGCATCTCGGCCATCATCGCCTCGGCCGTGCACGAGCAGGGCGTTTCGACGCAGGAAATCGTGCGTTCGACGCGCTCGGCCGCAGCAGGGACCACATCCATGTCCGACCACGTCGGCGAAGTCGCCAAGGCGGTTGCATCGTCCAACGACAGCGTGGATTCAGTCTCCAAGCTCGCGCAGGACGTGGACGCGCTGGCGGGGCGCCTGCGCGCGCGCGCCAATGATTTCATGCACGATCTGGCGCAGGCGCAAGGCTGATCTTTTCAGCGCGCGTGCGGCGCTACGGCGCATCCTCGATCCGCCGGAAGGGGCGGGGGATCTTGCCCGCTTCCAGATATTTCGAAAACAGCCGGATGCCCGCGGGCTCGTTGCCGTTGGGATGAACCAGCACCACGGAGCCGGCGCGCGGCGGCGGCGAGAGCACGAGCCATGCGTCAGCGCCCAGCGCGACGAGATGGCGCGCGCGCAGCTTTTCCATCAGCGCCGCATCCGCAACCAGCCCCGGGAAACGAAAGAACACGGACGGCGTTTGACCGGCCGAGATCAGCGTCTTTTCCGTCTCGGTGATTTCGGCGTCGATGTTGGAGCCCGGCTGCATCAGATAGTTTTTTGTTTCGTCCAGTTTGGGCGTGTAGCGATGCCGGTATGAATGATCGACCCATGAAATATCGAGGGCGCCCTCGCGCTTGCGCGCGACCAGCCATTGAAAATCGGCGGGATGTTCCTTGATCCACAGACCAGACACCGCCAGCGCAAGCGGCGTATGCGGGCCCTGCTTCATCATCGTCTCGATGAAGCTGCGGTCGAGCGGCTTGGCGGTCGGGCACAGGTCGCCTGTCACATAGGCGCCTTCGCCCGCGCCATGCGTGAGGCCCGCATTCTGCGAGACGGGGCCGCCCTTGTGTATGTCGGCGCCTGCGCCGGCGACTGCGCGCATGAGGCGCGTATCCTTTTGCGCCTCGTTCGTCGTCGGCGCGCAGGTCCAGCAGGCGGCCGGCGCAATCTGGGTGCGCAGCGATTGCGGATCGACGGTCAGCAGCATTTTCGTCCCGCCTGCGGTGAAGGCGCGGGTGGCCAGTCTTTGTGCGCCCGCAGCATCGCGACAGGCCGAAAAAACCGGGCTGTAGTTTTCGACCGGGCCTGAAACGGCGGCAGGCGCAGCGCAATCGGGCGCTGCGGTTGCGATTGCAGGCGCGCCGAACGCAAGGCACAATGGGAAAAAAACGCGAAAGACTTTCATCCCTTGCCTATGAACAATAAAGCCCGTCTTGAAAAGACGCCCTTCGTCATACATTTGCGCGAGGATGGCGGCGGCGCGGACGCAAACGAGCTGGCCGAACATCTCGGCGCCGAGGTCGCTGCGCAATTTGGCCCGCGCGAAGAGGCGCCGCTCAGCGTTTTTGCACATGATGAAACCGGCGCGCTGGTCGGCGGGCTGAACGGCGTCACGCATTGGCGCTGGCTGTATGTGCGCCATCTGTGGGTCGCTCCGCCGATGCGCGGGCGTGGGCTGGCGACGCGCCTGCTGGCCGATGCGGAGGCGCAGGCGCGCGCTCGCGGCGCCATCGGCGTCTATATCGACACGTTCAATCCACGCGCCGCGGCAATGTATGAAAAGCGCGGCTTCACGCAATTCGGCGCCATCGAGGATTTCCCCTCCGGCGCGCAGCGCTATTTCTTGTGCCGGAAATTTACCTGAATTCAGCGCGAGAGGATCCGGCGCGCCGCGATCAGCCCCGCCGTCGAGCCATCGAACGACCCGAGCGGCGCCGCATCGTCGAGAACGGCCGGCGCAAGGCGCGTGCATAACTCCTTGCCGAGTTCGACGCCCCATTGATCGAACGGATTGATGTCCCAAAGCACCGATTGCGTGAAAACCTTATGCTCGTAGAGCGCAACAAGACGCCCCAGGGTGCGCGGATCGAGCTTGCGATAGAGCAGGGTGGATGAAGGCCGGTCGCCGGAAAAAACCTTGTGTGGCGCAAGCGCAGCGGCTTCCTCCGCGCCGACGCCTTGCGCCAGCAGCGCCGCTTCCGCTTCGCCCCGCGTGCGCCCGCGCATGAGCGCTTCGCTCTGGGCGACGCAATTGGCAAAGAGCAGCGCGTGATGGCCTGCATCCGCCGCCGTCGGCGTGGCGGCGATCAGGAAATCGACCGGCGTCACATCGGTTCCCTGATGCAGCAGCTGGAAAAAAGCGTGCTGGCCATTCGTGCCGGGTTCGCCAAACACGATCGGCCCTGTCGAAAATTGCGCAGGCCGGCCGTCGCGGCGCACCCCCTTGCCGTTCGATTCCATATCGAGCTGCTGCAAATAGGCTGGAAAGCGCGCGAGCCGCTGGTCATAGGGGATCACCGCATGCGCGCTGTCGCCATAGACATTGCGGCGCAGCGCGCCGAGCAGCCCCATCATCGCGGGAATGTTGCGCTCGACGGGCGCGGTGCGGAAATGCTCGTCGACATCGTGCCCGCCGCGCAGGAAGTCCTCGAAATTGTCGGGCCCGATCGCGATGACGAGCGCAAGACCGATCGCCGACCACATGGAATAGCGACCGCCGACCCAATCCCAGAAGCCGAATACCCGGTCCGGTCTGATGCCGAACGCGGCTACCTTGTCGAGTTTTGTGGAAACGGCTGCAAAATGATCGGCGATCGCGCCTTCGCCGAGCGCCCTGGCGACCAGCGCGCGCGCTGTTGCGGCGTTGGCCATGGTTTCCTGCGTGGTGAACGTCTTGGAAGAAACGATGAACAGCGTGCGCGCAAGGTCGAGAGGCTTCACCGTGTCGGCGATGTCGGCGCCGTCCACGTTGGAAACGAAATGCGTTCGGATATGGGGCGCGGCATAGGGCGAAAGCGCGCGCGCCGCCATCGCCGGACCCAGGTCGGAGCCGCCGATGCCGATGTTGACGATATCGCTGAACGCCTGTCCGCTCGCGCCGCGGATGCGTCCTTCGCGCACCGCCGTGGCGAAAGCCGCCACCTTGTCGCGTTCGGCCTTGACGCCCGGCATAACGTCGCGTCCCTCGACAAGCATGGGACGGCCGGAAAGGTTGCGCAGCGCCATATGCAGCGCCGCGCGATTTTCGGTGTTGTTGATCTTTTGACCGCTGAACAGCGCCTCGCGCGCTGCATCGAAACCGGCGGCCCGCGCGAGATCGATCAACAGGCCGATGCTGCCCGCATCCAGCTTGTGTTTGGAAAAATCGAAGAGCAGATCGTCGAGACGGATGCTGAAACGCTCGAAACGTCGCGGATCGTCGACGAACATGTCGGCGACGCGGATCGGGGCCAGTTCTTCGCGGCGCCTGGCCAGCGCCTGAAATGCGGCGCGAACTTTTTCATTCGGCATGAATCACCTCTGCTCCCGGCAGATTATCGCAAAGCGATTAACGCAAAAAATCGACAAGGCGCGCGCGCAACAGCGCTTCGTCGCGCAATTCGCACTCCCAGACAATGAGCGAGCGCCAGCCCGCATCCTGCAATTTTTGCGCATGGAGGGCGTCGCGCGCCACATTGCCGGCTATCTTGGCGCGCCAGTAATCGGCGTTGTTTTTGGGCGTGCGCGCGCCGCGCTTGCAATCGTGGCCATGCCAGAAACAGCCGTGCACGAAAATCGCGCGCCGCGCGCCGATATAGGCGATATCCGGATTGCCGGGGATGTCCTTCCGATGCAGCCGGTATCCTGGCGCGAGTGGGAAAAGAATGCGCCGCACCTGCATTTCCGCCGATGTGTCGCGCGAGGGCACGGCGCGCATGATGGCGGAACGGTCGATCATCTTGCGGCGTCGCGCGGGCGGGCAGGGCTGGTGCGCGGCGCCATCGCGGTCGCGACCCTAGTCTTCCTCGCCGAAGCGATTGGCGACGAGCGCGGCGATGGCGTCCAGCGCCTCGGCCGCCTGCGGGCCGATCGTCGCCACCTCGATCGTGGAGCCAAGCCCGGCGCCCAAAGTGAGAATGCCCATGATGGAATCGCCCGGCACCGTTTCGCCGCAGCGCGAGACGGTCACCTGCGCGTCGTAACGCTCGACGCATTGCACGAATTTAGCCGTCGCGCGCGCATGCAGGCCCTTGCGGTTGACGATCGGCAGTGCGCGAACGAGCGGCGTTTCGTCCATGTTATTTTCCGTTCAGAACCTTGGAGGCCACCTGGATATATTTGCGGCCCGCCTCCTGCGCCTGCGATACGGCTGAGGAAAGGTCGCCATGTTCGCGCACGGATGCGAGTTTGATCAGCATCGGCAGGTTGACGCCGGCCACGACTTCGACACGGCCGCCGTTCATGACGGAAATCGCGAGATTGGAAGGGGTGCCGCCGAACATGTCGGTCAGCAGCACCACGCCGTCGCCGCCATCGACAGAAGACACGGCGGACATAATGTCGGCGCGGCGCGTCTCCATGTCGTCGCTTGGCCCGATGGCGACTGTGGCGATCTGCTTTTGCGGACCGACGACATGCTCCAGCGCAGCGCGGAATTCATTCGCAAGACGCCCGTGCGTCACCAGCACCATGCCGATCATCGGACGTCACCGTTCATTGAACGCATATCGTTTTTTAAAACTCCGGCGGCCGGCGGCGAAGCACCGGCGGAGCCGGCTATTTTGTGCGTTGCGGCGCGCTTGGCAAGTGACCTGACACGCAAATTTCGCAAATTCGCCTTCATGAGCCCAAATTTCGCGCCGCCTCGAATATGGCGTCGATGGCGCACGGGTCGCCAATCGGGAGGCAAAGGCGCTCCACCGTCACGCCCGCCACGCTGGCGCGGCGGCTCTCGGCGCGGGGCAGGCGTTCGGGCCCATCGGGCGTGCTGGGGTCCATGAGATCGACCACCAGACGCAGAACGGCGGCAGGCTCGTGCTCGACCATCGCAAGGCCGCGCCAGCGCCGCTCGGCGACGCCCGCAATCGCCTTGTGCGGCGTCAGCAGCACCCGCCCGTGGACGGCCTGCGCGGCGACGCGGTCGTCGCCGATCAGGCGGGCGCACAGGCCGCGCGCGCGCGCCAGTTCGATCAGCGCGGCCGACAGGCCGCTTTTGCCCGCGCCCGAACGCCCGCGCAGCAGCACCCCGGCCTCGCCGATCAACACGGCGGTTGCGTGAATGTAGGCCTCGCTCATGGCGGGGACGCCGGCAGCCAGACAACGAAGCGCGCGCCCAGAACGGCGCTTCCGTCCAGCCGGTTCGCGGCGCGGATGCGCCCGCCATGCGCTTCGACGATCTGGCGGGAAATGGAAAGGCCAAGGCCCGAGTTCTGGCCAAAGCCATGGTTGGGACGATCGGTGTAGAAGCGCTCGAAAATCCGCTCGAACGCATGATCGGGAATGCCGGGGCCATCGTCGTCGACGACGATCTCGTAACCATCGCGCGTTCCCGCGCGCGCAGGTCGCAGAAGCACCCGCACGCTGGCGCCGGGCTCGGAGAAGGAACGGGCGTTGTCGATGAGATTGTTCAACACCTGGCTCAGCCGCGAATCGTGAGCGGGTATGAACGCCGGCTTGTCCGGCTTCTCGGCGAAAACGACATCGACGCCATCGCCGCGATCGATATTGCGTTGCAGGCTCACGACCGCGTCGACAACCGCGCCGAGATCGGTCTTTTGCATGTCGGCGCGCGCCAGTTCTGCGTCGAGCCGCGAAGCGTCGGAAATATCGCTGATGAGGCGATCGAGCCGTTTGACGTCGTGATGGATCACGTCGAGCAAGCGTTTGCGCGACTCTTCCGTGCGCGCGATCGGCAAGGTCTCGACGGCGCTGCGCAGCGACGTCAGCGGGTTTTTCAGCTCATGCGCGACATCGGCCGCAAAACTTTCGATCGCTTCGATGCGATTGTAGAGCGCGCTCGTCATGTCCCGCAAAGCTGCGGACAAATGGCCGATTTCGTCGGAGCGGTCGGAGAAATCGGGAATTTCGTGCCGCGCCGTGTTGGAGCGGCGCACGCGTTCGGCCGCTTCCGCAAGCCGGCGGATCGGCTCTGCGATCGTGCCGGCGAAAAACACCGATAGCAGCAGCATCACACCCGCCGAGACGATGAAGATGCGAACTAGCGCCCAGCGTTCGGAAGCGATGATGGCGTCGATGTCGCCGCCTTGAGTCGAAAGCAGCAGCGCTCCGCGCACGGCGCGAAACCGCTGGATGGGCGCTGCAACCGAGACGACCGTTTCGCCGCGCGCATTGGTGCGCACCACCGATTGCGCGCCCCCGCCATGCAGCGCGCGCGCGACTTCGGGATAAGCCGACCCATTCTGCGCGCCGATGTCCTCTTCCTCGCGTTGCCAGGATGGCCGCTTGTGGCCGCGCAGATTGTCCCAAAGCCGCTCGAGCAACGGCCGGTGCGGATCGTCGTCGAGGTCGGACCGCAGGATGGTCGAACGCGCCGTCAGCGACGCCGAATCGACCAGCAATGCGCCGTCGCCGTCATAGATGCGCGCCCGCGTGTGCGTCGGCGTCACGAGACGGCGCAGCAGCGGACCAACGCGCTCGGGATTGATCGAAAAGTCGAGGCTGGGGTTTGACTCATCGGGGCCCGGCCAGGACTGGCCAGGTTGCAATTGCAGCAGCTTTTCAGGATCTATGGCGATTGCGTCGGTGTCGACCGATGCGGAGGCCGCCACCGCCGCTGCAATGATTTCGCCTTGCGTCTGCAAGCTCTGCAGCCGCGCGTCGATCAGACCCTGCCGAAACTGGTTGAGATACAGAAAGGCGACGAGCAGCGCGAACAGGCCGCCGAGATTGAGAACGATGATGCGTCGCGTGAGCGAGGAGGATATGCGCGCCAGAAGGGTGCGCCGCAATTGTCGCAACCGCACGAGACGCTTGCGCCGCCGCAACGGGGCGGCGGACGCAGCGTCCTGGTGTGCTTCGGCCGTCATGCCTTACGGCTGCCTCGCGAAATGATGCATCAGGCCGGCGCGGTTTCCTTGAAACGATAACCAACGCCATAGAGCGTCTCGATCATCTCGAATTCCGGATCGACCAGTTTGAATTTCTTGCGCAGCCGCTTGATGTGGCTGTCGATGGTGCGGTCGTCGACATAGACCTGATCGTCGTAAGCTGCGTCCATCAGCGCGTTGCGGCTCTTGACGACCCCGGGCCGCATCGCGAGCGCCTGCAGGATCAGGAATTCCGTTACGGTCAGCGTGACCGGCTCGCCGTTCCAGGTGCAGGTGTGGCGTTCGGGGTCCATGCGCAGCGCGCCGCGCTCGAGCAGTTTGGCTTCCGATTCCTTCTGCGCAGCCGCTTCCTTGGGGTTGGCGCGGCGCAGGATCGCCTTCACGCGCTCGACCAGCAGGCGCTGCGAGAAGGGTTTGCGGATGAAATCGTCCGCGCCCATTTTCAGGCCGAACAATTCGTCGATTTCCTCATCCTTGGAGGTGAGGAAAATCACGGGCATGTCTGATTTCTGACGCAAGCGGCGCAGAAGCTCCATGCCGTCCATGCGCGGCATCTTGATGTCGAAGATCGCAAGATCGGGCGGCGTGGCCTTGAGGCCCTCGAGCGCGGCCGCGCCGTCCGTATAGGTCTGCACGCGCCATCCCTCGCCCTCCAGGGCGATGGACACGGAGGTGAGGATGTTACGGTCGTCGTCGACCAGAGCAATGGTGGGCATTCTCGTCCTCAAACTGGCCGGCTCGGCGAGCGCGGCGGACCCCTGATGACGCCATTTCCGGCGTGAATGCGGCATGAACCGCCGCGGCAAGCCATCTATTGGCGGGGTGGGGCCAAAATGCGACAGTCCCTGACCATTGCCTCGATATAGTCCCAAATGACAGGAAAATCGACCCTTGAGCACCGATTTCGCGCCACCGCCAGAAAAGCCCTTGCCGGGGCCGCCGGCCGATTATGACGCCGCAGGCGAGGCCAAGAGGCTGCTGCGGGCGATCAGGGCCGGAACGCTCGGCACGCTCGACCCCAAGGGGCGGCCCTTTGTCACGTTGGTGAACGTCGCCACCGCTCCGGACGGCGCGCCGGTGCTGCTGCTGTCGCGGCTCGCCCATCACACGCGCTTTCTGGAGGAGCGCCCGGCCTGCTCGCTCCTTCTGGCCGAGACCGGCAAGGGCGATCCGCTGGCCCACCCGCGCCTCACCGTCGTGGGCGCGGCCGCCCGCGACCCGGACCCGACCTTGCGCGCCCGTTTTCTGGCGCGCCACCCCAAGTCGGCGCTCTATGCCGATTTCGCGGATTTTTCGTTCTGGCGCCTCTCGCCTGTTGGTTTCCATCTCAACGGCGGATTCGCGCGGGCGGCCGATTTCCCCGCCGAAACAATAATGACCGATTTGACTGGCGCGCAGGGGCTGCTGTCGGCCGAGCAGGGGGCGATCGACCATCTGAACAGCGATCATGCGGAGGCGCTGGCGCTCTACGCCGCCCATTTCGACGGACAGCGCGAGGGGAACTGGAAGGCCACCGGCATCGACCCCGAGGGGCTCGATCTGGCGGCCGGCGACCGGACGGCGCGCCTGCGGTTTCCCCAGCCCGTCACGGACGCGGGCGGGCTGAGACGCATGCTAGCTGACCTTGCCGCGCAGGCGCGGGCGAAAGCCTGACTGGCGGCCGTTTACGCTCTTTGCGCTGCATCAACGTCGGTCTCTTGCCCTTGTTTGCTGCGACGACTAAAGCTCGCCCGGTCACATTTTTGTGACCTATCGATTTTTGCGCCAGCCATCCCGCGGCGGGAGAAAAACATGAAACAGACGGGCGATTTCAACCCTTCGTTCGGCGTCGACAAATTCGGCCTGAAGAATCTCAACAGCGTTTCCTACAATCTCGAGCCGCCGGCTCTGTATGAGGAATCGCTGGCGCGCCGCGAGGCCAGGATCGCCAAGGGCGGCGCCATCGTCGCCGAGACGGGCGTGCACACCGGCCGTTCGCCGAAAGACAAGTTCGTCGTCGACGACGCCAACACGCACGATACGATCTGGTGGGACAACAACGGTCGCATGTCGAAAGAGCATTTCGACGTCCTGCTCGCCGATTTCATCAAACACGCCGAAGGCAAGGATCTGTTCGCGCAGGATCTCTATGGCGGCGCCGATCAGCATTTCCGCGTCAGGACGCGCGTCATCACCGAATACGCCTGGCATTCGCTGTTCATTCGCAACCTGCTGATCCGCCCCGATCGCGCCGAGCTTGCGACCTTCACGCCTGAACTGACGATTCTCGATCTGCCCTCCTTCAAGGCCGATCCCAAACGTCACGGCTGCCGCACGGAAACCGTCATCGCGATCGATTTCACGCGCAAGATCGTTCTCATCGGCGGCACGAGCTATGCGGGCGAGATGAAGAAATCGGTCTTCACCTATCTCAACTATGTGCTGCCCGCCTCGAACACGATGCCGATGCATTGTTCGGCCAACCACAGCCACGAAGGCGAGTCGGCTGTGTTCTTTGGCCTGTCGGGCACCGGCAAAACGACGCTCTCGGCCGATCCGAGCCGCGTTCTGATCGGCGACGACGAACATGGCTGGTCGAAAGAAGGCGTCTTCAACTTTGAAGGCGGCTGCTACGCCAAGGCGATCAAGCTGTCGCGCGAAGCCGAGCCGGAAATTTTCGCCACCACCGAACGCTTCGGCTCGGTGATGGAGAACGTAGTGCTCGATCCTGCGACGCGCATTCCCGATTTCGACGATTCATCGAAGACGGAAAACACCCGCGTCGCCTATCCGCTCGATTACATCCCGAATGCGTCGCCGACTGGCCGCGCCGGCCATCCGAAGAATATCGTGATGCTGACCTGCGACGCCTTCGGCGTTCTGCCGCCGATCGCCAAGCTGGACGCCAGCCAGGCGATGTATCACTTCCTGTCCGGCTACACGGCGAAAGTCGCGGGCACGGAAAAGGGCGTGACGGAGCCGCAGGCGACCTTCTCCACCTGCTTTGGCGCGCCGTTCATGCCGCGTCATCCCAGCGAATACGGCAATCTGCTGCGCGATCTCATCGCCCGCCACCACGTCGACTGCTGGCTGGTGAACACCGGCTGGACGGGCGGCAAATATGGCGTTGGCCGCCGCATGCCGATCCGCGTGACGCGCCGCTTGCTGGCCGCCGCTCTCGACGGTTCGCTCAACAAGGCCGAGTTCCGCACCGATCCCTACTTCGGCCTCGCGGTGCCGACCTCGGTGCCGGGCGTCGAGCCCCATATTCTCGAGCCGGTGAAGACCTGGGCCTCGAAGGCCGAATTCGCCGAGACGGCCAAGAAGCTTGTCAAAATGTTCAACGACAATTTCGTCACCTTCGAGCCGCATGTCGATGGCAAGGTGAAGGACGCAGCCCCGAAGGTGCGGGCGGCGGCGGAATAAGATTTCCGCAAAGCGCGAATTGCAAACGCCCCGCAGAAATGCGGGGCGTTTTTTATGCGCCAAACCGTCATTGCGAGGAGCAAAGCGACGAAGCAATCGATCGCGTTAATTAAACAGTGAAGGCGCGCCCTATTCGCCCACATCTGCAACGCAACGGGATGAATTGCTTCGCTGCGCTGCGCTGGCAATGACGGCGCTGTGGGTCACGCCGCCAGATCGGCCACCACGGAATCCAGCACCGGAAAACCTTCTGCGCTGACGCGCAGGCGTCCATCGCGCGTATATTCGACCAACCCGTCGGCGATCAATTCCGCAACGCGCGAGGTGGCGAGCGGCTTGCCCGTGAGAAGCTGGAACCGGCCGGGATCGATGCCCTCGGTCAGACGCAGGCCCATGAGCAGAAATTCGTCGCCCTGCTCCTCGATCGAGAGCTGTTCTTCCTCGACAAGGCCGTGGCCTTCCGTTTCCACGCAGGTTAGCCACATTTCGGGGTGGCGTTCGGTCGCCTGCGCCGTGCGTCCGCCGCGATTCATGACACGCCCATGCGCGCCAGGGCCCACGCCGACATATTCGCCGTAGCGCCAGTAAACCAGATTGTGGCGGCTCTCTGCGCCCGGCCGCGCATGATTGGAAATCTCGTAAGCGGGCATGCCGGCGCCGGTCATGATTTCCTGCGTCGCTTCCCAGAGGTCGCGCTGCAAGTCCATCGAGGGCAGCTTCAGCTTTCCGGCGCGCTCCAGACGCTCGAACATCGTGTCGGGCTCGATGGTGAGCTGATAGAGCGACATATGTTCGGGCGCATGCGTCAGCGCTTCGGCCAGTTCCTTGCGCCATTGTGAGACGCTTTGGCCAGGGCGTGCATAAATGAGGTCGAACGAGGCGCGGTCGAAAATCGACACGGCTGTTGCGAGCGCCGCGAGCGCCTCCTCGCGATTATGCAGGCGCCCCAGCGCACGCAGATCGGCGTCGTTCAACGCCTGCACGCCGAGCGAGACGCGATTGACGCCGGCGGCCTTGTAGCCGCGGAACCGTCCGGCCTCGACGCTCGAAGGATTGGCTTCCAGCGTGATTTCGGCGTTCGGCGCCATTTTCCAGCGGCGGGCGATGGCGTTCAATATGGCGCCGACCGTCTCGGGCTTCATCAGCGAAGGCGTGCCGCCGCCAAAAAACACCGAATCCACCGTGCGCCCCGGCGTCAGCTTGGCGCGATGGGCGATTTCGGCCTCGAAAGCCTCGACATAGCGCTCTTCGTCCACGGGACTGCGCCGGACGTGACTGTTGAAATCGCAATAGGGGCATTTCGACAGACAGAACGGCCAATGCACATAGACGCCGAAGCCTGGATCGATTCGCGGCGGTTGGGAGAAAGCCATCCCGCCTTATTGCACGGGCCGGGCCAGCGGCAAATGTCCCGAAATGGCACAGCGCCCTTTGCAAAAGCAGAGGCTGCGCTGGGAAATAAATCTCATTGTCGCGCGCAGCGCTGTTTCCCATGTCGCGGGACGGGCGCCGCAAATCGCCTCTGCATAAAGGGGCTGAGCCGCTTGCGCTTGGCGGACTGAACCGCCAAAGTCTGCGCCCATTTTGTTCAGTTGCGGAATTGCGCAGATGAAAGTCACGCTGGAACGGGCGGCCCTTTTGAAATCGTTGGGCCATGTGCATCGCGTCGTGGAGCGCCGCACCACCATTCCGATTCTCTCCAACGTGCTCATGCGCGCGGACGGCCGTTCGCTGCTGTTGAAAGCGACCGACCTCGATCTGGAAGTGACGGAAACCTCGCCCGCCGATGTCGGCATGGGCGGAGCAACGACGCTGCCGGCCCACACGCTCTACGAGATCGTCCGCAAACTGCCCGATGGCGCGCAGGTCTCCCTCGACGCCGGCGCGGATGGCGGCCAGATGCTCATCAAGTCGGGCCGCTCGCGCTTCACGCTGCAATGCCTGCCCGAAAGCGATTTCCCCGACATATCGGCAGGCGAGATGACGCATAAGTTCACGCTGCCGGCCGGCGATCTCAAGAAGCTGATCGAGAAAACGCAATTTGCGATCTCGAACGAAGAGACGCGCTATTATCTCAACGGCATTTTCATGCACACGGCGGAAGTCGACAAACGCGTCATGCTGCGCGCCGTCGCGACGGACGGCCATCGCCTCGCGCGCGTTGAAATTCCCGCGCCCGATGGCGCCAAGGGCATGCCGGGCGCGATCATCCCGCGCAAGGCGGTCGCCGAAGTGCTCAAGCTGATCGAAGACACCGACAAGGATGTCGCAATCGAATTTTCCGCCAACAAGGCGCGCTTCAATTTCGGCGACGTGGTGCTGACGACGAAACTGATCGATGGAACCTTCCCCGATTACGCGCGCGTCATTCCCGCCAACAACGACAAGCGTCTGACGGTCGAGCGCGGCGATTTCCAGCGCGCGGTCGATCGCGTTTCCACCATTTCCTCGGAGCGTGGCCGCGCGGTCAAACTTGCTCTGGGCGAGGGCAAGCTCGTTCTGTCGGTGACCAATCCGGATGCTGGCACTGCGATCGAGGAGCTGGAAGTCGATTACGATTCCGCGCCGCTCGATATCGGCTTCAATGCGCGTTATCTGCTCGACATTGCTCAGCAGCTCGACAGCGACACGGCGCTGTTCCGCCTTGCGGACGCAGGCGCGCCGACGATTATTCAGGACCGCGACGGAGCCGCAGCGCTCTACGTTCTCATGCCGATGCGCGTGTGAGAAATTCCTGAAAATTCGGCGGCGACGTAAAAATCGCCGCATTCCCGTTTCAGAATGTTGCTTGCGATCCCCAGAGGGATACGCGCATGCGCCATTGGCGCTCGATGCGCGTAAGAACCTTCGCATGCCGAGCGAGTGCGCCGCCCTGTGACAGCGGGCGCGCAGGTCGGCCATATCCGCCCGGCCATGCGGCGAACGGCGCGCTTTGCGCGCACGACAAGACAGGCGCGCAATGCGCCAAAACCGACCAAGAGGAAACATCATGCGCCCACAATTGTTGGTCGCTTGCGTCAGCGCGTGCGCGCTGATGGCGGCGGCGCCATCCCGTGCAAACGACAATCTCGACAAAATGTCTCAAAATCCTGCGGATTGGGTGATGCAGGCAGGCAATTACGCCAATCATCGCTACACATCGCTCAAGCAGATCGATGTGTCGAACGCCCACACGCTGCAGCCCAAATGGACCTTTTCGACCGGCGTGCTGCGCGGTCACGAGGGCGGGCCGCTCATCATCGGCGACGTGATGTATGTGCACACGCCATTCCCCAACAACGTGTTTGCGCTCGATCTCAACGACAACGGCAAGATTCTCTGGAAATACGAACCCAAGCAGGATCCGTCCGTCATTCCCGTGATGTGTTGCGACACGGTCAATCGCGGCCTTGCCTATGACGATGGCAAACTGTTCCTGTATCAGGCCGACACAACGCTTGTCGCGCTGGACGCCAAGACGGGCAAGCCTGTCTGGAGCGTGAAGAATGGCGACCCGACCAAGGGCGAAACCGGCACCGCCGCGCCGCTTGTCGTGAAGGACAAGGTGCTCGTCGGCAATTCTGGCGGCGAATTTGGCGTGCGCGGAACGTTGACCGCCTATTCGACCAAGGATGGCAAGCTCGTGTGGCGCGCCTATGCGACCGGGCCGGACAAGGACATGCTGATCGATCCGGAAAAGACGACCAGTCTCGGCAAGCCGGTGGGTGCGGATTCGAGCCTGAAAACCTGGCAAGGCGATCAATGGAAGATCGGCGGCGGCGCCGCGTGGGGATGGTTCTCCTACGACCCGCAGCTCAATCTGATCTATTACGGAACGAGCAATCCCTCGACCTGGAATCCCAAACAGCGGCCCGGCGACAATCGCTGGTCAACCGCGATTATCGCGCGCGACGCCGACACGGGGGTGGCGCGCTGGGTGTACCAGATGACGCCGCATGACGAATGGGATTTCGACGGCGTGAACGAGATGATCCTCGCCGACCTGACGATCGACGGAAAGCCGCGCAAGACGCTCGTGCATTTCGACCGCAACGGCTTCGCCTATACGATGGATCGCGCGACCGGCGAGTTGCTGGTGGCGGCCAAATACGATCCTGCGGTCAATTGGGCGACCAGGATCGACATGGACAAGAACTCCAAGACCTACGGCCGGCCCGAGGTGGTGAAGGAATATTCGACAGAGCATGGCGGCGAGGATGTGAACACCAAAGGCATCTGCCCGGCCGCGCTCGGCACGAAAGACCAGCAACCGGCGGCTTACGATCCGCAATCGCAATTGTTCTTCGTGCCGACCAATCACGTCTGCATGGATTACGAGCCGTATAAAGTCGCCTATACGGCGGGCCAGCCCTATGTCGGCGCAACGCTATCGATGTATCCGCCCAAAGGCGACAGCCACATGGGCAATTTCATCGCGTGGGATGCGCGCACCGGCAAGATCGTCTGGTCGAATCCAGAACTCTTCTCGGTCTGGTCCGGCGCGCTGGCCACAGGCGGCGGCGTGGTCTTTTACGGAACGCTGGAAGGCTATCTGAAAGCGGTGGACGCCAAGACGGGCAAGGAGCTCTACAAATTCAAGACGCCCTCCGGCATCATCGGCAACGTCACGTCCTACGAGCACAAGGGCAAGCAATATATCGCAGTGCTTTCGGGCGTCGGCGGATGGGCTGGCATCGGTCTTGCGGCGGGCCTGACGAAACCGACCGATGGACTGGGCGCAGTCGGTGGCTATGCCGCGCTTGCGCAATATACAGCGCTCGGCGGCCAGTTGACCGTGTTCGGCCTGCCATGAAAAATCAAATCGCGCGCCGCACCGATGCGGCGCGCGATTTCTTGCTTCAGAATCCCATCTTCATCCCGACATAGGCGGCGCGGCCCGGCGACATGAAGCCGACCGGGTTTTGATAGCGCGCGTTGAGAATATTCTCGACGCGCGCCGTCACCGTCACGCCCGGCGCAAAATCATAGGCGCCAGCGAGATTGACCAGCGTATAGCCCGGCGCCTTGAGGCGCGGGATCGTGTAAAAGCGGTCCGCGTCGATCCAGCCGCTGACATTCACGATAGAGCCGTGCAGCGTCAGCCTGTCGGTCGGTTTCCATGTCGCCTGCAGGCTCGCCTTGCGACGCGGCCGGCGCAAAAGATCGGCCTGCGGCGTGCCCTCCGCCACAATGCGCGCAATCTCGGCCGGCCAATTGGAGATCGGACTGGCGTCGCGCGCGATCGTGTACGTGTAGTCGGCGCGCAGCGAGAAGCTTTCGCTGATCTTCAGGCTTGCGAACGCCTCGAAACCATAGGTCTTGGCCGAACCGATATTGCCGAGCGAGGATATGAACGTCGTCGGGTCATACGTGGCCTGAATGAGATTGTGGATTCGGTTGTTGAAATAGGCGACGCCGAACCGCGCCTTGTCTTCGAACAGCGGCTGCTCGAAACCGATGTCGAAACCGCGGCTTGTTTCCGGCCGCAAGGCGGGGTTGGCATAATAGAAAAACGATGGATAGCTCACAAAGAGCTGGTTAAGCGTCGGCGCCTTGAACCCGGTCCCGTAACTCGCTTTCAAGATCGTTCCGGTGACAGGCAGTTGGAATGAGGGCGCAATGCGATAGGTTGCGCGCCCGCCAAAGGCGCCGTTCTTGTCGTAACGCGCATTGGCGGCGAGCGAGACATAATCGCCGAATTGTCCGAGATATTCGACATAGGCCGCGCTATTGTTCACGCCCGCGCGCGTGTCGGCCTGAGAAGGATCGAGCATCGGGATATGGATCGTGTCGCGTTGCGTCTCGACTCCGGCAATAACCTTGTGGCCGGGCATGATCGCAAATTCGTTGCGCCAATCGAATTTGACGCGCTCGCCGATATTCTGGTTCGGCGGATTGTAGCCTGAGCGCGTTACGGCGTTTTCGATCAGCGTGTCGTCGCGCATGATCGACGCGCTCGCCGTGCTGATCCAGCGGCCATCCATCAGTCGCGCGGCAAGTTCCCCGCGCAGCGCCGTCTGGCTGTCGCGCTGCATGCTTTGCCAGTCGCCCGGGCGCGGCGGCAGGAACAGCCACCACGGAGCGTAATCGTCCCCCGTGAAACGCAGATGTGAATCCACATGCCGCGCAATCACGCGCGCCGAAAAGACATCGTTGATCTGCGCGCCGACATTGCCGGAAAACATCCAGTTTTCATAGGCGTTGCCATGCGCAATCTGACCGGGTTGCAGCAGTGTCGCTGGCGTGACTGGCTGGTCGGCGACTTTGACGTGCGCGATGTTGAACGCATAATCGACGCGCTCGTGCGCGCCGCGCACGTTCAGCGCCTCGCGGAAAGTGCCGAACGATCCGCCTTCGCCCATGAAGGAAACCTTCGGTTTGCCTTCGCCGCGTTTCGTCGTGATCGAAATCACGCCGCCGATGGCGTCCGAGCCGTAGAGGCCGCTTTGCGGGCCGCGCAAAATCTCGATGCGCTCGATGTCTGCGGTTTGCAGCGTGCCGAAATCGAAGGCGTTGTTGGGCGTCGAGGGATCGGAGACGTCGATCCCGTCGATCAGCACCTTCACATGATTGGCGTTTGTCCCGCGAAGAAATACTGAGGTCTGCCCGCCGACGCCGCCTGCCTGAACGACATTCAGCCCGGGCACGGTCTGCAGCACGCTGGGCACGCTGCGCCGCTGCGAAGCCTCGATGTCCTTGTCGGTCAGCACAGTTACGGAACTGCCTGTCTTGTCCCGAGGCGTTGGCGTGGCGTTGGCGGAAATGGTGATTTCATCGAGCATCGCGGCAGGTTGCGGACCGGCGGCGGCGGAGACAGCGAAAAACGAAACGCCGCACAAGGCGGCGGCGAAAGAGCGGGAAGACATTGCAGGCCTCGCAGCAACGAAACGTCACTGCGACCGGCCGCGCTCCGCAAATGGAGTTTGGCCCTTCGACACACCCCGGTCGAAGCCATCGCGCGTGACTGCGATTGACGGCAGGTCTCCTGGCTTGCGGGTTGTCGCCGGAGATCCGCCTTCCCGGCTTGCGCCAGTGGCATTGTGGATCTCGGCTCGCCGCTTACAGTTGCGGGGGCAGCCGCGGCTTTGAGGTTTCCCCCGCACCGCATTCCCAATTGAGCCCTTGCGGGCGCCGTCGGGCGTGTGGATAGGCGGGTAGGGCGTGCGAGTCAATGCAGCCTGCCAGCAAGCGGCAGCGGTCCAGGCGCGCGCCGTCCTTGGCCTTTCGCGCTAGATTTCAAGTTCCACGACACCCTTGGCGTGTCGCGGCGGCTTGCCCGGCGCGATCAACACAGCATCGCCCCGCCAGGTGCAGTTTTCCGCGCCGCGATGGGTCGCCAGAAAGCCGCGCGCGGCGCGGCTCATGCGCCGCCGTTTGTCCGGCGTGATCGCAATCATCGCCTCGTCAAGCGTCGGACGCGCCTTCACTTCAACAAAACACAGGGTGGAGCCGCGCTGTGCGATCACGTCGATCTCGCCGCCCTGTGCGCGATAGCGCGTCGCCAGAATGCGGTAGAGCTTTGCACGCAGCCACCAGGCGGCGATGGTCTCCGCCCGCATGCCGTAAATGTAGGAATGCGCGCGGCTCATTTGCCGCCAAGGCGCAGCGCGCGCGCATAGACCTCGCGGCGCGGCAGGCCTGTCTCGCCCGCGACTATCGCCGCCGCGTCCTTCACGGAATGTGTCTGCATCGTCGCCAGCAAGCGCGCATCGAGCGTCGCTTCGTCGGCCTCTTCTGGTTGCGGCGGCGCGATGAGAAGCACCATTTCGCCGCGCGTTTCCTCGCCTTGCGCATAAAGCGCGGCAAGATCCGAAAGGCGCCCGCGCCGCGTCGTCTCGAATTTCTTGGTGAGTTCGCGCGCGGTCGCAGCTGGCCGGTCGCCGAGGGCAGCGATACAATCGGCGAGCGTTTCGGCGATGCGTCGCGGCGATTCATAAAACACCAGCGTGCCGGGCGTCATGCGCAACTCCGCAAGCCGCGCTCGCCGCGCCGCCGATTTCGGCGGCAGAAATCCCGCAAAGAAAAACGCATCGGTCGGCAGGCCCGCCACAACCAGCCCCGCCAGCAGCGCAGAAGCGCCGGGCGCAGCATAAACGGCCGCGCCGGCCGCCAGCGCGTCCCCGACAAGCTTGTATCCGGGATCGGAGACAAGCGGCGTGCCTGCGTCAGACGTCAGCGCCAAAGCCTCGCCCGCCGCCAGGCGCGCCAGAATCTTCGGCCGCATCTCGGCCGCGTTGTGCTCGTGATAGGCGATCAGCGTCGCGCTGATGGCGAAATGGTCCATCAATGTGCGGGCGACGCGTGTGTCCTCGCACAAAACGGCGTCGGCGCCGGCCAGAATATCGAGCGCGCGCAAGGTAATGTCGCGAAGATTGCCGATGGGCGTCGCCACCACATGCAGGCCGGCGGGCGGCGCGGGGGCGGCGAAAACCGCGCCCTCGAGGGAGAATGTGCGCCTGTTCATCGTGTCGTTCGTTAACTCTAAATGGTTAACGCCTGTTAGTTTCCGCGTGAATCGGTCTATAATCGCGGAAAACTCGACGGCTGTGGAGGCTCGGGTGTTTCAATTCTCGCATGCGGCTCGCGCGGTCCGGTTTGGCATGATGCTTGGCGTGGCGGCCGCGCTGTCGGGCTGCGCCCAGAATCTGTTCTCGCAGGGCGAGCTTGTGCCGCCAGGCCGCATGCCGGGCGAGCCGCAGCGTCAGGCGCAGGCGGCCCCGCCGCCGAGCGAGCCCATACAGGGCCAGCCGCTGCCCGCGCCGGGACAGGGCGCGCCTGGACAGACGCTGGGGACCGGACCGGTGCGCATCGCGCTGGTGGCGCCGTTGACGCAGCAGGGCGGCGCAGCGAGCGTCGTTGGCCTTTCCTTGCGCAACGCCGTCGATATGGCCGTCTCCGAGACGGGCGGCGCCGATGTGACGGTGCTGGTGAAAGACGACCAGTCGAGCCCTGCGGTCGCGCGCGCTGTTACGCAAGCAGCGATTGGCGAGGGCGCCGAATTGATTCTCGGACCGCTTTTTGCGCCCGATGTGCGCGAGGCCGCGCGCGTCGCGCGCGCCGCCAACAAGCCGATGATCGCCTTTTCGACGGACGGATCGGTTGCGGCGCGCGGCGTCTATCTTCTCTCGTTCCTTGTCGAGAGCTACGTCGACCGCGTGATCGATTACGCTGCGCAAAAGGGCAAGCGCTCGCTCGCCGCGCTCATCCCGGAAAATGACTACGGCAACATCGCCGCCGGCGCATTGCAGACGGCGGCGGCGCGCAATGGCATGCGCGTCATGACGATCGAGCGTTACAGGCCCGGCGATGCGCAGGCCGCCGTGCAACGCATCGCCCAGCTGGGCGGCCAGATCGATGCGCTCTTCATCGCCGAACAGGCCGATCAGATGGCGTCCATGTCGAAATTGCTGACGACGAACGGCCTCGATTCCCGCAAGACGCAAATTCTGGGCACGGGATTGTGGAACGACGTGCGCGCGCTGCGCCAGCCCGCCTTGCAGGGCGCATGGTTCGCTGCGCCCGAGAACGCCGGTTTCTCCGCCTTTGCGCAACGCTATCGCGCGCGTTTCCACTCCGATCCTACGCGCATCGCAACGCTCGCCTATGACGCGACGACGCTCGCCATCGCGCTCGCGCGCGCGCAGGGCGGGGCGCGCTATTCGGAAGGCGTCCTGACCAACGCATCGGGATTCAATGGCGCCGACGGCGTATTCCGTTTCCGCGCCGATGGCCTGAACGAGCGCGGCCTTTCGGTGCTTCAGATCAGCAATGGCGCAACCAGCGTCGTCAGCCCGGCCCCGCGCAGCTTCGCGGGCGCAGGACCATCGTAATGACCGGCCTGCTGGAAGACGCCTCGTTCAACCAGTCGCCCGCGTTCGAAAACGTCGACCTGTTTTCATCCGACCGTCCGTTGGCGGATGCCGCCGCGCGCTATGGGCTCGATAGCGCGTCGTTGAGCGATTTCGGGCGTGATTACGGCTCGAGCGAAACATTGGAGCTCGGCCGTCTCGCCAACGAGAACCCGCCGAAGCTTCGCATCATGGATGCCAAGGGCAATCGCATCGACCGGGTCGAATTTCACCCCGCCTATCATGCGCTGATGGCCAAGACGATCGGTTACGGCGTGCATGCTTCAGTCCATGACGGGAGCGAGCCTCGCGGAGCGATGACGCAACGCGCGGCGCGCCTCTACATGGCGACACAGGCGGAAGCCGGACACATCTGTCCTGTGACGATGACGCACGCCAGCCTTGGCTCGCTCGCAAGCGCGCCGGACGTTCTGGCCCAATGGCGGCCGAAAATCCTGTCGCGCTCCTATGATCCCGCCCAGCGCCCGTGGTGGGAGAAAGCGGGCGCGACCATCGGCATGGGCATGACCGAGCGCCAGGGCGGCACGGACGTGCGCGCCAACATCACCGAGGCGCATGCGCAGGGCGATCATGTCGAAATCACCGGACACAAATGGTTCATGTCCGCGCCGATGTGCGACGGCTTTCTCGTGCTCGCACAGGCGCCGGCTGGGCTGACCTGCTATCTGACGCCGCGCTTTCGGCCCGACGGTTCGATCAACGGCCTGCGTTTCCAGAGATTGAAAGATAAACTCGGCAACAAATCCAATGCCTCTTCGGAGGTCGAGTTTCATCGCGCCTATGCGCAACGCATCGGCCCGGAAGGCGTGGGCGTGCGCACCATTATCGAAATGGTGCAATTGACGCGCATCGATTGCGCGGTCGGTTCGGCGGGCCTGATGCGCATCGCGCTGGCGCAGGCGTTGCATCACATCCGTCACCGCTCGGTCTTTCAACGAAAGCTTGCCGATCAGCCGGCGATGCGCGCCGTCGCCGCTGATCTTGCGCTTGAGATGGAGGCGCAAACAGCGCTCGTCATGCGTCTGGCTCACGCAGCAGACGCAAACGACAAGGATTGGCTGCGCCTGCTGACGCCAGCGATCAAATATTTCGTCTGCAAGAGCGCGCCCGCCTTTGTTTACGAGACGCTCGAATGTCTTGGCGGCAACGGGTATTCCGAGGAATTGCCGATGGCGCGCTATTTCCGCGAGTCGCCGCTCAACGCTATCTGGGAGGGCTCGGGCAACGTGATGGCGCTCGATATCCTGCGTGCGGCTGCGCGCGCGCCGGACGAGGCGCGGCGCGTGATTGCGGGACTCGCGCAACGGGCGGGCGAAGCTTTCGACAGCGCGCCGCTCGCAGGCGAGATCGAGCGCCTCCTGCTGTCGGGCGAGGCCGAGCGTCGCGCCCGCTTTATCTGCGAGGGGCTGGCGCGTCTTGCCGCTGTGGCGACATTGGTGGAGGCGCGATCGCCTTTCGCGAGTCTTTATGCGCGCGCCCGGCTGAATGGCGCGCACATGGCCAATTACGGCGCGCAGGATCTCGGCTTCGCCGACGAGACGAAATTGATGGAACGCGCGCTGGCGATGTGAGATCCGCGCCGGATTTCACATCCTGCGCGCTGCGTTGGCGCGCACGCTTCAGCCGATCACATCCGTTCGGTCGCCGGGCAGCAATTGCTGCGGGACTTGCGAAAAACGCCAGCTGTCGCCCTGCGCATCGAACACATAGACGATGTCAAAGCGGTCGTCGGGCCAGTCTTCCGGCGCAAGGCCCGGCGCAATGGCTTCGGTAATCTTGCAGATGGCCTCGTGCGACCATGAAATCAGCACCACGCCGCTGCGCGAAAGCGCATCGGCCGCCATTTTTTCTTCCTGCGTCTCGGTGAAACGGTCGTCGACGTGCAGCGTCAAGGACAGCGCGAGCGGCTCGACAGTCTGTCGCGATCGCTCGCTCGGATTGATCTTCTTGTTGGCTGCGGCGGCGTAGATATGATCTGGTCGCGCCAGCCCCGGCGTCAACGCGCCATCGAGCGGATTGAAAAAGCGCACCAATGCGCCCGCGCGCTGCCAACCGCGTGCGATCAGCGAATTCTTGTCTTCCTCGCCCCACGCGTCGAAGGCGCGGGCGCCGCCCTTTTCGGGTTTTTCGGCATGGCGGATAATCATGATCTTGGCGGGCGGCATGCAGAATTTCTCGCGCTGTGGAAAATGTAATTTCAGAAAACTATTCCTAGCGTAAAATCAAGATCGGGCGTCTGGTCTCATGCAAGCGCGACAATAGTCGCGTGAAAGGCAGGAGTCCTCCAGCCGTCGCGGGCGGCGGAGCCGCCTGACGCGCACCCCTCTGGCCCTGAGCTGCAAATACCGGCATGATGACGGCAAACGCGGCGCCGTCGAGCAGCCTGTCGGGAGGATTCATGAAAGTCGCAGGCAAGATCATCGTCGTCACGGGCGGGGCGGACGGCATCGGCAAGGCTTTGTGCGAGCGGTTCCATCGCGAGGGCGCTCGAAAAATCGTCGTGGTGGACCGCAACGCGGCAGGCGCGGAGAAAGTCGCCGCCAGCGTCAATGGAATCGCCCGGGTGTGCGATGTCTCGCGCGAGGAGGACATCAGGTCGCTCGTCGAAGAGACCGAGAAGAACATCGGTCCCATCGCGCTGTTCGTTTCCAATGCGGGCATCGGCGATTTCGGCGGCGACATGACCAATGTCGCCTCGCAACCGACCGAACAATGGATGCGCGGCTGGGGCGTCAATGTCATGGCGCATGTTTACGCTGCGCGCGCCTGCCTGCCGCATATGCTCAAGCGCGGCGAAGGCTATTTTCTGAACACGGCCTCGGCGGCGGGTCTGCTCAACCAGATCGGCAATGCCTGTTATGGCGTGACGAAACATGCAGCGGTCGGCTTCGCCGAAATTCTCGCCATCACGCATCGCGATCAGGGCATCCGCGTGTCCGTGCTTTGCCCGCAGGCGGTGGACACGCCCCTGCTGCGACTTGCCGGAGAGGGGCCGCAGAATGTCGATGGCGTGCTGTCGCCCGAGCAGGTCGCGCAAGACGTGATCGAGGCTCTGGACCAGGACACCTTTCTCGTTCTGCCGCACAAGCAGGTGCTCGATTACATGCGCGCCAAAACCGCAAATTACGACCGCTGGATCGGCGGCATGGCGAAATTCGCGCGGCTGTTCAAAAAATCCTGATGCCGACGCGCTGGGCCAATCTCGACGAGCGCCGGGCCTCAATCGTCAGCGCCGTCATGATCGCGCTGGGGCCGCTGTCGCTGTCGCTCTACACGCCAGCGCTGCCCGAACTCGTCTCAGTTTTCCATACGACGCCGGCGGCCGTGAAGCTCAGCCTGACGCTGTATTTTCTCGGCTTCTGTCTCGCTCAACTCGTCAGCGGCCCGCTGTCGGACGCCTTTGGGCGCCGCCCTGTCGCGCTTGGGTTTTTCATGATCTATCTTGTCGGATCGCTGATCGCGCTGATCGCGCCGACGATTTTCGTCATGCAAGCGGGCCGCGCGCTGCAGGGCATTGGCGCGGCGGCCGGCGTTTCGGCCTCGCGCGCGCTGGTGCGCGACCTGTTCGTCGGTCAGGCTTCGGCGCGCATCATGAACCGCATCGGCCTCATCGTCGGCTTCGTGCCGGCTTTTGCGCCTGCCGTCGGCAGCTGGCTTCTGGCTGGCGTGGGCTGGCGCTCGATTTTCGTGGTGATGTTCCTGTACGCCATCGCCGTTGTGGCGATGGTGACCCTGCTCGTGCCGGAGACCAATCAGAACCCCGATCGTTCGCTGATCGAGCCGCGGCGTTTTGCGAAAAACTACTGGACGCTGCTGACGGACCGGCGCTTCATCGGCCCGGCTGGCCTGATGGGCGTCGTGCTGGGCGGCGTCTATACGTTGCCAACCATTCTGCCCTTCGTCCTTATCGAGCGTCTCGGTCTCACGCCCGTGCAATATGGGCTCGTCATGATCATCCAGACGGGCGCTCTGCTGGTCGGCAATTTCATCGTCGGGCGGATGCTGCGCGTCATGAGCGCGCGCCGCCTCGTGCCTTATGGCATTGTCATCACGTTGCTCGCGGGCGTTGGCTTCGCGGCCATTCGGATCGCCGGCGCCAATCATCTTCTGGCGTTCGTCATCCCGGCCTCGATCTGGATTTTCGGCATTCCCTTCATCACGCCGGGGACCATGACGTCCGCGCTCTCGCATTTTCCCAAAATCGCCGGCGCAGCATCCGCGATGATCGGCTTTTTGCAGATGGGCGGCGGTTTCGCAGGGTCCGCCATCGCCGCGGCTGCTTTCGGAGACCCGGTGACGGCGATCGACACGCTTCTGCCGACGCTGTCGGTGCTGGCGGCCGCGCTTTACCTGATTTTGCCCAAGGAGCCGGGCCAGCCGCTCGCCGACGACGAGGATTAGGTCGGCGATTTGCGTCTGGCCGAAATCCTGCTACCATTTTGTAGGACAATTTCTCTCGAGGAGACGCGCCATGGACTTTTCTCTCACCGAACGCGAACGCTATTGGCGCGACCGGGTCGTCGCCTTCATGCACGCCCATGTCTATCCGGCCGCCGCAACCTACGACGCGCAGATGGAAGGTTTCGGCGCCAATCGCTGGCAGGTCGTGCCGGTGCTCGAAGAGCTGAAGAAAAAGGCGAAAGCGGACGGCTTGTGGAATCTGTTTCTGCCTCCGTCCGCCGAGCATGACGAAGGCGATTATCACGGCGCCGGCCTCACCAACCTGCAATACGCCCTGTGCGCGGAGGAGATGGGCAAGCTTCTCTATGGGTCCGAGGTGTTCAATTGTTCGGCGCCCGACACCGGCAACATGGAAGTGCTGCACCGCTACGGCTCGAAGGCGCAGAAGGACCAGTGGCTGCGCCCGCTCATGAACGGCGAAATTCGCTCCGCCTTCCTGATGACCGAGCCGCAGGTGGCCTCGTCCGACGCCACCAACATCGAGACCGAAATCCGCCGCGATGGCGACCATTACATCATCAATGGTCGCAAGTGGTGGTCCTCCGGCGCGGGCGATCCGCGCTGCAAGATCGCCATCGTGATGGGCAAGACAGACAAGAATGCGCCCAAACACGCGCAGCAATCGCAGATTCTGATGCCGCTCGATGCGCCCGGCGTGAAGATTGTGCGCATGCTGCCCGTCTTCGGATTCGACGACGCCCCGCATGGTCATGCCGAAATCATTCTCGACAATGTGCGCGTGCCGGCCGGCAATCTCATTCTCGGCGAGGGGCGCGGGTTTGAAATTGCGCAGGGCCGTCTGGGACCGGGCCGCATCCATCACTGCATGCGCACCATCGGCGTGGCGGAAGCCGCGCTTGAAAAGATGGTCAAGCGCCTTCAATCGCGTGTCGCTTTCGGCAAGAAGATTTCCGAACATTCCATCTGGGAGCAGCGGATCGCCGAAGCGCGCATCGACATCGAAATGACGCGGTTGTTGTGCCTGAAGGCTGCAGACATGATGGACAAGGTTGGCAACAAGGCCGCCAAGCTGGAAATCGCGATGATCAAGGTGGCGGCGCCCCGCACGGCGCTGAAGGTGCTGGACGACGCTATCCAGGCCTTCGGCGGCGCTGGCGTTTCCAGCGATGCGGGCGTTGCGAAAAACTACGCCCATATCCGCACGCTGCGTCTGGCGGACGGCCCCGACGAGGTGCATAATCGCCAGATCGCGCAGCTCGAAATGCGCCGTTACACCAACGAAAGGCCGGCGCACTGATGAGTTCGGCGGGCGTCTTTTCCGGCGTTAAACAGGTCGACGAACGCCAGCGTTTCGACGAGGCGCGGCTTGCGGCCTGGATGGAGCAAAACGTCAGCGGTTTTGCAGGACCGCTGACCGTGATGCAATTCAAGGGCGGGCAGTCAAATCCGAGTTTCCGCCTCGAAACGCCAGGCGCCAAATATGTCCTGCGCCGCAAGCCGGCGGGCAAGCTGCTGCCGTCCGCTCACGCTGTCGACAGGGAATTTCGCGTCATTTCCGCGCTCTATCCAACCGGTTTTCCGGTCGCCCGTCCTTACGCCTTGTGCATGGACGATGGCGTGATCGGCTCGGCTTTTTATGTGATGGATATGGTTGAAGGCCGCATCTTCTGGGATGCGACCTTGCCCGATCATGATCCAGCCGAGCGCAAGGCGATTTACGAGGCCGAGATCGCGACTCTTGCACGCCTGCACCAGTTCGATCCCAACGCCATCGGCCTGTCCGATTACGGCAAGCCCGGCAATTATTTCGCGCGCCAGATCGACCGCTGGACGAAGCAATATCGCGCGTCCGAAACGCGGCGCATCGAAAAGGTCGAGAAGCTGATCGAATTCTTGCCGCGCACCGTGCCGGCGCAAGAGCGGGTCTCGATCGTTCACGGCGATTACCGGCTCGACAACATGATTTTCGATGCGCGTGACCCGCGCGTCGCAGCCGTACTCGATTGGGAATTGTCGACGCTTGGCGATCCGCTTGCCGATTTCACCTATTTCGTCATGCATTGGGCCATGCCGAGGGATTCGCGCAGCGGCCTTGCGGGCGTCGATCTGAAGGCTCTCGGCATTCCCACGATGGAGGAGGCCGTTGCGCAATATTGCAAACTGACCAACCGGCCAGGGCTGCCCGATCTCGACTGGTATTTTTCCTACAATCTTTTCCGTTTGGTGGGCATTCTGCAGGGCATCGCAGGGCGCGTGCGCGATGGAACGGCGGCGAGCGCCGATGCGGCGTTGATTGTCTCACGCGTCGATCAGCTCGCTGACGCATCCTGGCATTATGCGCAAAAGGCGGGAGCGTAATTCCCGCGATAACAGGAACCGCCATTGTGAGGAGCAATTGCGACGAGGTGAGCCGTCCCTTTTCTGGCGGTTGAAAAGCGCACAGGCGCAGCTTCTGCAACCGGATCGCCCGATGCGCGACGAAGAATAACGACAACAGGAGGAAAACCTTGCCATCGCTTTTTGATCTCAGCGGCAAAACTGCGCTTATCACGGGTTCATCGCGCGGCATCGGCAAGGCCATCGCAGAGCGCATGGCCGAACATGGCGCGCGCGTCGTGATTTCCTCGCGCAAGGAAGGCCCATGTCAGGAGGTGGCGGACGCGATCAACGCCCGTTACGGCGCTGGACGCGCGATCGCCGTGCCAGCCAATATTTCGTCCAAGGAAGAATTGCAGCGCCTCGTCAACGAGACGAACCGCGCCTTTGGCCAGATTGACGCGCTCGTCTGCAATGCCGCTTCCAATCCCTATTACGGGCCGATGGCCGATATTTCCGACGATCAGTTCCGCAAGATTCTCGAAAACAACATCGTCGCGAACAATTGGCTGATCTCCATGGTCGCGCCGCAGATGCGCGCGCGCAAGGACGGTTCGATCATCATCGTCTCGTCCATCGGCGGTCTTCGCGGTTCGCCGATCATCGGCGCCTATTGCATTTCGAAAGCCGCAGACATGCAGCTTGCGCGCAATTTGGCTGTTGAATACGGGCCCGACAACGTCCGTGTGAATTGCATCGCGCCAGGTCTCATCAAGACCGATTTCGCCAAGGCCTTGTGGGACAATCCCGAGACGCTGAAAAAATCGACAGCCAATGCGCCCTTGCGCCGCATCGGCGAGCCCGACGAAATCGCCGGTTGCGCTGTATTCCTCGCATCGAGGGCAGGCGCGTTCACAACCGGTCAGAACTTCGTCATCGACGGTGGAGTGACCATCTGATGACGCGCGTCCCGCCGAACTGGCCAGCGATGTCGCTGGCCGAAGCGCACCAGCGCCTCACGGCGCCCGGGGCTCCGTTTGAAATGGCGGAGGCGATGGTGGACGGCCACCCGATGCGCGTCTGGAAAAACGCGCCGCCCACGTTGCGGGAAGCCTTTCTTGCAGGACAGGCGCACGGCGACCGGATTTTTCTGGTTTACGAAGACGAGCGCATCTCGTTCGACGCCTTCGCGCGCGCAACGCTGACGCTTGCGCGCTGGCTGGCGGAGCAGGGCGTGCGCAAGGGAGATCGCGTCGCTGTTCTCATGCGCAATGTTCCGGAATGGCCCGTCGTGTTTTTCGCCGCCGTTCTGAACGGCGCTGTCGCAGCGCCCTTGAACGCCTGGTGGAACGGCGAGGAATTGCGTTACGGCCTTGCCGACAGCGGCGCCAAAATCCTGTTTGTCGACGGTGAGCGTTACGAACGCGTCGAACCCTTCCTGTGCGAATTGCCGGCGCTGGAAAAAGTCGTGACGACGCGTCTCGAAGGGCGCGAGGCGCCGCAAACAACGGCGCTGCAGGCGATCATCGGCGCCCCCGGGGATTGGGCGGCTCTGCCCTTGCTGGCTGCGCCCGCCCTTGCTCTTTCGCCAGACGATCCCGCTTCGATCATGTATACGTCCGGCACGACGGGCGCGTCGAAAGGCGCTGTGCAATCCCATCGCAATTCCGTCTGCGGCGTCCTCTCGACGCAATTCGCCGTCGCGCGGAATTTCCTGCGGCGCGGCGCGCCAATTCCCCCGCGCGATCCGACGAAAATGCGCGCACAACTGGTTGGCGTGCCGTTTTTTCATACGATAGGCGCCCATTCCAATTTGGTTCCATCGCTCGTCAACGGCATCAAGCTCGTCATGATGCATCGCTTCGATGCAACGCGCGCGCTGGAGCTGATCGAGCGTGAACGCATCACATCGGCGGGAGGCGTGCCGACCATTGCCTGGGCCATCGTCGAGCATCCAGATCGCGCAAAATACGATTTGTCTTCGCTCGAACTCATTAATTACGGCGGCGCGCCCGCCGCGTCGGACCTTGTGCGCCGCATCGATGAAGGGTTCGAGAAAGCCATGCCTGGCATCGGCTGGGGCATGACGGAAACGACCGCGACCTTCACCGCCCACAGCGCCGAGGATTATATCACACATCCAGAAAGCGCCGGGCCGCCGCTGCCCATCTGCGACATGAAAATCGCGGGAGATGACGGCGTCGCGCTGCCGCAGGGCGCCGTTGGCGAATTATGGGTGTATGGCCCCAATGTCGTCAGCCATTACTGGAACAAGCCCGAGGCCAATGCACAAACGTTCGTCGACGGCTGGATGAAGACCGGCGACGTTGCGCGCGTCGATGCCGACGGCTTTCTCTACATCGTCGACCGCAAGAAAGACATGGTCATTCGCGGCGGCGAAAACATCTACTGCATCGAAGTCGAGGATGCGCTTTTCAAGCATCCCGCCGTCCTCGATGTCGCCGTTCTCGGCCTGCCTCATCGCACACTCGGCGAAGAGCCCGTCGCGGTCGTGCGTCTGCGCGCAGGCTTCACCGCCACCGAAGACGAATTGCGCCTTTTCGTCCGTGACCAGCTGGCGGCATTCAAGGTTCCGGTGCGCATCGCCTTCACCGGCGATGATCTGCCGCGCAACGCCACTGGCAAGCTGCTGAAACCGCAATTGCGGGCGCTTTTCGGTTGACGCGGCTGCGCGCAACCCGCATGTGGACGCGGATATTTCAAACGGAGCGACCATGAGCATTCGCCGCATCGAAACCGGACCCCGCATGAGCCAGGCTGTCGTCCATGGGTCGACGGTCTATCTGGCAGGCCAGGTCGCCAACAAGACCGCGGGCGGCGCTGTCGAAGCGCAGACGCGCGAAATTCTCGAACAGATCGACGCGCTGCTCGCCACGGCTGGCACGGACAAGACCAGAATTCTGTCGGCGACGATTTATCTCGTCGACATGACGACTTTCGCCGAAATGAACAAGGCGTGGGACGCCTGGGTCCCGCAGGGCCACACGCCCGCGCGCGCGACCGTGGAAGCGAAACTCGCCGCTGCGCCCTACAAGGTCGAGATTGCGGTGATCGCTGCTCTGTGACGCGCAAACATCAGGCCCGCGCGCTGGCGAGCCCGTTCAATGGATTGTCGGCGTCCCATTCATAGGTCAACGTCTCGAACCGCATCGAGCGGGCGTCGAACAGCACGAGCCGCCCGACGAGCCCAACGCCGAAGCCGACGATCTCGCGGATCACTTCAAGCGCCATCATCGAGCCGACGACGCCCGTGAGCGCGCCGAGCACGCCGGCCTGCTCGCAGGTCGGCGTCGTTCCCGGCGCCGGCGGCTCGGGAAAGAGACAGCGATAGGTCGGATTGGGCCTGCCGTCGGCGTCTGTCTCGAAAGGCCGCAAGGTCGTGAGCGACGCATCCATTGGCCCGACAGCCGCCGTGACCAGCGGCTTCTTCTCGTAAAAGCACGCGTCCGAAGCAAGATAGCGCGTCGAGAAATTGTCCGATCCATCCGCAACAATGTCGTAGCGCGCGATCAGCGCGCGCGCATTGTCGGGCGTAAGGCGCAGCGCGTGGCGCTCGACGCTCACATGGTCATTGAGGCGCGCGACAGCGTCGGCGGCGCTGTCGGTTTTCGCGCGTCCGATGTCGTTTGCGCCATGCAGCACTTGCCGCTGCAAGTTCGACAGGGACACCGTATCGTCGTCGACGACGCCGATCGTTCCGACGCCCGCCGCAGCAAGATACTGGATGAGCGGCGCGCCAAGCCCACCGGCGCCGATGACGAGAACGCGGGCGGCTTTCAGCCGGGCCTGTCCCGGCCCCCCGACATCGCGCAGCACGATATGGCGGGCGTATCGCTGAATTTCGTCCGGCGACAACAAGGTCATGCTTTTTCCCTGGCTGCCCAGTCGAGCGCCGCGTCGAGTCGGTCGTCGCCCCAGAACAATTCGCCTGAAGCCGTCGTAAAGGCCGGCGCGCCGAACAGGCCCAGCGATTTGGCCTCTTCGCCGCTTTTGCGCAAGGCCACTTTGGCGGGCTCGCCGCCAGCTTCCGCCAGCAGCGCTTCTGCGGGCAGATCGAGCGCCGCCAGAATGGCGCCGAGCGCCGCTTCCCCGTCAATCGCCTCTCCGCGCCCGAATTCTGCGGCATAGACCGCCTGACTGAAGGCGACGCGCGCCGGGCCTTGCAGGATCGTGGCGATGCGCGCCGCGCGCAGCGAATTTTGCGGAAAGACGGGCGGCCGCGCGAAGGGCAGGCCACGCGCCTGACAAATCCGCTCCATGTCGCGCCACATGTAGCGTCCCTTGGCCGGGTAGATATTGAAAGGCGAGTCGCGCCAGCCCTGATCGGCGAAAAGCGGCCCCAGCAGAAACGGCCGCCAGCGCACCAGCACGCCGCGCGCGGCCGCCGCCGGCTCGACGCGCATGGCGGCCGGATAGGAATAGGTCGAGGCAAAATCGTACCAGAATGTCAGGTGCGGCATCGGAGAGTCCCACGCTTGCGCCATGCGGCGGGCCGACTATAACAGCGCCGATCCCTCCGCCCACCAGAGAGCAGCTATGTCCGCCCCCAAAAAGCCGATCAAGAAGGTCGTCCTCGCCTATTCCGGCGGTCTTGATACGTCGATCATTCTCAAGTGGCTGGAGACGACCTACGGCTGCGAGGTGGTGACCTTCACCGCCGATCTCGGCCAGGGCGAGGAACTCGAGCCGGCGCGGCAAAAAGCGCTTTTGCTTGGCGTGAAGCCGGAAAACATCTTCATTGAGGATCTGCGCGAGGAATTCGTCCGCGAGTACGTCTTCCCCATGTTCCGCGCCAACGCTCAATATGAGGGGCTTTATCTTCTGGGCACCTCCATCGCGCGCCCGCTGATCTCGAAAAAGCAGATCGAGATTGCGCGCAAGGTCGGCGCTGACGCCGTTTGTCACGGCGCGACCGGCAAGGGCAACGACCAGGTGCGGTTCGAACTTGGCTATTACGCGCTCGAACCCGACATCACGGTCATCGCGCCGTGGCGCGAATGGGCCCTGACGTCGCGCACGGCGTTGATCGATTTCGCCGAAAAGCACCAGATACCGATCGCCAAGGACAAGCGCGGCGATGCGCCGTTTTCGACGGACGCCAATCTTCTGCACACCTCTTCCGAAGGCAAGGTTCTGGAAGATCCGTGGAACGAGACGCCCGATTACGTCTATTCGCGCACGATCAATCCCGAGGACGCGCCCGACAAGCCGCTCTACATCGAAATCGCCTTTGAAAAGGGCGATGCTGTCGCTGTCGACGGCAAGAAAATGTCGCCCGCGCAATTGCTCACCCATCTCAACAAGCTCGGCCACGACTATGGCATCGGGCGGCTCGATCTCGTCGAGAACCGTTTCGTCGGCATGAAATCGCGCGGCATGTATGAGACGCCTGGCGGCGAAATCCTGCTGGCCGCCCATCGCGGAATTGAATCCATCACGCTCGATCGCGGCGCCGCGCATCTGAAGGATGAGATCATGCCGCGCTATGCCGAACTGATCTACAACGGTTTCTGGTTCGCGCCCGAGCGCGAGATGCTGCAGGCTTTGATCGACAAGAGCCAGGAATTCGTCACCGGAACCGTCCGCCTCAAGCTCTACAAGGGCTCCGCCTGGGTCGTCGGCCGCAAGAGCCCGCATTCGCTCTACGATCAGGAACTCGTCACGTTCGAGGACGGCGCCGTCGCCTATGATCATCGCGATGCGGGCGGCTTCATCAAGCTGAACGCCCTGCGCCTGCGCACGCTCGCGAAACGAAACCGTCGCATTTCCGGCTGATTTCGGCCTAGACTGGCGCCGGGCGGGTATTTCGAGGGGCTTGATGCGCCGGTTTATCTTCATCGCGCTGGCGCTGGCGCTGGCGACGGTCGGGGCGCTTGGCGTCGTCAATATCCTGTTTTTGCGCCCGACGGGCCTCAGGGTCGCGGTGGCGCGCGACACCGACGATCACAAGCTGATCCAGGTGATCGCGCGCGTGCTGGCGAGCGAGCGCGATAATGTTCGCCTGCGCGTCACGCCGGTCAATTCTGCGGCTGCGGCTGCTGCGGCGCTTGAAGCCGGCGAGGTCGATCTCGCCGTCGTGCGCTCGGATATCGCTCTGCCGCCAAGCGGTCAGACGTTGGTCATTCTGCATCGCAACCCCGTTTTGCTGATTGCGCGCGGCGACGCGAATTTTTCCGGCGTCGCGGATTTGAAGGGCAAAACAATTGGCGTCGTGCGCGGCGTCGCCTCGGGCGAGGGCAATCTGCAATTGCTCGACAGAATTCTGGCCCAATACGACCTTTCCCCCGAAACGGTGAAACGTCAGGCCTTCGATCGCGCCGACGCCATCGCAGCGATGAAAGCGGGACATCTCGACGCGGTTCTCGTCGTCGCGCCCATCACCGCAGATATCGTCGGCGACGCTGTAAACTCTGTGTCCCAGGCGAGCGGCGGCGTCTCTTTTGTGCCGATCGGCGAGGCAAAGGCGATGGCGCAGCGCAACCCCGCTTTTGAATCGACTGAAATCGTACGCGGCGCCTTCGCCGGCAATCCGCCGCGGCCGGCCAACGCCTTCGACACGCTCGCCGTCACCTCCCGCCTGATGGCGCGGCCGACCGTCTCCGATGGCGTGGCCGGCGATCTGACCCGCTTGTTGTTCACCAACAGGTTGACGATCGCGCAGAGCGCGCCGCTCGCCAACCAGATCGAGGCGCCATCCACCACCAAGGGCGCGACATTGCCCGTCCATCCTGGCGCCGCCGCTTATCTCGACGATGAAGAGGAAGGCTTTTTCGATAAGTACAGCGATGTGATCTATATCGGCGCGATGCTGCTCAGCGTCGTCGGATCCGGCTTCGTCGCTTTGGCGAGCAGGATCGCGGCGAACAGCCATACCGAAGCCGATCGGCTGTTAGCGCGCCTGCTCGAAATCCTGCGTGCGGCGCGCGTCACGTCCTCGTCGGAAGAGCTGGACCAGCTTGAGCACGAGACTGATGAAATCCTGATGGCGGGCATCAGCAATCGAAAATTGCACGGCATCGACAGTCAGGTCATGTCCGCGATGGCGCTCGCGCTTGATCAGGCGCGTCAGGCGATCCGGGAACGCCGTCTGCTTCTTGCGGCGACGCCCCGCCCGACATGAAGCGCGTTCTGGTTTATGAATTTTTGAGCGCTGGCGGCGTGGCCGCCGATGATCCACATGAACAGGCGACGCTTCTGGCGCAGGGCGCAGCGATGCGCAACGCCATCGCCGCCGATCTCGCGCGCAGCGGCCGCGCAATCGAACTGTGCGTCGCCGTAAGCGATGCTGCGCCCGCCAGTATCGGCGCGCCGCAGCGCGCGCAGGCGGACGAGCAACCCCTCGATTTTTTTCGGCGCGCCATCGGGCAGGTCGATCAGGTCTGGGCGGTTGCGCCGGAAAGCGGCGGCATGCTGCTGCAATTGGCGCGCATCGCAGGACCGGACCGCTGGATCGGCTGCAACGAAGCCGCCATAACGCTGACGGCGTCCAAGACCCGCACGCTGGCGGCGCTCGAGCGAGCGGGCGTGGCGACGCCGCGCGGCTTTGCCGGACCACGCTATGTCGTCAAACCCGAAGACGGCGCCGGCTGCGCGCAAACCTTTGTTTATGATACGCATGCCTTGGCGCAGGCGGCTGCTGTGGAGCGCTGCGCACGCGGCGAGGCGGTGGCGATCGAGCCTTTTGTGGAAGGCGAAGCGCTCAGCCTGTCCCTGCTCTGCGGGCAAGAGGGCGTCGAACTGTTGAGCGTCAACCGGCAGCATATCGAGACTTCGCACTGCGGCGCATTGGCCTTCCGCGGCGTCAGCGCCGACGCGACGGCTGACCCGCGCGGGCCGGTCCTGGCCGCCTTCGCCCGGGAGATCGTCGCCGCCATTCCCGGCCTTGCCGGTTTTGTCGGCGTCGATCTCGTGTGGAGCGCGGCGCAGGGGCCGACCGTCATAGAAGTGAACCCGCGCGCAACCTCGGCCTATGTCGGCCTGTCGCGGCGACTTGGGCGCAATATCGGCGATTCTGTTCTTTCAATGTTCGCGCCCTAGCCAAATCGCGCGGTTTCCTGTATTGCGGCGCGGCAATTGCAGCGGCCCCAGGGGGCTGCGGGGCCGCGAGCGGCCAAGGGATCCCGACATGAAACTCCGCAACATCGCGATCATCGCGCACGTCGACCATGGCAAAACGACGCTGGTCGACCGCCTTCTCCAGCAATCGGGCGCGTTCCGCGAGAACCAGCGCGTCGCCGAGCGGGTGATGGATTCGAACGATCTCGAAAAAGAACGCGGCATCACCATCATGGCGAAAGCGACGTCCATTGCGTGGAAGGAAACGCGCATCAATATCGTCGATACGCCCGGCCACGCCGATTTCGGCGGCGAGGTGGAGCGCATTCTCTCGATGGTCGACGGCGCCATCGTTCTGGTGGATGCGGCCGAGGGCCCGATGCCGCAGACCAAATTCGTTGTCGGAAAGGCTTTGAAAATCGGCCTGAAGCCGATCGTCTGCATCAACAAGGTCGACAAGCCCGACGCCCGCGCCGGTGAAGTCATCAACGAAGTGTTCGACCTGTTCGCAGCCCTCGACGCCACCGACGAGCAGCTCGATTTCCCGATCATCTACGGCTCCGCCAAACAGGGCTGGATGGCCGAAAGCGCCGACGGCCCGCACGATCAGGGCATGGCCCCGCTGCTCGATCTCGTCGTCAAACACGTGCACGCCCCGCGCATCGAGGAAGGTGGCTTCCGCATGCTCGGCACGTTGCTCGAAGCCAACCCCTATTTGGGCCGCATCATCACCGGCCGTGTTTTTTCCGGCAGCGTGAAACCCAATCAGCCGGTGAAAGTTCTGGACCGCAAGGGCGCGGTGGTGGAGCAGGGCCGCGTCTCTAAAATTCTCGCCTTCCGCGGCATCGAGCGTCAGCCGATCGAGGAGGCCGAGGCCGGCGACATCGTCGCCATCGCGGGCCTTGAAAAGTTCAACGTCGCGGACACGCTGTGCGCGCTCGACGTCAGCGAGCCCCTGCAGGCCCAGCCGATCGATCCGCCGACGCTTTCGATGACGTTTTCGGTCAACGATTCCCCGCTCGCTGGCACCGAAGGCGACAAGGTGACGAGCCGCGTCATCCGCGACCGCCTTTACAAGGAAGCAGAAGGCAACGTCGCGCTGCGCGTCGAGCCTGCGCCCAATTCGGACGCCTATATCGTATCCGGCCGCGGCGAATTGCAGCTGGCGATCCTGATCGAGACGATGCGTCGCGAGGGGTTCGAACTGTCGATCTCGCGCCCGAAAGTCGTTTTCCAGAAGGGCGACAATGGCGAAACGCTCGAGCCTGTCGAGGAAGTCGTCATCGACGTCGACGAGGAACATTCCGGCGTCGTCGTGCAAAAAATGTCGGAGCGCAAGGCCGAGATGGTCGAGATGCGCCCCTCCGGCGGCAATCGCCTGCGCCTTGTGTTCTATGCCCCGACGCGCGGCCTCATCGGCTATCAGGGCGAGTTGCTCACCGATACGCGCGGCACCGCGATCATGAACCGCCTGTTCCACGAATATGCGCCCTACAAGGGCGAAATTCAGGGACGGCGCAATGGCGTGCTCATTTCCAGCGAGCAGGGCGAAGCCGTGGCTTACGCCATGTGGAAGCTTGAAGATCGCGGGCCGATGATGATCGAGCCCGGCTGGAAGGTGTACAAGGGCATGATCGTCGGCGAGCACACCCGCGACAACGATCTTGAGATCAACGTGCTGAAGGGCAAGCAGCTCACCAACATTCGCACGCAATCCAAGGACGAAGCCGTCCGCCTGACGCCGCCGATCAAGATGACGCTGGAAAAGGCGCTCGCCTATATCGAGGACGATGAGCGGGTGGAAGTCACGCCGAAATCGATCCGGTTGCGCAAGGCTCTGCTCGACGCCAACGACCGCAAGCGGGCCGAAAGGGCCAAGGAATCGGTCGCCTGAGGAAGGGTTCGCGCCGCGCGCATACAAGGCTATAATGTCGCCGATCCTGGGGGCGCCATGTATCGCGCGGTGACGGAGAATATTCAGGTGACGGCTGCGCCGGAATATTCGGCGGAGCGCTCGGACCCGTCGCAAACGCGCTATTTCTGGGTCTATTCCATCGAAATCGCGAATCTGTCTCAAAAGACCGTGCAGTTGATGACCCGTCGCTGGCTCATTACCGACGCCAACGGCCACCGCGAGGAAGTGCGCGGCCCCGGGGTGGTCGGCGAACAGCCGATCCTGCGGCCCGGCGATGTTTTCCGCTACAGTTCCGGCTGCCCCCTGACGACGCCGTCGGGCATCATGGCGGGCGCCTACCGCATGGTCGATGAAGATGGCCGAGCGTTCGACATCGAAATTCCGGCCTTTTCACTGGACTCGCCCTTCGCGCGCCGGGTGCTCAATTGACCGACGCGACGTTGCAGCGAACGCTCGATATCGCCGAGCGCCTGATCGCTTTCGATACGGAAAGCTCGAAATCCAACCTCGCGCTCGTCGCCTATGTCGACGAATATCTGAAAAGCTGCGGTCTGCAGGCCGTGCGCGCTTTCAATCCGCAGGGCGACAAGGCGGCCCTGTTTGTCACCATCGGCCCATCGATCGACGGCGGCGTGGTCCTTTCCGGTCATACGGATGTCGTGCCTGTGGAAGGCCAGCCCTGGAGCCGCGATCCGTTCGACGCGTGGATCGTCGACGGCCGTCTCTACGGGCGCGGCGCCTGCGACATGAAAGGTTTCGACGCTGTCTGTCTGGCTATGATCCCCGAATTTCAGCAGGCAAGGCTCAAGCGTCCCATTCATATCCTGCTGAGCTATGACGAAGAGACGACCTGTGAAGGCCCGCTCGATCTCATTCGCCGATTCGGCATGGATTTGCCGCAGCCCGGCGCCGTGCTTGTCGGCGAGCCGACGATGATGCAGGTCGCCGACGCCCATAAAAGCGTCTCGACCTATCTGACGCGCGTGCGCGGCCATGAATCGCATTCGGCCAAGATTCACCAGGGCGTTTCCGCCGTCCATGTCGCCGCCGAACTTGTGATGGGCCTCGAAAGCATCGGCGCTGCGATCGCGCGCGAGAGTGCGACATCGCCCCGCTTCGATCCGGCCTTTTCTACCGTGCATGTCGGCACGATCCGCGGCGGCACCGCGCGCAACATCATGGCGCGCGATTGTGCTTTTCATTGGGAGTTTCGCGGGCTGCCGGGCGTGCCGCTGCGCGAGGCGTATAATCGCTTTCTTGCGCTGTGCGACGAAATCGCAGCACGCCGGTTCAAAGACTTTCCCGATTGCTCGATCAAGACCGAAATAGAGGTCGAGGTTCCGGCCCTTGCGCCGGATCCCGGTTCGACCGCCGAAACGCTGGCGTTGAAACTCGCGCGCGCCAACCAGACCGTTGCGGTGGCCTTTGCAACCGAAGCCGGCCAGTTCCAGCGTCACGAAGTGCCCACGATCGTCTGCGGTCCCGGCTCGATCGAACAGGCCCACCAGCCCGACGAATTCGTTGAAATCGCGCAACTCGAAGCGAGCATCGGCTTCATGCGGCGGCTGGCCGCGCAATTGTCCTAACGCGGTTCACGATGAGACGGAAGCGCGCCGCGATCCACTCGATTGGCGCGCACAATGCCAACCGTGCAATGAATGAACGGCTATGCGCCAGGGCGCACGGTCAGCCCTGTCGTTGCTGCAACGGCGATTCAAACGGAAATGAACCACTCAAGCGCGCTGCGTCAATCGTGGTTGTGGTCGCACCCGCAGCTATGCGCATGCTCGCGCCCATGACTGTGCTCGCCATGCGCGTGATCGTGACCATGATGGGCATGGCTGTCGTGCTGCGCATAGGCGCCGCCCTCGGGATCGAACGGCGCCTCAATGGCGATCACGCTGGCGCCGAGCCCGCGCGCCATATCCTCGATCACGTGGTCGCGGCGGATGCGCAGCTTGTTGTTGACGATCTGCGTCGGCAAATGACGGTTGCCGAGATGCCATGCGAGCCGGACCAGATGAGCCCCGTCGCGCGCCCTGATTTCGGCGAGCGGCTCGGGTGCGGCGACAACTTCCACCAGACGTCCGTCGTCGAGCGCCAGCGCGTCGCCTGAGCGCAGCATCGTCGCTTCCGGCAGATCGAGCAGGAATTCAAGTCCGCGCACCCCTTTCAACGCGATGCGGCGGCGATGCCGATCGTCGAAATCGAGAACGACGGAATCAGCGGCCTCGCCGCGCCAGGAGCCAGCGGCGTGAATAGCGCTTGCGCGAAGATTCATGACATCCTCACAGTGTTTCGATCTTGGCGTCGGAAATAATTTCGATCTTGCGCGATAGAACGACATTTTCGCCGGCTTTGCGCCACGCCTTGAAGTGATCCGCCTGCAAATGCGCATCGAGCGCGGCGCGATCGCGCCAGCGCTCGAGAAAAACGAATATGTCGGGCTGTGTCGTCGAATGCAGGAGATCATACGAGATGTTGCCGGGCTCCTTGCGCGTTTCCGCGATCACGGTGCGGGCTGCAGCGAGCAGCGCGTCTGCGCTGCCTGTGCGAATGGTCATGGTCGAAATGAGATGCAGCATGGCGAAAACCCTGGAGCGGCGCGCCGCGCGATGATGGAGATCATCGCACATAGGGCGGCGAAGATCTGGTGAGAATATCAGAAGGTGTATTTCATGCCCAGATAGGCCGACAGCGGCGGCGCCAGAGAATATTGCCGCGGATCGTTGAAAGGCATGAAGGCGATTTGCGTTGGGCTGAAGAACGCGCCGAATGTGCGAGCCTTCACGTTGGTCGCGTTTTCGACCATGCCATAGATCTGAAACTGCTTGGTGACCTGATAGGACGTGCGCAAATTCACGAGCGTGTAGGACGGCGTGCGTCCGAAGGCGTTGATTTCATCGCCGCGCAGATAACCGCCCGTCGCGAAAACGACATCGCCGCCGACCTTCCATTGCGGCGTAAGCGCATAATCGGCGCCCGCCTTGATGCGGTGCGGCGAGACGGACGCCAGATGTGCGCCGGGCGTCACCATGATCGAAGCCGATCCGATCGCCATGGCCAACGGATTGTTGGGCGAGCCGAGCGTTACGTAGTCGCGAAAGCGCGCGTCGGTGAATGTGTAGTTGAGATAGGCGGAAAGCCGCTCATCCCGGTAATTGAGCGAGGCCTCCACACCCTGCCGTTGCGTGCGCCCGGCATTGACGAAATAGCCGCGCCCGGTCACCACGCTGGGCACGCTCATGATATCGTTGGAGTTGATCGTGCGATAAATGCCGAGCGACCAGTCGAATTTTCCGGGCGCCACGCTCGCCAGCGTGAAATGGCCGCGCGCGCCCGCCTCCACCGTGCGAGAGACAACTTGCTTTAACGGAGGATCGGACACGACAAAATTGTCGATGCCGCATGGCCGGTTCGGATCGGCGCAACCCAGCTCCAGAGGCGTCGGCGCGCGATTGGCTTCCGAATAATTGGCGAAAAGCGAAACATCCGGCGTCAGTTTGAACGTCGCGCCCGCCGTTGGGTTGAAACGCCCGAACGTTCCCCCGCCATTGAGCGAAGCGCCAAGCTGATCGTAAAGGGCGATCTTCGCCAGATTGTAGCGCCCGCCCAAGGTTACCGAGAGGCGATCGGTCACATCGAATGTGTCGAGCGCATAAAGGCCGAGATATTTGTTGGTCGCTTTCAGCGAAACGGGAACGACGTCGTTCGCGGGCTCGTTGACCAGCGGCCCGAGATCCTGCGTGAAGAGATTGGGCAAGATGACGCCAAGCGTTTCCGCGGCTTTGAAATTGGTCGTTCCCGAATCGTAGGATGCGCCAAACGTCATGTGATTGCTGTGGCCAAAAATCTGGTCCGTATTGGTCGCCTGCACGCCGCCGCCGAAGGTGCGCGAGCGCACCCATGTGCGATCCACAACGCCATAGGGCGCGCCGGGCATGACATCGGGAATGCTGGTTGCAAGGCCGTTGTTATCACACAGAACCGCAGCGCCGCAGGACTGGAAGTCGGTAGTATTGCCGTCCGTGCGCGCCTGATCGAAGGCGCGGTGATAGAGATGGGCCTTCACTTTCCATGTCGGCGAAAAATCGAAAGCCGCCGTCAGCGCAAATTGCGTCATGCTGTTTTGAATGCGCTGTGGAAACGTGTAGATCGCGCGCGGATCGACAACGATCATGTCTGCAGGGGCAGGGCCGGTCGAGGTGAAACGATTGGCGCCGAAGCCGACCGTGGCGTGCAGTTCCGCGATTCCCGCCCTGTAGCCGAGGTCGGCGTAACCGCGCCGCACATTCGCGTCCGAGAAATGTCGCGAGCCCTTGTCGCCGACGCCTTCCAGCGCGAGATAGGCGGCGAAATCGCCGCTCTTCACGCCATATTGCACGGAGCCCTGCCGGCGGAAATTCGATCCGCCGCGCATGTCGACTTCAAAACCCTGCCAGTTGAAACCGTTCTTCATGTCGACGGAGACGGCGCCGCCGAGCGCGTTGAGGCCGAAGGCCGGATTGGCGGAAAAGAGCGAAAGTCTTTCGATGGCGACGGCGGGAATCAGATCCCAGTTGACCGTATCGCCCCAGGCCTCGTTGATGCGCACGCCGTTTTGATAGACGGCGAGCCCCTGTGGGGTGCCTTGAATGGGAGACGCGGAAAAGCCGCGATATTCGATTTGCGGCTGAAACGGATTGCCGGCGACGTCGACATTGTTCACGCCCGGCGTGCGGCGGGTCAGCGCTGCGCCAATCTCGCTCTGCCCGGTTTGCGCCAGTTCGGCGGCATCGAGCGTGTGAACTGTTGTTGGAACCTTGGCGCGCTCGATGCCGGCGCCCGGAATAGCGACAGGCGAGGTCGCGACGATCTCGATTTCCTCGAGTTGTTCGGTCTTGCCTTGCCCCAGCGCGGGCGATGTCATCAATGCCGCCAGCGAGGCGGCGCTCCAGAGCTTACGCATTCCCGTCCCAACCCGATTTTTTTCACAAAACCGGCGCGGACGTTGCGCGTCCGCGCCGAAAGTTGCGACATCGTTGGAGCAAGTCTAGCGGCGTCAGCTTGCAACGCAAGCCGACCTTTTCCCGAGGCCGCTTCCGAAAATTCCCGAAGCCGCGCCAGCGCCGCTTTAATGGAGTTGCACCGGCAGTTCGGCATGAATTTCGACGCCGCCGCTGCGCGCCTCGGCGATCTCCAGCACACCGCCCAGCGCAGCGACCCGTTGGCGCATGCCGGCTAGACCGAAACCCTCGCGCACATCCTGCGAAAGTCCTGCGCCATCGTCGCTCACGCGCACTGATATGCGCCGCGCGGCGCCTTGCTTTACGGCCGCGACATCGATGCGCGCGCGGCTGGCCGAAGCATGGCGCAATACATTGGTCAGACCTTCCTGCGCGATGCGATACACAGTGAGCGCGATCGTCTCGTCGAGCGGCTCCAAATCGGGCGGGATGGCGAGTGCGATATCGAGTTGCGGCGCGCTCTGACGGCTTTGTTCGCAAAGTTCCTGCAAGGCCGCGGCAAGACCGAATTCGGCGAGTGTGGCAGGTTTGAGATTTGCGAGAACGCGACGGTTGATCTGTTGCAGAGCTTGCGCCTGTTCGCCAATGCCGCGTGTGGCCTGGGTCACGACATCGGGTGGAACGGGTCCTTCTTTCGCGCGACGAGAAAGCGCCGACAGCCCGGCGCGCATGGCGAAAAGCGAAGGGCCGAACTCGTCGTGCAGGTCGCGCGCGATCGCCGCGCGCTCTTCGTCCTGCACGCGCACCATCGCCTGCGTCAGTCGACGGTTCTCGCTCGAAAGATCGCGCAGACGCGTCGCCAAAGCCGATAAACGCTGGGTCATTTCGGCAAAATCGCCCGATTCGACGCCACGCGGCGGCGGCGTGTAATCGCCATTCTCCAGCCGCGCCAGACCGGCCGAGAGCGCGCCGATTGGCCGCAGCGCCTGATCGACAAGAAAGGCGGTGAGCGCAAAGGCCGCCAGCGCGAGCGCCGCGCCGCCCAGCGCAAGCGTCCGAACGTCGTCCCAGATTTCGACGACTTCATCCTGCGGGTTAGTCGCGATAACAATGTCACGCGCTGCGCCGATGTAAGGCGATGGCACGCGCGTGGCCGAAGGGCGCGCATCCACCAGCTTCTCGAACCATTCCGGAGCGCGCCGCCCGTTATGCTGCTGCGGCGCGCCGACGCCATCGACGAACAGATCGATATGCCGCAGATTGCGCAGATCGCCGGTCAGCCTGGCGAGCGCAGCATTCGCCTCGGTTGCGTTCCTGACGCCGGCGAAGGCATTTTCCGTCATCTCGCGCGCAAGCCGCGTTGCGCTTTCCTCTTCTGCGCGAATGCGGGGCCCCGCCGACAGAACGACGACAGCGATTCCGGCCGCAAGCGCAGTGGCGATCAGCACGCCGATAAGGCCAATGAGCCGGGCGCGAAGCGACAGATGGCCGAGGTTCACGGCAAGATTTTCATGCAATGAGAGGCGCGCGCTCGCATGGTCGCAGCCTAGCCCCGCCGGCGCGTTCTGTCAGCCCGCCGCCGCGCGCGGCGTCCTGCTTTGGTCCATGCAGGGGCTTCGATCCGGTCTCGACGATTGACTCAAGCCCCGGCAGGCCGAATGTTTGGGCCGGGGAGATTGTTGTTGATGCGTGTTCTGGTCGTGGACGATCATCCGATCGTCATATCGGGATGCCGGGCGATGCTCGCCGGCGAAACGGACGTCGAGGTGATCGAAGCCGCCGACGCCGAGACCGGTTATGCGCGCTTTTGCGCCGACCAGCCCGATCTTGTCGTCGCCGACATCAATCTCCCAGGCGCCTCCGGTTTCGAGTTGACGCGCCGCGTTCTCAAACGCGATCCGCATGCGCGGGTCATCATCTTCTCGATGAACGAGGACGCCGGTTTCGCGGCGCGTGCGATCGAATGCGGCGCGCGCGGGTTCCTCACCAAGAACGATGACCCCGATCTTTTTGTGGAAGCCGTGCGGGCGGTCGCAAATGGCGGCCAATATTTGCCGCCGCGTCTTGCCGAGCGGCTCGCGTTTCAGCGCAATGCTGCGCAAGCATCGCCCCTTGCCGACCTCACGCCGCGCGAGGAGGAAATCTTGCGCCTGCTTGGCCACGGGCGCGCGCTCGCCGAGATCGCCGATGCCGTCGGCGTGTCCTACAAGACGGTGGCCAATACCTGCGCCTTGCTCAAGCGCAAGCTGCGCGCGCGCACGTCGGCTGATCTCGTGCGCATGGCTGTGGAGCGGCGCCTCACATGATGATGTCGTCGCCAAACGCAATCCTCGCAGCGGCGACGCCGGCCGCCGATGCGCTCGCCGCCGCCATCCGGCCGGCCGACTTCGGCGCCTTTCTGACGAAAACGCCCAAGGCGCCCTGGACAGCAACGCGATTTTTGACGCGCGCCGGCGCGCTCGTGGCGCATGCAGCGCTTTTCGCCGCGCTTGTCTATTTCGAAATCGGCGGCGGATACGCGGAACAGCCCGTTGAGGAAATTCCGGTCGAGGTCATCGTTGAAGAGCCGCCCGCCGCCGAGCCGCCGGCGGCCGCACAACCGGCGCAGCCCATGCAAGAGGCCATGCCGACGCCGGCGCAGCCGGCCGAGCCCCCCGCGAGCGAACCGCCGCCCGTCGCGGCGCCCGCGCCTCCACCGCCGGAGGCCGCAGCGCCCGCGCTGCCCGACGAAGCCGCGCTCGCATTGCAAAGGCGCGAGCGGGAAAAGGCGAAGCAACGCGAGCGGGAAAAAGCGGAAGCGCGCGCGCAGGAACGCGCCGAAGCGCGTGCGCAGGAGCGTCGGCGCGAGCAGGCGGAAGCCGCCCGCCAGGCGCATGAAGAGGCCGCGCGCGAGAAGCGCGTCGAAGCGCGTCGCAAGTCACTGGAAAATGCGCGGCGCGAGCAGGCCGCCCGTCGGGCCGCCGCGCGCGAAGGGCAAAGCCAGGCCCGCGGTTCGGGCGCCGGCGCGCGCGACATGTTCGATCCAAACGCCTATCGCGCCATCGTTTTGGCGCGCGTTTCGTCGGTCGCAACGCGCGTATGCGCCGGTCATAAAGGCCGCGCGGTCGTCGCGCTGACGATCGGTTCGTCGGGTCGTATCAGCGGCGCATCCATCGCGCGTTCGTCGGGCGACGGCGGGCTCGATGCGGCGGCCGTTGCGGCCATGCGCGGCGTTGGCGGGTTCCCGCCGCCGACCGGCCGTCCGAGCGTCAGCATTCCGGTTGCGGTGGTCTGCCGCTAGCGCCTATCGCTCGAACTGTTCGCGATTGCGCCGCTCCAGCTCCACGCCGTAACGGCGCAGGAGATGGGCCTCGGTCACCTGTCCGACGATGGCGCGCGACTTTTCATCTTCGACAACGGCGAGCCGGTCGCATTCGTATTTTTCGCACAGGTCGAGCGCCTGACGGATCGTGGTTTGCGGCGTGACATAGGCTTGCGGAAAACGGCCGAGAGTTGCAATCGTCTGATCGGGCGCTTCGGCAGTCGTGTGCAGATCGCTGACGGACGCCATGCCTGCGTATCGGCCTTGCTCGTCGGCGATGAAAACTTCGCTCGACGAGCCGACCGGCGCGATGATGCGCGCTGCTGCGATGGTTCTGTCCGCAGCGATGATCTTCACATCCTTGCGCATGAGACGGTTGACGCGCAATTCGCGCACCCAGCCGACATCTTGCGGCCCGCGCAGCGCCTCGCCGCGCAAATGGAAGCGCCAGGTGGCGAAGGAATAACCGAAGGTCTCGCGCACGATCAACGATGTCAGCGCGCAGGCCGTCAACGCGCCGAGCGTAATGTTCAAGCTGCCGCTCATTTCGAGCGCAAAGCACGTCATGGCGATCGGCGCGCCGATGATGCCTGTGCCGAAGGCCGACATGCCGATCAGCGCCAGCGCCGCCGAATGCGGATCGAGTGCAGGAAAATACGGCCATACCGCCAGCGAATACATGCGCCCGATCAGGCCGCCGAGAAAGAAGGAAGCGAAAAACAGGCCGCCGCGAAAACCGGAGCCCAGTGAAAGCGTCACCGCAGCGCATTTGAAAAAGAAGATCAGCGCCAGGGTGGAAAGCGCGCCGGCGCCGCCGATCGCAAGGGAGGCGCCGAGCGCTGCATGGCCAGCGCCGAGCGCCGACGGCGTCGTCCAGCCGATGAGTCCAACAAAGGCGCCGCCGATCAGCAGATGAATGAAAGGCGGTGTGCGCGTTGCTGCGAACAGCCGTTGCGCGCCCGCAACCGAACGCATGAGCAGAATGCCTGCAAAGGAACACAGCAGGGCGATGGCGATGGCGTGCCCGATGACGCTGACGTCGAAGGATTCGAAATTGGTGTCGGCGGCGAGCGGACGATGATGGATGAAGCGGCTTGCGACAAAACTTGCCGCCAGCGCGCTGGCGGCAACCGGCGCCAGCGAAACGACCGAATAGGCTCCGAGCACCGTCTCGAAGGAATAGAATGCGCCCGCAAGCGGCGCCTCGAAAGCTCCGGAGATGGCGGCTGCGGCGCCACAGGCGACAAGCAACCGAAAATCGCTGCGGCGGGCTGCGAGCGCGCGCGCCAATGCCGCCGCTACCGCGCCGCACATTTGCGTGTATGCCGCCTCGAGCCCGACCGAAAGGCCAAAGCCGTTCGATACGAGCGTCTGGACCGTAATGTACAGACTGCCGAGAAAAGACATGCGGCCGCCGTGCAGGGCGTTGGCCTCGACGACGTCGGCCAGTTTCCCTTGCATGCGCGCATTCAGAAAAAATCCGAGAACAGCCAGAACGACGGCGGCTGACGCGCAAACCGCGACGATGCGCCAATGCTGTGCAATCGGCGCAACGGAAATGCGCACGCCCGGCGCAAGCTGAAACAACCGTTCATGCAGAAATTGTGCGGAAAGGCTAAGCGCGACGACGACGAGCCCGCTGGCGACGCCGACGACGAGCGCAGCCAGAAACAAACCGCTTTCCCGGCTGCGCACGAAGGCGCGAACCCCCGAAGGCAGACGGGGGTCGAAGCCAGGGCGCAATTCGGCGGGCGACTCGCTCACGAAGACCTCAAAAGGACAGCCTGTTTATACAATCACACAGGCGCTTTTAAAGGCTTCATACGACGATATAGATAATGCGGCGCCTCCGCTGGAGGTTCTGCCGTTGCAATTGCGACAACTTCTGCATGATGCGGCGAAAGGTAGCAGATCGGATCGGTGGCGCGCGCATCGCCGGTCAGCGCCAGCGCCTGGCAGCGGCAGCCGCCGAAATCAATTTCCTTGCGCGGGCATGTAGCGCACGGCTCTTTCATCCACGCTACGCCGCGAAAGGCGTTGAAAGCGGGCGAGTCCCGCCAGATGTCGCCGAGCGTATGGTCTTTCACGCTCCAGAAGTCGAGACCCGGAATTGTTTCTGCTGCGTGACAGGGCAGCACCTTGCCGGACGGCGTGACGTTGAACGTGCGCCGGCCCCAGCCATTCATGCAAGGTTTGGGATAGCGCGCATGATAATCGGGAACGACATGGTCGATCACGATGACGCCTTTGTAGGTTTCGCGCAGTGATTCCACTTCCGCCACCGCCGCTTCGATCTGCGCGCGCGTTGGCATCAGCGCGTCACGATTGCGCAGGCCCCAGCCGTAATATTGCGTATGCGCGATTTCCACGCGTCGCGCGCCGAGCTTGACCGCGAAAACCACCATGGCGCCCGCGCGTGCGGCATTGGCGCGATGGATCACCGCATTGACCGTCAGCGGCATGCCGATCTCGCCGATCCATTTGGCAATTTCGATCTTTTTGGCGAAAGCGCCATCGTAGCCGGCGATCCTGTCGGCTGATTCCGCCTCGGCGTCCTGGATGGACAACTGGATATGGTCGAGCCCCGCCGCCGCCAGCGCGTCGAACAGGGCGCGGGTGAGGCCAACGCCCGATGTGATGAGATTGGTGTACAGGCCCAGTTTCGCGCAGTGCTCGGTCAGTTCGACGATGTCGCGGCGCGAGCAGGGCTCGCCGCCTGACAGATGCACCTGCAGCACGCCAGCTTCCGCAGCTTCCGAAAACAGCCGCTTCCATGTCTGCGTGTCGAGTTCTTCGCTCGCGCGTTCAAGTTCGAGCGGGTTGGAGCAATAGGGGCAGCCAAGCGGGCAGCGGTGCGTCAGTTCCGCCAGCATGCCCGCGGGCGCCGGGATAGTCGGCGGCGCGTTCATTCCTTCACCCTCACAGATCCACCATGCGCTTTGTCGCCAGCTCCGTCAAAAGCGCCCGCACATCTGTCGCGACGCGCGCGCGCTCGGCGGAATATTCGGCCGACAGCGCATCGACGATTTCATCGAATGTCGCAATGCCGTCGCAGCGTTGCAAGACGGCGACGGCGATCGGGTTTGCCTTGACGACACGCTCGGGCGCGAGCAGCAGCCATTCGCCGCGCACCTCATCGTGTTTCAGCCGGACGCCGCGCGGCAGGCGTGGCCGGCTGTCGTTGGCAAGGAATGGCTCGCTCACGCCGCAGCCGCCCGGCTTTTGCCCGCACGACCGGCGCGCGCTTTTTTCTTCATGCCCTCGCCTGGCCGCCATGCGCCCGGCGGAATGGCGCCATCGACATAGCCCGTCCACAGCGCATCGAGTTGCGACCACAGGACGTCGCATTTGAATTTGACCGCGTCGATGCATCCGTCCTGCTCTTGCCGCGTTCGGCAATTCGCCTTGACGTATTCGAGCGCAAAATCGGAATCGCGCGGCGCCTGCGACAGGCGGCGCTTGAAATAGGCCATCACGTTGTCGTCGACGAAATCGTAATGTTCGAGCATGCCCGAAATGCGTTCGCGATGGATCGAAGGCGCAAATAGCTCCGTCAGCGATGAAGCCACCGCAACGACCAGCGGCTGCTCGCGCACGAAATGCACATAGGCCTCGACCGCGAATTTCGTCGCAGACATGGCGCCCTTGCGCGAGACGACATAGTCCCGGTCAAAGCCGAGCGCATCGGTCAGGATGAGCCAACGTTCGATGCCGCCGGGCTCCTCGCCAAAGCCGTCGTGATCGTGGATGCGGTGAATCCATTCGCGACGCAACGCGCGGTCGTGGACGCGCGACATGAAGGCGGCGTCCTTGCGCGGCACGGCTTCCTGATAGCAGTAGCGGTTCAGCGCCCAGGCCTGAACCTGCTCGAAACTGCACTGGCCGCCATGCAGCTTCTTGTGAAAGCGATGCAGGTCGTGGTAGCGCGTCTTGCCGACTTCGCGAAGCGCAGCTTCGAACGCCTTGGGCGTCATCAAATCCGTCATAGAACGATCTCCATCCCATCGTAGCCGACCCGCCAGCCGGCCTGCGCGAGTTCCCCGCGCTCGGGCGCATCCTCGCACAACACGGGATTTGAATTGTTGATATGGATGAAAATCTTCGCGCCGACGCGCGCGTTTTTGAAACCTTCGACCGAACCGCTGGCGCCGCTCATCGGCACGTGGCCCATGCGCCAGGCGGTTTTGCTGGAAAGGCCCATCTTCACCATTTCATCGTCGGTATAGGTGGTGCCGTCGAAAAACAGCGCATCGGCGCCATCGACGCGCGCCACGAGAGCGTCGGTGATTTTGGCGACGCCTGGCGCATAGACCACGCGCTTGCCGTTCGATGTGATGTCGAGCGCGATCGTGGTTTCCGTTTCCTCGCCGATGACGAGGTTGGCGTCTTCCATGTAGAGCGGCGTTTTTCCCGGCACGGCAAACGCTGTGATGGAAAAGCCGAGGCCAGGGTCCACGGTCTCGCCAAGCGCGACGGGCGTGCGTTTCACGAGATCGGGATTGAGCACGCCAAAGACGCCGCCCTGCGTTTGCGCGAGCGTCGCCCTGGATCCGTAGATTGTGAAGGGTTGTTGCTCACGCAGGGTCAAAAGACCGGTGAGATGATCCACATCGCCATTCGTAACGAAAACGCCGGCGATGGGAGAATGCCGCGCTGCCCCTTTCGGATGCAGCGCCGGCGTTGCGATGATCTGTTGACGCAGGTCAGGCGAGGCGTTCAAAAGCAGCCAACGATTTCCGTCGCTGCTGATAGCTAGACTCGACTGCGTCCGGTGCTTGAAGCGCGCATCGCCCTTCCAGGCCATTTGGCAGTTGGGACAGAGGCAATTCCATTGCGGAAATCCTCCGCCAGCGCCCGACCCAAGAACAATAACGCGCACCGTGCGACCTCGAACGATCCGCTGTCATGCAGCGGACTGACCTTCGGCAATCAGATTTCGGCCGACTCGTAGCTCGTCACTTCCATGCCGACGCAGACTTCGGTCACTTCCGGGGTTGTCCAGGCCATGATCGTCTCCTCACGATTTGGGCGTCAAACGCCGCGACGGTTATCCGTCGTATCTGAAGCTAACATGCGACCTTCGACGCCGCCAATTGTCCTTTTCTATTTTTTGGATAGGCGGAGCCCAAAAAACCCGGGAATTTTCGGAAATTTTGTGCAGCGCATGAACTGCGGCGCAAGCCTTGCAAACCGATTGATAATCAATGCGAAGCGCCGAGATAGGCGGCTTTGACGGACGGATCGTTGCGCAATTTTTCCGCCGGACCGGACACCGCAATTCGACCATTTTCCAGAACGTAGCCGTAATCTGCGACTTCCAATGCTGCAGCTGCGAACTGCTCGACGAGCAGCATGGTCACCTTCGCTTGCTTGAGACGCGCCACGGTGGCGAAAACTTCTTCCACCAGACGCGGCGCAAGGCCCATCGAAGGCTCGTCCAGCAGCAGCACTTGCGGATTGAGCATCAGCGCGCGCGCCATCGCGAGCATCTGCTGTTCGCCGCCCGACAATGTGCCGGCGAGCTGATCGCGTCGTTCGGCAAGGCGCGGGAACAATTCGAACATGCGGTTGAGGTCATGGTCGACATCGCCGCGCGCGCGCGCGCCCGTCAGGCGCGGGAAGGCGCCGAGCAGCAGATTGTCGCGCACCGGCAGCGTCGTGAACACGCGCCGATTTTCGGGCGAATGCGCCAGACCGCGCCGCGTGATCTTGAACGCCGGCAGGCCGCCGATTTCCGCGCCATCGAGTTTGATCGAACCCGCCTGCGGCGCGATCATGCCGGAAACCGCGCGCAGCGTCGTCGTCTTGCCTGCGCCATTCGAGCCGATCAGCGTGACGAGCTTGCCCTCGGGCACGTCGAGCGAAATGTCGTGCAGCACCTGCACCTTGCCGTAGCCGGCGACCAGATTGGAGATGTTCAGCATCGGGCCGTCTCCTCAAACCGCGGCAGGCGCGGCGGCGCCGCCAAGATAGGCCTCGATCACACGAGGATCGGCCTGAACCTCGGCCGCCTTGCCCTCGGCGATCTTCTCGCCGAAATCGAGCACCGTGATGCGATCGCAGATGCTCATCACAACGTCCATGTGGTGCTCGATGAGAATGACTGTCACGCCATGATCGCGGATCTTGCGGATGATTTCGATGAGTTCCTTGATGTCGGGCGCGGTCAGTCCAGCCGCAGGCTCGTCCAGCAGCAAAAGCTTCGGATCGAGCGCAAGCGCACGGCCGATTTCGAGCAGGCGCTGCTTGCCGTAAGGCAGGTTGCGCGCTTCTTCAGACGCCAGCGCGCCGAGCCCGACAAAGTCGAGGATCGCCAGCGCACGCGCCTTGGCGCTTTCTTCTTCGCGCTGGGCGCGCGGCAGAGCGAGCGCCACATCGAAAATGCTCGACTTGTAGGTGTGCTGCAGTCCGACCAGCACATTCTGCAACAGCGTCAGCTCGCCGAACAATTGCACGTTCTGGAATGTGCGCGCCACGCCGCGCGCAGCGATCTGCGGCGACTTCAGACCCGCAATATCCGCGCCTTCGAAACGCACCGCGCCTGCAGTCGGCGTGTAAATGCCCGTCAGCACATTCATCATCGTGCTTTTGCCTGAACCGTTGGGGCCGATCAGCCCGTGAATAGTTCCCGGCTGCACGGCGAGATTGACGCCGCCAAGCGCTTTGAGACCGCCAAATTGCATGACGACATTCTGAACGTCGAGCAGCGCCCGCCCGGCGTCCACCTGCGGTGCGGCCACGAAAGCCGAACCGCCGCTCTTTGCTTCCAGCTGTTTCTGCCAGCGCGGAAGCAGCGACTTGAGGAAGCCGACGATGCCGTCAGGCAGATAATACACGACGAACAGGATCATCATGCCGAAGACGGTCAGCTTGTAATCGGTGATCTTCTGCAACATGAAAGCGAAAACCGCGAAGGCGACGCACAGCGCGACCGGCAAAATCACCTTGGACCGATTTTCAGGATTGCGCACGGCCGCGATAACGCCCGCGATGACGGCGATGACCGCGATCGCGACCGCGACCATGCGGAAGAGGTCGATGTCGGCGAGCAGGTTGGGCAGATAGACGATGATCGCGGCGCCGATCAGCGGCCCGAGCCGCGATTTGCGCCCGCCCATCGTCACCGCCAGCAGGAACAGCACCGACAGATCGAATGAGAAATTGTTCGGCGCGATATATTGCTCGGAATAGGAGAACAGAACGCCGGCAAATCCCGCGATCGCCGCGCTCGTCACGAAGGCGATGACCTTGTGGCGATAGACCGAGACGCCCATGCAGTCGCAGGCGATCGGACTGTCGCGCAACGCCTCGAAAGCGCGGCCAAAGCGGGAGGCGAGAACGCGGTTGATGATGATGATGACCGCGATCAAAGCCAGCGCGCAGACGATGAAATACTGGATTTCCTTCATCCGCTTCATCGACATGTCGAGGAAGGGAAGGACATTCGAATAATCGCGCCAGTCGAAAAAGGCGGGCGTCACGAATTTGACGCCGAGCGGCCCGTTGGTCAGCGGGACCATTTCGTTGATCAGGATCTGGATAATCGTGCCGAATGCAAGCGTCACCATCGCCAGATAGGGGCCCGTCACGCGCAGCGCCGGCAGCGCCAGCACGGCGCCAAAGAAAGCCGCCACGATCGGCCCGACGACAAGCGCCGGCCAGAAGCCGATATTGAAATGCATCGACAGCACGGCGGCTGCGTATGATCCGATGCCAAACAGCGCAGCGTGGCCGATCGAAACCTCGCCGGTGTAGCCAAACACGATGTCGAGGCCGAGCACGACGATCGCGTAAATCGCGATCGTTTGCAGGAGATGCAGGTAGTAGGGATTGGTGACCACAAACGGCGTTGCGAAAGCGGCCAGGATCGCCAGGATCGCCAGGATCGGATTAAGCGCGCGCATCGCGTCAGACCTTCTTGATCGTCGCCTTGCCGAAGATACCCGAGGGCTTCAACGACAGAACCAGCAGCAGGAGCACCAGACCCGGCACGTCTTTGTAGCCAGTCGAAATGTAAAAGCCCGTCATCGTCTCGACGATGCCGAGGATGAGACCGCCAACAATTGCGCCGACGCCTGACGAAAGACCGCCGATGATCGCCACCGCGAAGGCCTTGAGCCCAAGCACCGCGCCCATGGCGGCTCCGGTCAACGTCACGGGAGCGACGAGCACGCCCGCAAAGGCTGCGGCGAGCGAGGAAAGCGCATAAGAAAAGGTGATGACCATCGATGTGTTGACGCCCATCAAGCCGGCGGCGTCGCGATCGTTGGCCGTAGCGACGACCGCCTTGCCGTAGATCGAGCGGCGGTTGAACAGTTCGACGGCGGCCATCAGCAACAGCGCGCCGATCACGATGGCGATTTCCATCGGTTGAATGCGCACCGGCCCGAATTGCAGCGCGCGTTCAGGCAACGGAGAGGGAAATTTCAGCGGGTCGCGGCCCCAGATATTTTCCGCCAGATTGCGGAAGATGATGCCGAGCGCGATCGTGGCCATGATCCAGCCGGCTTCCGATTTGGTGCGGATCGCCTGGCGCACGCCGAGCCATTCGACCACGGCGCCCTGCATCAGTCCGAACGCCAGCACGACGGGCAGCATCAGGAGATAGGCCCAGAACGTGCCGATCTTCTGGCCGATGAGAAAGTTGATCGTCGTCAGACCGACCAGCGCGCCGAGCATCAATGCTTCGCCCTGGCCGAAATTCAGCGTTTTGGATGTCGAGAAGGTCAGCTGGTAGCCGAATGCGATCACAGCGTAGATCATGCCGACGGCAAGGCCGCTGACCAGCAATTGTGCGAAAATGTCCATGGGGGCGGCCCGTATTTTTCAGACGTGCGGGCGAAAAACAGGCGGGGCGCAAGCCCCGCCGTTTCTTGTGCGAACGATCAGCCCTTGGGCTTCACGCGCAGCGCGTTGGCGCCTTCGAGGTCTTCTGGATGGGCCGGCACGACGCGGCCGCCCTTCACCAGACCCATCACCGGAATGTTGGCGCTGATCGCCTCGTGATCCGTGGCCGTGAAGGGATGATCGTAAGTCGTCACGACGCCTTCGACCTTCTCGTTGAGGTTTTCGAGCGCCGCCCGGATCTTGCGGCCATCGGTGTCGCCGGCCTGCTTGATCGCGGCGGCCAGCAGATACACCGAGTCATAGCCCTGCGCGGCCGAAACCGGCGAAGGCATGCGATCGATGTTGTAGGCCTTCTGGTAGGCGTCGATGAACGCCTTGCGCTTGGGCGTGGTCGGCAGCTGGATGAAGGTTTCCGGCATGATCGCGCCGTCGCCATTGGGGCCGGCGGTGTCGATGAAGCTGGCCATCGAGAGCGTCCAGGAGCCGATCATCGGCACTTTCCAGCCGAGCTTGGCCATGGCGTTGGCAATCTGCGCGAGTTCCGGACCGATCGCGTAGGTCAGGATCACGTCGGCGCCGGCTTCCTTGGCCTTCAGCACCTGCGCGGTCATGTCCGTGTCGCCGATGTTGAACTTTTCAGTCGTCACGGGCTTCACGCCCATCGTTTCGAGCGCGGCGATCATGTCCTTCTGGCCGAGCTGACCGTAATTGGTCGAATCGGCAAGAATGGCGGGCTTTTTGAAGCCCTGACGCTTGATCGCCTCTTCCGCGATCATCTTCGATTGAATGGCGTCGCTCGCGGACGTGCGGAACACGTAGTTGTTCTTGTAGTTCGGCGGAACAAACTGCTGCGTGATCGCCGTGCCGGTCGCGACATTGTTGATGACCGGAATTTCCGCTTCCTGATAGAAGCGCTGCGAGGCGAGCGCGACGCCGGTGTTGATGTAGCCAAGCGTGGCGACGACCTGCTCCTTGTTGATGAGCTCCTGCGCAACCTGCACGCCGAGTTCGTTCTTGGCTTCGTCGTCGCGCTCGATCAGCTGGATCTGCCGGCCCAGAACGCCGCCGGCCTTGTTGATCTCTTCGACCGCCAGCTTGGCGCCATCGCGCATCGAAACGCCCATCGAGGACGAGCCGCCCGTGTAGGGGCCGGAAAGGCCGACCTTGATCGGATCGGCGGCGAGAACAGGAGACGCCAGCAGCGCGGCGGCGATAATCAAAGCAGTGCGAGATACGGTCACATTCCTCTCCATCATTGAAGTCATGCCGCCGCCTTGTCCCGACGGCTTATAGGGATGCCTATTTCATTGCATGCTAGACTGCAAGAGCATGTTAGCGCCGATGCCGGAGTGTGTTTTTGTGCGGCGCCGCAAAACTGCGATCAATCGCTGCGTCCGCGCTGCACGCATGCGTTGGCGATGCGCGAGGCCGCGGATTTTTCTTCGGGCGAAACATGTCCGCTCATGAGCCTGTCCCACAGTCCCGCGCTCTTGAGGTCGCGCGCCGCACAGGCGCAGGAGCGCACGCACAGGTCATGCGGCGCTCCGGCGTCGGCGCATTGCTGCTGGCAGCCCTTCGCAAAGGCCGCCTCCTGGGGCGTGGCGGGCGGGCCCGCCAGCGCGATCCAGCTGTAAAACAGCGCGAAGAGCAGCGGCTGATGGACGAGATAGATCGCAAGGCTGTGCCGCCCCGCCCATCCCAGCGCCCGCAGCGGCGCGGTCTGCGGCGCCGGCCGGGCGAGCCGCTCCAGCCATCCGGCGCGCCGTGCAACAAGGCCTGCGCCGACGCCGGCGAATAGCGCGGCGGCCCAGGGCGCAAGCGGGCGATAGTCATTGGCGTAAGGCTCGACCGTATTCAGCCCGGTCCAGTTCAGCCCGTCGCCGTTGAACAGGGGCGAGGCGAGAAATTCGGGCGCGAGCGCGAAAGCGATCGCGGCTGCAAAAGCGACGGCGGGCGGGGCAAAGACAAGCGGAAGGCCCAGGAGGCTCGCTGCGGCGATGCAATGCAGAATGCCGAAATAGATCGGCGTTTGTGGAAAGAGCCACAGACTTGCCGCAGTCACCAGCGCCGCCGCGCCCGCCACCATCGCGAAATGCCGCGCAAACAGGCGCGGACGAAATCCGCCGCCCTGCGCCAGCGTCAGGCTGAAGCCGGCGACAGCCAGAAACGTCATGGCGATCGCATGGCTGAACAGGCGCATCGCCGATGTTTCCGCTGCGCCCGCATCGATGAAGTTGAAATACGCCAGATCCCAGGTCGCGTGATAGACGCCCATGGCGACCAGCGCCAAACCGCGCGCCAGATCGACGGCGGGCAGGCGCTTTCGCAGCGCCTGCGCCGTCTCCGGCGGCTCGGTCACTTGCCCTCGAGCGGCCGGTTGTCGGCCGGCTTCGTAGCCTTGTCGGAGAACCGGCTGAAGGACATGTCGGGCGCGCTCATGTTATGGCGCGACAGAACGCGCCGCCCCGCCCACAATTCGACGACCGGCGTCGTCTTGAAATTCATCACGCCGCTTTCCTTCCAGGTCTTCCCGCCTTTTTCGCGCCAGGAAATATCGGCGACGTCGGCGTTCTGTTCGCGCGCATACATTGAGCGCAGGGCGGCGAAGGGCAGACCGTCCGGCATCGCGCCGTCGTAGGAAACATCCAGCGAAATATGTTCCTGATCGATCTTTTCCAGATTGATATGCGCAGCGCCGCCGCGCTTGAACATCAGGTTCAGCGTCTTGGTTTGCGGGTCGAACGAAATTTCCTTCAGCGCGACGATCGGGCGCTCCTGCACTTCGACAGGCCCGATCAGGAAGGAAGAGCCATAGGCCGTCCAGCGCATGTCTTCGTAAGGCAGCGGGCGCGCGCGGAAATATCCGTCCGGCGGATAAAAAACCAGAACTTCCTCTGCGCGTTCGCGGTAGTTGACCCATAGTTGCACGATCTGCAGGCCGGTCACGCTCTTGTCGCCGACCCGCACCGGAACGGTGGCCGGGCGCCAGAATTCGGGAATGCGATATCCGACGAGCTGCATCATCGGCGATTCCCACAAGGTGATGCGCTCGCCCTTGTCGGCGAAAGTCTGCGCGTCGGGCTGGAAGTTGCAGCTTGTGAGGTCCGGCGCCCACCTGTCTGTCACGATCGTGCCGATATAGGCGGGATGAATCGCCTGCAGGCGGAACTGGCGCACCTGCGGCGAGACGAGGTCGATCTCGACATTGTCCTTTTCGGCGCAAAGTTCGGGCGTCGAAAGATTGCGCGCCTCCACGGCCAGTTCATCGGACCTTTGCGGCTCCGCCCGAGCCGGGATGATGGCGAAAAGAACAGCAAGAGCGAGCAGCGCGCGCGACATGGAGGGACCCTTGAAATCGGCGCGGACGATAGGCCAAGGCGCCCCGGGCCGCAAACCGCATTTCCAAAGCCGGCAATTTCCGCTAAAGCGAGGCGAGCGCGGGCGTAGTTCAATGGTAGAACGGCAGCTTCCCAAGCTGCATACGAGGGTTCGATTCCCTTCGCCCGCTCCATGGCCTTCGCCAATGCGCTCGCCACTGACAGGCGTTCGGGCCGGGCTGCTGATTGCCCCGGCGATGTGGATGCGTCCGAACGCGCAGGGTCGCGAGATCACAACAGCCACTGAATTGGCAGAAGCGACAGGGCGGAAACGATCGCGCGGGAAAACGGCGTGGTGCCAGGTTCGCGTCGAAAACGATGCGGCGCGCCGTCCTCGTCCAAAGTCCAGGCGAGGTCGCCGTTCCCATCGAGCGTGACGGCATAGGCCGCTTCAGGCAGCCGCCGGTCGAGCGCCGCGCCAAAGGATTGCGCCAGCTGCGCCGAATCGATGATGAATCCCATTTCACAATTCAGCAACGCGCTGCGCGGATCGAAATTGAAAGACCCCACGAAAAAGGTCCGACCGTCGATGGCGAAGGTTTTGGCGTGCACGCTTTCGCCGCCGCCGCTGAAACTTGTCTGCGCCACGTTCGCCTTGCGCGTGGGCGACGCGCTGATCGGGCTGGCTTCGAACAGCCGCACGCCCGCCCGCAGCAGCGGCTTGCGATAGGGCGCATAGCCAGCGTGAACAACGGGCACATCGGTCACCTGAATGCTGTTCGTGGCGACGCGCACCGCTGCGCCGCGCCGGGCGGCGTCGGCCAGCAGCGTTTCGCCCAGTTCGCCGGGCACGAAATAGCCGGACACCAGGTCGATCCGCGATCGCGCGCCCTGAAATAGCGGCGCGATTTGGCTTGCAAGCAGTGAATCGCGCTGCGCCTTGCCCGTCGCCTTGGCGGGATCGTCGGCCGCCAGCCGCACCGGCGCCCAGACGAATGCTGTCGAAGGATCATTCAGCCCGAGCGTTTCCAGCGCCTTGTCGCTCGCCTCGCGATAGCGTTGCGCACGGTCCAGATCGTCATAGACGGGATTGGTCAGTTCTTCTGCGGTCATGGCGCCGCCGGTCGCAAGGATCGATTCTGCGGGATAGGCCGATTGGCTTTCCCAGTATCGCTCGAACACGGCTGAAACGCTCGGAACGACCGCGCCAACAGCGAGCGCATCCACATCCATGAACAGTCCTTCGTCGCGCGCGCCGAAATATTCATCGCCAACATTGCGTCCGCCAACCACCGAGCCGGCGCCGTCGACAGTGAAAGACTTGTTGTGCATGCGATGATTGAGGCGGGGAAAGTCGAACAGATAATTTGCGGCGCGCACCTTCCGGATTATGAGCGGATTGAACAATCGCACGGAGATATTGGGATGCGCGTTGACCCCGGCCCACATCGCATCGAGGCCGGCCGTCGGGTTGTCGTCGATCAGCAAGCGCACGCGTACGCCGCGATCGGCGGCCTTCATGATCTCCGAAAGCAGCAGCCGACCGGAAAGATCGTTCTCCCAGATGTAATATTGCGCGTCGATAGTGTGGCGCGCGTTGCGCGCCATCGCAAGGCGCATGGCGAAAGCATCGATCCCGCGCGTCAGCAGCAGCAGAGCCGTCTGCCCGTCGTGTTCGCGCGTGAAATGCGCGGCCGCTTGTGCGAAAGGGCTGGCGAGGGCGGGCGTCGGCGCAGCGTCGCCGCGCGTCGCGCGCTCGGGCAAGGGGTTGGCGAGCTTCAGGATCACCGCAATGACTGCAAGGCCGGCAAGGACGGCTGCAAGGGCCGCGATGATGCGGCTCATGCTGCGGGGTTTCCGGTCGTTTGGTGTGGGCACGCGCCTGCTCCCTGCGCTATCCGATCAGTCCTGTTGCCGCCCAGTTTGCGACGCGGCGCGACGGGTATCAAACGGACTGACAAACAGGCGGCTGACCGCGGGCAGACGTTTCTGCGCATCCCGCGCGATATCGCCCACGATACGCTCCACCTGGGCGCCCTCGATCCCATCGTCGAAATCGACGCGCATCACCGCAAGAACGGCATCGACTGATTGCTGTATCGTCAATACCTCGACAACCGCAGTCACCCCGGGTTGAGCGGCGGCGATGGCGCGCAACGCGCGTGCGATTTCGGGCGAGGCGGTCTGGCCAATCAACAGATGCTTGGCCTTGGCCAGCAATATTATCGCCACCACGCCGAGCAGGAACGCGATCAGGATCGAGGCCAGAGCGTCCCAGCGCGGATCGCGCGTCAGCAATTCCAGGCCTATGCCGCTCGCCGCGATGAACAAGCCGCAAACGGCCGCAGCATCTTCCAGCATGACGGAAAGCGTGGTGGTGTCGCGGCTGTCGATCACCGCGCGCAGGAACGGCAGATCGCCCCGCGCCCGATTGAACGCGCGAACAGCGGCGACGAGCGACCAGCCTTCGAGCAATGCGGCGATACCCAGAATGCCAAGAGCCACGGCCGGACGTTCGGTTTCGACAGGGTGAAGCCAATGCGCGACGCCTTCGTACAACGCCACGCCCGCGCCCAGCGTGAATACGAGCAAGGCGACCACGAAAGACCAGAAATACTGTTCACGCGCATATCCCAAAGGATGCAATTCGTCGGCTGGCAGGCGCGCGCGCCGGCGACCATAGGCGAGCAGCGCTTCGTTCACGGTGTCGACCAGGCTGTGCACGCCTTCGGTCATCATGGCCGACGAACCCGTTATTGCGGCGCCAGCGAACTTCGCCACGGCAATGCCAAGGTTCGCCAGGAACGCCCGCAGGATGACGGTGTTCGCCCCGTCAGTGGTGGCGACCATCGCGCTCTCCCTCCAGTCCTGTCAGCCGCAAGGCAGCCGCGCCGATGGCCACCCCAATCGTGAGCGCGAGGACTGCATGGTTCGTTCCCAGGAAAATCAGCACCAGCAGCACCGTCAACGGCCGTTTCATGACGACGGTCGCCGTTGCAGCGACAGACGCCGCGACAGCGATGCCCGGATCGAGGCCCGGGGCATAGGCCGCCAGCGCCAGCCCGCCGGCTGCGCCCACAAATGACAACGGCATGATCGGCCCACCCAGCCAGCCGCCCGCCAGGCACAGGGCGAGCGCCAGAGCCTTGAGCACAGAGACGCCCATCAAGACTGCCGGCGCAGCCAATGCCGGGTCGACCATAGCCGCGGAAAGCTGGTGCTGCCCGTTGAACCGGACGATCGGGAAAAACGCGGCCAGCAAGGCGAAGATCAGGCTGGCCGCCAGAACGCGCAGGCGGACGTCGTTGCTCAAGAGCGCGAGCATCTTCGTCGCGCCCGAGCGCATCATCAGATGGATCAGGCCCAGCACGGCGCCCAGCAATGCCGGCGCCACCGCGAGCGCCAAGGCGCTCGCCTCCCCGTCGCGCCCGACAGGCGGCATGGGAATGGCCAGTCCCGCCCCTTTGGGGAGCGCATGGTTTGCAAGCAGAAAACCCCCGAGCCCCGCGAGCGCGGCCAGCACTAGCAAGGGCCATGGCGCGTCCGGCGCGCTTCCTTCTCCATAGGAGGCGCCGCCGGGCGGAGAGCCGTACAGCGCCCCCAGCGCACCCGCATTGCCTATTCTGCCGATCAGCCGGCGCTGCTGCAGGTCCCTGCCGATATAGCCCGATACAAGGGCGGACAGTTCCCCGATCACCGCCAGAACGCCGGCTTCGGGCCCGATTGCGCCGCCGAAGCCGACCGATACGATGCCCAGCGCCGCTAGCGTCGCGGCTGGCTGCAGCGCGGCGCGCGCGTTTGCGTAAACCTGGTCGAGCGTGCTCTCCATGGTCGCATCGGGCTCATGCCGACGCAGCCATGCGATCAGCGCGCCCCCGGTCATCACTGTCAGGAAGATGCGCAACGGGCCGGACTGTTCGGGCCAGAGCGCATGCTCGAACAGCGTCATGAAAAAAAGCACCAGTGCGGTGACAAACCCCGACAGCAGGCCAAGGCCAATGGCCGCGCCCAACGGGACGAGCCTCTCTGTCGTCATGCTGGAGCGTTGCGGCATGCTCTAGCGGCGCCCGATCGCCGGCGCGAGGATCGTCCCGGCGGAGGGATGAACGGGCCATTTTGGATGGTCGTCGCCGCGCTCCAGCGCGTTCGGCGCTTCGGCTTCTGTCTGACGGGCCTCGGCGTCGATGCTGTCGGATGAATTTCCCGCGCTGAAGAACAGGCTCGTCACGGCCGCGCCGACCATGATGGGATTGGATCCGGTCCGGAAGGTTCCGGCGACGCCGGCTGCCCAGCGTGCGTTCACGCCGATGAACACGTTACGCATCGATTTTTCCACCGCCAGCCTCTCCGTTGTCCCTGCAGCGTCGTCGCGCTCGCGCGTTTCCGTCATCTTTGGTTGTGTTGTTCATCGTATTTCGCTGCTCGATGGGGCGCAAACGAGCGCTGCGACCAGCGCCGGGGCGATGCGCGCGCCCATGGCGTTGTCGTCCGCGGCGCGCTAGACAGGCGCAATGCTGGACGTCCACACATCCGCGCCGCCGCGCGCGCGAGGAGAGATCGACGCCGCCTTTGCGGCGACGGCCGGACGCACGCGGATTGCGCGGCTCTATGAAACGGGCGGCCTGCGCTTGCGTTTTCCCAGAGCGGGCTCTTTGTGCGAGGCGGTGATCGTCAATACCGCCGGCGGCATTGTCGGCGGCGATGCGGCGCGCCTGCGCTTCACGGCGCAGGCTCACAGCGCCGTCGAGATCACCTCGCAATCGGCGGAGAAAATCTACCGCAGCGACGGCGCGCTCGCGACGCTCGAAACGCGCCTGACGGTCGAGCCCGGCGCCCACACGCTCTATTTCCCGCAGGAAGCGATCCTGTTCGACGGCGCCCGCCTCGCGCGCCGGCTCGAGGCCGACATGGCCGAAGGCGCGACGCTGGTCTTGTGCGAAAGCGTCGTGTTCGGCCGCATCGCCTCGGGCGAACAGTGCCGCGCCGCCGCCTTTTCCGACCGTTGGCGCGTGCGGCGCGCCGGCAAACTGGTTTTCGCCGAGGACATGCGCATCGAGGGCGATATCGCCGCCGCGCTTGACAGGCCCGCCGTCGGCGCCGGCGCCCGCGCCTTCGGCCTTCTGGCCTATCTGGGCGCGGACGCTGAAAATTTGTGCAACAGGCTGCGCGAGCGGCTGGACGGCGCACAGGAAAATATCGCTGTGGGCGTTTCCGCTTTCGAGGGACAATGCATAATGCGCTGCGCGGCGCGTGCGCCGGACGCTCTGCGGACGGCAATGGTGGATGCTTTGGCCACATTGCGCGGCCGGGATGCGCCACGCGTATGGCAATAAGCGCTGATCTGGCGATGAGTGAAGACCCATGAATCTGACGCCGCGTGAAAAAGACAAACTTCTGATCGCCATGGCGGCCAATGTCGCGCGCCGCCGCCTCGAGCGCGGCGTCAAGCTCAACTATCCCGAAGCGGTTGCGCTCATCACCGATTTCGTCGTCGAGGGCGCGCGCGACGGCCGCACCGTCGCCGAATTGATGGAGGCTGGCGCGCATGTGCTTGCGGCGTCGCAAGTGATGGATGGCGTCGCCGAGATGATCCACGACGTGCAGGTGGAGGCGACCTTTCCCGACGGCACGAAATTGGTGACCGTTCATCACCCGATTCGCGGCTCGCATGGCGCGCTGCATCCTGGCGAATATGTGACGCCGCCCGGCGAGATCGTTATGAACGAAGGGCGCGACACGCTGACGCTGAGCGTCGCCAACAGCGGCGATCGACCCATTCAGGTCGGTTCGCACTATCATTTCTTCGAGACCAATCCGGCGCTGCAATTCGAGCGCTCCAAGGCGCGTGGCATGCGCCTCGACATTCCCGCCGGCACTGCGGTGCGTTTCGAGCCCGGCCAGACCCGCGCGGTGCGCCTGGTTGCGATTGCAGGCAAGCGGGAAGTCTATGGCTTCCGGCAGGAGATCATGGGCGCTGTTCGGTAACGAGGCAAAAATGCGCGACGCATTGAAGTGTTTGGGTTGGATGCGGCATGCAGCGCTGGCGGGCGCCATCGTCGTATCGTCCGGCTGCATGGCGAGCGGCGACAGGCCGCTTCTGGCGCGCGTCGATCGGGCGGGTCAGCATGTTTCGCCTGTTGGCTGGACGACGTTGCAACAGGCCTTTTTCGTCATCAACGGGCGGTGCGAACATTATGTGCCGCGCGTCGAGATCATCGAACCGCCGCGCCACGGCGAATCCGTCGTTGGCGATTCCGGCGTCTATCTGCGTCATCTTTCCGGCGATCTGGCCCATTGCAATACGGGCGCATTGGCCGAGCAGAAAAGCATCCGCTATCGCGCACAGCCCGGATACCACGGGCCTGATCGCATCGTCGTGCGCATCACGCCGCCAAACGGCAAGCCCGCCCAGACGCGCCGCCTCGCCCTGATCGTTGATTGACGATGACGCTTCGCTTCGCCGCAATCGCAAAGCCCGCCGCATCGACGTCCACGCAGCGCTGATTCAAGGAACGCCCATGTCGAATGCAAAACGCACCAGCCTTCCCCGCGCCGCTTACGCCGATATGTTCGGGCCGACGAAAGGCGACAAGGTTCGCCTTGCCGACACCGATCTGTTCATCGAGATCGAGAAGGATTTCACGATCTATGGCGAAGAAGTGAAATTCGGCGGCGGCAAGGTCATTCGCGACGGCATGGGACAGTCGCAGGCCTCGCGCGCGCAGGGCGCGGCGGACACGGTCATCACCAACGCCGTGATTCTTGATCATTGGGGAATCGTCAAGGCGGATGTGGCGCTGCGCGATGGACGCATCGCCGCCATTGGCAAGGCGGGCAATCCCGACATTCAGCCGGGCGTCGACATCGTGATCGGCCCCGGCACCGAGATCATCGCGGGCGAGGGCAAGATTCTGACCGCCGGCGGCTTCGACACGCATATCCATTTCATCTGCCCGCAGCAGATCGAGGAAGCGCTGATGAGCGGCGTCACCTCCATGCTGGGCGGCGGCACGGGACCGGCGACAGGCACATTCGCCACCACGTGCACGCCCGGCCCCTGGCACATCGCGCGCATGATCGAGGCGGCCGATACATTCCCGATGAATCTCGGCTTCGCCGGCAAGGCGAACGCCGCGCTGCCGGCCGGGCTGATCGAACAGGTCGAGGGCGGCGCGTGCGCGCTCAAGCTGCACGAGGACTGGGGCACAACGCCTGCGGCGATCGACTGCGCGCTGTCGGTGGCCGACGATCACGACATTCAGGTCATGATCCATACAGACACGCTCAATGAATCCGGCTTCGTCGAGGATACGATCAAGGCGTTCAAGGGCCGCACGATCCATGCCTTCCACACCGAGGGCGCCGGCGGCGGCCATGCGCCCGACATCATTTCCGTCGCGGGCCTCCCCAACGTTTTGCCGTCCTCCACCAATCCGACGCGCCCCTTCACGCGCAACACGCTGGACGAGCATCTCGACATGCTGATGGTCTGTCACCATCTCGATTCATCCATCCCCGAAGATCTTGCTTTCGCCGAAAGCCGCATCCGAAAGGAGACCATCGCGGCCGAGGACATCCTGCACGACATTGGCGCGCTTTCGATGATGTCGTCGGATTCGCAGGCCATGGGCCGTGTCGGGGAAGTCGTCATCCGCACATGGCAGACGGCCGACAAGATGAAGAAACAACGTGGCCATCTGCCCGGCGAAGCAAACAACGACAATCTTCGCGCCAGGCGCTATGTCGCCAAATATACGATCAACCCCGCCATCGCGCATGGCGTGTCGCATGTCATCGGCTCGATTGAGCCCGGCAAGCTCGCCGATCTCGTTCTCTGGTCGCCGGCGTTTTTCGGCGTGAAGCCAGACCTCATTCTCAAGGGCGGGATGATCGCGGCGGCGCTGATGGGCGATCCGAATGCGTCCATCCCGACGCCGCAGCCCGTGCATTACCGCCCGATGTTCGGCGCCTATGGCGGCGCGCGCCGGGCGACATCGGTGACGTTCGTATCACAGGCCGCGCTCGACAAGGGATTGCAGACGAAGCTCGCCATCGCGCGCCCGCTCGTCGCGGTGAAGAACACGCGCTCGGGAATTTCCAAGAAGAGCCTCATCCACAATGACGCGACGCCACACATTCACGTCGACCCTGAAACCTATCGCGTGACGGCGGACGGCCAGCTGCTGACATGCGAACCGGCCAATGTCCTGCCGATGGCGCAGCGCTACTTCCTGTTCTGAGGCGCTTTATTTCGCGCAATTTTCAAGATTGCTTTCCTCAATCGCCGTCACTTTTCCGGCGGTCAGACGAAGGCCGGCGAGCGAGCAGGCGCGCCCGTCCTTCAGCTTCACGCGCGCGTCGTAATCGCCTGGCGTCATGTCGCCGAGAACCAGCCGTTCGTCGTGCTCGATCTCGCCATCCTTGTCGCGCTTCGTCAGATCCGCGCTGAAAGCCTGCGAACCTTGCGGAGCAAGCCGCAGGTCTACGATCGGCGAAGACGTCAGATTCCAGATGCGCATCGGCTTTTCGCCGCCGAGCGCAGGCAGCGCCGCAATCGCGCAGACCGCAGCAAGGGTGAAACGGTTCATTTTTTCCCCCTGGCGCCGTCCGGAAAAACGCAGCTTGCAGGCGAGCATCGCGCATTCTTGACGAAAACGAAAGAGCGGCCACACTGGAGCGATGATGAAACACAAAATCTGGCGCGCCGCGCTCGGCGGCCTGTTCGGCGCCGCGCTCCTCGCCAATGCGGCTGGCGCGGAGCCGCTCGCCGTGAAGGTCGGCGTCATGCGCGCCCCGCACACGCGCGAGACGATCTCGATTCTCGACACGCCCGCCCCCGACGACACGCTCGCGGGCGCGCTGCTTGGCGCAGAAGACAACAATACGACCGGAAAATTCACCAACCAGAGTTTCGATGTCCGAGATGTGAAGATCGCCGCAGATGGCGATGCCGCCAAGGCGGCGGCGGATCTTGCCGCGCAAGGCGTCAAACTTGTCATCGCCGATTTGCCTGCCGACAAGTTCCTTGCCGCCGTGGACGCGGGCAAGGCGGCGGGCATGATCTTCTTCAACGCATCGGCGACCGATGAGTCGCTGCGCGAGGAAAATTGTCGCGCCAATGCGTTTCACACCGCGCCCTCCCGCGCCATGCTGGCCGATGGCCTTGCGCAATATCTCGTCTGGAAGCAGTGGAAGAAGTGGCTGCTGATAAAGGGGTCGCATCCGGAGGACGAACTGCTCGCGCAAGCCTATCGCGAAAGCGCGCGCAAATTCGGCGCGAAAATCGTCGAAGAGCGAACCTATACCGATACCGGCGGTGGACGGCGCTCCGATTCCGGCTCCATCCAGACACAACGCCAGATGCCGGTTCTCACGCAGCAGGCGCCGTCCTATGACGTGTTGATCGCCGCAGACGAATCCGATGTGTTCGGGCTTTATCTGCCCTATCGCACATGGGATGCGCGCCCTGTTGCAGGCTCGGGTGGGCTCGTTCCGACCTCGTGGGACCCTGCCCACGAACAATGGGGCGCGCTGCAATTGCAAAATCGCTTCATGAAATCGTTCAACCGCACTATGCGCGCGCGCGATGCGCAAGCCTGGACGGCCATGCGCATGATCGGCGAGGCGGCGACGCGCACCGCCAGCGCCGATCCGCAAAAGATTGCGGCCTTTCTGACGGGGCCCGATTTCGCCCTCGCCGCGTTCAAGGGAGAGCGCTTGACGCTGCGCAGCTGGAACCACCAGTTGCGCCAGCCGATCCTGCTGTCGGACGGCCGCACGATCGTGTCGGTCTCGCCGCAGGAAGGCTTTTTGCATCAAACCTCGGCGCTCGATACGTTGGGCAAGGACAAGCCGGAGACAAAATGCGTTCTCAAATGATCCGCGCCCTCTTGGTTTCAGCCACGATTGTGGGTTGCGCGCCCGCGCACGCCAACATGGCCTACGTGACGAACGAGAAGGGCAATACCGTCACGATCATCGACACGACGAAGCTCGAGGCGATCAAGACCTTCAAGGTGGGCCAGCGCCCGCGCGGCGTCGCCCTTTCGAAAGATGGGACGCAGCTTTTCGTTTGCGCCGGCGACGACGACATCATCCAGATTTTCGACACCAAAACGCTTGAGCAGGTCGGCTCCCTGTCGTCCGGGCCTGACCCGGAACTGCTTGTGATCAGTCCGGACGGCGGAACGATCTACGTCTCGAACGAAAATGATAATCTCGTTTCCATGATCGATGCGAAAACCCGCCAGACGATCGGCACGATTCCCGTCGGCGTCGAACCGGAAGGCATGGCGGTTTCTCCGGACGGAAAAACGATCGTGAACACGTCAGAGACGACGAACATGGCGCATTTCATCGATCCCGCGACGAAGAAAATCGTCGCGAATGTGCTCGTGGACGCACGGCCGCGTTTCGCCGAATTCAAGAAGGATGGTTCCGAGCTTTGGGTGTCTTCGGAAGTGGGCGGCACGGTCAGCGTGATCGATCCGGCGACGCACAGCGTGAAGACGAAAATCCGTTTTGAAATTCCAGGCCTTGCGAAAGAGGCAATCCAGCCCGTCGGCATTCGCATTTCCCGCGACGGGAAAACGGCTTTCGTCGCGCTGGGTCCGGCCAACCGCGTGGCCGTCGTCGATGCGGAAACGAAGAAGGTTGAGAAAATGCTGCTCGTCGGCCAGCGTGTCTGGCAGCTCGCCTTCACGCCCGACGAGAAGCTGCTGTTGACGACCAACGGCGTATCCAACGACGTCTCGGTGATCGATGTCGCCGAACGCAAGGTCGTAAAATCGATTCCGGCGGGCTCGTTCCCGTGGGGCGTCGCCATAGCGCCGCAATGACCGAACCAACGACGCACGCGCTCGCTGTCGAGCATCTGAGCCATTCTTACGGCGCGCGCAAGGCGCTGGACGATGTTTCGTTTGTTCTGCGGCGCGGCGCCTTTGCCGCCTTGCTCGGTCTGAACGGCGCTGGCAAGAGCACATTGTTTTCGCTCGTGACTCGGCTGTTCGTGGCGCGCACAGGCGAGATCAGCGTGCTGGGTCACGACGTCAATCGCGAGCCGGGCGAGGCGTTGCGAAGACTTGGCGTCGTCTTCCAGCAGCGCACGCTCGATCTCGATCTCAGCGTGATGCAGAACATGGTCTATCACGCCGCATTGCATGGCATCGGCGCGCGCGAAGCACAGAGGTGCGGCGCTGCGGCGCTCGAAAAAGTCGCGATGGCCGATCGCGCGGGCGACAAGGCGCGCGATCTTTCGGGCGGGCAGATGCGGCGCGTCGAGATCGCGCGCGCGCTTGTGCACGAGCCGACCCTCGTCATTCTCGACGAGCCGACGGTCGGGCTCGACGTCAATGCGCGCGCAGACATCATCGCGCATGTGCGCAAGCTGGTGCGCGACGACGGATTGAGCGTTCTGTGGACGACGCATCTCATCGACGAGATAGCGCCGACCGACGATGTTTTGGTTCTGCATCGCGGCAAGTTGCTGGCGCAGGGCAATGCGCAACAGATCATGGCGCAAACGGGAACCGGCGATGTCGGCGCGGCTTTCGTCGCGCTGACGGGCGCCGTCGCGCAGGGAGACGCGCGATGAGCGCAGAGCCGGCGCAAGGGCGCAAGGGTTTCACACTCGCCCAATATCTCATCTGCATGAAGGGCATTGTCTGGCGCGAGGGGCTGCGCTTCGTCCATCAGCGCGAGCGGTTCATCTCCGCGCTCGTGCGCCCGCTCGTATGGCTGTTCATTTTTGCGGCTGGCTTTCGGCAGGTGCTCGGCATTTCGATTATCCCGCCATACGACACTTATGTTCTGTATGAGGTCTACATCACGCCGGGCCTCATGGCGATGATCCAGCTTTTCAACGGCATGCAATCCTCGTTGTCGATGGTCTACGATCGCGAAATGGGCAGTATGCGCACGTTGTTGATGAGCCCGGCGCCGCGCTGGTTTGTCCTGTGTTCAAAATTGCTCGCAGGCGCGGCCGTGTCCGTCATGCAGGTCTACGCCTATCTGCTGATCGCCTATTTCTGGGAGATCGAACCGCCGACAAAATGGGGCTACGTGACCGTGTTCCCGGCGCTAGTGCTGGTCGGGCTCATGCTGGGCGCCTTGGGCATGCTTCTGTCTTCGCTCATCAAGCAGCTCGAAAATTTCGCCGGCGTGATGAATTTCGTGATCTTCCCGATGTTTTTTGCCTCGTCCGCGCTTTATCCGCTGTGGCGCGTGCAGGAATCGAGCCCGTTGCTCTACTGGGTCTGTCAGTTGAACCCGTTCACGCATGCGGTCGAGCTGATCCGTTTTTCCTTCTATGAAAAATTCGAGCCGACATCCTTCCTGATCGTGCTCGGATGCACGGTGGTTTTCCTCGGCGGCGCGATTTTGGCTTATGACCCCTCGCGCGGCTTGCTCATGCGCAAGGCCGGGGCGTGAAGCGCAAGGCCTATTCAGGCGAAGCCGCTTTCAGACAAAGTCAGGACATGAAAAACCCCGCGACGCGCGGCGCAGCGGGGTCTTCTTTCGACAGAACGCGAGAAGCTTTTACTTCTTCTTGCCGTCCGCGCCGAACTGCGAGATATAAGCCCAGAGGTTGTCGCGATCCTTCTGGTCCGGCAGGCCGGCGAACACCATCTTCGTGCCCGGGACTTTCGCCTTCGGATTCGTGACATAATCCTTGAACGTGGTTTCGTCCCAAGTGATGCCCGAGTTCTTGTTGGCGTCGGAATAATTATAGCCGGGCGCCGTGCCGCTCTTGCGGCCGTTCAGGCCGTTCAGCTCGGGGCCGACGGCGTTCTTGGCGCCTTCGCCGATCTGATGGCAAACCTTGCACTTGGCGAAAACTTTTTCGCCGGCGGCCGCATCGCCCGCAGCCGAGGCCGGAGCCGCCGCAAAAACGGCGAAGCCAAACGCAATCGTCGTCAAAAGCAGTTTCTTCATGGATGGTCCTTCCCTTGCCGTTCGCAGCAGAGACCCGCGGCCACGCGGCCAAAGAGGTTTCTCCCCTGTAGTCACAGGTATATGCTGGCGAAGATGAACATGACAACAACGGAGAGCGGCGGCAATGAGGCCGGTTGATCCGACTTTGGGAGGGCGTGCGTGAACCGCAGCCGTTTTTCCGGCGTGATCGCGCGATTTTTTTGCGCTGCGGCCTTTTGCCTCGCCTCCATGGCGCCCGCCTTTGCGGAGGATCGGTTGCGCATCGCGCTGCAGAAAACAGGCACGGCGGCGTGGGAGCTGGCAGTCATTCGTCACTTCGGTCTCGACAAGGCGGCGGGGCTCGATCTCGCCGTAACGGAACTGGCGACGACGGAAGCCGGCAAAATCGCAATCGCGGGCGGCGCAGCGGACATCATCATCTCGGACTGGCTGTGGGTTTCGCGCGAACGCGCGCTGGGACGCAGGCTGACGTTCTATCCATATTCGAGCGCTATCGGCGCCGTCATGGCGCCGGCGGGATCGTCGATCCGCGCCTATGCAGATCTCGTGGGCAAGAAGATCGGCGTGGCGGGCGGGCCGCTCGACAAAAGCTGGTTGCTCCTGCAGGCGGCGGCTTTGCAAGCGGGCGTCGATCTCAAGAGCAAGGCGCAAATCCAGTATGGCGCGCCGGCCTTGCTCGCCGAGAAAACGGCGCAGGGCGAACTCGACGCGACGCTGAACTTCTGGAACTTCTGCGCCGACCTCGAAACGCGCGGCTTTGTGCGCGCCATCGACATGGCCGCTGTCGAGCGCGACCTGGGCGCGCGCGCGCCGGTTCCCGTAACCGGCTATGTGTTCGACGAGGATTGGGCGCGCGCCCATGCCGGTCTTGTCGCGCGTTTCATCGCCATGACGGACAAGGCCAAGGCGTTGATGCAATCCTCCGACGAAGCCTGGAGCGTGATCGCGCCGCTCACCCACGCCAAAAGCCCTGCGGCGCTTGCTGTCTATCGCAGGCGCTTTGTCGAAGGCGTAAGCCATCGCCCGCTCGAGGCGCAGCAAGCCGACGCCGCCGCGCTCTACGATGTGCTGGCGAAGATGGGCGGCGAAACGCTGGTAGGCCCCTCGCAAAACCTTCAGCCGGGCGTGTTTTTTAGCGGCGACGGATCGCATTGATGGCGCGCATCCTGTCGCTTGTCGCCTTGTTCGCTGTCTGGCAATTTGCGGCGCTGGAATCCTCGCCGCGCTATCTGCCTGCGCCGGGCGCGGTTTTTGCCGCGATCGCGCAGGAGGCGCAATCGGGCGCGCTCTTTTCCAATCTCGCAATGACGTTGTGGCGCGTCGCGGCTGCTTTCGTGCTGGCCATGACGTTGGGGACTGCGCTGGGCATCGCCATGGGCCGCAAGCCGCTGTTCGACAAGATCGCCGACCCGTGGCTCGTCATTCTGCTCAACGTGCCCGCGCTGGTCATCATCGTGCTGGCCTATATCTGGGCTGGGTTGACGGAGGCCGCCGCCATTGGCGCGGTGGCGTTGAACAAATTGCCGAATACAGCGGCGACCGTGCGCGAAGGCGCCCGCGCGATGGATGCAGGTCTCGACGAAATGGCGCGCGTCTATCGCATCGCGCCGATGGCGCGTCTGCGCCACATCGTGCTGCCGCAGCTTGCGCCGTATATTGCGGCTGCGACGCGTTCCGGCCTCTCGCTCGTCTGGAAAATCGTTCTCGTCGTCGAATTGCTGGGCCGCTCCAACGGCGTCGGATTCGAGATCAACACGGCGTTTCAGTTGTTCGACGTGAAGCTTCTTCTGGCTTATACAATTCCCTTCGTCGCCATCATGCTGGCGGTCGAAACTTTTCTGGTGCAGCCTTTTGAACGCTCCGTTTCCCGATGGCGCCCCCGCGCGGCTTGACGTCGCAATTGCGGAAAAAATCTATCCCGGCGCCGAAGCATCTCGCGGCGCGCGGCGCGCGATCGCAAATCTGCATTTCTCGCTCGCCGCAGGCGAGGTTGGCGCGCTCGTCGGACCTTCCGGTTGCGGCAAGACAACGCTGTTGCGCCTGATCGCCGGGCTCGATCGCGACTATGCGGGGACGATCACGCTGCCGGCGCATGGGCGGCTTGGCATGGTGTTTCAGGAGCCGCGCCTGCTTCCCTGGCGCAGCGTCGAGGAAAATGTGCGCATCGCCGCCCCGCAGGCGCGCGACGAGGATATCGCGGCCTTGTTCGACACGCTGGGCCTTGCCGCCCACCGCGGCGACTTCCCCGGCGCGTTGTCCCTTGGTCTTGCGCGCCGCGTGGCGATTGCGCGCGCGCTGGCGGTCGAACCGGACCTGTTGTTGCTGGACGAGCCCTTCGTTTCGCTCGACGGCGCGCTCGCGCAACGGCTGCTGCAGGAAATTGCAACGCTTGTCGAAGCGCGCCGCGTCACGACGCTGATCGTCACACACGATCTCGATGAAGCCATCGGGCTTGCCGATCGCATCTTCCTGTTAAGCGGCGCGCCGGCGCGGCTTGCGCATGAAATCTCGATTGCGACGCCGCGCAGCGCCATGACTCAGGAAGCGGCGCGCGCCCTGCGCGAAGAAGCGCGCGCGGCGATGGCGAGCTGACCCCGCCAGCCCGGCGCCTCTCGATCGATCATCCAGGAAGCGCGGCTAAAGCGTAAAATGTTTGGATAGTTTCAGGCCCTGCGCCTGGTAATTCGATTTGAGATCGGCTCCGTAAAGCGCGCGCGGACGTTCGGCCATGCGTTCATAGACGAGGCGGCCGACGATCTGTCCATCCTCGAGAATGAACGGCACATCATGCGAGCGCACTTCCAGCACCGCGCGCGCGCCGGAACCGCCCGCTTCCCGCGCGCCGAAACCGGGGTCGAAAAACCCTGCATAATGCACGCGGAATTCGCCGACCAGTGGATCGAACGGCGTCATCTCCGCTGCATGATCGGGCGGCACGCGCACCGCTTCCTTCGAGGCGAGAATGTAGAATTCGCCGGGGTCGAGCACGAGTTCGCCGCGCGCATGCACCGGCTCCCAGAAGTCGGCGGCCTTGCGCTGGCCAACGACGTCGACGTCGATCAATCCGGTGTGGCGGCGCGCCCGCCAGCCCACGAGCCCGTCGCCGTCGAAACCGGCAAGATCGATTGAAACAGCGACGCCGCCGCCCGAAATCGAGGGCTCGGCATGCGCAACAAGCTCTTCGGCCGCATGCAAGGCGCGATGGCCGTCGTCGTCGAGCCGCGCGTGCCCGTTTCTGAAACGGATCTGGCTGAGCCGCGACCCCGCGCGCGCCAGAACGGGAAAGGTGCGCGGCGAAACTTCCGCGTAAAGCGCGCCGCGATAACCGGCAGGCACGGTGTCGAACTCGCGCGAACCATCGCAGATGACGCGCGTGAAGACGTCGATGCGGCCGGTCGAGGATTTCGGATTGGTTGAAGCCGAAAGCTCCAGCGGCAGCGCGAGCTGCTCCTGCAATTCGCACAGATAGACGCAGCCCGTTTCCAGCACGGCGCCCTGAGACAGGTCGATTTCATGCAGCGCCAGTTCGCGCGCCCGCCCGGCGACATCGCGCGCGCCCGGCAGAAAACTCGCGCGCATGCGATAGGCGCGCTGGCCAAGGCGCAGGTCGAGACTGGCGGGCTGGATCTGTCCCGTTGCAAACGGCGGCGCGACGATGACGCCGGCTGCGGCCAGAGACTCGATCTGGCGATCGGCCAGTATGCCCGCGCTGTTCTTGCCCACTCTGCGCTCCCTTGCCGCGCGCCCGCTTGACGTTTTGCTAGCGGATTGGCGCGCTTGCGCCAAGGGCGGGCTGGGGATAGGAGAACGCGAACCTCGCAAAATCGCGCTGTTTTTCCCGGCTGCGCCGGACGGGAGCCTTTGCCATGAACGCCTCGAAAAATCCGCCGGACTTTGCAAAACTGCGCCCCGCCACCCGCCTGGTGCATGGCGGCGCGGCCCGCTCGCAATTTGGCGAGACCTCCGAGGCGATGTTTCTGACGCAGGGCTTCGTCTATGACAGCGCCGAGGCGGCGGAAGCCCGTTTCAAGGGCGAGCAGCCGGGCTTTGTCTATTCGCGCTTTTCCAATCCCACCGTGGCGATGTTCGAAGAGCGCGCGGCGCTGCTGGAGGGCGCGGAAGCCGCGCGCGCAACAGCCAGCGGCATGGCGGCGGTGACGGCGGCGCTGATGAGCTTGCTGCGCGCGGGCGATCACGTGGTGGCCGCGCGCGCCTTGTTCGGTTCGTGTCTTTATATCGTGGAAGACTGGCTGCCGCGCTTCGGCGTTTCCTCGACGCTGGTCGATGGCGGCGATCTCGATCAATGGCGCGCCGCCATGCGCCCGAACACCAAAGTCTGCTTTCTGGAATCGCCGACCAACCCGCAGCTCGAAATTCTCGACATCGCCGAGATTGCTAAAATCGCGCATGAAGGCGGCGCCAGGCTCGTCGTCGACAATGTTTTCGCAACGCCTTTGCTGCAGCAGCCGCTCGCGCTGGGGGCCGATGTCGTCGTCTATTCCGCAACCAAACATATGGACGGGCAGGGGCGGGTGCTTGGCGGGTTGATCCTGGGATCGCGCCAGTTGCTCGACGAGCATGTGCATAACGTGTTGCGCCAGACGGGGCCGACGCTGTCGGCGTTCAACGCCTGGCTCTTGCTGAAGAGTCTCGAGACGCTGCCCCTGCGCGTGGCGCAACAGAGCGCGAGCGCTGCGCGTCTGGCCGATGTTCTGGCGGAAGAAGGCGCGGTTGCGCGCGTGCTGTATCCGTTCCGCAAGGACCATCCGCAGGAAGCGCTCGCGCGGCGGCAGATGCGCGCCGGCGGCACGGTGCTGGCGCTCGAGATGAAGGGCGGCAAGGCTGCGGCCTTCCGCTTCTGCAACGCGCTGAACATCGTGAAAATTTCCAACAATCTCGGCGACGCCAAGAGCCTTGTCACGCATCCCGCGACCACGACGCATCAGCGCCTTGCCCCGGACGTTCAGGCGCGCATGGGCATTACGCCGGGTTTGCTGCGCCTTTCGGTCGGTCTCGAAGATGTCGAGGATCTGCTTGACGATGTGCGCGCGGCGGCGAAATCGGCGGGAGCCTAGCGCGCATCGGCCGCCATGGTCCGCAGGGCCTCGGCGGTTTGCGCGTCGGCGGCAAAGAAGGTTTCAATCGCCAGTTCCGACAAGGTAATGTCGACGGGCGTTCCGAACGTCGTCATCACCGACATGAAAGAAAGAATGGCGTCGCCCGCCCGCAGGCGCAGCGGCGTAATAAAGGGAGCATGATCCAGCGTGTGGGGCGTGCGCCCGCCCGCTTGCGCAGGCTCGGGATAAGCGGCGACTTCCTTCATCAGCGCCTCCAGTTCGATATCGCCGCTCGTGGCTATTTGGTGACGCAGCCGCGCGAGAATATGCGCGCGCCATTCCGCGTAATTGACGATGCGCGGTCCCACGCCCTGCGGATGCAGCGCAAGGCGCAGCGCGTTTGGCTTCTCCATCAACGAGGGATGGACGCCCCGTAGAAGGCCGGTTGCAGCCTTGTTTGCCGAAACAACATTCCACAATCGATCGACCGCCAGCGCCGGACTTGGTTCGCTGCCGCACAGAACCGTTTCCACGGCAAGGCGTGCGGCGGCCAGCGCGGGGTCGTCGAGACGACGCTCGCCAAAAACAGGCGCAAAGCCCGCCGCCACGAGAATGCCGTTACGCTCGCGCAACGGCACGGCGAGGGTTTCCGTCAGATGCAGCAGCATGTCGCGCGACGGCTGCGCTTTGCCGGTTTCGAGAAAGGACAGATGCCGCGTCGAAACCTCGGCTTCGAGCGCGAGGTCAAGCTGGCTCATGCGCCGCCGCTGTCGCCATAAGCGCAAATGATCGCCGACCGGCTTTTGGTCTCCCATGCAGGCAATTTAACGCAATCCGCGACCTTGGCCATTACCTCGCGCGTAATCGACGGCCTGTCGTTCTTGCGCGAGCTTTCCGCATGCCGCTGCAGAGGCGGTCGTGCGAAGGAGAGTGTGATGACCAAAGCAAAAGACATCGTGGATCGGTATCTTGCAATCTGGAACGAAACCGACCCTGCGCGTCGGCGCGCGTTGATGGCCGACCTATGGGCGGCGGACGCGCGTTACGCAGATCCCGTGATGCAGGCGGACGGTCGCGATGGCATTGAAACCATGATCGCCGCCGCGCAAGCGCGCTTTCCCGGACATGTTTTCTGCGCGCTCGGCGAACCGGAAGCGCATGACGGCGGCATGCGCTTCCGTTGGACGCTCGCGCCGAAAGATGGGCCGACCATTGTCGAAGGCACGGATTTTGCGGTCGCGGGAGCCGATGGCCGGCTTGTGTCGGTCGCCGGGTTTTTCGACCGCTTGCCGTCGCAATAAGGAGGGAGGCGATCATGAAATATGTGCAAAGCGCGCCGTTGTTGCGGCGGTTTCTGACGGTCGACGCTGCGTTCAGCGGCGTCTGCGGCCTTGTTCTGGCTCTCGGCGCCGGCGCGCTCGCGCCGCTGCTCGGACTGCCGCATCAACTTGTGCTGGGCGCCGGCATTTTCCTTTTGCCTTACGCCGCTTTCGTCGGATGGCTCGGCCAACGCGCCGACCTGCCGCGCGCGCTCGTCTGGTTTGTCGTGGCGGGCAATATTCTCTGGACGCTCGAAAGCGTCATCCTGCTTTTTTCGGGGCAGGTTGCGCCGACGACGTTCGGCATAGCCGTCGTCGTCATTCAGGCGGCCGCCGTCGCCCTCTTTGCCGAAATGCAGGCTTTGGGTCTGACGCGTTCGACGCCGATTCCAGCCTGATCGCTCAACAAACAAAAACGCCGCGCGATGCGCGGCGTTTTGCTTTTGAGCGCGCGACCGTTTTACCGCGCAGCGCCGCGCGAGCGGTCTCGGCGCCGGTCTTGCGCGGGCTGATAGGCGATGCGCGCATGATATTTGCAATAGGGGCCTTCGCCGATCGGGGCCTCGCAACCGCAATAGCGGAAGTCCGGCGAGGCGGGGTCGCCGAGCGGCCAGCGGCACATGCTTTCGCGCAGTTCCATGATGGTGACGCGTTCGGAAATCGGCACCACCACTTCTTCCACCGGGCGCAGTTGCGGCGCCTCGACAATGCGCGGGGCGAGCGCGAACGCCAGATTGCCGCGCACGATGGGCGCCGGGCGCGGGGCGACCGAACGCGGCTTGGCGATGCGCTGGCGCGGCGCGGCCTGGCTCGGCGCCTTGGCGCGGCCCGAAAGGCCAAGCCGGTGCACCTTGCCGATGACGGCGTTGCGCGTGATGCCATTGGCCAGTTCATTGGCGATCTGGCTGGCGCTGTGGCCTTCCAGCCAGAGTTTTCGCAGGAGCTCCACGCGCTCGTCAGTCCAGGACATAAGTCCTCCTCATCCAGGTCCGTGTCTCGCGCCGAGTGCGCCAAGTCTTTGGAATCGGAATCGATTCCCGCGTCGAAACAATCGACGCGATAAGACGCTTGAAACGCTCTCTGATGGTCCGCCGCACGAGATGTCGTAGCCGACGGAGGGGACGCTACACTAGGCGTTGAATCGCGCGCAAGAGTCGGTCTGTCGCAGGCCTGTGCGCAACTTGTGTTTTCAACAGGCGCGTGGCGGCCTCCGAAAAACGCCCGTCAAACAAGGCGAAATTTGACGGACACGCGGTCAAATGCGATTATCCACAGGCGCTGCCGCCCTTGGGGCGGCAGTTTGATTTTTGGCTTCTTGCTGAAATCGCTGACGAAATCGAAGCAATGGAGAAATGCCGTGTCCTCGGCGCTTATTCCGACTTATGCGCGCGCTAATCTCGCTTTCGAGCGGGGCGAAGGCGTCTGGCTGATTTCGGAGAAGGGCGAACGATATCTCGATTTCGGCGCCGGCATTGCGGTCTGCTCGCTCGGGCATTGCCACCCGCATGTGGTGAAGGCGCTGACCGATCAGGCGCATAAGCTGTGGCACGTCTCCAATCTCTATCAGATCCCCGGCGGCGAGCGGCTGGCGCATCGGCTGGTCGAGGCCACATTCGCCGATCTCGCCTTCTTTACCAATTCGGGCGCGGAAGCGCTGGAAATGGCGATCAAGACGGCGCGCAAATATCATGCGGTCGAAGGCCAGATGGACCGCTATCACATCATTACGTTCGAGGGCGCCTTCCACGGCCGCACGACAGCGACCATCGCCGCGGGCGGCAATCCGAAATATATCGAAGGCTTCGGTCCGAAGGCGCCGGGCTTCGACAAGGTTGCGTTTGGCGACATCAAGGCTGTCGAGGCGGCGATCACGCCGCAGACGGCGGCCATTCTGATCGAGCCGATCCAGGGCGAGGGCGGCGTGCGCGCCGCCGAGCCGTCGTTCCTGCGCGCCTTGCGCGCCTTGTGCGACAAGCACGGCATGCTGCTGATATTCGACGAGGTGCAAACCGGCGTCGGCCGCACGGGCAAATTTTTCGCTTACGAAGGGTTCGGCGTCACACCCGATATACTGGCTTTCGCCAAGGGCATTGGCGACGGTTTTCCGCTCGGCGGCGTGATTGCGACGCGCGAGGCTGCGCGCGGCATGACGGCGGGCACGCATGGCACGACCTACGGCGGCAATCCGCTCGCCATGGCGGTCGGCAACGCCGTGCTCGATGTCGTGCTGGCGCCCGGCTTTATCGACGAGGTTGCGCGCAAGGGACTGGCGCTGCGCCAGAAGCTCGCCGCCTTGCGCGATCGCCATCCCGCCATTGTCGCAGGGGTGAGGGGCGAGGGGCTGATGCTCGGCGTGCAGACGCATATTCCCGTCGCCGATTTCGTGGCGGCGGCGCGCGAGGCCCATGTGCTCGTCATACCGGCGGGCGACAATGTTGCGCGTCTGCTGCCCCCGCTCACGGCGAGCGATGAAGAATTGGCCGAAGGCGTCGCGCGGCTCGAAAGGGCCTGCGCCGCGCTGACGGCAAAACAGGAGAAGGCTCCAGCATGAAGGCGGACGCACAATTGCGGACCCGTCATTTCCTCGATTTGACGGATTACTCCGGCGCCGACCTGCGGCGCATTCTCGATCTGTCGCGCAAGTTGAAAGCCGAGCGCGCGGCCATGCGCGCCGGCGATATTGCGCCGCCCCTCAAGGGCCGCACGCTGGCGATGATTTTCGACAAGCCCTCGACGCGCACGCGCGTCTCTTTCGACGTCGCCATCCGCGAATTGGGCGGCGAGGCAATCATGCTGACGGGGCAGGAAATGCAGCTGGGCCGCGGCGAAACGATCGCCGACACGGCGCGCGTTCTGTCGCGTTTCGTCGACGCGATCATGATCCGCATTCTCAGTCACGACGATCTGCTCGAACTCGCCCATCACGCGAGCGTGCCTGTCGTCAATGGCCTGACCAAACTGTCCCACCCCTGTCAGGTGATGGCCGACATTCTGACCTTCGAGGAAAAGCAGGGCGCCATCGAGGGCCGCACGGTCGCCTGGGTCGGCGATTTCAACAATGTGCTGACGAGCTGGATCCATGCCGCAGCGCGCCTGCCGTTCAAGCTGAACATCGCAACGCCCGAAGAGCTCGCGCCGCCGGCCGGCCTGATCGCCGCTGCGCGCAAGGACGGCGCGCAGATCAACGTCATGCGCGATGCGCGCGAGGCGGTTCGCGGGGCAGACGCCGTCATCACCGATTGCTGGGTGTCGATGGGCGACGAGAACGAGACGGACCGCCATCGCCTGCTCGCGCCCTATCAGGTCAACGCCAATCTGATGAAGGAAGCCGCCGGGGAAGCGATCTTCATGCACTGCCTGCCGGCCCATCGCGGCGAGGAGGTGACGGACGCCGTCATCGACGGGCCGCAATCGGCCGTATTCGACGAGGCCGAGAACCGTCTGCATGTGCAGAAGGGCGTGCTCGCCTGGTGTCTGCGCGCATGAGCGAACTCCAGCGCGCTGTCTCGGATGGGGCCTTCATCGATTCCGTTCTGCCATTCGCCGTCGAGACATTGCATGTGCGCGGCCGTCTCGCGCGTCTTGGCCCTGCGCTCGATCGCATTCTCAAGCGTCACGCCTATCCAGCGCCCGTGGCGCGCCTGATCGCGGAGGCGGCCGCGCTCACGGCGGTGCTTGGCGCAGCCCTGAAACATCAGGGACGCTTTCAGCTGCAAACGCGCACGGACGGCGCGGTCGACATGCTGGTCGTCGATTACGAAGCGCCCGACCAGTTGCGCGCTTTTGCACGTTTCGACGCCGACCGTCTCGCCGCCGCCGAAAAGCAGGGCGCGCATGCCTCCAGGCAATTGCTGGGCCGCGGGCATCTGGCGTTCACCATCGAACAGGGCGGGGATGCGGCGCGCTATCAGGGGCTCGTCGCGCTTGAAGGCGAGGGCCTCGAGGCCGCCGCGCATGATTACTTCCGGCAATCCGAGCAAATCCCGACCTTCGTGCGCCTGGCGGTGGGCCAGGCCTTTCAAGGGCGCGACGATCATTGGGTGTCGGGTGCGCTTTTGCTGCAATTCCTGCCGCAATCCGAAGATCGCCGTCGCGCAGACCTTCCGCCCGGCGACGCGCCCGCGGGGACTGCGCCCGCGCCAGCCGACGACGACGACGCCTGGAACGAAGCGCGCCTTCTGGCCGGAACGGTCGAAGATCACGAATTGCTGGATCCTTCGCTCTCGGGCGAACGATTGCTCTATCGCTTGTTCCACGAGCGCGGCGTGAAGGTTTTCCAGCCGCAGCCTCTGCACGATTTTTGTCGCTGCTCCGATGCGGGCGTGTCGGCCATGCTGCGCCGGTTCTCGCAGGAAGAACGGCAGGCGATGATCGGCGATGACGGCAAGATCGGCGTCACCTGCGAGTTCTGTTCGACCAAGCGCGAATATGATCCGCAGGAATTCGATTGACGCTGCGCTTTGCAAGCGCCCGCGAGGAAGAGTCGCGATGACTTCGCCCGATATTCTGCTCGCCATCTGGTTCTCGCCATCATTTCCCGTGGGCGCCTTCGCCTATAGCCACGGTCTCGAATGGGCGGTCGAAACAGGCGACGTGCGCGATGCGGCGACGCTGGCCGATTGGCTCGGGGATCTCCTGCGCGCGGGCGGCGCGCGCAATGATTGCATCCTGTTCGCGCAAGGCTGGCGCGCCGCGCGCGCGGCCGACCAGGATGGGTTGCGCGCCGTCAATGAACTGGCGCTGGCGCTGGCGCCGTCCGCCGAACGGCGGCTCGAGACGACGCAACAGGGCGGCTCTTTTCTCGACGCCATCGTGGCGTCCTGGCCGCACCCGCTTGTCGAGGCTTGCGCGCCGGCATTGCAGCCGCAACCGGCCTGGCCGGTCGCCGTTGCGCTGGCGTCGGCGGCGCACGAAATTCCGCTCCGCCGGGCCTGCGAGAGCTTCGCGCTCGCCTTCGTCGCCAATCTCGTTTCCGCCGCGGTCCGCCTTGGGCCTATCGGCCAGACGCAGGGCCAGCAAACGCTGCGCGCCTTGAGCGCAGATGTCGCGGCTCTGGGCGCGATGGCTGCGCAATCGAACCTTGACGATCTCGGCGGCGCCTGCGTTATGGCCGATATCGCCTCCATGCGACACGAGACGCAATATTCGCGGCTCTTCCGCTCCTGAGGGAAAGACACATGAGCAGCATGAATGGACCTTTGCGCGTTGGCGTTGGCGGCCCGGTCGGCTCCGGCAAGACGGCGCTGATGGAAGCCTTGTGCAAACGCCTGCGCGGCCGGTTCGACATCGCCGCCATCACCAACGACATCTACACCAAGGAAGATGCGCGCATTCTCACCGCCGCCGGCGCGCTTGAATCCGAGCGCATCATGGGCGTGGAAACCGGCGGTTGTCCCCATACCGCCATTCGAGAGGATTGCTCGGCCAATCTCGCTGCAATAGCCGACATGCGCAAACGCTTTCCAGCTCTCGATCTGATTCTGGTGGAATCGGGCGGCGACAATCTTGCGGCGACCTTCTCGCCGGAACTCGCCGATCTGACGATTTACGTCATCGACGTTTCGGGGGGCGAGAAAATTCCGCGCAAGGGCGGCCCCGGCATCACGCGTTCCGATCTTCTCGTCATCAACAAGATCGATCTTGCGCCCCATGTTGGCGCATCGCTCGCGGTGATGGAGGCCGACGCCAGGGCGCAGCGCAAGGAGCGGCCCTTCGTCATGACCAACATGAAATCGGGCGATGGCGTCGATGCGATCGAACGCTTCATATTGCAACGCGGCGGCCTGGCGACGGCGTGAGCGCGACCGCTTGACGGCGGGCGCGGCGCCGGCAGATTAGCGCGATGCTGTTTTTCGAAACGACCATCGCGCTGGTGGCCATCGCCGTGTTCCTCGCGCTGTTTGCGCGGCGGATCGGGGCGCCTTATCCCGCCTTTCTGGCGCTTGCCGGCGTTGGGCTCGCCTTCATCCCGGGCGCGCCCAAAATCGAACTCGACGCTGATCTGGCGCTCGCGCTGTTTCTGGCGCCGGTGCTCGTCGATTCGGCTTTCGACATGTCCTTGCGCGACCTCAGGCGCGATTGGCCGACCATCGTCAGTCTCGTGATCGGCGCGGTTGTCGCGACAACTGTCGTCGTCGCCTTCATTGCGCGCTGGTTCGTGCCGCAAATGCCGTGGTCGGTCGCAATCGCGCTCGGCGCGCTTGTCGCGCCGCCCGATGCGGTCGCAGCCTCCGCCGTCATGCGCTTCGTCAATCCGCCACGACGGCTCGTCACGATTCTCGAAGGCGAAAGCCTGTTCAATGACGCAAGCGCGCTGGTCATTTTTCGCGGCGCGCTGATCGCGGCGACTTCGACGCTGCCGGCCGCAAAGATATTGCCCCCGCTGGTTGCGGCCGTGCCGCTGTCGTTTTTGGCCGGCTATCTGCTGGCGCAAATCGTTCCGCGCCTGTTGCGCCGCGTCAACGACATGCCAAGCGCGATCCTGCTGCAATTCGTCGTTTCCTTCGGCATCTGGCTCGCCGCCGAGCGGGTTCACCTGTCGGGCGTGCTCACGCTCGTCACCTTCGCGGCGACGACCGCGCGCAACGACAAAACGCCCGCACGTCTGCGCCTGCCGTCGTTCGCGATTTGGGAAACGGCGATCTTCTTTCTCAATATTCTCGCCTTCACGATCATCGGTCTGCAAATAGGGCCGGTGATGGAAAATCTCGACGCGCAGCAACGGCTGCTGTTTTTCAAGATCGGGGCTGCAACGCTCGTCGCAGTGATCGTCGTGCGTTTCGTCTGGGTGTTTCTCAACGGCGCCGGCGTCAGCTTTTTGGCGAAGTTGCGGGGTTATTCGCCGATCAATCCGGCCGTGCGGCCGGGCTGGCGCGGCGCGGTCGTCGTTTCGTGGAGCGGCATGCGCGGCATCGTCACGCTGGCCGGCGCGCTGGCGCTTCCGTTGGAATTTCCCTATCGCGATCTCATCGTGTTTTGCGCTTTCTTCGTCGTCCTCGGCACTTTGGTGTTGCAGGGCTTTACGCTGGGGCCGTTGTTGCGTGCGCTGGAATTGCCGCAGGATCGCCAGCTTGAGAACGAAACGGGTTTTGCCAGAACGGAAGCGTTGCGCGCGGCTATGGCCTGTCTCGATGGCGACGAGGGCGAGGCGGCCGCGCGGCTGCGCGAAGAATATTCCGCGATGCTCGCTATCGCTGACGAAGGACCTGAAACCTATGCGCCGGCCGTTTCCGAGGATGGCCGCCTGCGTCTGAAATCGCTCGCTGCATCCAGGGCGCGCTTGTCGGAGCTGCGGCGCAACGGCGAGATCGGCGACATTGCATTCCACCGCGTAGAGGAAGAGCTCGATCGGACGGAGCTCGGCGTCACCAGCGTCGAATCTTGACGAATGCGCCTGCGCGGGCACACTGCGGCCATGCGTACCATCGAAGTTTATTTCTCGCTTGCTTCTCCCTGGGCCTATATTGGCGATGCGCATCTGCGCGCGCTTGCGGCCAGACACAGCGCGCGGATCGACTGGCGGCCTGTCTCGCTGGGCCAGGTTTTTCCGCAAACCGGCGGCTTGCCGCTGGCAAAGCGGCATATCTCGCGGCAAAATTATCGGCTCGTGGAATTGCAGCGCTGGCGCGAAAAGCGCGGGCTGCATTTTGCGATCGAACCCAGGGGCTGGCCGTTCGATCCGACGCTCGCCGATTGCGTCGCCGTCGCGCTGATGCTGCAAGGCGCCGATCCCGCACCTTATATCGCCGCGGCGTTCAAGGCTGTCTTCGAGCAGGAGCGCAACCTCGGCGAGGCGGGAGAAATCGAATCCGTCGTGCAGACGACCGGGGCGAACGGCTCCGCTCTTGTCGAGGCCGCGCGCGGCCCCAAGGCGCAGGTCGCTTATGCCGCCAATTTTGAGCGCGCGATGAAAGCCGGCGTGTTCGGCTCGCCCTCCTACGTGCTCGACGGCGAGATTTTCTGGGGACAGGATCGGCTCGATCTGCTTGAAGATGCGCTGGCGAGCGGCCGGCCGCCCTATCGCGCGCCGTGACATCTGCAGAACGAACAGTCTGGAGGAACATATGCGTTTGAAAGACAAGGTTGCGCTTGTCACCGGCGGCGCATCGGGCTTTGGCGCCGATATCGTGCGCGCCTATGCGCAGGAAGGCGCGAGGGTGGTCAATCTCGATCTCAACGGCGAAGGTGCGGAAAAGGTCTCGCGCGCAGCCGGCGGCGAAGGTTTTGCGCTAAAGGGCGATGTGACGTCGCGCGCTGATATCGACGCGGCTGTCGCGGCGGCGCTGAACAAATTCGGGCGGCTCGACATCGTCGTGAACAACGCCGGCTGGACCTTTCGGAACAAACCCGTTCTGGAGGTGAGCGAGGCCGAGTTCGACAAGGTTTTCGCGATCAACGTGAAGTCTATTTATCACATGGTGGCGGCTGTCGCGCCGGTGATGACGAAGCAGGGCGGCGGCGCCATCATCAACATCGGTTCGACGGCGGGCGTGCGGCCGCGCCCGGGCCTGACATGGTATAACGCAACGAAAGGCGCGGTGAATCTGGTCTCGAAATCGCTCGCCGTCGAACTTGCGCCGCAGAAAATTCGCGTTAATTGCATCGCGCCGGTCATGGGCGAGACGGCCTTGCTGGAGTCATTCATGGGCCTTCCCGACACGCCGGAAAATCGCGCGAAATTCGTCGCCACCATTCCGCTGGGGCGCATGTCGCGCGGCGCCGATATTGCAAACGCCTGCGTCTGGCTTGCCGAAGATGCGACCGCTTTCGTCACCGGCGTTGTCTTGCCGATCGATGGCGGCCGCACGGTGTGATCGTCGCAAAGCTGACGGGTTGAAACCTTCTTTGCGCCGTTTTTCAGCCGATGCATTCAGCAATCGTTCAGCGCGCTTCAAGCGCAATGGACGGCGATGCAGATGCGGAGGAAAGACATGCGCAAACTCGTTCACGTTCTTCTTGCTGGCGTGATGGCGCCGGCGTTGACGGCCTCGCCGTCCGCTTTCGCCCAGCAGCCGAATGAACAGCAACAGCATGATCGCCAGCGCGCCGCGCCGCCGCCCGCCCCGCGCATGCAGCCGCCAGCGCCCCCGCATATTCAAGCGCCTCAACCGCCGCGCGTTGCGCCCCCGCAGCCGCCGCACATTCAGCCGCCGCCCGCGCCGAATATGCAGCCGCCGGCCCCGCCCCATATGCCGCCCGCGCCACGCATGCAGCCGCCGGCGCCGCCGCATGTTCAGCCGCCTGCGCCGCGCGTTCAGCCGCCTGCGCCGCGCGCCAATCAGTCCGCCCCGCCGCAATCCGCCGCGCCCGCGCCACATGCGCCGCCAAACGCTGCGCCGCCAAACGCTGCGCCGCATCCTGCGCCGGGCGCGCGTCAGCCTGCCGCGCCAGCCAATGCGCCCGCGCCCAAAGCCAGCGGCGCATCGGAGCCCGCCCATAACGCGCCCGCGCCCAACGTCAGCGCGCCGGCAAACCGGGCTGCGCCAACGCCGCAACCGCCGGCGGTTGCGCCAAACGCGCCGCATCCCGCATCCGACGGCAAGGCCACGGCTGCGCCGCCGCCGCCCGCCAATGCGGCGCCAAATGCTGGCCCCGCGCACAACCCGCCAACCGGCGGACAGACCGCCGCGCCGCCCGCAGCGCCTGCGCCCAACAGCAGCGTGCAGCGACCGGCTGCGGCGCCGGGACAAACAGCGCCGGCGCCGAGCGCCGCGCCGCCCGTTCAGGGACAGGCGGCGCCGCCGCCAGCGCCGGGCGCCGTTGCGCCGCGCGCGCGCTCGGGCCCCAAGATCACGCCGGCCGGCGCAGCGGCGCTTGCCGCCGGCGCCGGGCTCGTCGGCGGTTTCATGGCGGGCCGCGCCGATGCGCGCACCATCGACGCCGTGCGCGCCGACCGCCGCGCCTATCAGGGCGACGGCGCGCAGATTTATCAGGAGCCCGGCCGCACGATCGTCGAGGATGGCGACCGTTACTTCCTGCGTCACGACGAGAACGAGCGCTTTCGCAGGCTCGGCGGCGCCATCCGCTCAGAGCGGCGCGGCGACCAGACAGTGACCATCTGGACAGCGCCGGACGGCGACCAGATCGTCACCGTGACGGACGCTTACGGGCAGTTGCTGCGGCGCTATCGCCGCCATGCCGACGGCAGGGAAGTTGTCATTATCGACAATTTCCACACAGGCCGGCCGCGCGCATTCATGGACGATGTGGTCGACCTGCCGCCCCCGCCGATGGCCATTGCGCCGACGGTCTACGTCGTGGACGCGGCGACGGCGGGCGAACCGGCGCTCTACGACGCCTTTATGGCGCCGCCCCTCGCGCCGCTGCCGCGCGCCTACACGCTCGATGAGGTGCGCTACAGCCCGAGCCTGCGCGCCTATACGCGCAGCGTCGATCTCAACACGATCAATTTCGACAGCGGCTCCTGGGCGATCGGGCCCGACCAGACCGACAAGCTCGCGCTCGTGGCAAGAGCGCTTTCGGCGGCCATCAAGCGCAATCCCAACGAGGTCTATCTGATCGAAGGCCACACGGATGCGGTCGGCTCGCCTGTCGACAATCTGTCGCTTTCGGATCGGCGGGCGCAGAGCGTGGCGGAAATCCTCACGATGCGCTTCGGCGTGCCGCCGGAAAATCTGGTCACGCAAGGCTACGGCGAACAATATCTCAAGATCCGCACGCAAGACGCAAACCAGGCGAACCGTCGCGTCGTCATTCGCCGCATCACACCTTTTCTTGCACGCAATTGAAAAGCCGCCTAGTTTCGACGGTGGAACGAAGGCGGCGCTTCGGTCTCGCGTATCAATGGGAGCGTTGCGCCATGCGTTTTGCCGTCGTCACAAGCCTTTCCTTTCTGTGTGGTCTTCTTGCCGTGCCCGCCTTCGCCGGCGGCGGCGCGGGCGGACATGGCGCACCCGGCGCCCCCATGGGCGCAAGCTATGGGGGAATGGGACACGGGGGCGCCCGATACGCAGCCCCGCCGCATCAGCAGCGCGCGCCCCAGGCCGCAGCGCCGCGGCAGACGTTTGGCGCAGCGCCTGCGCCGCTTCCGCCAGCGCAGGCCGCGCAGGACCGCCCGCATGATCGCGACTGGCCCGGTCATGGCCGGCGCCTTGGGGCCGGCTATGGGCTTGGCGGCGCCTATGTTGTCGATCCCTACTGGGCTGCGCCTGCCCATGCAGCGCCGCAACCGGCGCCCCAGACCGTCTATGCGCCGACCTATTACAACGCGGCCTCCTACGGGCCGCGCCGGCTGGCGCAAGGCGAGCCCGGTTATCTCGCCCATCCCGTGGTGTACCAGTTGCGGAATGGGCAGGTTCGCGTCATCACGCTTGATGTTTCCCATCGCCATCGCCACGTCAGCCATGCGGAATTCAGGCCCATGCGTTCAACGCGCGCGTTCCGCGTGTGGAAAGATTGAGGAGAGGCAGAATGCGTTCAGCAACCAAAGCTTTGCTTGTGACCATCGCGCTCGGCGTTGCGCCGGCGGCTTTCGCGCAGGCGCCGAACACCTTTCCGGGCGGCGCGCCCGATCCCGCCCATCGCGGGCAGATCGTGCCTCATCCCAATATGGCGCCGCCGAATCAGGCGCGCCCGATGCCGCCGCAGGGACAATGGACGCCCCGACCGCAACCCGCCCCTCAGGCTCCTGCGCCCCGGGGCGCGCCCGGCCAGCGCTGGGGCGGCGGCGCGCCGGGCCCGCAACCCGGCTGGGGCGGCGGTCCGAGGCCGCGACCGGGTTGGGACGGCGACCGCTGGCGGCGTGAGCCCGGCTGGGGCGGCCCGCCGATCGTCGTCGCGCCGGCCTATCCATATCCAGGATATTCAGACGACTATGGCCAGACCTGCGTTACCCGCTACATGACCTGTGATCTCTGGCGGGCCGCGCCGGTGGATACGCGCTGCTATTGCCGCACGCCGGGCGGCCGCCGGCTGCGGGGCCATGTCGAATAATTCCGGTTTGCGCTGGATCAAGATGTGGCCGCCTGTGGCGTTCTGTCGCTCGCCATGAGGCCCGGGACGCGCTATCATTTGGAACTGTTCAAACTTTAAGCGGCTCCGCTTCGGCCTGAAAGCCGGCCCGAAGCGGCGCCGAAAAAGGGATGGAAACATGGGGTACCGGCGGTTCTTCGAAGCCTCGATCGGCCAGCTTCGGAACGAGCGACGTTACCGCGTCTTCGCCAATCTCGAACGCAGCGCGAGTGAATTTCCGCGCGCCACCTGGCGTTTCGAAAACGGCGGCGAGCGGCAGGTCACCATCTGGTGCTCAAACGATTATCTCGGCATGGGTCGCCATCCCGACTCGATCGCAGCAATGCAGGAGACGGCTGCGCGCATGGGCGTCGGCGCCGGCGGCACGCGCAATATTTCGGGCACCAACCATCCGCTCGTGCAGCTCGAGGCCGAACTGGCGGATCTGCACGGCAAGGAAGCAGCGCTCGTCTTCACCTCCGGCTGGGTGTCCAACCTGGCGGCTATTTCCACCATCGCGGACCTTCTGCCCGACTGCGTCATCCTTTCGGACGCGCTCAATCATAATTCCATGATCGAGGGCGTTCGCCGCTCGAAGGCCGAGAAGCAGGTGTGGCGTCACAACGACCTCGCCCATCTCGAGGAATTGCTGATCGCCGCTGGCGATCGTCCCAAGCTCGTCGTTTTCGAAAGCCTGTATTCGATGGACGGCGACATCGCCGATGTGAACGCCATCGCCGATCTCGCCAAGAAATACGGCGCGATGACCTATATCGACGAAGTCCACGCGGTCGGCATGTATGGGCCGCGCGGCGCGGGCGTTTGCGAACGCGACGGCGCGATGGACCGCATCGACGTGATCGAGGGCACGCTGGCCAAGGGGTTTGGCGCGCTTGGCGGTTACATTGCGGGTGATGCGGCCGTCATTGACGCTGTGCGCTCCTACGCGCCGTCCTTCATTTTCACGACGGCGCTGCCGCCGCCGGTCGCCGCCGCAGCCTGTCAGGCGGTGCGCACGCTGAAAGCGCGCCCGGATCTGCGCGAATTGCATCAACGTCAGGCGCGCACCACCAAGCATGCGCTGGAAGCGGCCGGCCTGCCGGTGCTCGACAATCCCTCGCATATCGTGCCGGTGATGGTGCGCGACGCCGACCTCTGCAAGAAGGCGAGCGATCTGCTGATGGATCGTTACGGCATCTATATTCAGCCGATCAATTATCCGACCGTGCCGCGCGGCGAAGAGCGCTTGCGCATCACGCCGACGCCGCTGCACACCGACGCCCATATCGCCGAACTCGTCGAAGCGCTGGTCGATGTGTGGAACACGCTCGGCCTGCCGTTCTCGACGGACGAAAAGGCGATTGCGGAAACCAAAGACGCCAAATGCGTCTATCCCGACCTGAAAAAAGCCGCCGAATAAATCGACGGCCAAGCCTGAAAAACACCCGGGACTTGCGCCCGGGTTTTTTATTGCGCCGGGCCATCCGGCGAATGGGTCAGCGGATCGTCATCGCCGAGGTAGAACCGGCTGGCGAGCGGCAGCGCGAACGAGATCAGAAAAAACCGCGCCAGATGATGCGCGCCGACATAAACCGGATCGACGCCCAGCGCGAAGGCGAGCAGCGTCATCGCTTCAAGGCCGCCTGGCGCAAAGGCGAGCAGGGTCTGCGCGAAAGGCTTGCCGAGCATCGCAGTCGCAACGCCCGCAAACATGGCCGACAGCGCGAGCGCCGCAACGAACGAGGCGAGCGCCGCCGCGGCCGATTGTTGCAGCACGGCGCGCTTGAACCCGCTGAATCGCGCCCCGACCCAGGCGCCGATGCACATTTGCGCGATCGCCGTCAGCAGCGGCGGCGCACGCCCCGCCGCAAAGCCCGTCGCATGCGCGATCCCCGAAACGAACATCGCGCCAAACAGCAGCCCGGCCGCAAGGCCCAGCCTTTCGAGGCCATAGCCGGCGGCGACCGCAAAGGGCAGCAACATGAGGACAAGCGGCCAGGAATCGTAAACGACGTTGAGCTGCGCGGCATGCGCGCCTGTTTCGGCGGCGACGAGCGGCGCCACGCCCATCAGCAGAAAGACGCGGCTGACTTGCACCACCGCCATGCGCGGCAGATCGACTCCCTTCACATTGGTTGCGACGGCAAAGACGAAAGACAGCGCGCCGGGGATGGATGCAAAAAACGCGGTCTGGCGGTTCCAGCCCGGCCGCGCGCGCAAAATGGCGGCGCTGACAAAAGTGGCGGCTGTCACGCCGACAGCCATGAGCGCGAGCGAGAGAGGATAGGCGGACAGCGAATGCATCATCGCGGGCGTGACCGCGGTGCCGATGGCGAGCCCGGAAAAAATCATCGCTGCCCAGCGCACGGGTTCGGGCGGCTGCGCCGCCTTCCCCGCCAGCGCCAGCAAAGCGACCGCAAACATCGAGCCGGAAAGCCAACCGGCCGGCACGCCGAGCGCAGCAACGCCCGCGCCGCCCGCCAGCGCCGAAACCGTCATCAAGGCATAAACGCCGCCGCGCCGCATCGCATTCCTGTGCAACAAAAAAACCCGCCGCAAAATGCGGCGGGTAAAACCATCGGCCAGAAAAAGCCGATCAAATCGCCGGCGCTGAAATTACCGCCGGGCGAGCGAGTCGCGGATTTCGCGCAGCAGCACGACTTCTTCCGGCGGCGGCGGCGGAGCAGCCGGAGCCTCGTCCTTCTTCTTGATGAGTCGGTTCATCTGACGGATCACGAGGAAGAGAACGAAAGCGACGATCAGGAAGTTGACGACGGCCGTCAGGAAGGCGCCGTAACCCAGAACCGCGCCGGCCTTCTTGGCGTCGGCATAGGACGCGACATTGGCCGGAACAGACGAGGAAAGGCGAAGGAAATAATTCGAGAAGTCGAGACCGCCGAACACGGCGCCAATCAACGGCATGATGATGTCGTCGACGAGGGAGGCAACGATTTTCGAGAAAGCCGCGCCGATAATGACGCCGACCGCCATGTCGAGCACGTTGCCCTTCATGGCGAATTCTTTGAATTCTTTCAACATTCTTAGGTTTCCTGTTTTTGGGCCGCGCGACCGGGACGCTGGCGCGGGCGGAAATTAACAGATTTTAACGATTTGCCAATCCGTTGCTGTGGATTGCGCTAGACTGCGATCTTGCAAGCAACGCCGGACCTGCCGGCAGGATTGGGCGCATGATCGCAGGTTGGGCGGCCGTACTGACAACCCTGGCCTATACGGGCCTTCTGTTCGCAATCGCCATGTTTGGCGATACGCGCGGCCGCGCCCTGACGCGCGGCCCGTTGCGGAGCGCCGTCTATGCGATGGCGCTTGGCGTCTATTGCACATCGTGGACCTTTTACGGCTCGGTCGGTCTGGCCTCCGCATCCGCCTGGCAGTTCCTGCCGATCTATGTCGGGCCGTTGCTTGTCTACCTGTTCGGCGGGCGTCTGTTGCGGCGCATCGTCCTGCTGTCGCGCAGCCAGTCCATCACATCGGTCGCCGATTTCGTCGCCGCTCGCTACGGCAAGGCCGAGAGCGTTGCAACCGTGGCCACATTGCTGTGCGTTGTCGCCGCCATTCCCTACATCGCGCTGCAATTGAAGGCGATTATCGGCTCGCTGGAGCTGGTGCTGGGTTCGCTCGACGCCAACGAAGTGATCGCCGCCGGCGATTACGCGCTCCCCAGCGGCGTCTTCGTGCCTGTTGCTCTGGCGACATTCGCCATGATGTTCGGCACGCGCCGCGTCGACGCAACCGAGACGCAGGACGGGCTCATGCTGGCCATCGCCGTGGAATCCGTCGTGAAGCTGGCCGCGTTTCTCGCTGTCGGCGCCTTCGTGACCTTCGGCGTGTTCGGCGGCTTTTCCGATCTTCTGGCGCAGGGCTTGCGCAATGCTGCGACCACGCGCGTGCTCGCTGCGCCCGTCGACTGGACCAACGCCATCACGATGACGATGCTTTCTGCGGTCGCCATCGTTCTTTTGCCGCGCCAGTTTCATGTCACATTCGTCGAGAACCGCGATCCGCGCGACATTGGCGTCGCGTCGTGGGTGTTTCCGTCTTATCTGATCGCGATCAACATTTTTGTCGTGCCGCTCGCGCTCGCCGGCCTGCTTCTGTTTCCGCAAGCCGGGCTCGACCGCGACATGACCGTTCTGGCGCTGCCTTTGGCGCGTCATCACAATCTTCTGGCGATTTTCGTGATGCTCGGCGGGATTTCCGCTGGCACGGCGATGGTTGTTGTGGAGAGCGTCGCGCTTTCCATCATGCTGACCAACGACCTCGTGCTGCCGCTGGTCTTGCGCCGCGACGGCGGCCCGGCGCCAGCGGCGCCGGGCGGCATTGGATCGCGCATTCTCATCACGCGGCGCATCGCCATCGCCGCTGTCGTTGCGCTCGCATATCTCTATGTGCGCATGGCGCCGCGCGATGCAGGGCTGGCGGCAATCGGGCTTTTGTCTTTTTCCGGCATCGCTCAGATCGCGCCGGCATTTTTCGGCGGCCTGTTCTGGCGCGGCGCCTCGCGCGAGGGCGCGCTCGCCGGCATGGTCGTCGGCGCGCTCGTCTGGGCTTACACATTGCTGCTCACCTCGCTCAATCCAAGCTGGCCGCCGCTCGCCAATGTGCTCTCCCATGGCCCATTCGCAATTGCATGGCTGAAGCCGACGCAATTGTTCGGACTTGATCTGCAAACCTTGCCGCACGGCGTTTTCTGGTCGCTTGGGTTCAACATTCTCGCCTATGTCGCCGTTTCGCTGTGGCGCAAGCCTGAAGGTGTCGAGAATATTCAGGCCGATTCCTTCTCGCCGCATCCCGGCCTCGATGCAGATGCGCCCGGCGCCTTTCGTTTGTGGCGCTCCAGCGTGACAGCGGGCGAACTCGAGGCGACCGTTGCGCGCTATCTGGGTTCCGAGCGCACGCGCATCGCCTTCGATTCCTTTTTTGTCACGCGCGGCGCCGAACGCCGACGCGCGCAGGCCGCAGACGCTCATCTCATGCGCTTTGCCGAACGTCTGCTTGCTTCGGCCATCGGCGCCGCTTCGTCTCGGCTCGTTCTTTCGCTGGCGTTGAGCCGCCGCAACCTGTCGCACAAAACGGCCTTGAAACTCGTCGACGAAGCTTCGGCCGCCATTCAATACAATCGCGACCTCCTGCAATACGCCATCGATTTTGCCCGTCAGGGCATCACGGTGGTCGACCGCGAACAACGGCTGATCTGCTGGAACCGCGAGTTCCGTCAATTGTTCGATCTGCCGGAAGAGTTTCTGCAAGTCGGCGTCAGCGTCGAGGAGATCGTGCGCTTCAATGCGCAGCGCGGTCTTTACGGCTCGGAATCGGTCGAGCATTACGTTGCAACGCGCGTTCCCTCGCTCATCAACGAGCGGCGGCCCTCGCGCGTGTTCCTCGACGCTTCCGGCCGCACCATCGAGGTGCGTTCGGCCGGCATGCCCGATGGCGGCGTCGTGACGACCTATACGGATGTCACCCAGCAGGTGGAGGCTGAAAAGGCGCTCGAGGCGACGAACGAAACGCTGGAGCAGCGCGTGCGCGATCGCACGAATGAACTGGAGCTTCTGAACGCCGAACTGGCCGATGCGAAGGCTTCGGCCGAAGACGCCAACCTTTCCAAGACGCGGTTTCTGGCCGCCGCCAGCCACGACATTCTACAGCCGCTCAACGCCGCCCGTCTCTACACGACGGCGCTCGCCGAACGCGCGCGCAGCCATACGCTGGAGCCCGAGGACACGCGGCGTCTGGCCGACAATGTCGACGCCTCGCTCGAGGCGGTCGAGGAGATTCTCACCGCCTTGCTCGATATTTCACGCCTCGACGCCGGCGCGATGAAAGCCGAACTGGGCGCCATTCGCCTTGCCGATATTTTCGCGCAGCTCAGAATCGAGTTCGAGCCGCTCGCAAAGGCCAAGAATCTGGAGTTGCGCTTTACTGCAACGCAGGTCTGGATTCGCTCCGATCGGAGGCTGCTGCGCCGCCTTCTTCAAAATTTCGTCTCAAACGCCATTAAATATACGCAAAGCGGAAAGGTTTTGATCGGCGTGCGCCGGCGCGGGCCGGGCAGGGCGCGGATCGAGGTCTGGGATACCGGCGTCGGCATCGCGACCGATCAGCAATCGGCGATCTTCCGCGAATTTGCGCGCCTCGATGCGGGGCAGCGCGCAGCGCCCGGGCTTGGGCTCGGCCTGTCGATCGTCGAACGGCTCGCGCGCGTTCTTGAAGCCGATATGGGTTTGCGTTCGCGCAGCGGCTCCGGTTCCGTTTTCTGGGTGGACGCGCCGGTGACTGCGCCCGCCCGCGTCATGGCGAGCGAAGAAGAAGGCCCGCCCGCGCTCGGTCGCCCGCTCGCCGGCATGATCGTCTGCGCCATCGACAACGAGCCGGCAATTTTGGAGGGCATGCGCACCCTGCTCGGCGGCTGGGGGTGCCGCGTCTTCACCGGCGCCAACGCGCCTTTGGCGGCGCAGGCGCTGGAAAGCGCCCAGTGCGCGCCGCACGCCATCGTCGCCGATTATCATCTCGACGGCGGCGACGGGCTCGGCGCGATTGCCGAATTGCGCGCCCGTTATGGCGAGTCGACGCCTGCGGTCCTGCTGACCGCCGACCGCACGGATGATTTGCGCAACGTAGCGAGCGAGCAGGACGTGCGCGTGCTCTCCAAGCCCCTGCGGCCCGCTGCGTTGCGTTCTCTGCTTGCGCAATGGCGCGTCACGCAGCGCGCCGCGGAATAAACAACGACAATTGCGCTGCGCGCCGCCAGGTGGTTTCCTGTCGATAACGCGATGTTCTGTTGCAGTATAGGTAAGCGTCAAGGAGTTGAGATCATGGTCGAAGCGATTCGAACATTCTGGAAAGGCCATTTGCGCCTCGCGCTCGTCACCATCCCCGTACGTCTGGTGACGGCCGAAAAGCCCGAAGCGACGCCGAAGTTTCACCAGATCGACCGGGAAACGAAACAGCGGATTCGCTATGTGAAAATGGCGCCTGGCCGCGGCGAGGTGAAAAAGGAAGACATCGTGATGGGCTACGAGGTCGAGCCCGGCAATTACGTATTGATGGAAGACGGCGAACTTGACGCGGTCAAGCTGGAAACGCGACACACGATCGAGCTCACGCAATTCGTCGATCAGCACGAAATCGATCCGCTGTATTTCGAGCGTCCCTATTACATGCTGCCCGACGGCGATATCGCCGAAGAAGGCTATGCGGTCATTCGCGATGCGTTGCGCGCCAGCGGCAAGGCGGCGATTGGCCAACTCACCTTGCGCGGCAAGGAAAATCTGGTCGCGATCTATCCCGGCGGCGCCGGCCTTGTGGTCGACACGATGCGCTATGAAGAAGAGATCAAGGACGCCGACGATGTCTTCTCCGGTCTTGGAAAGGCCAAAACGCGGCCGGACATGGTGAAGATGGCCGAAGAGTTGATTGCATCGCGCACGGAGCCCTTCGAACCCTCGCGATACAAAAACCATTATGCGGACGCGCTGCGCGAACTTGTGAAAAGCAAGATGTCCAAGGGCGAGGCCGTTTCGGTCGAACAGGCCGACAAGCCCGCCGCCAAGGTGCTCGACTTCATGGAGGCGCTCAAGCGCTCGGTCAGCAACGCCGGCGCGGCGCAGGCCGAGCCCGAGAAGACGAAGAAAACGCCGTCCAAGCCGACGAAAGGCAAATCCAAGCGGAGCGCATAAGTGGCGCGCAAACCAACGCCGGCGCCGCGCAGCGGGGAGGACAGGCTTTCCCTCTACCGCGCCAAACGCGATTTCTCCGGCACGCCGGAACCTGCGGGCGCAGCGGCGACGGCCGCGCGTCAATTGATTGTGCAACACCATTTCGCAACGCGCGATCATTATGACCTGCGTCTGGAAATCGATGGCGTTCTCGCAAGCTGGGCGGTCACGCGCGGACCCTCCGCCAATCCCCGGGACAAGCGTCTTGCGGTGCGCACGGAAGATCACCCGCTCGACTACGCCGCCTTCGAGGGCGCAATTCCGAAAGGCCATTACGGCGCCGGCGCCGTGATCTTGTGGGAATCGACGACTTATACGCCCCTCAATGGCGATCCCGCACAGGCTTTGCGCAACGGCGAAATCAAATTCCTGGCCCATGGCGCACGCATGCGCGGCGCATGGGTTCTTGTTCGCATGAAAACGCAGGAGAAGCGCGAGAACTGGCTTTTGATCAAGGAGCGCGACGGCTTTGCGGAAGATGACGACGGCCTGACCGCGCGTTTCCCGGGCAGCATCGCGACACAACGCTCGCGCGTCGAAATCGAAGCCGGCGCCCCGGCGCACAAGAAAAGGCGCGCGGCGAAATCGCAACCGCCGCCCGCGTTCGTCGAGCCGCAGCTCTGCGAAACGGCGCAGGAGCCGCCCGCAACCTCCGGCTGGCTAACGGAGATGAAATACGACGGATACCGCTTGCAGATTGCGCGCGGCGGCGAGCAAATCGCCATCTACACGCGCACAGGCCTCGACTGGACCAAACGGTTCCCCGGTCTTGCAAGCGCCGCGCGCGCCCTGCCTTGCGACAGCGCACTGCTCGACGGCGAGGCGGTCGTGTTCGACAGGCGCGGCGTATCGGACTTTCCCGGTCTCGTCGCTGCGCTGGAATCAGGACGCGTCAGCGCTGTCGAATATGTGGCTTTCGATCTTTTGTTCCTCGACGGCGCAGATTTGCGCGCCTTGCCTCTGCAGGAACGAAAAGGACGGTTGCAGAAATTGCTTGGCGCGCAGCAGGGCGCGCTGCGTTTTGCAGATAACGTGACAGACAATGGCGCGGCGGTTTTTGCAGCGGCGGCCAAAGCGGGCGCTGAAGGCGTCGTTTGCAAGCGCGCCGCATCGGCCTATCGTTCGGGCCGATGGTCCGACTGGCTCAAGGTCAAAAGCGATTTGCGCGAGGATGTGCTCGCCATCGGCTACATGCCGTCGACAAAGAACGACTTGTTCGCGTCCCTGCTGGCGGCGGTCGAGCGCGACGGCGAACTTGTCTATGTCGGGCGCATCGGAACAGGGTATGACGCGCAAACGCGCCGCAATCTCTGGGACAAGATGGCGAACGATGCGGCGCGTGCGCCGCCACAGCTCGCCAACCCGGAACTGACGCCGCCAAAGGCTGTGTTCCTCAAGCAGCCGCTGCGCGTGCAAACGCGCTTTGGCGGCTGGACCGGCGATGGACAGATGCGGCAGGCTCGTTTTCTGGGCCTGCGCGAAGACCTGCCGGCCTATGCAACGCCTGCGGCGCGCGCAAAACAAAAAGAGGCCGCCATGCCAAAAGATGCGCTGATCACACACCGCGAGCGGATCGTCTATACCGCTGATGGTTTCACCAAGGGGGACATCGCCGATTATTACGCCAGCGTGGCGGACAAAATTCTGCCCTATCTTGCAGACCGTCCTGTCAGCATCGTGCGCGCGCCGGAAAATATCGACAAGGAGACATTCTTTCAGCGCCGTCCCCTGAAAGGCATGACGCGCGGCGTCACGCCTCTGGGCGAGGGCGAGGACGCCTATTTCGCGCTGGACGGGCGCGAGGGTCTGATGACGGCGGCGCAATTCGGCGCGATCGAATTTCACGGCTGGATGAGCCGCGCTGATCGGCCCGGCCATCCCGACCGCATGATCTTCGATCTCGATCCCGACGCCAGCCTGCCGTTCGAGACGGTCAAGACGGCCGCGCAGGAAATCGCGTCGCATCTGCAGGAGATTGGCCTCGTGACTTTTGCGATGCTGACTGGCGGCAAGGGTGTGCATGTCGTCGCACCGCTCGATGCTTCCCTGCCGGTCGAGGATGTCGAAATGTTTGCGCATGGATTTGCGCTGGGGCTCGCCCAACAGGCGCCCGAGCGCTTCATCGCCACCATGAGCAAGACGCGGCGCGAAGGGCGCATTTTCATAGATTGGATGCGCAACAAGAAGATCGCGACAGCCATTCTCCCGTGGTCGCTGCGCGCAAGGCCAGGCGCGCCCGCCGCAGTCCCCGTTACCTGGAAGGAATTGCAGTCGCTCGGCTCGGGCGCGGCATTCAACATTGAAACAGCGCCGACGCGCGCCGATCCCTGGAAGAACTATTTCACGATCAAGCAAACCATTCCGCGCGCCGCGCTCGACTTCATGCGCAAGAGCAAGACGTGAACGGCGCGGTCAGTTCATGACGATGCGCGGGGCAGGGCGCGAACCTTGCGCAAGAAAGGCGCGCACGTCCTGCGCAATCGCCATGTAGGCCTGCGCCTGCGGCGACTTCGGATCGGAGGCGACGATGGGCGCGCCCGCGTCGGCCGTTTCGCGAATCGCCATATGCAGCGGAATTTCGCCCAGAAACGGCGCGCGGAGTTTTTCGGCTTCGGCGCGCGCGCCGCCATGCGCAAAAATGTCCGATCGTTCCCCGCAATGCGGGCAGATGAAATAGCTCATGTTCTCGACGATGCCGATCAGCGGCACGTGCACCTGCTCGAACATCGCGACGCCGCGCCGGGCGTCGATCAGGGCGAGATCCTGCGGCGTGGAAACAATGACGGCGCCGGCGAGCGAGGCGTTCTGCGCCATGGTCAGTTGCGCATCGCCGGTGCCCGGCGGCATGTCCACGACGAGCACATCGAGTTCGCCCCAGGCGACATCCATCAAAAGCTGTTTCAGCGCCGACATGACCATCGGCCCGCGCCAGACGATGGCCTGCCGTTCCTCAACCAGAAAACCGATGGACATGACCTTGACGCCGAATTTCTCGATCGGCAGCAGCTTGCCGTCGGCAGCGGTCTGCGGCTTTTCCGCAATGCCGAACAGGCGCGGCATCGAAGGGCCGAACACGTCTGCGTCCAGCACGCCGACGCGCAGACCAAGGCCCGCCAGCGCCAGCGCCAGATTGGCGGAGGTCGTCGATTTTCCGACCCCGCCCTTGCCGGAAGCGACGGCAATGATCCGCGCGACGCCCGGCACGGCCGAGCCAGGTTGCGCGGCCGGGGCGGCAGCAGCGCGCTGCGGCGCTGCGGCGGCGGGCGCAGCTTCCGATGTCAGCGTCACGAGCGCGGATTGCACGCCGGGCAAAGCGCGAATGGCCTTTTCGACGGCGGCGCGTGCGGGTTCCGCAGCCGACGCCTGACTTGGTTCGACCGCCAGCGCGAGGAAAACCTTGCCCTCGCGCAACGAAAGCCCGGAAACAGCGTTGGACTGGCCGAGCGGGCGGCCATCGGGGCCGGGCAGGCCCTGGATGGCCGCCAAAATCTGTTCTTTTGAGATCATCCTCGATTTATCGCTTTATTCGCGCGCCGCGTCCACCGCGTGATGGGCGTTATGCAGTCTGCCTAAAAAGCAGGCGGCCTGCTGCGGCAGCGCGCAATTTGGGCGCGCGCTGGACGCCATGACCGCTTTTTGGCGTCTTCGCGAACTGGCACGGCCATTGCTTAACCATCCCTGTCCACTTCGGACGCAACCAAAGGCCGCTCCCACCGGCCGCACAAGACAGGGAAAAGCGTATGTCTCTTACTCGTCGCATCATGCTGCGCGCCGCTGGCGCCGCTTTCGGCGGCGCGCTCGCGCTCTCCGCTTTCGGCGCGAAAGCCGCCGAGGACACGATCAAGGTCGGTATTCTCCATTCGCTTTCCGGCACGATGGCGATCAGCGAGACGACGCTGAAAGACGCCATGCTCATGCTGATCGACGAGCAGAACAAGAAGGGCGGCCTGCTCGGCAAGAAGCTCGAAGCTGTCGTCGTCGATCCCGCGTCCAACTGGCCGCTGTTCGCCGAAAAGGCGCGCGAACTGATCGCGAAGGACAAGGTTGCGGCCGTGTTCGGGTGCTGGACATCCGTCTCGCGCAAATCGGTGCTGCCGGTGTTCAAGGAACTGAACAACATTCTCTTCTACCCCGTGCAATACGAGGGTGAAGAAAGCGAACGCAATGTGTTCTACACGGGCGCGGCGCCGAACCAGCAAGCCATTCCCGCCGTCGATTACCTGATGAAGGAAGAAAAGGTGCAGCGTTGGGTGCTCGCCGGCACCGACTATGTCTATCCGCGCACGACCAACAAGATCCTCGAAGCCTATCTCAAATCGAAAGGCGTGAAGTCCGAGGACATCATGATCAACTACACGCCGTTCGGTCACTCCGACTGGCAGACGATCGTCGCCGACATCAAGAAATTCGGCTCGGCCGGCAAGAAGACGGCGGTCGTTTCGACGATCAACGGCGACGCCAACGTGCCCTTCTACAAGGAGCTGGGCAATCAGGGCGTGAAGGCGACCGACATCCCCGTCGTCGCCTTCTCGGTCGGCGAGGAAGAACTCGCAGGCATCGACACCAAGCCGCTCGTCGGCCACCTCGCGGCGTGGAACTATTTCATGTCGATCGACACGCCGGCCAACAAGGACTTCATCGCCAAATGGCAGGCCTTCACCAAAAATCCGAAGCGCGTGACCAACGATCCGATGGAGGCGCACTATATCGGCTTCAACATGTGGGTGCAGGCCGTTCAGAAAGCCGGCACGACCGATCCTGACAAGGTGATCGACGCGCTTGTCGGCGTGAAGGCGCCCAACCTGACGGGCGGCGTGTCTGAAATGCTGCCGAACCACCACATCACGAAGCCGGTGTTCATCGGCGAGATCAAGGACAACGGACAGTTCGACGTTGTGTGGAAGACCGACGGTCTGGTGCCCGGCGACGCCTGGTCGAAATATCTCGATGGTTCGAAAGACCTGATCGGCGATTGGAAGGACAAGAAATGCGGCGCCTTCAACGTCAAGACTGGCAAGTGCGGCGGCGCATAAGCGGTTGACGCACGGATCGGCGGCGGCTTGCCTCCCGGGCCGCCGCCGGTTCATTTTTCGTCGCGCAGAGCGCGATCGCTACCATCGCGGTCACAGCAATCGCGATCACGGAAGTCGAAAGTTCACGATGATATTGCTTCAACGTTTCCTGCTTGTCTGCGCGCTTCTGTTCTCGATCGGCTCACTGGCGCGGGCGGACGACTTTGCGGACGCCGTGTCCGGATTTTCCGCCGACAGTTTTTCGGCGACCGAAAAGGCGCTTGATGGCGTCGTGCAATCGAACAATGCGCGCGCCGCTGCAATCGTAGAGGCGTTGCAGAAAGAACGGCTGTTCTATGCGCCTGCAACGAAGCAGGTCGTCGTCAAGGACGCATCCGGCGCTGTCTTGGATGCGGCGACCGGCGCGAAATTGGCTGAAGCGCCGACGGAGCTGAAATCCGTGCGGCTCAACAACCGGCTGCGCCGTGCGGTCGAGGCCGCCTCCGGGCAAATGACGCTGCTGTCGGCCGATACGCAAAAACGCATTGCCGCAGCGCAGGCGGTTTACAAGGCGCGCGACGTCGCCGCTCTCGCCAATGTCGAGACCGCGTTGAATAAGGAAACCGATCCGGTCGCCAAATCGGCGCTGAGCGATGCGCGCGCCGCCATCCTGCTCGCCAAACCGGGCGTGTCCGAAGCCGATCAGCTTTCCGCCGTGACGCAACTGCGCGCACGCGGCGATCAGGAAGCGCGCGCAATCCTGTCCAGTCTTCCCGATGCGACGCCCCCCGCGGTCAAGGCGAGCGCGCAAAGCGCTGTCGCTGCGATCGACTCGCGCCTCGCGTTCTGGAGCAATCTGCAAAACGTATGGTACGGCCTTTCGCTGGGCTCGGTCCTTCTGCTCGCAGCCATCGGTCTGGCGATCACATTCGGCGTGATGGGCGTGATCAACATGGCGCATGGCGAAATGGTCATGCTGGGCGCTTACACCACCTTCGTCGTTCAGGAATATGCCCGCGCCAAAGCGCCGGCCTTGCTCGACTATTCGCTGCTGATCGCCGTTCCGCTCGCATTTTTGGTCGCCGGCGCGGTCGGCGTTCTCATCGAACGCACGATCATTCGGTTTCTGTATGGCCGCCCGCTCGAAACATTGCTTGCGACATTCGGCGTGTCGCTCATCCTGCAACAGGCCGTACGCACGATTTTCGGCGCGAACAATCGCGAAGTCAGCGCGCCGCCGTTCATGTCAGGCTCGTTCCACCTCGGCGGCCTTGAAATTACATACGGACGGATGTGGATCGTGCTTTTCGCGCTGGCCGTCTTCGTAGGGTTGCAAATCCTCTTGCGCTTCACGCCCTTCGGTCTGCGCATGCGCGCGGTCACGCAAAATCGCCGGATGGCCTCGTCGATGGGCGTCGACACAAACCGTATCGACGCGCTCGCATTCGGCCTTGGTTCGGGCATCGCCGGCATGGCGGGCGTTGCGCTGTCGCAGATCGACAATGTTTCGCCCAACCTCGGCCAGAGCTACATCATCGATTCGTTCATGGTCGTCGTTTTCGGCGGGGTAGGAAACTTGTGGGGCACGCTGCTCGGCGCGATGACGCTCGGCGTCGCCAACAAATTCCTGGAGCCGTTCATCGGCGCGGTTCTGGGTAAGATCGCGCTGCTTGTCTTCATCATTCTCTTCATCCAGAAGCGGCCGCGCGGCCTGTTCGCGCTCAAAGGCCGCGCGGTGGAAGCCTGACATCATGCTGCAAACTCTTCTCGACAAACGCACGCTCATCGCCGTTCTGCTCTGTGCAGTCGCAGCGGTTGCCGTGCCGATCCTTTCGCTCGTCGTTCCGCCGTCCTCGCCGCTTCACATGCCGCCCTATGTTGTGGCGTTGATCGGCAAATATCTTTGCTATGCCATTCTCGCGGTCGCGCTCGATCTGGTCTGGGGTTATTGCGGCATCCTTTCGCTAGGGCACGGCGCCTTTTTCGCGCTCGGCGGCTATGCGATGGGCATGTATCTGATGCGCCAGATCGGTGCGCGCGGCGTGTATGGCAACCCGCTGCTGCCCGATTTCATGGTGTTCCTCAACTGGAAGGCGCTGCCTGTCGCCTGGTGGGGCTTTCAATCCTTTCCCTATGCGGCGTTGATGGCGATGCTCGCGCCTGGCGCGCTCGCCTTCGCGTTCGGTTGGCTCGCCTTCCGGTCGCGTGTGACCGGCGTCTATCTCTCCATCATCACGCAGGCGATGACTTACGCGCTGATGCTGGCCTTTTTCCGCAATGACATGGGGTTTGGCGGCAACAACGGTCTCACCGATTTCAAGGACATCCTCGGTTTCAACATCCAGTCGGACGCAACGCGCGCAGCGCTTTTTTCCGCCTCCGCAATCGTTCTGATCCTGGCGTTGCTCGTCGGTCGCTTTCTGGTGACGTCCAAATTCGGAAAGGTGCTCATCGCCATTCGCGATGCGGAATCGCGGGCGCGCTTCCTCGGCTACCGCGTGGAATATTACAAGCTCGCCGTATTCACCGTCTCTGCGATGCTCGCGGGCGTCGCCGGCGCGCTTTATGTCCCGCAAGTCGGCATCATCAATCCCGGCGAATTCGCGCCGGCCAATTCGATCGAGGCGGTGATCTGGGTTGCGGTCGGCGGACGCGGCACGCTCGTTGGCGCAGCGCTCGGCGCCGTCCTCGTCAATTTCGGAAAAACCGTCTTCACGGGCGCCTTGCCCGAATATTGGCTGTTTGCGCTTGGCCTGCTGTTCGTCCTGGTCACGCTGTTTCTGCCCAAGGGAATTCTCGGCGCGCTCGACAGCCTGAAACGCAAGCCTGCGCCGCCCATCGAACCGGCCGACGCCGATGTCGCGCCAAAAATTGCAGGGTGAAGCACATGGAAAATCTCGCTCTCACGCAATCCCTGCTTTATCTTGACGGCGTTGCAGTCTCCTTCGACGGATACAAGGCGCTGCGCGGCCTGTCGCTCACGCTTGCGCCCGGGGAAATGCGCGCCATCATCGGCCCCAACGGCGCCGGCAAGACAACGATGATGGATGTCATCACCGGCAAGACTCGTCCGGACGAGGGCGTCGTGCTTTTCGGCGGCACGGAAGATCTGACGCAGCTCGACGAGGCCGCGATCGCGCAGCTTGGCGTCGGACGCAAGTTTCAAAAGCCGACGATGTTCGAAAGCCAGAGCGTCGAGGACAATATCCTGCTTGCGCTGAAAGCGCCGCGCGAGGCGCGCGCAACCTTGTTCGGCAAGCCGGCGCCCGATACGCGCGAACGCATCGACCGCATTCTCGAGACGATCAAGCTGACCGCCCATCGCAAGCGCATGGCCGCCGATCTGTCGCATGGTCAGAAGCAATGGCTCGAAATCGGTATGCTGCTCGCGCAAGACCCCAAGCTGTTGCTGGTCGACGAGCCGGTCGCCGGCATGACAGACGCCGAGACGATGCAAACCGCCGATCTGTTGCGTGAGATCGCCAGGGATCATTCCGTCGTCGTTGTGGAACACGACATGGATTTTGTGCGGAAGCTCGGCGTGAAGGTGACGGTGCTGCACGAAGGCGCGGTTCTCGCCGAAGGGCCGCTCGATCAGGTGAGCGCCGATCCGCGCGTCATCGAAGTTTATCTGGGCCGCTGACATGCTGAACGTTGAAAACATCGATCTTTTTTATGGCGCTGCACAAGCGTTGCGCCGCGTGTCGCTCACGGCCAGGCCCGGCCGCGTCACCTGCGTTCTGGGTCGCAACGGCGTCGGAAAGTCGTCGCTGCTGCGCGCGATCGTCGGCCATCAACCCGTTCGCTCGGGCCGCATTCTGTGGGACGGACGCGACATCTCGAAACTGCCGCCGCACAAGCGGGCGCGCGAGGGCGTCGCCTACGTTCCGCAGGGGCGCGAAATTTTCCCGCTGCTGAGCGTTCGCGAAAATCTCGATACCGGCTTTGCCGCTGCTCCGCGCGGCGAGCGTTTCGTGCCGGGCGAAATTTTCGATCTGTTTCCGGTGCTGCAGGAGATGATGGGACGGCGCGGCGGCGATCTCTCGGGCGGCCAGCAGCAGCAACTGGCCATCGGGCGCGCGCTGGTGACGCGGCCGAAACTTCTCGTGCTGGACGAGCCGACCGAAGGCATTCAGCCCTCGATCATCAAGGACATCGGCCGCGCGATTTCCTATCTGCGCAACAAGGGCGACATGGCCATCGTTCTGGTGGAGCAATATTTCGATTTCGCCAAGGAGCTGGCGGACGATTTCATCGTGATGGATCGCGGTCAGGTGGTGCTGGCGGGCGATCGCGCGTCGATGAACGAAAATGAAGTGCGCGCTTTGATGTCGGTCTGAAAATCAATCCCGGCCCGCGTGAACAGGCCGGGATTGTCATGCGTTGTTACGCAGCCTTGGCGGCGGCGCCGAACTTCCCGTAAAAGCTTTCGCCCTTTTTCGCCATCTCGCGCAATTGCGCGGGCGGCGCGAAACGGTCGCCATATTTGGCGGCAAGCCTGTCGCACAATTCGACAAAGGCTTTCGCGCCCATGCCGTCGATATAGCTGATCGTTCCGCCCGTGTAGGGCGCAAAACCGAAGCCGAGAATCGAACCGACATCGGCCTCGCGCGGATCCGTCACGACGCCCTCAGCCATGGTGCGCGCAGCTTCCACAGCCTGCACCGCAAGGAAGCGTTGCTTCAGCTCCTCGATGCTGATCGTGTCGGGATCGAGCTTTTTGTCCTGAAGATCGGCAAGGCCCGCCCAGAGCTTCTTCTTGCCGCCTTCCGGGTAGTCGTAAAAGCCCTTGCCGTTCTTGCGCCCGAAACGCTCCTTGTCGACCACCATCGTCTTGATGAGCTTCTCCTGGGCCGGATCGACGGCCTGCGCGCCGAGATCCTTCTTGGTCGCCTGCACGACGCGCCAGGAAAGGTCGAGCGCCACTTCGTCGTTGAGCGAAAGCGGGCCGACCGGCATGCCTGCCATGCGAGCCACATTTTCGATCATCGCGGGCGGCACGCCTTCCATCAGCATGAGGTGGCCTTCGGCGAGATAGCGCCCAACGCAGCGGTTTGCGTAGAAGCCGCGCGTGTCGTTCACAACGATCGGGGTCTTCTTGATGATGCGCACATAGTCGATCGCGGTCGCCAGAGCCTTCGGCCCGGTCTTTTCGCCCATGATGATTTCCACCAGCATCATCTTGTCGACCGGCGAGAAGAAGTGAATGCCGATGAAATTCTCCGGCTTGGCCGCCTCGCTCGCGAGCGACGTGATCGGCAGCGTCGAGGTGTTCGAGGCGAAGACGACATCGGCGCCGAGCACCGCCTGAACCTTCTTCGTCGCCTCGGCCTTCACCGCGCGATCCTCGAACACGGCCTCGATGACGAGATCGCAGCCTTTGAGGTCATTGTAGTCGGCGCTCGGCTTGATGCGCGCGAGCAACTCGGCCTTCTTTTCCTCAGTGGCGCGGCCTTTCTTCACACGCGCGCTCATCAGCGCGTCGGAATGGGCCTTGCCCTTGTCGGCCGCAGCCTGGTCGCGGTCGATCAGCACGACGTCGAGGCCGGCGTTCGCCGAAACATAGGCGACGCCCGCGCCCATGAAGCCTGCGCCGATCACGCCGACTTTCTTGATCGATGTCTTCGGTTCGTTGGCGGGACGGCGCGCGCCCTTGTTCAGTTCGCCCATCGAAATGAACAGCGAGCGGATCATCGCTGCAGCCTCTTTCGACCGCAGAACATTGGAGAAATACCGCGCCTCGACTTTCAGCGCGAGATCCATAGGCAATTGCAGGCCTTCGAACACGCATTTCAGGATCGCGCGCGCGGCCGGATAATTGTCGTAGGTTTCCTTGCGGTAGAGCGCATTGGCGGCGGGCCAGATCATCATGCCCGTCGCCGAGAACACCTTGCCCGACGGCGCCTTGAATTTCGGGTCGTCCCACGGCGCAATCGCCTTGCCGCCGTTCTTGATCCAGGCCTTGGCGCGCGCCACGATTTCGCCTTGCGGCGCGACGTCGTGCACGAGGTTCATCGCTTTCGCCTTGGGCGCGGGAATCTGGTCGCCCTTCAGCAGCATCTGCAAGGCTTCCGGCGTGCCCATCAGGCGCGGCACGCGCTGCGTCCCGCCGGCGCCGGGGAACAGGCCCACCTTGATTTCAGGAAGACCCGCCGCAGCCTTTTCGGCGGCGACGCGATAATGACAGCCCAGCGTCAGTTCGAAGCCGCCGCCCAGCGCAAGGCCATTGATCGCCGCAGCCCACGGCTTGCCGCATGTCTCGATGCGGCGGAACAGACGCGAAGCCCGGCTCGATTGTTCCATGAAGGCCTTGTTGGCGGCTTCAAGCCCATGCGCCTTGATCTGGTCCTGATAATCCTTGGCGCCATGCTGAAGCATGGTGAGATCGGCGCCGGCGCAAAAGGCGTCCTTGCCGGACGTTATGACGACGCCCTTGATCGTCTCGTCCTTCGTCGTCTCCTCGATCACCGCTTCGAGATCGGCGATCGAATCGGCCGACAGCACGTTCATCGGTTTGCCCGGCATGTCGAAAGTGACGAGCGCAATGCCGTCGGCGTCTTTTTCGATTTTGAAATTCTTGATGGCCATCGGACGCTCCCTCAAACCCGTTCGATAATCGTTGCGGTGCCCATGCCGGCGCCGATACACAGCGTGATGAGCGCGGTCGACTTGCCCGTGCGCTCCAGTTCGTCCAGCGCCGTGCCGACCAGCATCGCGCCGGTGGCGCCGAGCGGATGGCCGAGCGCAATGGCGCCGCCATTGGGATTCACTTTCTTCGGGTCGGCGTCGAAAGCCTGCATGAAGCGCAGCACGACGGACGCGAAAGCCTCGTTCACTTCAAACAGGTCGATGTCGTTGAAATTCATGCCCGCGCGCTTCAGCAGCTTACGCGTCACATCGACCGGCCCCGTCAGCATCATCGCCGGTTCCGAGCCGATGTTGCAGAAGGCGCGGATGCGCCCGCGCGGCTTGAGGCCTGCGCGTTTGCCCGCTTCGGCCGAACCCAGCAGCACGGCGGCGGCGCCGTCGACGATGCCGGAGGAGTTGCCGGCGTGATGGATGTGATTGACTTGTTCGATCTCGGGATGGGCCTGCAACGCAACGGCGTCGAACCCGCCCTGTTCGCCCATCATGATGAAGGAGGGCTTGAGCGAAGCCAGCGACTGCATGTTGGTGCCAGGGCGCATATATTCGTCGTGATCGAGAATGGTCACACCGTTGATGTCGCGCACGGGCGCGATGGATTTGGAGAAGCGTCCGTCTTTCCAGGCTTCGGCCGCGCGCTTTTGCGATTCGACGGCGTAGGCGTCGACATCGTCGCGCGTGAACCCGTATTTGGTGGCGATGAGATCGGCCGAGACGCCTTGCGGCATGAAATAGGCGGGCAATGCGGCGGAAGGATCAACCGGCCAGGCGCCGCCTTCCGAACCGATACCGACGCGGCTCATGCTTTCGACGCCGCCGCCGATCGTCATGTCGTGCTGGCCGGACATGACCTGCGCAGCGGCAAAGTTCACAGCGTCGAGGCCCGAGGCGCAGAAGCGGTTGATCTGGATGCCCGGCACCTGATCGCCATAGCCGGCCGTCAGCGCGGAAACGCGCGCAATGTCGGAGCCGGATTCGCCAACCGTATCGACGCAGCCAAGCACGACATCGTCGACCATGTGCGTGTCGAGCTTGTTGCGTTCCTTGATCGCCTTCAACGCCGTCGTCGCAAGGCCGAGCGTTGAAACTTCATGCAGCGAACCGTCCTGCTTGCCGCGACCGCGCGGCGTACGGACAGCGTCGTAAATATAGGCTTCAGCCATCAGGCGTCTCCCGTTGTGTTGTTGAAATGGCTTCCCCCTCCCTTTGGAGGGGAGGGGGAGGGAAGTCAGAACATATCGGCTGTCAGCGCCATCATTGTGTCGGCGCCGGTTTTGATGCGCGTGCGGCGCAAGCCGGTTTCAGGCAGCATACGCTCGAAGAAGAATTTTCCGGTGGTGAATTTGGCGTCCATCTTGTCCGCCATGCCGGCGTCGCCGCGCCGCGCCTGCGCAGCTTTCATGATTTTCAGCCACATGAAGCCGAGCGCGACCATGCCGAACAGATGCATGTATTCATGGCTCGCCGCGCCCGCATTGTCGGGGTTCTTCATGGCGTTCTGCATCAGCCACATCGTGGATTCCTGCAGATGGCCGAGCGATTTCGCCAGCGCTTCGGCGTAAGGCTTGAGGGCGGGATCAGCCTGCTCTTCCTTCGTCAAAGTCTCGACCTTCTTGAAGAAGGTCATGACGGCGCGCCCGCCATCCTTCGGCAATTTGCGTCCCACGAGATCGAGCGCCTGCACGCCATTGGCGCCTTCGTAAATCATCGCGATGCGCGCATCGCGCACGAATTGCTCGACGCCATATTCGCCGACATAGCCGTGGCCGCCGAAAATCTGCTGCGCATTGCACGTGTTGAGGAAGCCGACGTCGGAGAGCACGCCTTTGAGGACGGGCGTCATCAGGCCGAGGTGGTCGTCGGCCGCCTGTTTGGCCTGCTCGTCCGGCGAGCGGTGCAGAATGTCAGCCTCCAGAGCGGTCCAGAGCACAAAGGCGCGCGCGCCTTCGTTGAAGGCGCGCATTTCCATCAGCATGCGCCGGATGTCGGGATGGACGATGATCGGATCGGCGGGTTTGCCGGGGTCCTTCGCGCCCGAAAGCGATCGGCCCTGCAGGCGGTCCTTGGCGTAGGCGGCGGCATTCTGGTAAGCGACTTCCGATTGCGCCAGTCCCTGGATAGCCACGCCGAGCCGCGCCTCGTTCATCATCACGAACATGGCGGCGAGGCCCTTGTTGGCCTCGCCGACCAGCCAGCCGCGCGCGCCATCGTAATTGAGCACGCATGTCGCATTGCCGTGAATGCCCATCTTGTGTTCGAGCGAGCCAAGCGAAACATTGTTATGCGCGCCAATCGAACCGTCGTCGTTCACGACGAATTTGGGCACCACGAACAGAGAAATGCCCTTCACGCCAGCTGGCGCGCCTTCGATGCGGGCGAGCACCAGGTGAATGATATTGTCGGTCATGTCGTGTTCGCCGGCGGAGATGAAAATCTTCTGCCCGGTGATGATGTATGAACCGTCGGCCTGCGGAACCGCTTTCGTTTTCAGAAGCCCGAGGTCCGTTCCGCAATGCGGTTCGGTCAGGTTCATCGTGCCGGTCCAGCGGCCCGAAATCATGTTGGGAACGTATTTGTCCTTGATCGCGTCATTGGCGTGCGCCAGCAGCGCGGCGACTGCGCCGGCGGTCAGGCCCGGATACATCGCAAAGGCCATGTTGGCCGACGACATATATTCGGAAACCGCACAGGTCATGACATAGGGCAGTTCCTGCCCGCCATATTGTTGCGGGAAAGAGAGGCCGAGCCATCCTCCTTCCGTATAGGCCTTGAAGGCCTCCTTGAATCCCTTCGGCGTCTGCACGCCGTTGCTGGCGGTTTTCTTGCAGCCCTCGCGATCGCCCGAAGCGTTGATCGGCTGCAGGATTTCCTCGGCGACCTTGCCAGCCTCGTTCAGCACCGCCTCGACGACGTCGCGCGAGGCGTCCGCAAAGCCCGGCAGATTGCCGTAGCGGTCGTAGTGAAGGACGTTATCGAGCAGAAAAAGCGTTTCGCCCACAGGCGCCTGATAGGTCGGCATCGTTTTCTCCCGGTTTTTAAATATTCCCCCGTCGGCGCGCCGACGCAAATGAGCCGGTCCTGCGCGAACCGACTTATTAGTTCACATATAAACAAAATTGACGGCCGGGTCAAGCCGTCGGCGCTGCTGTGCTAAAGCGGGGAGAGGAGATTTTTTTGAGTCGCCCCGAAATTTCGGTCGTCCTGCCGGTCTACAATGGCGCGGATTATATTGAGTCCGCGCTGCGCTCCCTGCTGGCGCAGGACGTCGATTGCGAGATCGTCGTCTCGGACGATCGCTCGACCGACGACACGCTGGGGCTCATCAGGGCATTGGCGGACCCGCGCATCGCGATTATCGAAAACGAGGATCGCGGCGGCCAGTTCGTCAATTTCAACCGTGCGCTGGCGGCCGCGCGCGGCCCGTTCATCCAGCTTTTCTCGCATGACGACCTCGCCCATCGGGGTTTTCTGGCGTCGCAGCGCGAAGCTTTGACGCGCGAACCGCGCGCCGGGCTGGTTTACGCCTCCTGCAATATGATTGATGCGCAGGGCGTCAAAACCGGCGTTGCGGATGACGAGGGCACGCCCCTGGCGATTGATTTTCCGCTCTACCTCGAAATTTCGTCGCGCCACGGCGCCCTCCCGCCGTCGATTTCGACGGTGATGGTCAGGCGCGCCGTGATAGACGCCGTTGGCCCGTTCAACCCGCATTTCCGGGCGGCGGGCGACCTCGAATTTTTCAATCGAGTCGCGGAAAAATTCTGGTTCGTGCGCAATCGCGCGCTGCTGGTGGATGTGCGCGCCCATCCAGGTTCGGTGACGCAATCGAAAGCGGCGCCCCTGCAATATATGCGCGAGGAGATCGCCATCATGCCGTTTTACGAGCGGCATCTGTCGCGCGCCGATTACGCGGCGATGATGGCGCTGCGCGAACGGACGCGCGGCGCCGATCACGCCAAATACCTGGCCCGCCGTGCTCTGGCCGGCGATTTCGGCGACGCAGCCGCGGCATGGCGCCTGCTGGGCGCGCTGCACAACCCTGCGCGCTGCCTGGCCTTTGCGGCCGCCCGCACCATGCGCGGCCGCTGAGCCCTTTCAACCCGCCGCGCGCAGGGAGGCGTCCGAAGCGCCGTCGCGGTTCGCCATGGCGTTATGCGTCTTGCGCAATTCGGCGATGGCCTGATCGAGATCCTCGCGTTTGCGCTCCAGTTCGGCGATCTGGCGGGCGACCTGCTGTTCTTCCAGCTGCAACGGCCCGCTTTCTTGCGGCAGCATGGCCGCAATCTGGGTGAGGGTGAAGCCGAGCTTCTTGCCCTTGAGGATGGTTTCCAGCCTCGCGCGCGCCTGGGCGTCGTAAAATCGGCCCGTTCCGTAGCGGGTCGGCTTGATGAGGCCGCGATCTTCGTAAAAGCGCAGGGCGCGCAGGGTCACGCGATACCGCCGGGCCAATTCGCCGATCGTCGCGAGCCGGTCGGCCGATTCCGGGGCATTTTGCGCGTTTTGATCCATATGGCTTGTCATCGCTCTTCTCCTGCCGCGCCGCGCGGCCTTGTCGAAAGGTAAAAGCGATTCGGACAAAATTACAACCTAAAAGTGTATTTTTAACTTTTAACGCAACCTGTCGCTGCGAATGCGTCGTTTTCGAACAATCCTTAACGGCTTGTTTACCACGCCAGATCGAAAGTCCCCGGCAATGGTGGCATGGTCGGTTAGCCCCCTGATTCGCGTAGCGTTCCGAAGAAACAAACACATTCAACGACGCAGCGGGATCATGGGATCCTCACGGAAGCAACGATGAGCAAGGCGGTTCCCTGGAGCATTAAGGGCGTCGATCGGGACGCGCGCGAACGGGCCCGCGAGGCCGCCGAACGCGAAGGCAAATCCGTCGCCGCATGGCTCGAGGAAGTGATTTCCGAGCGCGCTACGGGACACGAGGAGCGGGCTCCCAGCAGCGCCGAGCGCATCCGTCGCCTTGCTGTCAGCCGTCCGCAACCCGTCTATGAAGACGACATCGACGACGATTTCGACGAGCGGCCGCGCCGGTCCTCCCGGCTGCGCTTCGCCGAGGAAGCCGAGGCCGAGGCCGAAGCGCGCGCAGACGCTGTCTTCGATATCCAGCGCATCGAAAAGCGCCTTGAATCCAATGTCGAAAATACTGCCCGCACGCGCGGCGCGCTGAACGCCATCATGCGCCGGCTCGGCGACATCGAAGAGCGCGTGACGCAGAAGGACGACGCTGCGCCCTATCGCGCCATTCGCGGCGCGCTGGGACGTCTCGAGGAGCGCATCGACGGCATCGCCGAACGCGCGGAAGCGCGCGACGATTTCGGCCTTGGCGAGATCGACCGCAAATTGTCGGAGCTTTCCGCAAGTCTGGAACAGACGGCTGCGCGCGCCAGTCAGAATCAGGCCGAAGAAGGCCGCATCGACCGTATCGAGCAGGCTCTGTCGGCGTTGTCCTCGCAGCTGGAAACGCGCGCTGCGCCGCCGCCGGTCGACCCGCGCCTTGGCCGGATCGAGGAACAGCTGTCGAGCATCGCCAGCAAGATTTCCTCCGCCCCGCCGGTCGCCCCCCCGCCTGCGCCCGAAGCGCTGACGCTGCAGGACATCGAACGCCGCATGGTCGAGCGCCGCGCCAGCGCGCGCATGAGCGAAACCGGCCTGCGCCGTCCGCTCGTCGACGCGCTTTCGCAGATTTCGCTGCGGCAGCGCGAACTCGACGGGCCCGACGCCGCCCCGGCGCCCTATATCGCGCCGCTCGACATGCGCCGCGCGCCGTCCGACGAACTGGAAAACCGCCTGTCGGCAGTGCTGGAGCGCATCGAAACGCGCCTGTCGGCGCCGCCGCCTGCGCCGCCGCCGCCTGCGCCGCCGCCGCCCGCGCCTGCGCCAGAGCCCGTTGTGCCGGCTTCCGTGCAGAACGATCTCAAGCGCATGTCGCAGCATCTCGATTCGCTGCGCACGGAAATGGCCAGTCAGGACCAGCAGCCGCTCGACACGATCCGACGCGATCTCGAGCAGGTGGTCAGCCGTCTCGACGGTCTTGCGCCGCGCGCTTCGATCGCCTCGCTGGAAGGCGCGCTGCACGACATATCCCGCCGTCTCGAGGCCGCGCAGCCTGCAGCGCAAATCGACGGCGTACGACATGACATGCGCGCGTCCATCGACGATCTGTCGCGCGATCTGCACGCATCCCTGGCGAGTCTCGACCAGCGCGATTCGATTGACTCGCTCGGCCGCAACATGCGCGCCCTCGCCGAGAAGGTCGATCGCCTGACCGAACGTGACGGCGTCGATCCCGTGACCGTCGACGCGATCCATCGCCAGACCCGCGAAGTGCGCGATCTGCTTGCGCAGGCTGCGGCCATGTCGCAACCGGCCGAGCGCGCCCAGCGCGAACTCGCGCAATTGTCGCAGAACATCAGCGCCGGCCGATCCGACATTTCGCACGAAGATCTTGAGCGCCTGACCGCCGATGTGCGCGCGATCGTCAAGGAAAGCGCCTCGCCGAAGAATCTGGAGACGATCGAGCAGCGTCTCGTCCAACTGACGCAACGCGTCGATCGTGCGTTGCTCGCCTCGACCGACAATCCGCAGATCGCCGCGGTCAACGAGCGTCTGGATACGATTCACCGCGCCATGGCGCAGACGATGGCGGCGCCCGCCCGTGGTCCCGATGTCTCCGCCATCGAGCGGATGTTGGGCGAACTCGCGCGCAAGATCGACAATGCGCAGGCCCCGACGGCCGGCGGCGCCGAGCTGGTTGCGCTTCAGACGCAGATCGAGAAACTGTCGCAGAAGATCGACCACGCGCCCACCGCGCGCGGCGAACAGGTCGCACAGCTCGAGAAGATGATGGGCGAACTCTTCGGCCATCTGGAAGATGTGCGTCGCGAAGCCGTGGAAGCTGCGCGCGATGCGGCGCGCGAAGGCGCGCGAACCGCCGTCGCCCCGCAGGTTTCCGAAGACATTGCGCAATTGCGCGCCAATCAGGACGCTTCCGACAAACGCACGCACGCGACGCTTTCAGCCGTGCATCAGACGCTCGAGCGCGTCGTGGACCGTCTGTCGACGCTTGAAACCGACATTACCGCAACGCGCCGCGCCGCGCCCGCCGCAGCCGTTGCTGCTGCGCCAGCAGTCGCTGCGCCTGCGCCAGCCGCCCCGCGCATCGAAGCGCCGATGCCGCCGTTGCGCCCAGTGGCCGCCGCGCCGGCGCCGCGCGCCCCGATCGACGACGAACTGATTGAGCCGAACACGCCGCGCATCGATCCGCGCAAGCTCGCAGCCCGCGTCCGCGCGCCTGTCGCGGCTGCGCCTGCGGCCGCTGCTGCCGACAAGACCGCGCAGGCGAGCTTCATCGCCGCCGCCCGCCGCGCCGCCTATGCCGCGAAATCGGCGGCCAGCGACGCCGAACGCGCCGAAGCCGACGCCGAGCCGATCGCCGCCGTTTCGCGCGGCGGCGCCGCGCTCGCGCAATTGAAGCGTCTCGAAGTCATCCGCAGCCGTCCGATCCTCCTGGCGATGGCCGCCACCGTCATGGCGGTGGCCTCGCTCTATATTGCCGGCTCGACGATGGGCGGACGCGAGGCGCCGGCTCCTGCGCAGGTCTCCAGCGGACCGGCGGCCGCCCCGCGCGATGTTCGCCGCGTCGATGTCGCCCCGCCGGCGGACGCGCAGGCTGCGCCCTCGCTGCCCAATGCCGCCAGAAGCCCGGACGTCGCGCCCGCGCCGCCGGCGGAAGCTGCGCCCTCCAAGGCGGAAAGCGCGCCGGAAACGACGCCCGCTGCGCCTGCCCCCGTCGCGCCGCAGAAAAAGGCCGAGCTCGGCGCGCCCAATATCGACCCTGCGCCCACAGGAACGGCTGCAGCCAATCCGTCCATCCAGCACACTCGTCCGCTGGCTATGGTCCAGCAGGCCGCCGCAAAGGGCGATGCGCTGGCGCAATTCGAACTTGGCGTGCGCTATGCGGAAGGCAACCAGGCGCCGCGCGATGCAAAGCTCTCCGCCGAATGGTTCGCCAAGAGCGCGTCCAAGGGTCTTGCGCCCGCGCAATATCGCCTTGGCGTCATTTACGAACGCGGCACGGGCGTGCCGCGCGATACGAACGAAGCGCGCAAATGGTATGAGCGCGCCGCCGAAAGCGGCAATGTGCGCGCCATGCACAATCTGGCCGTGCTTGCCGCCGATGGCGGTGGCAAGCCCGATTATGTCGCAGCCATGAACTGGTTCCGCAAGGCCGCCGAATTCGGCGTGCGCGACAGCCAATTCAATCTGGCGATCCTTTATGCGCGCGGCATGGGCGGCGCGCAGGATCTCGTGCAGTCCTACGTCTGGTTTGCGGCCGCCGCCGCGCAAGGCGACGAAGACGCCGGCAAGAAGCGCGACGAAGTCGCCGCGCGCATGGACGCCAAATCGCTGGCGCGCGCGCGCGCCATCGCCGAAGCGTTCCACGCGCGCACGCCCGTCGCCTCGGCCAACGAAATCGCCTTGCCGCTCAGCCAGCCGCGCACGCCGATCATGACGCGCGCGCCGCAGCCCTCGGGCGTCTAGGCCCAAAACGAAGGCGCTACGACAAAATGTCGTCTGGCTTGCGCGCCGGGCGGTGTGTTAGGGCCAAGAAGAGCGCGCAAGCGCCGGATAGCAACGGGGCGCGGAGTGGAAGTTTATCTGCCCATCGCCGAAATGCCGGTGAATGTTTTTGTCATCCTTGGCCTTGGCGCTGCGGTTGGCTTCATCTCGGGCCTTTTCGGCGTCGGCGGCGGGTTTCTTCTGACGCCCATGCTGATTTTTCTGGGTTTGCCCTCGCCTGTTGTCGTGGCGAGCCAGGCGCCGCAGATTGCGGGCTCCTCGCTGACCGGCGCGCTCGCCTACTGGCGCAAGAAAGCGCTCGACGTGAAGCTGGGGACCGTGCTGATCGTCGGCGGTCTCATCGGCACGCAACTCGGCGTCATGTTCTTCAACGCGATGCGCGAGAGCGGGCAACTCGATATCGTCATCGTGCTGTCCTACATCACCTTGCTCGGGCTCGTCGGCGGCCTCATGCTGGCTGAGAGCTTGCGCGCCGTGGCGCGCACGCGCTCTGGCGCACCGCCGCCGCGCCGCACGGTCGGGCGCCATCGTTGGTATGAAGGCCTGCCCTTCAAGATGCGGTTCCACCGTTCCGGTCTTTATGTCAGCATCATTCCTCTGCTGGTGATTTCCTGCGGGATCGGCTTTGCCGGCGCTGTCCTTGGCATCGGCGGCGGCTTCATTCTCGTGCCGGCGCTCATCTATATTTTTCGCGTTCCGGCCAATGTCGTCGTAGGCACGTCGCTGTTCCAGATTCTGTGCACGATGATTGCAGCGACCTTGCTGCATGCGACATCGAGCCACGCCGTCGACGCAGTGCTGGCGACCGTGCTGCTGATCGGCAGCGTTTTCGGCGCGCAATTTGGGGCGCGCGCCGGCGCCAACATCCGCGGCGAACATTTCCGCCTGCTGCTCGCGCTCATGATTCTGGCCGTCGCGCTGCGTTTTGCCTACGACGTGCTGAACAAGCCCGAGGAGCTTTTCACGGCGACGCTGACGGAGACGGCGCGATGAGGCTCGTGCGCGCGCTTCTTCTGGCGGCGCTGATCGCGCCCGCCGCCGCGCCCGCAACGGCAGAAACGCTGCTTGTCACGCTCTCAACCGACAAGATCGGCATCAGCTCCAATTTCACCGGCGGCGACATCGTGGTTTTCGGCGCCGTCCAGCGCGACGAAGGCGCGGGCGAGGGGCTCGAACGGCGCTACGATATTGTCGTGACCGTGCGCGGCCCGCGCGGCGCAACGACTGTGCGCGAGAAGCGCGCGCTCGGACCCATGTGGGTCAATCGCGCCGCGCGCAAATTCATCGCCACGCCGGCCTATGCAGCGGTGCTGTCGAACCGCCCGATCCCCTATATCGCGCCCGATGCCGAATTGCGACAGCGCTATGCGCTCGGCCTCGAATATCAGGCGCCGCCGCCAAGCGACCCCTCGCGCATGTGGGAACCGGAAGAGGTGCAGTTTCGCAGTGCGCTGGTGCGTTTGCGCGAGAAGCAGAAGCTGTTCCTCGAAGAGCCCGATGGCGTGAAATTTCTGTCGCCCACCGTCTTCCGCGCAACAGCGCGCATTCCCGGCGGCGCGCCGCTGGGCCTGTACGGCGTGGATGTGGCGTTGTTTTCAGGCGGCGTCCCCATCGCGCGCACCCTGACGCCATTTGCGGTCCAGAAAAGCGGTTCGGAGGCCTTCATCGCCAATGAAGCGCGCCGCAGGCCGCTGCAATATGGGCTTGCGACCGTTGCAATCGCGCTGTTCTTTGGCTGGCTTGCGAGCGTGATTTTCCGCCGCGACTGATCGGCGCGGCGCGTCGCTTCAGGTCTTTCGTTTCGCATTGCGCGCCGGGACGGCGATCGCTGCTTTCGTCATGGCGATCTGCTCGTTTGCAACAAGGTCGAACGGCTCAAGCGCATGGTCTGCGCGCGCGAGAATGACGGCGCCCTCGCACGCGGCAATCAGCGTCGCCGCAAGCGCCTGCGCGCGCTTTTCCGGAACGCCGCCCTCATGCAGCAATGTGGCGAGCAGCGCGCGCCAGCCGGCAAAAGCAACCGCCGCCGCGCGCAACAGATCGGGCGTTTCCGCCGCCACTGTCACCGCCGCCGCCGCGCAGCCCGCGCCGAAGTCCGAACGCGTGAGCAATGCGCGCCATAACCCGATAAAGCCGGCTGCGACCTTGTCGGCGGGCTGACCCCTCAGGCTTTCGAGATGGGCGAGCGCGAAGGCGCCCGCCGCCGCCACGGCCTTGGCGACAAGTTCGTCCTTGCCACCGGGAAAGTGGTGATAGAGCGAACCACGCGGCGCGCCTGATGCTTCAAGAACTTCGCTGAAAGACGTGCGCTGCAATCCCCGTCGCGCCAGCGACAGAGCCGTTTGCTCGATCATGCGTTGTTTGACGTCGCCGCCCATGCGCCCCCTTGACTATGACGGTCATCATAGTGAATATGATGCCCATCATAATCCCGACAGGAGCAAACCGTCCATGCCCATGATCGACATCTACGCCATCGAAGGAACCTTTACCGATCCGCACAAGCTGGCGCAGGAGGCCGCGGCCGCCGTCAAGGCCGTCGAGCAGGTTCCCGACATCCCGATGTTTCGCAAAAACACGGCGGCTTTCGTGCACGTTTTGCCAAAAGCGGCCATTTCGAACGTCGATGGCGAAGCCAATTATGTGCGCGTGCAGGTTCTGACCAACGCAGGCGCGCTCGATCGCGAAAAGCAGATCGCGGTGACGCGCCAGTTGACCGATCTCGTCGCCAGCGCCGCGGGCGACGCTTCGCTGGCGCAGCGCACCTGGGTCCTGCTGACGGAGGCCGCGCCCGGCGGATGGGGCTTGTGGGGTCATGCGCACACCAACGAGGAGATCGTCGGCGCCGCGCGCGCCGAAATCGGCCGGTTGAAGGGGCAGGGTTGAGAGGCGCGCAATCCTGACTGCGGCGCGGCCCGAACGAACGAAATTTTCGCTTATCGTCCGGCATCGCCGCATTTTCGCGCCGATTGTTGTTTTTGGTCGCAGCGCGGCGCAAGATCGCGGTCCGCTTTCAAGGGATTCGATTTCATGCGTTTCGCTGCGTCTTTTGCTTTTCTCGCCGCTCTGGCGCTGGCTGGGCCAGCGGCCGCAGAGACCGCCGCGCATGCGCACAAAAGCGTAAAGGCCGGCGCAAAATCGGGCGGCAAATCAAAAGCGACCGCCGCAAAACCCAGCGGTCCGCGCAAGCCCGGCGAACTCGAAGGCTGGTCAGCCCCGGAAAAGGGCGCGAAAGCCGCGCCGGAGAAGGCGACGGCGAAGGGTCCCTCCGAAGATGGCGGCCTGCCGCTGCCGCAGAGCAAGATCCCGACCAGCGAAGGCTCGGTCGGCTACGACGATCACGGCAATCTGGGCACCGGTTTCAAGTTCTAGCCGCCTGCCGCTTTCAGGCGCGCTTCGGCTGCGGCGATATAGTCGCGCGTGATCGGCGCAGCGTCGTGTCGCCGCGTGAGCTGCAGGTGGAACACGCATTCCCCCTCGAAACGGAAGCCGATTTCCGCCAGCGCGAGATAGAACTCCCACATGCGGCAGAAGCGTTCGTCGTAGAGCGCTGCAGCTTCCGCGCGGCGCGCCAGAAAACGCTCGCGCCAGTGGCGCAGCGTTTCGGCGTAATGCATGCGCCAGACTTCGATGTCCGTGATGAACAAGCCCGCCTTTTCGACAGCGGCCGCGATTTCGGAGAGCGAGGGAATATAGCCGCCGGGGAAGATATATTTGCGGATCCAGGGATTGGTTTCGCCAGGGCCATCGGGGCGCCCGATCGTGTGCAGCAGGGCGACGCTGTCCCTGGTCATCAGCGCGCGCATCTTTTCGAAAAACGTGCCGAAATGCGCTGCGCCCACATGTTCGAACATGCCGACCGAAACAATCCGGTCATAGGTCCCCTCGATGTCGCGGTAATCGCGCATCAAGAATTGCACCTGTCCGGTAAGATTGGCTTCGGCCGCGCGATTTTTCGCAGCCTCGAATTGTTCAAGAGAAAGCGTCGCGCCGTCGACGCGGGCGCCGCAGTTTTGCGCGAGGTACAGCGCCATGCCGCCCCAGCCCGAGCCGATGTCGAGCACGCGCATATCTTTTTCCAGCAGTAATTTCGCGGCGATCCGGCGCTTCTTCGCCGTCTGCGCTTCGTCGAGCGTTTGATCGGGCCGCTGGAAATAGGCGCAGGAATATTGCTGGTCCTCGTCCAGAAACAGGCGGTAAAGCCGCGCGTCGAGATCGTAGTGATGTGCGACATTGGCGCGCGCGCCGGCGCGTTCGTTGGGCCCGCGCAGAAAACGCGCAGCGTCCCGCGCGGTGCGAAATGCGCTGATCAAGGCGGGTGGATTGAAACGCACGTCGCAGACAGCGACCAGCGCGAGCAGATCGTAGATCGAGCCCGACCGCATCACGAGGCGCCCGTCCGTGTAGAGTTCGCCGAGCGCAAGTTCAGGATTGCGCAGGAGATCGAATGGCCCGCGAGCGTCCATGAATTCCGCTTGCAATGGAACGCCCTTGCCGTCCCCGAATTTCTGCCGTTTTCCGTCCGCGAAGATGAGAGTGAGATCGCCAGTTTGAATCATTTGCGCCACGAGGCGCGAAAGCATGTTTTGCATGCGCTGCCCTTATCAAAAGAGCTCTATGGCGCCTTCTTGATGAGTCTTTTTTGTGAAGACGTCAAAATCGCGTCGTTATTTGGGTCAACCACGCCGGGGAGGCGTTGACCAGCGCGGTTTCGAGTCGCTTGTCCAGGCCCGTGAGCGTCAGCCCGCCAGCCAGGATCAAAAACGCGCCAAGCGCTGTTTTCAGCCCTTTCCCGCCGACGATCAGCCGGTCGCGCCAGCGCATGAGCGTGCTGCGCGAGAGCGCGCCCAGCAGCGCAAGCGGTATGCCGGCGCCAAGGCCAAACAAGGCCATCGTCGCAGCGACGGCGCCGAGCGAGCGGCCTTGCGCGGCCAGAACGGAGGCTGCGCCAAGCGTCGGTCCGACGCAGGGGCTCCAGACGAGGCCAAGCAACAGGCCAACCGCAAATTGCCCCGACACGCCTTTGGCGGATACCGCGCCGAAACGTTGCTGGAAAAAATCGCTGACCGGCCCGCCAGCCGCAGCCGCGCGGTTTTGCAGCGCAGGGACGGCGAGCACGACGCCAAGCGCAACCAGAAGCGCCGCCGCGCCTTGACGCAGGAGCGCGCCGTCAGCCCCGAGCGAAAAGCCGATCGTCGCCAGAAAAAGGCCCGCGGCGACAAAAGACAGGCTGACGCCGCCCGCCAGCGCGAGCGGGCCAAGTCGATGCTCGCTCGCGGCCGCGCCGAGCACGATGGGTGTCAGCGGCAGAACGCAGGGCGAGAGGATCGACAGCGCGCCAGCCAGAAACGCGAGCGCAAACGAGGTCTCCATCGCGGACGATCACTTCGTTTTGGCGATCAGCGCGGAGATGCCGCCATCAGTGGTATCGCCAACCGAACGGCCCGTTTCCACGCCATTCCTGAACACGATCAAGGTGGATTGCATCCGCACGCCGAATTTTTTGAGCGCATCCTTTTGCGTGTCGAAATCGACGTCGTATATTTTCAAGGTTTTGTATTCCGGGCTGGCGGCGATTTTTTCCACAATCGGCGCCTGCGCCTTGCAGGTCGGGCACCAGCTCGCCTTGACGTCCACAAGAATCGGATCGCCGGCCTTCAGCGCAGCGTTGAAGGAATTGACGTCATAGGCGAGCATTTCCGCCGCATTTGCCGCGAATGCGAATGCGCTGCATGCGGCGGCGAGAACGATGGTGCGCAGTTTCATGGCGAAGATCCTTTCCGGCGGCGTTCGCGCCGCATGAAGGCTTTTCGCCGGGCGGAGCGCTTTCGTTACACCCATCCACAGCGCGCCGTTTGACCGGGGCCGCTTGCGCGCTACAAACCGCCTCCCGTCAACATTGTGAGTCGCCCATGAAATCGATCAATCTGCGTATCGCCGAAGAATTGCAGGTCGCCGAAAAACAGGTGGCGGCGGCGGTGGAGCTGATTGACGGCGGGGCGACTGTGCCCTTCATCGCGCGCTACCGCAAGGAGGCGACCGGCGCGCTGGACGATACGCAATTGCGCAATCTGGAAGAGCGCCTGCGTTACCTTCGCGAACTCGAGGATCGGCGCAAGGCGATCGTCGAGTCCATCAAGGAGCAGGGCAAGCTCACCGACGAACTGGCGGGCCAGATTGCGCTCGCCGACACGAAGGCGCGGTTGGAAGATATTTATCTCCCCTACAAGCCCAAACGTCGGACCAAGGCGCAGATCGCGCGCGAACAGGGGCTCGGACCGCTGGCCGAAGCGCTGCTGCTGGCGCCGGACAAGGCGCCCGCCGATCAGGCCGTTGCGTTCGTGCAGGGCGAAGTGGCGACGCCCGAAGCGGCTCTCGAGGGCGCGCGCGCCATCCTGGTCGAGCGTTTCGCCGAAGATGCGCAATTGATCGGGCGGTTGCGCGAGGATTTCTGGGCGCGCGGCGCCGCTGTCTCCAAGGTGCGCGAGGGCAAGCAGCAGGACGGCGCAAAGTTTTCCGACTATTTCGATTTTTCCGAGAGCCTTTCGAAACTCCCCTCGCATCGCATTCTGGCGCTGATGCGCGGCGAGCGTGAGGAAGTTCTCGATCTGCGGCTTGCGCCCGATCCCTCGGCTGATCCGCTCTCGCGCGTTCCCGGCCCCTTCGAGCTTGCGATCGCGCATCATTTCGCCATTTCCGACAAGGGCCGTCCCGGCGACAAATGGCTGATGGATACGGTGCGCTGGGCCTGGCGCACGAAAATCGAGTCGCATCTTTCGGTTGATCTGCGCATGCGCCTGTGGACGCGGGCGGAGGACGAGGCCGTGCGCGTATTTGCCGCCAACCTGCGCGATCTTCTGCTCGCCGCGCCCGCTGGCGCACGCGCGACCATGGGGCTCGATCCCGGTTTCCGCACAGGCGTGAAAGTCGCCGTGCTCGATGCGACCGGCAAGGTTGTCGACACGACCGCGATCTATCCGCATGAGCCGCAGCGCAAATGGAACGAGGCGCTGCTGACGCTGGCGCAACTCGCGGTCAAGCATAAGGTCGAACTCATCGCCATCGGCAACGGCACCGCCTCGCGCGAGACGGACAGGCTCGCATCGGACCTGCTGGCGAAAATGCCCGACCTGAAGGCCACGAAAGTGATGGTGTCGGAAGCGGGCGCCTCGGTCTATTCGGCCTCCGCTTATGCCGCGCAGGAATTGCCGACGCTCGACGTCACGCTGCGCGGCGCGGTCTCCATCGCGCGCCGTTTGCAGGACCCGCTGGCCGAGCTGGTGAAGATCGAGCCCAAAAGCATCGGCGTTGGCCAGTACCAGCACGATCTGGCGACCCACAAGCTCGACCGCTCGCTGGATGCCGTCGTCGAAGATTGCGTCAACGCCGTCGGCGTCGATGTGAACACCGCTTCCGCCAAACTGCTGGCGCGCGTATCGGGCGTTGGCGACAGCCTTGCGGAATCCATCGTGCTTCACCGCAACGCCAACGGGCCGTTCAAGACACGGGCGCAACTCAAGGACGTGCCGCGCCTTGGCGCGAAGGCTTTCGAATTGTCGGCGGGGTTCTTGCGCATCAACGGCGGCGAGCAGCCGCTCGACCGCTCCGGCGTGCATCCAGAAGCCTATCCGGTCGTGCGCAGGATTCTCGACAAGGCAAAGCTGCCGATCGACGAAATCATCGGCAATGCGCGCGCGCTGTCAGGCCTGAAACCGGCCGAATTCACCGATGCGCAATTTGGTTTGCCGACAGTGCAGGACATTTTCAGGGAGCTGGAAAAGCCGGGGCGAGATCCACGTCCCGCCTTCAAGACGGCGGCCTTTAAAGAGGGCGTCGAAACCATCGGCGATCTGAAGCCGGGCATGATTCTGGAAGGGGTCGTCACCAACGTTGCCGCGTTCGGCGCTTTCGTCGACATCGGCGTGCATCAGGACGGGCTGGTGCATGTCTCGGCCATGGCGCGTGATTTCGTCAAGGATCCGCGCGCCGTCGCCAAGCCGGGCGATGTCGTGAAAGTGAAGGTTCTGGAAGTGGACGCGCCGCGCAAGCGCATCAGCCTGTCGATGCGCCTCGACGACAAGGAAGGCCCGCGCGAGGGCGCCATGCGCGGCGGCGGCCCGCGCCCTGATTTTCGCGCCGCCGAGCGTCGCAATCCCGCGCCGCAGGCCGGGGGTGGCGCGCTGGCCGAAGCGCTGAAGCGGGCGGCTGAAAAGCGCAAGTGATGGCCCCAAAATAGGGCAAAGGGAGCAAAGAACCGGGGGTTCAAGCCCGATTCGCTGCTCCCTCTGCGCTATTGGCTTTCTTTCCCGGGCCCCCGCTGCTATCCCCGCGCCCATGACGACGCATCCGATCGACAACATCCGCAATTTCTCGATTGTCGCCCATATCGACCATGGCAAATCGACGCTCGCCGACCGCCTGATCCAGACGACCGGCGGCCTGGCCGAGCGCGAAATGGTGGAGCAGGTGCTGGACTCGATGGACATCGAGCGCGAGCGCGGCATCACCATCAAGGCCCAGACCGTCCGCCTCGACTACAAGGCCAAGGACGGCAAGAGCTATGTCCTCAATCTGATGGATACGCCCGGCCACGTCGATTTCGCTTACGAGGTCTCGCGCTCGCTCGCCGCCTGCGAAGGCTCGCTCCTGGTTGTGGACGCAAGCCAGGGCGTCGAGGCGCAGACGCTCGCCAACGTCTATCACGCGCTCGACGCCGGCCACGAGATCGTGCCCGTCCTCAACAAGATCGACCTGCCGGCCGCCGAACCCGACCGCATCAAGCAGCAAATCGAGGATGTCATCGGGCTCGACGCTTCGGACGCGGTGGCGATCTCCGCCAAGACGGGCCTCGGCATTCCTGACGTTCTGGAAGCCATCGTCACACGCCTGCCGCCCCCCAGGGGCGACGAAACCGCGCCGCTGAAAGCGTTGCTCGTCGACAGCTGGTATGACGCCTATCTCGGCGTCGTGGTTCTGGTGCGCATCGTCGATGGCGAGATGCGCAAGGGACAACGCATCACGATGATGGGCACCGACGCGCATTACGAGATCGATCGGATTGGCGTCTTCCGCCCGAAGATGCAGAACGTCGAAAAGCTGGGGCCAGGCGAGGTCGGCTTCATCACCGCGCAGATCAAGCAGGTCGCCGACACGCGCGTCGGCGACACAATCACCGATGAAAAGAAGCCCTGCGCGGAAGCGTTGCCGGGCTTCAAGCCCGCCCAGCCGGTGGTTTTCTGCGGTCTCTTCCCGGTCGATGCCGCCGATTTCGAGGAATTGCGCGCAGCAATGGGCAAGCTGCGCCTCAACGATGCGAGCTTTTCCTACGAAATGGAATCGTCAGCCGCGCTCGGCTTCGGTTTCCGCTGCGGTTTTCTTGGCCTGCTGCATCTGGAAATCATTCAGGAGCGTCTGCATCGCGAGTTCAATCTCGATCTGATCGCGACGGCGCCCTCCGTCATCTATAAGATCTACATGAACAATGGCGACGTGCTGGAAATGCACAATCCCGTCGACATGCCCGATGTCGTGAAGATCGACCATATCGAAGAGCCGTGGATCCGCGCGACGATCCTGACGCCGGACGATTATCTCGGCGCGGTGCTGAAACTGTGTCAGGACCGACGCGGCGTGCAGGTCGATCTCAATTATGTCGGCAAGCGCGCGATGGCGATCTACGATCTGCCTCTCAACGAAGTCGTGTTCGATTTCTACGATCGCCTGAAAAGCATTTCGAAAGGCTACGCTTCTTTCGATTATCAGCTGACCGATTACCGCGAAGGCGATCTGGTGAAGATGGGCATTCTGGTCAACGGAGAGGCTGTCGACGCCTTGTCGATGCTCGTCCACCGCACGCGTGCGGAATCGCGTGGCCGCGCGATGGTGGAAAAGCTGAAAGAGCTGATCCCGCCGCACATGTTCCAGATTCCGATTCAGGCGGCGATCGGCGCCAAGATCATCGCGCGCGAAACCGTGCGCGCCTTGCGCAAGGACGTGACGGCCAAATGCTATGGCGGCGACGTCAGCCGCAAGCGCAAGCTGCTCGAAAAGCAGAAAGAGGGCAAAAAGCGCATGCGGCAATTCGGCAAGGTCGAGATTCCGCAGGAAGCGTTTATTGCGGCGCTGAAGATGGACAGCTAACTCAATCTTTTATTTGGCTGCGGCCTTGCCCGCAGCAGAAAGTTTCGCGTTCAGCGCCGCTTTCTTAGCAGCGGCCGCTGCAGGCCCAACATAGAAGTGTTGAAACAACTCTTCAATGATCTCCAAGCACCACTCGGCCTCTTCAGGGTCAACATCGATAATCTGAAGCGACGTCTTATCGGTTATCGGGTGAGCTGAGAAATTTCCAAAATTGCGGATCGCATCGAGCGTGTCATGAATCCGCTGCGGCAGCGCTTTCCTTACGTCCGGCTCGTTCAGTATGAGATCGATTTCTTTCGCCAGATCTCGATCCTTATATCCATGCGCATGCAACATGTTTTGCAGACAACGCCTCGATAAGGCTGCTGAGGCTTTTGCGCTTATGGGAAGCACGTTGCAGGCTTCGATATAGTCGGTCGCAATCTCTAACGGTACTTCAGCAGGTACTGGCCCGCGATTGGCACCCAAAGGGTGAACAACTCGCCAACCTCCTCTCAAATGGCCGAACCTATCGGTTAGACCGATTTCTATCGTCGGTCTGTTGCAACCTGGGCAAACAGCGCTGCGATATTGCCAATGCAAAATCTCCGCTTCTACTTTTTCGTCGACATGTCGGCCTTGGCGCTCCATGTCGGCGTTGAACCAATTATCGTGAAAATGGATGGAGCAGTGCGGGCATTTCATTGCAAACGTCCAATTATAACCTATTGCGTTACTGTACCTAATCGAGTACAACAACGCAATGCGCTCCACCTCCTACAGCGATCTCCGCAAGAACCTCGCAGCCGCGCTCGACAGCGTGACGAGCGATCACGAGCCCATGATTATAACTCGCGATCGCGGCAAACCCGCAGCCGTGCTGATCTCGCTCGAAGATTTCGCTTCCTATGAGGAAACGGCCTATCTGCTGCGCAGCCCGAAGAATGTGAAGCGGTTGAAAGCGTCGATTGTCGCGCTCGGCGCCGGCAAAGGGCGTGTGCGCAAGCTCGCGGAATGAGGACGCTTTCATTGCGAGCGAAGCGAAGCAATCCATCCGCCGAAACGATCCGCATTAATGGGTCGCCATGTCGGCTTGCGCCCCGCGGCGAACAATGAGGATCGTTTTCTCGGCGGAGGCCTGGGACGATTACCTCTATTGGCAGGCGCAGGACCGCAAACTTCTGGTGCGCCTCAACGCACTCATCAAGGAATGCATGCGCACACCCTATGCGGGAACCGGCAAGCCCGAACCGTTGCGTCACGATCTCGCCGGCTGGTGGTCGCGCCGTCTGACGCAGGAGCATCGGCTTGTTTATCGCGTCGAAGGCGAAAGCCTGCTCATCGCGCAGTGCCGCTATCATTATTAGCGGTTGAACCGCCGTCGTCGCGAGGAGCGGATGCGACGAAGCAATCCATCGGGTGGGCGTTGCAGAATTGCCTAGGCGGCGCCTTGCCATCATCCATGCGGGGATGGATTGCTTCGTCGCTTTGCTCCTCGCAATGACGGGGTGCGCCCGCTCGCAACCCTTACGCTCTCACGCCTCCGCAGCGACCGCCGAATCCCCCTGCAGCTTGAGCGGGATCATCAGATAGCGAACGCCGTTTGATTCGGCCGGCGGAAATTTGCCCGCGCGGATGTTGGTCTGGATCGAGGGCAGCAACAGCGCGGGCGCGGCCAGCGTCTTGTCCCGGGCGTTGCGCATCGCGACGAATTCATCCTCGCTCACGCCGTCGCGCGCGTGCACATTATGCGCGCGCTGTTCGGCGACGCTCGTTTCCCACGCGAAACGGTCGCGTCCCGGCGCCTTGTAGTCGTGGCACATGAACAGGCGCGTCTGCGGCGGAAAGCTCAGAATTTTGCGGATCGAGCGATAAAGCTGGCGGGCGTCGCCGCCGGGAAAATCGGCGCGCGCCGTGCCGTAATCGGGCATGAACATCGTGTCGCCGACAAAGATGGCGTCGCCGATCTTGTAAGAAACGTCCGCCGGCGTGTGGCCGGGCGTATGGATGACCTCGATCTGCAGGCGTCCGAGCGGCAGCCGTTCGCCGTCGCGCAAAAGGCGGTCGAAATCCCCGCCATCGGCCTTCAGGTCATTGGCCATGAACACGGGCCGGAAAATCTTCTGGACATCAATGATATGTTCGCCAATGCCGATCGGCGCGCCGGTCTTTGCCTTGACATAGGGCGCGGCGGAAAGATGGTCTGCGTGGGCATGCGTTTCGAGCGCCCAGACGATCGTGTAATCGCGCTCGCGCGCGGCCTTCAGAACGGCCTCGACCGAACGCGTGTCCACGGCGCCGTTGCGGGCGTTGTAATCGAGCACCGGGTCGATGACAGCCGCCTCGCGCGTCTGCGGGTCGGCGACAAGATAGGTGACCGTGTTGGTCGGCTCGTCAAAGAAGGGGATGATGTCCGGGTTCGTCATCGCGCTGATCCCGCAAAGTGTGATGCATGCAGATGATATGGGTGGGCGTCGGCGGAACACAATCCGCAGCGTCACATAAACATTTCTTTATATCTTTATTGCCTTTTGCGATTTGCCCTGCTACAGGACGCGCCAAATCAAGCAAACGCCCGAAAGGCAGGCCATGAGCAAGACGCACGATTACGCTATCGCCGACATCAAACTCGCCGATTGGGGCCGCAAGGAAATCGCCATCGCCGAGACGGAAATGCCCGGCCTGATGGCCACGCGCGCCGAATACGGCAAGGCGCAACCGCTCAAGGGCGCGCGCATCGCCGGCTCGCTGCACATGACCATCCAGACGGCGGTTCTGATCGAGACGCTGAAGGCGCTGGGCGCCGATGTGCGCTGGGCCTCCTGCAACATCTATTCGACGCAGGACCACGCCGCGGCCGCCATTGCTGCGACAGGCACGCCGGTTTTCGCCATCAAGGGCGAAAACCTCGTCGATTACTGGGAATACACCCACCGCATCTTCGAATGGGCGGACGGCGGCGCGCCGAACATGATCCTCGATGACGGCGGCGACGCAACGCTCCTCATCCATCTCGGCCTGCGCGCCGAAAACGGCGATACCGCTTTCCTCGACAAGGCGACCAACGAGGAGGAGCAGGTGCTTTTCGCCGCCATCAAGAAGCGCCTCAAGGAGCAGCCCGGCTGGTACAAGAAAAACGCCGAGGCCATCAAGGGCGTGACCGAAGAGACGACGACGGGTGTGCATCGCCTCTACGTGATGGAGAAGGAAGGCAAGCTCCTGTGGCCCGCGATCAACGTCAACGACAGCGTCACCAAGTCGAAATTCGACAATCTCTACGGCTGCCGTGAATCGCTGGTCGATGGCATTCGCCGCGGCACGGACGTGATGATGGCCGGCAAGGTCGCGATGGTCGCGGGCTTCGGCGATGTCGGCAAGGGCTCGGCCGCCTCGCTGCGCAACGCCGGTTGCCGCGTCATGGTTTCGGAAATCGACCCGATCTGCGCCTTGCAGGCCGCGATGGAAGGCTATGAGGTCGTGACGATGGAAGATGCGGCGCCCCGCGCCGACATTTTCGTCACGGCCACAGGCAATGTCGACGTCATCACCGTCGATCACATGCGCGCGATGAAAGACCGCGCCATCGTCTGCAACATCGGCCATTTCGATTCCGAAATTCAGGTCGCGGGCCTGAAGAATTTCAAATGGTCCAACGTCAAGCCGCAGGTCGACGAGATCGAGTTCCCGGGCGGCAAGCGCATCATCCTGCTGTCGGAAGGGCGTCTGGTGAACCTTGGCAACGCCACGGGCCATCCCTCGTTCGTGATGTCTGCCTCCTTCACCAACCAGACGCTCGCCCAGATCGAGCTTTGGTCGAAGCAGGGCCATTACGCCCGCAAGGTCTACACGCTGCCCAAGCATCTCGACGAGAAGGTCGCCTCGCTGCATCTCGACAAGATCGGCGTGAAGCTGACCCGCATGAGCGAGGAGCAGGCGGCCTATCTGGGCCTGCCCAAGAACGGCCCGTTCAAGCCCGATCATTACCGCTACTGACCCTTTCCCGAGCGGAAAATGAAGGCGCGTCGCCGCAGGCGGCGCGCTTTTGTTTTGCGTGGCGAAAATATGGTTACCGCGCCTTTAACCCTTGCCGCGCTAAGGGTAGATTGAACTGATTCGGAGCAGCGGGCGGACGCTGTTCGAGGAGGCCGTTTGGGACCTGCTGCGCGGGGTTCTCTTGGCGCGTCTCCGCACAAGGGGATGAGAACTATGCGGCTGGTCCGGCGCGCGAGGCGATGGCGTTTTCTCGCTTCCACCGCACTATCGTCGCTCCCGCTCGCGCCTCTGGGCGCGCTCGCCCAGGAACCCGCCGCCTTCGCTCCCATTCAGGAGCCCAACCTTCTCGGCCTGTCCGCCTTTGTCGGCCTTGTGATTTTCGCATCTTCCGTCGCCATCCTGCATCTGACGGGACGGCGCCAATGGACCGAACGCGAGCGCGCGCTGACGAGCGAATTGGAAGCCTCGCGCGCCCGCCTCGACCGCGCCCGCGTTTTTCTCTCCGCCGAGCCGCAAATCATTGTCGTCTGGAGTTCCGCCACCGGCGAGCCGGATATTGAAGGCGACATCGGCCTTGTCATCGATGCGCCGGCGCCGCGCCGCGTCCTGGGGTTCGGCGCCTGGCTCGAGGCGCCGCTGGCGCAGCGTCTCGACCAGTGCGTCGAGCGTTTGCGTTCGCGCGGCGAAGGGTTCCGCATGCCGCTCGTGACGCTGTCGGGCCGTCATCTTGAAGCCGAAGGCCGCGCCATCGCCGGCCGCGCCGTGCTGCGCATTCGCGATGTTTCGGGCGACCGTATGGAACTCATGTCGCTGCGTCAGAGATACAGCGACCAACAGAGCCAGATGGATGGCCTGCGCGCCATGCTCGATTCCATCGCAGCGCCCGTCTGGATGCGCGACAGCGGCGGCAGGCTTGCCTGGGTCAACGCCGCTTACGCGCGCGCAGTCGAGGCCGCCGACAGCGGCGAAGCCGTCGCCAAAGGCGTCGAATTGCTCGACGGAGCCGCGCGCGAGGCTGCGGCGCGCGTCACAGCCGCAAATGAGATCTGGCGTGCGCGCCTGCCCGCGCTTGTCTCCGGCGAGCGCCATCTTGTGGACATCGTCGACGCGCCCTCGCGCTTTGGTTCGGTCGCCATGGCGCAGGACATGAGCGAACTCGAAAAGGTTCGCGAGAATCTGCAGATGCAGATGGACGCGCACGCCCGCACGCTCGATCAATTGCCGACGGCGGTCGCGATTTTCGACGGCAAGAAACGGCTTGTTTTCAACAATTCCGCCTATCGTCAGCTGTGGAATCTGCCGCAGGCCTTCCTTGAGCAGAAACCCGCCGATTCTGAAATTCTGGACCGCTTGCGCGCCGAGCGCAGGCTTCCCGAACAGGCCGATTTCCGCGGCTGGAAAAATGCGCTGATGAGCGCCTATCAGTCGCAGGATGCGCATGAACACGTCTGGCATCTGCCGGACGGTCGCATGTTGCGCGTCGTCAGCAATCCCAATCCGCAAGGCGGCCTGACCTATCTGTTCGACGACGTTTCGGAACGCTTCAATCTCGAATCGCAATTCAACGCCGCCATGCGTGCGCAAGGCGAAACGCTCGATGCGCTGCACGAGGGCGTCGCGGTTTTCGGATCGGATGGAAAGATCAAATTGTTCAACCCGGCTTTCGCCGGCTTTTTCGGCAAGACCAGCGAGGAACTCGCCGCCCAGCCGCATTTCGATGCGCTGGCGCGCGAGGCGCAGCGCGGCTTTGGACCGCTCGAAAGCTGGATGAAAATCCGCGAGGTCGTCACTGGCCTGCACGAAGCGCGCATTGGCATGTCGTGCCGCCTGATCGGCTCCGACGGTCTCACGCTCGATTGCGCCGCCCAGCCCCTTCCCAACGGCGCAACGCTGCTGACATTCATCGACGTGTCGGCGCAAATGAAGGTGGAGCGCGCGCTCACCGAACGAAATCGCGCGCTGACGGACGCCGAAAACCTGCGCAACGATTTCGTCCACCATCTTTCCTTCGCGTTGCGCGCGCCGCTCACCAACGTATCGGGCTATATCGGCCTGCTGCAGGAAGAATCGACCGGTCCGCTCAACGAGAAGCAGCGTGGCTATGTCGATGTCGTCAGTCGCGCTTCGTCGGAAGTGCTGACCATTATCAACGACATTCTGGAATTCGCGTCGATCGACAAGGACGCGATGCAACTCGAATTCGACGATGTTGACATTCAGGACGCGATGAAGGCCGCCTCGCTCGGCGTTCAGGATCGGCTTGCAGACGCTGGCGTCGAACTGTCGATTGTCGCGCTCGACAATATCGGTTCGTTCCGCGCCGACGCCAAGCGCGTGCGTCAGATCCTGTTCAATTTGCTGGCCAACGCAATTTCCTCCTCCGAACCTGGGCAGCGCGTGACGCTTGCGGCGCTGCGCCGTGGCGACGATGTTGTCTTCAAGGCGAGCGATTCCGGCCGCGGCCTTCCCGCCGCCGTGATCGAGCAGGTTTTCGCGCGGGTTGAAAACGCTGAATTGCAGGGGCGCAACCACGGCGCCGGTTTTGGTCTGTCGCTCGTGCGCATGCTGGTTGAATTGCACGGCGGCAAGGTCCATGTGGATTCAGCGCCGGGCGAGGGCACGATCGTGACCTGCGTGCTTCCGGCGCGCGCCGCGACCGGATCGCGCGCCATGAGGCCGGGAGCCGAACGCGCATGAGCGAAGCCGCCAGCGAGCAATGGGTCATCGATCTGCCGGACGAGGCGGCGACGCGCTCGCTCGCCGTCATGCTGGCCGGAATGGTCGGCGCTGGCGATCTCGTGACGCTCAGCGGCGACCTTGGCGCTGGCAAGACCACATTCGCGCGCGCCATGATTCGGCGCCTCGTCGACGATGAGAAACTCGAAACGCCGAGCCCGACCTTCACGCTGATGCAGGTTTACGAGGGCGCCGCCTTCCCGATTGTTCACGCCGATCTCTACCGCATCGCCGATCCGGCCGAGCTTGCCGAACTTGGCTGGGACGAGGCCACGGACAGGGCGCTTGTTCTCGTGGAATGGGCCGAGCGCGCAGGCGGCCTGCTGGCGGCCGACCACATCGACGTCGCGCTGACGATCCCGCGCGAAGGCGCAGAGACGCGCCGCCGCGCCACGCTCACCGGCGCCGGCTCCTATGCGCCCGCCATCGCGCGCGCCAAGGCCATCGCAGGCATCCTGCGCACGGCCGGATGGGCCGACGCCTCGCGCGCCTTCATGCTGGGCGATGCATCGACGCGCGCTTACGAGCGCCTCACCAAGCCCAATGGCTCCACCGCCATCCTGATGATTTCGCCGCCACGCCCGGACGGTCCGCCCGTGCGCTTCGGCAAACCCTATAGCGCCATCGCGCGCCTTGCTGAAAACATTCGCCCCTTCGTCGCCATGTCGCAGGCCCTGCGCGCACAGGGCCTGTCTGCGCCGCAAGTCTACGCAGCCGATCTCGATCAGGGCTACGCGGTCCTCGAAGATCTTGGCGCAGAGGGCGTCGTCGACGCGAACGGGCCGATTGTCGAACGTTACGAAGAGGCCGCCGGCGTCCTGGCGCATCTGCACGGGCGCGCTCTGCCCGATCTCGTCGATCTGGCCGACGGCAGCGATTATCGCATTCCGCCTTACGATCTCGACGCTTTGCTGATCGAGGTCGAACTGCTGGTCGAATGGTATGCGCCCCATATCGCTCGCGCCGGCCTTTCGTCCGGGCAACGCGCAATCTTCATCAATCTGTGGCGTCACGCCGCGCTCGAAATTGCGCATGCGGCGCCCACCTGGACGCTGCGCGATTACCATTCGCCCAATATTCTCTGGCTGCCTCAGCGCGAAGGCCTTCAGCGCATCGGCGTCATCGACTTTCAGGACTGCGTGATGGGCCATCCGGCCTATGATCTCGTCTCGCTCCTGCAGGATGCGCGCGTCACGGTGCCCGACGACGTCGAATTGCGGCTTCTGTCACGCTACATGCAGATGCGCCGCGCGCAGGACGCGCATTTCGACATGGCCGCTTTCGCGCGCGCTTACGCGGTGCTGGGCGCGCAACGCGCCACGAAAATTCTCGGCATCTTCGCCCGCCTCGACAAGCGCGATCGCAAACCGCACTACCTCGCGCATATGCCGCGCGTCTCGCACTATCTGCGCAAGAACATGAAACATCCCGCGCTCGCGGAATTGCGAGGCTGGTTCGAGGCCCATCTGCCGCGTCTGCTCGAGGAGCGCTGACATGCTGCCCGATACGGCCATGGTCTTCGCCGCGGGACTGGGCACGCGCATGCGGCCGATCACCGACACGATGCCCAAGCCGCTGGTGCGCATCGACGGCAAGACAATGCTCGATCACATGCTCGATCGTCTGGCCGAGGCGCATATTCCGCGCGCCATCGTCAATGTGCATTATCACGGCGCGCAGATCGTCGATCACCTGCGCGGGCGTAAAAATCCGCAGATCGTCATTTCCGACGAAACCGACAAATTGCTGGATCAGGGCGGCGGCATCAAGAAAGTGCTGCCCCTGCTGGGCCCCGCGCCGTTTTTCATCTGCAACACTGATGCTGTCTGGCTGGAGCGGCGCCCGGCCATGCCCGCCATGATTGCGCAATGGCGCCCGCAGGATATGGACATTCTGCTGCTGGTGGCCGATCGCGTCGGCAGCGTCGGCGTCGACTGGCCGGGCGATTTCCACATGGACGACGCCGGCCGCCTGACGAAGCGCCGCGACAACGAAACGTCCGATTTCGTTTACGCAGGCGTCGGCATTGTGAAGCCGCAACTTTTCGCTCATGTTGAGGAGGACGTGTTCAAACTCGCGCCCTTCTTCTTCGAGGCCGCCCGCAGCGGTCGACTGCACGGCTGCAGGCTTGATGGCCTGTGGCTGCATGTCGGCGCGCCGCAAGCGATCGCGGACGCAGAACGGGCTATCGCGCGGGCGCGTTGAATGCGCCGCCCTCGCGTCTTTTCCATCGCGCCCGGCGCTGGCTTCCTGCGCGCATTCGTCGATGCGTTGCTCGAGGGCGCGCTTATCCCGAATTTTTCGCGCGCCAGCGGCCCTCTGTCTCTGGCGGATGCGACGATCTATCTGCCGACGCGCCGCGCTGCGCGCGCGCTGTCCACTGAATTTGCGCGCGCCGCGCGTGACGGCGCGATTCTTTTGCCAAGCATCCGCCCGCTTGGCGATTTCGAGGACGAGGCCGAAGCGCTTCTGGCCGCGCCGGGCGAGGGCGCCTTCCTCGCGCCGCCGCCCGTTTCTGCGCTCGAGCGGCGGCTTTTTCTGACGCAGGCCGCGCTTGCCTTCGCGCGGCAATTGCGCAGCGAGCGCATCGCGGCGCCAGGCCTCGCCGAAGCCTCGCCCGCCGAAGCTTTCGCGCTCGCAGCCGAACTTGCGCGCCTCATCGACGAATTCGCGTTGGAAGGCGCCGACTGGTCGGCCGTTGGCGCGCTTGTCGCGGATGAATATGACGATTATTGGCGCCTGACGACGCGCTTTTTGAACCTCGCCATGCGCGAATGGCCGGCGCATTTGCAGGCCATCGGCAGGGTCGACGCTGTTGACGGCCGCATTCGCGCTGTGGAGCGCGAGATTGCGCGTTTGCAGGCGCGCGCGCCGCGCGGGCCGGTGATTGTCGCGGGCTCCACGGGAACGAGCGCGCCGACAGCGCAATTGATGGCGGCGGTCGCGCGCTTGCCGCAAGGCGCCGTCGTCCTGCCGGGGCTGGACATCGCCTCGCCCTGCGAACTGTTTCCTGATCCGAGCGCGTCCGATCCATCCTACGGGCATCCGCAGGCGGCGCTGGCGCGGCTGCTGCAACGCCTCGAAATTTCGCGCGAGGATGTTGTCGCGCTTGGCGCCCCCAGCGCGCAAGCGGCGGCGCGCGCGCGCTTTGTCGCCGCCGCTTTGTCGCCGGGCGAGGCGACAGCGGGCTGGCGCGGCTGGCGCGCGGCGCATGCTGACGATCTGAAGAATGCGCTGCGCGGCTTGACGGTGCTACAGGCGGCCGACGAAACCGAAGAAGCGCTCGCCATCGCGCTGGTTCTGCGCGCCGCGCTCGAACAGGCCGGAAAAACCGCCGCGCTTGTCACGCCAGATCGCGCGATTGCGCGCCGCGTTCGCGCGGAACTGTTCCGGTGGGGCGTCGTCGTCGACGATTCGGGCGGCGAGCCGCTCGGCCAGACGCCGGCTGGCGTTTTTGCCCGTCTGGCGCTTGCGGCAGCCGACGGCGCGCCCGCCGATGTCGATCTCGTCGCCTTGCTCGGCCATCCGCTCGCGGCGCCGCGCGCGGACCGCAAGCAGACAGGCCTCGTCCGGCAAAACCTCGAAATCGCCGTTCTGCGCGCGACCTTTCCCGATGCTGACTGGCGCGCGCGCCTCGATCTGGCGCGCGCGGACGCGCGAGACAATCGCCATGCTCATCGGGCCGCCAAACGGCTTGATGACGAAGATTGGCGCCAGATCGAAACATTGTTGGAGGCGACGCTCGCGGCTTTGCAGCCGCTGCGCGAAACGCAAAGCGCGTCGCTGCCTGTCTGGGCGAGCCTGCATCGCGATGCGTGCGCGCAATTGTCCGCGCATGCCGCCGTCACGGGCGAGGATGCAGACTTGCTGGAACAGCTGTTCGGCGAGATCGCGCAAACGCACGCGGGGCAGTCGCTGGCGCTGACGCTGCCGGAATATGCAGCCATGTTCGCCCAGCTTGTCGCCGAACCGGTGCTGCGCGGTCCGCAAAACGCCCATCCTCGCTTGAAGATACTGGGTCTCCTCGAGGCGCGCTTGCTGGACGCCGATTGCGTCGTCCTGGCGGGTCTCGATGAATCGGTCTGGCCGCCGCAGGCGCGCACAGACGCCTTTCTCAACCGGCCGATGCGCGCTGCGCTCGGTTTGCCGCCGCCCGAGCGGCGCATTGGCCAGAGCGCCCATGATTTCGTGATGGCGCTGGGCGCGCCTGAAGCCGTTCTGACGCGCGCCGCCAAACGCGGCGGCGCGCCGGCCACGCCCTCGCGCTTTTTGCAACGCCTGCAGGCGCTCGGCGGCGACGATTATGGCGATGCGATCCAGCGCGGGGCTGCATGGCTTGATCTTGCGCGCGGTCTTGACCGGCCCGATGCGGTGCGCCCTGCGCCGCGCCCTGCGCCGCGCCCGCCGCTTGCCTTGCGTCCGGCTGCGCTTTCGGTGACGCAGATCGAAAAACTGCGTCGCGATCCCTATGCGATTTACGCCGACAAAATTCTGAAACTCCAGCCGCTGGGCGCACTCGATGCCACGCCAGGCGCCGCCGATTATGGTCAGGCCTTGCATGCGACGCTGCAACGCCTCGCCGACGAGTGGCCGCATGGACCGCTTCCCGACGACGCGCACGCGCAATTGCTGGCAAGCGCGCGCGAGCGCCTCGCGCAGTTTTTGCGCGATCCGGCGTGGAGCGCATTCGGCGCGCCGAAAGTTGAGAACGGTCTGGCATTCATTCTCCAGTATGAACGCGCGCGTCGCCCGCATGTCGCGTTGCTGCATGGCGAGATCGAGGGCCGCTGGCGATTCACGCTCGACAATGGCGCGCCGTTCCTGCTTTACGCCAAAGCCGACCGCATCGAAGTCGCCTCAAGCGGCCTCTTGCGCATCGTCGATTACAAGACAGGCGCAGCGCCTTCGCAGGATCAGGTTTTATCGGGGCTTGCTCCGCAATTGACGCTCGAGGCGGCCATGGCGCTGGAAGGCGCATTCGATGGCCTTGCGCCTGCCGGCGTCGAATCGTTGCTTTACCTGAAACTCGGCGGCGCCAAGGGCGGCGAGAGCCATGATCCGCTGAAAGTCGTGCGCGGCCGCGCCTCGCCGCCGCCTCTGGCCGACGTCATCGCCGATCATGTGCAGCAATTGCGCGCGATGCTGGATTCCTATGCCGATGCGCAACGCGGCTATCCTTCGCGCCCGATGATGCAATTCGTATCGAGCTACGGCGACTACGATCATCTCGCGCGCGTCAAGGAATGGTCCGCCGTTGGCGGCGCCGCAGGCGAGGAGGGCGAGCCGTGAGCGTCGATCCCCTGAGCTTCGTGCGCGCCAAGCAACGGCGCGCATCCAATCCGCAGGCGTCCGCCTGGGTGTCCGCCAACGCCGGTTCCGGCAAAACCCATGTGTTGACGCAACGCGTCGTACGTCTGCTGCTCAGTGGCGTGCAGCCCAATCGCCTCGTCTGCCTCACGTTCACCCGCGCCGCCGCCGCGAACATGACGACGCGCGTGTTTGATCTGCTGGCGAAATGGGCGTTGCTCGACGATGACGCGCTGCGCGAAGCCATTCTGGACACGGGCGCAACGCCACCGCGCGATCTCGACGAGGCGCGCCGTCTTTTTGCGCGCGCGGTCGAAACGCCGGGCGGACTGAAAATCCAGACCATCCACGCTTTTTGCGAGCGGCTGCTGCATCTGTTTCCCTTTGAAGCCGGAGCCCCTGCCGGCTTTCGCGTCCTCGAAGATATCGAACGCGCCGAGCTGATGGCGCAGGCGCGCACACGCGCCCTGTCGGCCGCTGTCGCGGGCGAGGGCCCGCTTGCCGCGGCAATGCAGATCCTTGCCGAAGAAACTGCCGAAGGCGGCTTCCGCACGGTGGTGACGCAGGCCCTGCAACGCCCCCAGGTCCTGCTCGACGAAAGGGCGCTTGAAAGCCTGCGCGCAGCGCTCGATCTTCGTCAGGACGACAGCGTCGCCAGTCTGTCGGCGCAAATTCTGGATGACGGGTTTGGGCCTGCGACCTGGCCGGGATTGATTGCAGCCTTCGAGGCGGGCTCGCCGACCGATTGCGAGCAGGCCGCAAAATTGAAACAGGCGCAAGCTCATTATCCTGGCGAAGAGGCCGTTCAGGCCTATCTCTCCATCTTTCTCACCGGCGGCAAGGTGCGCAAGCGCGTCGCAACACAAACGGTCGGCGATCAACATCCCGACTTGCCGGCGCAATTGCAGGCGGAGGCCGCGCGCGTCCTCGATTTGCACGACAAGCTTCTGGCGGCGCGCGCTTATCGACGCACGAGCGCGCTCATCCTGATCGCGCGCGACATCCTGCGTCATTACGATACCCTGAAACGCCTGCGCGCGGTGCTCGATTTCGACGATCTTATCGCACAGACGCGGCGGCTTTTGTCGCAGCACAATGCCGCTTCGTGGGTGATGTACAAGCTTGATGGCGGCGTCGATCACATATTGGTCGACGAGGCGCAGGACACGAGCCGCGCACAATGGGAAATTCTGGAAGCGCTCGAACGCGAGTTTTCATCCGGCGCCGGCCGCAACCCGCGTCCGCGCACTTTTTTTGCAGTCGGCGATGAAAAGCAGTCTATTTTCTCCTTTCAAGGCGCCGAACCTGCGGCCTTCGCGGAAAACCGTCACAGGTTCCAGAAGCGCATTCAGGGCGCGGGCGCCGTTTTCGAACCGGTGACGCTCGACCAATCCTTCCGTTCTGCGCCAACCATTCTTGCCGCCGTCGATGCTGTCGCCACGCATCCCGCCGTGATTGACGGATTGCGTCTCGATCGCACGGAGGGGCTGCCGCGCCACATCGCGGTCAAGGGCGAGTTGCAGGGCCTGGTGGAAATCTGGCCGCCAATGACCACCGAAGAGGCGCCCCCGCCGGAAAGCTGGGTGTTGCCGCTCGATCTGCCGCGCGAGGATTCCGGCGTCGTGAGGCTTGCGCGCAAGATCGCGCAAAAGATCGGCTCGCTGACCAATCCAAATTCGCTGGAGCGGGTTGCCGGAAAAAACGGTCCGCGCGCAATCTCGCCAGGCGACATCATGATTCTCGTGCGCCGGCGCGACGCTTTTTTTGAAGCGATGGTGCGCGCGCTGAAAGAAGCCGGAATCCCCGTCGCTGGCGCTGATCGTCTTTCGGTCGCCGATCATATCGCCGTGCTCGATCTCGTTGCGGCGGCGCGCGCAGCGCTGGCGCCGGACGATGACTTGTCGCTGGCCAATGTTCTGAAATCGCCTCTATGCGGACTGGACGACGATGATCTGATCGCGCTTGCGCCACAGCGCGGCAAGCATTCGCTCTGGTGGATGTTGCGCCAGTCCGTCGAGCCGCGCCATCAGGCGGTCGCCGAAAAGATTGCGAATTGGCGCAAGCTTGCAGGCCTTGTGCGCCCCTATGATTTTTTCATGCGTCTGCTTGGCCCCGAGCGCGGCCGCCACGCGATGCTTGCGCGGCTCGGGCCGGAAGCCAACGACGCCATCGATGAATTGCTGGCTCTGGCGCTCGCGCATGAGCGGCAGGAAGCGCCTTCGCTCGCCGCCTTCGCGCAAGGCGTCGAGGCGCTGTCGTTGACGGTGAAACGCGATATGGAGGCGGCAGGCGGCCAGGTGCGCGTGATGACGGCGCATGCCGCCAAGGGGCTGGAGGCCAAGGTGGTTTTCATGCCCGACACATGTTCGAAACCATCGCGCAACAACGCGCCAAAAATATTTGATCTCGCAGGCCCGCAAGGCGAAACCTTGATCTGGGCGCCGCGCAAGAAAGACGATCCGGCGATCGCCGCCAATGCGCGCGCGGCCAGCGAAAGGGCGACCGACGACGAATATCGCCGGCTGCTTTATGTTGCGATGACGCGCGCCGAGGAGCGGCTCTATATCGCCGGCCATTGCAGCACGAAACCGGTGGACGGCTCCTGGTATCCGTTGATGCTGGCCGCACTGAAAGAGCTTTCCGAGGAGTTCGACGATCCGCTTGCTGCGGGTCAGAAGATCCTGCGGATGGGCGAGGGGATGATCGCATTTGAAAAAGCGGACGCGGAAGCGGCAGGCGGCGCGCCGGCGCCGTTCCCGGCCTGGCTCTATCGTCCAGCGCCGGTCGAGCGCGAGGCGCCGCCGCCCTTGCGCCCATCGAGCGCGCTGGCCGGCGCCGACAGTCTCGACGAGCGCGAGGCGCAGCTTCCGGAGACGCGCGCTGCGCATGCGCGCGAAACCGGCCTTTTGATCCATGCGCTGTTGCAATATTTGCCGCAGCTTGCGGCTGAGGCGCGCGCGCAGGCGAGCGCTGATTACCTGTCCGCGTCCGCGCCGTTTTTGACAGAGCTAGAACGCGCCAATGTCGCCAGCGCTGCGCTTGCGACGCTGGCTGCGCCGCAGCTGGCTGCATTGTTCGGCGAACATTCGCGCGCTGAGGTTGCGCTTGCCGCCAGTCTTGCTCGGCCCGGCGCCCCGCCGCGCGAGCTTCTCGGACGCATCGATCGCCTCGCGGAAGTCGGCGATGAAATCTGGTTCGCCGATTTCAAGACCGGCGCGCCGCATCAAAGCGTCGCCTATATCGGGCAGATGGCTTTGTATGGCGCTGCCCTCGCGGCCCTGTATCCCGGCCGGCGCCAGCGCGCCTTTCTCGTATGGACGCAGGGGCCGCATATTGAGGAAATTGCGCACGAACAGCTCGAAAGCGCGCTTGCCGCGCTCTGAAAGCCGGACGGGCTTGCCAGAGCCCGTTGTTTGCGCCTTTATGCCGCATCTCCCCAAAAACCAGAACGCGACGAGGAAACATGTATCCGCAAGTCAAGATGTATATCGACGGGCAATGGGTCGACGGCTCCGAGGGCAAAAGCGAACCGGTGCTCAACCCTGCGACGGGTCAGCCCATCGGCTCCGTGCCGCACGCCTCCCGGGCCGACCTCGACCGCGCGCTGGAATCCGCGCGCAAGGGCTTCGAGACCTGGCGCAAAACGTCGGCCGATACGCGTTACAAGACATTGCGCAAGGCGGCGGACATCATTCGGTCGCGTGCAGCCGACATCGGCAAGATCATGACGCTCGAACAGGGCAAGCCGGCTGTTGAAGGCGCAGGCGAAGCTATGCTCGCCGGCGACATCATGGACTGGTGCGGCGAGGAAGCGCGCCGCGCCTACGGCCGCGTCATCCCTCCGCGCGCGGGGAATGTCGCGCAGCTCGTCATCAAGGAGCCGGTTGGGCCTGTCGCGGCGTTCACGCCGTGGAATTTTCCCATCAATCAGGCCGTGCGCAAGATTTCCCCTGCGCTCGCCGCTGGCTGTTCGATCATCGTGAAGGGCCCGGAAGAAACGCCTGCCAGCTGCATGGAGCTCGTGCGCGCCTACGCCGACGCTGGCGTTCCGCCGGGCGTCGTCAATCTCGTCTTCGGCGTTCCTGCCGAAGTTTCGGCCTATCTCATTCCGCACCCGGTCATCCGCAAGATCAGCTTCACGGGCTCGACGCCGGTCGGCAAGCATCTCGCCGCCATGGCGGGACAGCACATGAAGCGCATGACGATGGAGTTGGGCGGTCACGCGCCCGCCATCGTTTTTGATGACGCCGATGTCGACGCCGCCGTGAAGATTCTCGCGTCCAACAAATTCCGCAACGCCGGTCAGGTTTGCGTCGCGCCGACGCGTTTCATGGTGCAGGACGCGGTTTACGACACGTTTGTCGAGAAATTCACGGCCTTCGCCAAAGCGCTGAAGGTGGGCGACGGCCTGCAGAAGGACACGCGCATGGGCCCGCTCGCAAACATGCGGCGCGTCGAGGCGATGGAAACGCTCACCGCCGACGCCGTGCAGCGCGGCGCAACCGTCCGCACGGGCGGCAAGCGCATCGGCAATGAAGGTTTCTTCTTCGAGCCGACCGTGCTGACGGACGTGCCGCAGGAAGCGCGCATCATGTCCGAAGAGCCGTTCGGGCCCATCGCGCCGATCGCGCGGTTTTCGTCCTATGATGATGTCATCAAGGAAGCCAATCGCTTGCCCTTCGGTCTGGCGGCCTATGCCTACACGCGTTCGGCCAAAACGGCGGCCTCGCTCGGCGCTGACGTCGAGAGCGGCATGGTGTCGATCAACCACCACGGGCTCGCGCTGCCGGAAGTGCCCTTCGGCGGCATCAAGGATTCGGGGCAGGGGTCAGAAGGCGGCCTCGAAATCCTCGAAGCTTATCTGACGCCGAAATTCGTCACGCAGGCGAATATCTGAATTCAAGGCAGCCGCCGTCCGCATCGGCGGCGGCTGTTGTTCATTATTTGTTCTCAATGCGCGAATCGTGCTAAGCCGTTGCGCATGGACCGCCAGCTCTTCCTTTTCGCCGGGGCGCCAGTGCGGGCGATCGACGCGGCAGCGCTCGCCTTTCTGCTCGGCCTCGTGCTGCTCGTCGCGCTTTTCGTCGTGCTCTGGCGCGGCGGCAAGGCGCGCGCAGCGGAGGCGGCCGCCGCCGCCGAACGCCAGCGCGAACTCGACGACAAGATGGCCGAACTCAATCGCGCCAGCGCCGAGCTTGCCGGCAATATGAAAATGGCGACCGAGATGCTCGGCGCGCGCCAAAACGATCTTGCGGGTTTCGTCACCGAGCGTCTCGACAAGGTCTCTGCGCGCATGGGGCAGGGCATCGAGCAGGCGGCGCGCCAGCAGCAGGACACGCTTGGAAAACTCAATGAGCGTCTCGCGGTGATCGACGCTGCGCAAAACCGCTTGCAAGGGCTGACGCAGGAAGTCGTGGGGCTCAAGGACATTCTCGCCAACAAGCAGGCGCGCGGCGCCTATGGTCAGGGGCGCATGGAGGCCATCGTGCGCGATGGGCTGCCGCCCGGCCATTACGAATTTCAGTTCACGCTGGAGCAAACGCGCGTGCGCCCCGATTGCATCGTGCGGCTGCCGGGCGACGATCGCGTGCTGGTGGTGGACGCCAAATTTCCGCTCGAAAGCTTCACCGCCTATCGCGAAGCGCAGGATGAGGAAACGCGCAAGCGCGCAGGTCAGATGGTGCGCGCCGATGTCGGCCGCCACGTGAAGGACGTAGCTGACAAATATCTTATCCCTGGCGTGACGCAGGACATGGCTGTTCTGTTCGTGCCGTCCGAGGCCGTTTATGCGGACCTTTGCGAGTTTTTCGACGATGTCGTGCAAAAGGCCCATCGGGCGCGGGTGATCGTCGTTTCGCCTTCGCTGTTGATGATGGCGATTCAGGTGATGCAGTCGCTTGTGCGCGATGCGCGCGTACGCGAGCAGGCGCATATCATTCAGGTGGAAGTGCAGCGCCTCGCAGAAGACGTGCGTCGGCTGCGCGAACGCGTCGGAAAGCTGGATCAGCATTTCCGCCAGGCGCAGGACGATGTCGCCGGCATCCTGACTTCGGCCGACAAGATCGGCAAACGTGGCGAAAAGATCGATGCGCTGGACTTTTCAGAAAACGCGCCCGCGCAACCCGACCTTTTGCGCACGCCGAGGACGGCGGCGGAATAGGCGACTGCAAGCGCTGGCGTCGTTCAGCCGGCGCATGGCGCAATCGCAGGCGTTCGCAACGCCGCGCGCCGCGCGCGCCTCGTTTACCGCCCCACAAGCCCCCGCGCCACGATCAGCCGCATGATTTCGTTTGTGCCTTCGAGAATTTGATGCACGCGCAAGTCGCGCACGATTTTTTCGATGCCGTAATCGGACAGATATCCATAACCGCCGTGCAATTGCAGGGCGGCGTTTGCGACGTCGAATCCCTTGTCGGTTGTGAATTTCTTGGCCATGGCGCAAAGGCGCGTGGCGTCGGGCGATTTGGCGTCGAGCGCGCTGGCCGCCCGCCACAGAAACGTGCGTGCGGCTTCAAGATCGATCGCCATATCCGCAAGCTTGAACTGTAGCGCCTGAAACTCGTCGAGCCTTTTGCCGAAGGCCTTGCGCTCGCTCATATAGGCGACGGCCTTGTCCAGAGCCGCCTGCGCGCCGCCGAGCGAACAGGCCGCGATATTGAGGCGCCCGCCGTCCAGCCCCGCCATGGCGATCTTGAAGCCGACGCCTTCCGGCCCGATCCGGTTTTCCACCGGCACACGGCATTTATCGAAAATCACAGCGCGCGTCGGCTGCGCGTTCCAACCCATCTTCTTTTCGTTCGCGCCGAAGGAGAGCCCCGGCGTTCCTCCCGGCACGACGATGGTGGAGACGCCCTTGGGGCCATCCTCGCCCGTGCGCGCCATAACGACATAGAAATCGTGCGGGTTGCCAGCGCCGGAAATGAACTGTTTCTGGCCGCTCAGCACATAATGGTCGCCCTCGCGCACCGCGCGCGTGCGCAGCGCGGCGGCGTCCGATCCTGCGCCCGGCTCGGTCAGGCAATAGGAGGCGAGCTTGTCCATCGAGGTCAGCGATGGCAGCCATTTCCTGCGCTGTTCGTCGGACGCAAAGGCGTCGATCATCCACGCGCACATATTGTGGATGGAAATATAGGAGGCGACGGCCGGGCAACCGGTCGACAGCGCCTCGAAAATCAGCGCGGCGTCAAAGCGCGTAAGCCCGGAGCCTCCGACATCCTCGCGAATGTAAATGCCGCCCATGCCGAGCGCGGCGGCCGCGCGCAGCGTATCGACGGGGAAATGCTTTTTCTCGTCCCATTCCAGCGCATGCGGCGCCAGCCTCTCTTGCGCAAATGCGAGCGCCATGTCGCGAATGGCGCTTTGGTCTTCCGTCAGGTCGAAATTCATGGCGTTTCCTCTGCATAACTCGTCGCAAAAAATGCCGCGTTGCGCCAGCGCGCCTTAAGTCGGCCATTTTACTTTTGCGGCTGCACAGCCGAAAAAGCCGCATGATCGAGATCACGCCCGGCGTCTTTGTCGACCCCGCCCATATCGAGGAACGTTTCGTGCGCGCCTCCGGTCCCGGCGGCCAGAACGTCAACAAATTGTCGAGCGCAGTCGAATTGCGTTTCAACCTTGCGGCGGCGCTCTATCTGCCGGAAGCGATGTGCTGGCGGCTCGGCGCCCTCGCGGGCCGAAGGCTGAACAAGGATGGCTTCATCGTCATCCAGGCGCAAAGCTTCCGCACGCAGGAACGCAACCGGGCCGACGCGATGGGCCGTCTTGCCGAAATGTTCAGGCTGGCCGCAGAGCCGCCCCCGCCGCCGCGCAAGAAAACCCGGGCGCCGCGCTCGGCGCACAAGGCGCGGCTGACCGCCAAGAAAGTGCGCTCTGGCCACAAGGCCTTGCGCAAAAGTCCGCGGGGCGATGATTAAGGTTGCCTGGGCATTAACCGCAATGCAAAAACATGTCGCCTGTGGCGCTGTTTCTACAGTTTCGCGCTGGGTAGCCTTGTAGGCTGGCGGTGGGCGCAATCCGCGCTTGCTCAAACCGTCCGGGCCTATGTCCGACCGCCAACGCCAACCTCTAGACGCTCCGGCGACGGAAGCGGCCCATATCGTGACCCGGCTTGCCATCGCGCTGCTGCTGATCGCGACGCCGGTCGCCTCGATCGCCACGCGCAGAGCGATTTACGTGCTGGCGCCTGTCGGCGTGGTGCTGACGCTGATCGCCTGGCTGCTCGCGCCCGGCGACCGTGGCCCGCGCGAATTGCGCCGCGCCATGTTTTCCACGCTCGGCCTCCTGTCGATCTTCCTCACCATCTGGGCAGCCGCCTCGCTCCTGTGGACGCCGTTCGTGGTCGGCCCGACGGAGCGTTTTGCCAAGACGGCGAGCATTTTCGCATTGACGGCGGTCGCCGCCGCGTTGCTGCCCGAGCGCACGCGCACATCCAATCTCTATCTTTTGCCCATTGGCGCTGCCGCCGGGTCCATTGCGTTGATTGCATTGGTATTTTTCGGGCCGAGACTGGCGGTCAACCGCTTCGATCCGGAATTTTCGCTGATGTTGCGCGCCGCCTACAGTATCGCGCTGCTGGGCTGGCCGGCGCTTGGCGCTCTTGCGATCCGCCAGAAGCCGCAGGCCGCAGTGGCGCTCGCCTTCATCATGGCGGCCGCCATCGCGGTTACGCGCGATCCGCTGGCCTATGCTGCGGTCCTGCTCGCTGCGGGCGTTTTCGTCGCAGCAATCTACGATGTGCGACGCACGGGCTTCTGGCTCGGCAACGCGCTCGCCGCGCTTATGCTGGCCGCGCCGTTGGCCGCTCTGGCGGTTTCGGCGCTTGCGCCGCACGTCGAGTTTTTGCGCCCCGCCGCCGCCTGGGGCGATGTGCTGACGCGCGACGGTCTGCTGCGCGCGTTGATCGGCCATGGCTATGATTCGGCCAGACTGGGCGTGCAGCAAGGGTATCTCGATCGCGCGGTCCCCCAATCCATTCTGTTTGAAGTGTGGTTTGAGCTGGGCGTCGTCGGCGCGCTGGCCATGGCTTTCGTGCTGAAGCGCGCTGCCAGCCTGTCGGCAGCCGCGCCAAACGGCATGGCTCCGTATCTTCTGGCGGGACTGACAGCCACCTTCGCGCTATGCGCCTTCGGGCTCGGCGTTGCGCCGGTTTGGTGGGCGACGCTGCTGGCGCTGGCTGGTTTCGCTTTCGCCCTGTTGCGCCACGGCCATCCGCGCAAGACGCGGCACGGCCCGCAAATCAAGACGCAGACCTTCCCCTGACGCGCTTGTCGGCGCAGCGTTCGCTCAACCCTCGATTTCCTCGCGCAGCATTTCGAGTTCGAGCCAGCGATCTTCCGCCGCCGCCAGCGCCGATTGTGCTTGCGCATAGGCTGCGCTCGCTTTCTCGAAGCGCGCGGGGTCGCGCGCGTAAAGATCGGGTTCGGCGAGAATTTCCTGCGCTTTGGCCATAACGCCACGCAAACGCTCCATTTCCGCCGGCAGCGTTTCGAGCGCGCGCTTCTCGTTGAACCCGAGCTTGCGCTTCTGCTTTTCGCCTTGCGGCGGCTTGGGAACGCCCTTCGGCGCGCGCGGTTCGCGCGCCGTCTCCCTTGCCGCGACGCCGGCGCCGCGCTGGGCGATCATGTCGGTATAGCCGCCGGCATATTCGATCCAGCGGCCCTCGCCCTCTGCGACGAGAACGGAGGTCGCAACACGATCGAGAAAGTCGCGATCATGGCTGACGAGCAGCACCGTTCCGGGATAGTCGGCAAGCATGTCTTCGACGAGATCGAGCGTTTCGAGATCGAGATCGTTGGTCGGCTCGTCCAGCACCAGAAAATTCGAAGGCAGCGCCAGCGCGCGCGCCAGCATCAGCCGCGCCCTTTCGCCGCCTGACAATTTCCCGACGGGTGTTCGAGCCTGCTCGGGCTTGAACAGAAAATCCTGCATGTAGCCAACGACATGTTTGCGCGCGCCGTTGATCTCCACCCATTCGCCGCCGCCGCCCGTCAGGACGTCTTTCAACGTCGTCTGCGGATCAAGCGCAGCGCGCTTTTGGTCGAGGCTCGCCATGGCGACATTGGCGCCGAGCGTCGTGCGTCCGGCGTCCGGCGCAATGACGCCGGTCAGAAGATTCACGAGCGTCGTCTTGCCCGCGCCATTGGCGCCGACCAGCCCAAGCCGGTCGCCGCGCAGCACGCGCAACGAAAGATCGTGCACGATGGGCGTCTCGCCCCAGCTTTTTGCGATCTTTTCCGCCTCCACGACCAGCTTGCCGGAAAGCTGCGCCTCGTTGACCGCGAGCGTTACATCGCCATCGCTGCGCCGCGCATCGCGCTTGGCCTTACGCAGCGCCGCCAGCGCGCCGACACGCCGCATGTTGCGCTTGCGTCGCGCGGTCACGCCGTAGCGCATCCAGTGTTCTTCGGCCACGATCTTGCGATCGAGCTTGTGAGCGGCCGTCTCTTCCTCTTCCAGAACCTTGTCGCGCCATTCCTCGAATTGCGCGAAGCCGCGGTCAAGTCGCTTCGTCGTTCCCCGGTCGAGCCAAACGGTTGCGCGCGAAAGTTTCGTCAGAAGGCGGCGATCGTGGCTGATGACGACGATCGCGCCGCGCGCTTTCGCCAGTTCGGTTTCCAGCCATTCGATCGCGGGCAGGTCGAGGTGGTTGGTCGGCTCGTCGAGCAGCAGAATATCCGGGTCTGGCGCAAGAACGCGGGCGATCGCCGCCCTGCGCGCTTCGCCGCCCGACAATTGCGCGGGATTTTCGGCGCCCGTCAGACCGAGGCGCTCCAGGAGATAGCGGGCGCGATGCGGATCGTCGGTCGGGCCAAGGCCTGCCTCGACATAGGACAGAACATCGTCAAAACCCGCGAAATCGGGCTCCTGCGGCAGATAGCGCACGCTGGCGTCCGGCTGCATGAAACGCGAACCGCTATCGGCCTCAAGCGCGCCGGCCGCAATCCGCAACAATGTCGATTTTCCCGAGCCGTTGCGGCCAACAAGGCAAATGCGCTCCCCCGGCTCGACCGAGAGATCGGCGGACGACAGGAGGGGCGTTCCGCCCAACGTCAGGGCGATGTTTTGTAATTGCAGGAGTGGCGCGGCCATACTCTCGCATGGCCGATTGCGCCGCCCCGATCAAGCCTTCAGGCGTGTTTGCTTTCCAGCGCCGGATCATGGCCGAGGATCAGCGTCAGCACGCCTGCGCCGATCATGAACGCGCCGAGCACAGCGAAGGCCAACGCGTTGGCGCTCGCCTGATCGGCCGCCAGGTGGGCGCTGATGGCGTTGTCCTTGATCCAGCCGACGAGATAGGGCCCGACAAAGCCGCCCAGATTGCCGATGGCGTTGATCAGCGCGATGCCGCCCGCGGCCGCCGCGCCGGTCAGCATGGCGGTCGGCAGCGTCCAGAATGTCGGGAGCGCACAAAAAGTGCCGACCGATCCCACCGTCATCGCAGCCATGGCGAGCAGCGGGTCTTTCATATAGGCCCCCACGATCAGACCGAGACCGCCGAGGATCGCCGGCAACGCCACATGCCATACGCGCTCGCGCGTGGCGTCGGAATGGCGCGCCCAGGGGACCATGGCGAGCGCGCTGATGAGATAGGGCGCGGCGACGGCAAAACCCGTCTGCCCGATGGTCAGTCCAAAGCCCTTGACGATCTGCGGGATCCAGAAGCCGAAACCGTAAAGCCCGACAACGACGCCAAAATAGACAAGCGCAAGCCCGATGACGCGCGGATTCGTGAGCGCCTGTCCGAGCGTGTAGGTGCGTACTGCTTCGCGATTGGCGCGGTCAGCTTCGAGATGGCTCAGCACGGCGCTCTTTTCCGCGTCCGTCAGCCAGTTCGCTTGCTGCGGGCCGTCGTCGAGATAGAAGAACACAACGACGCCGAGAATGATGGCCGGCAGCGCTTCCAGAATGAACAGCCATTGCCAGCCGGCCAGTCCAGCAACGCCGCCCATTGTATTCAAAATCCAGCTCGAGATCGGCGCTCCAATGGCGGAACTCAAGGGAATGGCGACCATGAAGAGGCCGACGATTTTGGCCCGTTCGGCCGATGTCCACCAATAGGTCAGATACAGGATGATGCCGGGAAAAAACCCGGCTTCCGCCAGGCCGAGCAGAAAACGCACGAGGTAAAAACTGCTCGGGCCCTTCACCAGCGCCATCGCGGCCGAGACGATGCCCCACGTCACCATGATGCGCGCAATCCAGATACGCGCGCCCACTTTCTGCAACATCAGATTCGACGGGACTTCGAACAGAAAATAGCCGGCGAAGAAAATACCGGCGCCAAGCCCGAAAATTTCGGCTGTCAGCGCGAGATCCTTGCTGAAGGTCAGCGCCGCGAAGCCGAGATTGACCCGGTCCAGGTAGGAAATGAAATAGCAGACGATGAGGAAGGGAATGAGCCTGCTGGCGATCTTGCGCGAGGCGGATGCCGCAATCTGCGACGGGGCGATTTCCAGCATGGATTTTTCCTCCGGTTGTTATGCGCTTATTCTTCTCAGGGGATTGTCTTTGAGCGCTGGCGGAAGGCAGTCGATCATGGAACGGCGCCGGCCCGCAAGAGGCGCCGCGCCCCGCAGCGATGTAACGTCGGTGGCGCGCTTTGCGAAAGGGTATGCGTGAACGACGTTGCCTCCCCATCCAGACACCGCTTTTCGCGCATGCGCGCCATCGCTGCGATCGGCGCGGCGGCGCCTGCGCTGTGGCTTGCCGCGCGCGCCGGGCTTGGCGATCTGGGACCGCGCCCGCTGACGGAGGCCATTCATTTCTGCGGACTTTGGGCGCTGCGCCTTCTGGCGTTGACGCTCGCCGTCTCTCCGCTGGCCGCGCTTATGCGCTGGCCCCGCCTCATCGCTGTGCGTCGTATTCTGGGCGACGCAGTCTTCGCATATGCCGCACTTCATATTGTATTATTCACAGCCGACAAGATGTTCGACCTGACCGTGGTGGCGCAGGAGATCGTCAAGCGGTTTTATCTTTCGGTCGGCGTCATCGCATTTGTTTTGCTCGTCCCGCTGGCGGCGACATCGACGGATGCGGCGGTGCGGCGACTTGGCCCGCACATGTGGCGGCGGTTGCACAAGCTTGTCTACATTGTGGCTGCTCTGGCGCTCGTGCATTTCACATTGCAGGTCAAGCTCGACATCTCGGAACCCGTTGCGATGGCGGCGATATTCTTTTTGCTCGCCTTGTTGCGCGCACCGCGCCTGCGCCGCGAGCCTTTGACAATTTCTTTCACCATTTTCGCCACGATCATCGCGACTTTCACCGCAATGTTGGCGGAAGCGGGCTGGTTTGCCGCACATGGAGCGCCGTTTTTCGCCGCACTTGCGGACAATATGGATTTTTCTGAGGGCGCGCGGCCGGGTTGGGCGCCTGCTGTCGTCGGCGCCGTTTTTGTTGTCCTCGCGTTGTTCGCGCGCTTGACGGATCGCGTGCATCTTTCGAAACTCGCGGCCAAGACGTCGCGTTGAAGCGGCGCTCGATAGACCGGAGTGAAACGCATGAATCCATCGAAACGCGCCGCCGCGTTCGGAGTGCTCGCCGCTGCGCTCGCTGCGCAAACCGTTTGGGCGCACGGACCTTCGCGCCAGAAGGCGACCGAAACCATCGACGTCAATGCGCCAGCCGACAAGGTGTGGGCGATCATCGGCAATTTTCAGGATATGAGCTGGCTGCCCGTCGTTGAAAAAACCACGGGGACGGATGGCAATACGCCCGAGAAGGCCAAGCGCACGCTGACGCTGAAAGGCGGACCGACGGTCGATGAAGAATTGACCAAATATGACGCGACGGGAAAGACCTACAGCTACCGCATCGACAAGGTCGATGTGAAAGTGCTGCCGGTGAACAATTATTCTTCCACCATCAGTGTGACGCCAGTCGACGCTTCCCACAGCAAGGTCGAATGGCGCGCCGCCTTCTATCGCGGCGATCCGCTCAACGACCCGCCCCCCGCGCTGAACGATGAGGCGGCGATGAAAGCCGTGACCGGGCTCTACAAGACGGGGCTGGCGGCGATCAAGGCGAAGGCGGAGAAAGCGAACTGAAACGTCTTGCGCTTCTCTTTTGTCTCGTCGCTGCGCCAACCGCGCGCGCCGACGAGGCGTTCATCACCAATCAGATCGGCGACGACGTGACGATTGTCGATCTGACAACGCTCAAACCGCTTGCCACGCTGACCGTTGGCGGCAAGCCCGCCGGCATAGCCGTCTCGCGCGATGGCGCACGCGCCTTCGTCACCAGCCCTGAAGGCAAATATCTCTCTGTCATCGATGCGGCCGCACGTCGGATAGAAAGGCGCATCGCGCTTGCCGGCGGCCCGATCGGCGTCGCTGTTTCGCCTGACGGCGCGCGCGTTTATGTGACGGACATGTTCGATGCGCGGCTTTATGTCGTCGACACGGCCGCCGGCGCGCTCGTTTCGACGATCGCGATCGGCGCTGCGCCCTCAGGCGTCGCTGTGTCTGACGACGGCGCGCTGGTCGTTACGGCCGACCGAGACGCCAATCAGATTTCGCTCATCGACGCGCGAACCCTGAAAGTTGTCGGCGCTGTCAAGGTCGGCGCCCACCCGTTCGGCGTCACGATTGCGGGGGGCCGTATCTATACCGCGAATGTCATGTCCAATGACGTCAGCGTGGTCGATATCGAAACGCGGAAGGTCGTGGCGACCGTGCCGGTTCAGGAGCGGCCCTATGCCGTGGCGCTGGCGCGCGGCAAGGTTTTCGTGACGAACCAATACAGCGAAAGCGTCAGCGTTTTCGATGCGCAGACGTTCAAACCGGTGAAGACGATCAAGGTCGGCGAATATCCTGAAGGCATCGTCGCCAGCAGCGACGGCGGACGTCTCTTTGTCGCAAACTGGTTTTCCAACGCGCTCTACACGATCGACTCCGACACGCTGCAGGTTGTGGGCAAGACGGCGACGGGCGATGGCCCGCGCGCCTTCGGTTATTTTCTGCGCAAGACGAATTGATCAGACGAGCACGGGCGTTTCGACCATGCCAACGGCGCTGAAAATCTTGCGGTAACGCTCGATTTCGTGCGGGTCGCCCGTTGATTTCAGCGGATTGTCCGACAGTTTGACCGCAGGGCGGCCATCGGCTTTCAAGACCTTGCAGACAAGCGAAATCGCGCGCAGATCCTGGTCGGCGCGCGTTGCGCAATCGGAAAAATCATTGGTGAGATTGGTGCCCCAGCCATAGGAAATGCGCGCCCGCCCCTTGAAGGCGTGGAACGTCTGCTCGATGGAATCGATGTCCATCGCATCGGAAAAAACAATCAGCTTCTGCGCAGGGTCGCGTCCGCGCCCGCGCCACCATGCGATCAACTCCTCGCCAGCGAGCAGAGGCGGTTTGGAATCAGGTCGCGCGCCCGTCCAATCGGCCACCCAGTCCGGCGCATCGCGCAGGAACTCGCTCGTTCCGTAAGTGTCCGGCAGAAAAACGAGCAGGTTGCCGCTGTAAGTTTCGCGCCACGAATCGAGCACGCTGTAGCGTGAATTGCGGACGGCTTGCGGATCGTCGTCCGCCATCGCTGCGTAAACCATCGGCAATTCATGGGCGTTGGTGCCAATGGCTTCCGCGCCGATCTCCATGGCGATGTGCACGTTGCTTGTGCCGATGAAACTCTCGCCAAGCCCTTCCTGCAATGCCTCGCAGCACCAGCGTTGCCAGAGATAGCCGTGTCGGCGTCGCGTTCCGAAATCGCCGAGCCGCAACGGCCCGTCCTTTTTCAGCGCACGCAGTCGCTCGATCTTGCCCCAAAGCTTCGCCTTGGCGCGCGCGTAAAGAACGTCGAGTTCGAACCGCCCCATTTCATGCAGGATATGGCGCGCGCGCAATTCATTGACGATTGCAAGCGCAGGAATTTCCCACATGGTCGTGTAGGGCCACGCGCCGTGGAACGTCAGCTCATATTGCCCCTCGCGCCGCACAAGCTCGTAATCGGGCAGTTGAAAATCGGCCAGCCACTCTATGAAATCGGGCTGGAAGATCTGCTTGACGCCGTAGAACGTGTTGCCGGCAAGCCAGATGCGCTCGCGCGTGGTGAAGCGCAGGTTGCGCGCATGGTCCAGTTGCTCGCGCAATTCGCTTTCCGGAATTTCGTCCGCGATACGCACCTTGGTCGACCGGTTGACCATGCCGAACGTGACCTGCACGTCACGATGCTTGCGCCAGATGAGCTGCAGCATGAGAATTTTATAAAAGTCTGTGTCGAGCAGGGTGCGCACGACCGGATCGAGCCGGAAAGAATGGTTGTAGGTGCGCGTGGCTATGTCGGTGAAACTCATGACAGGATCGATACGTCTCCCTCTGGCGGGATCACCATAGAACAAGCGTTGCGTTGCGCCAAAACCGGAGCCGCTGCGGCAAATTGGCCCGGCGCCGCGTAATCCGCGCGCACGGCCTTGCAGGACCGCACCGCGCCGCTAGGCTGTTGTCACGGAGGATGACGATGGCGTTGCGCGCATTGATTTTCGACGTCGATGGAACATTAGCGGAGACGGAGGAAATTCACCGCGCCGCCTTTAATGGCGTTTTCGAAGGCGAAGGTTTGCCCTGGCGCTGGGATGTCGATCTCTACCGGGAATTGTTGCGCGTGACCGGCGGCAGGGAACGCATGGCCGCTTACGCCGAGCGGATCGGCGTGGCGGTCGGCCAGGAACAGATCGCGAAAATGCACAAGGCGAAAAACGCGGCTTATGGCTCCATGGTCCGGGCCGGCGCAGCGGTTCTGCGCCCGGGCGTTGCGCGGTTGATGGATGAGGCTGCGCGGGCTGGCGTCGCCCTCGCCATTTGTACGACGACTTCGCGCGCCAATATCGACGCCCTGCTGGAGGCCGCATTTGGCCCGCAAGGCGAACGGCGTTTCGCCACGCTCGTCTGCGCAGAGGACGCGCCTGTGAAAAAGCCGGCGCCGGACGCTTATCTGCTGGTCCTGCAACGGCTCGGTCTGCCGGCTTGGCAATGCCTTGCGATCGAGGATTCGCGCAACGGCCTGAATGCGGCGACCGCCGCCGGCCTGAAAACGCTGTTGACGCCAAGTCTTTACACCGCGCACGAAAATTTCGACGGCGCGGCGCGCGTCGTTGCCGATCTTGGGCTTGTCAGTCTGGCGGATGCGCAGGCGCTGCTCGCCTGACGAGAGGCTTGCGCTGCGCGGCATTTTGTTTTTTGCTCCGTCCATGCATGAGACGCGTCACACATTTTTCATCGCACTGCGCCGGGCGGCTTTGGCGGCTTTGTGCGCAGGATCGCCGGCCCTTTCCGGCGCGGGCGCCCGCGCAGCCGAACTCAACGATTATCCAACCGTCGCGCGCGCCGATTATATTTTCGCATGCATGAAAACGAATGGAGAGACGCGACAGGCGCTGGAACAATGCTCTTGTTCGGTCGACGTGGTCGCATCGATCATTCCCTACGATCGCTATGTCGCCGCCGAGACGGTGGCGAGCATGGATCAGGAGCAGGGCCGTCTTGGCGGATTGTTCCGCAATTCCGAACTCGCCAAGACAGCGCTGGCCGATTTGCGACGCGCGCAGGCGGAAGCCGAAGTCCGCTGCTTCTAGAGCGCGCCGGCGCCTGTGGTTACGAGGCGCCCTCGATCGGGAACTGGCTGCGCCACACCTTGCCGTCCGTGTCATGCGCCTCGACGGTGATCGTCTTGGAACCATTGGGGACGAAGGTGAAACGGAAATTCGGGTCTTCCGAAATCGAAATGCCGCCTTCCATCTGAAAAATCAGATCGTCGCCCTGCGTTACCTTTACCTGGTCGATGTAGCGTGCGGGAATGTACAGGCGCGTCACCTGATCCATCTGCAACCCGGAATTGTTCGGATGACGGATCATGATCTGAGCCTCGCGCCGGCGTGCATCGCCAAGGTCGGACGCGGCGATGGTGCGGAATTTCATCTGCCCGATATTGGCGTTTGCTTCGTCGAGCGATTTCACCGACGGGGCCGAGCAGCCGCCCGCCGCTTTCACGAAACGCTCCACCATGTGGAGCGAGCCGTCGGTCGTCTCGGAGACCAGATGCACTTCGGTGTAATCATTGACGCGCACGCGCGTCGAAATCTGCGTGAGGCCCGAATTGGCGCCGATGGTGAAGCTGGCCGCCATGGGCGCCGGATTCTGGTCGATCACCAGCGTCGCCTTGCGCACCTGCGTCGCCGGCTTGGCCAGATTGATCGTCATGGGAACGATGGCGGCGTCTTCCGCGCGCGCTGGCGCTTCGAGCGTAGCAATATCGGCGTCCTTGGAGATCGCCTTGCTTGCGAAAATGTCCTTAGCCAGTCCCGGCCACAGATCGGGGCGGTCTAGCGCGAGCGCGCCTGAGCAAGCCATCAGCGCGACAAGCGAGCCCGCCAGTAAATTGCCTCGAACCATGCGTTCCTCCCGCGCGTTTCAAGATATTTGAATATTGTGATTGTCCCTAAAATAGAGGCGTCCGCGACGCGCTGCAAGCGCAATCGGCGCACTCACTCCCATTCCAGTTCGGCGAATCCGGCCGTGGCGTTGCGCGGATTGTAGTCGTCGAACAGCGACCATTTCGACTTTTCCGATTGCGCAGCTTCTTGTGCGGCGCGGTCGACGCGCTCGCCGCTTTTCACCAGACGACGCAAATCCTTTGTCAGTGTTTCGAGATAGGTTTTCTCGGCCTGCAGCGCGGCAGGCCAGTCGACGCCGATTGGCCCATGCCCGGGCACGGCGAGTTTGGCCGGAATTTTCTCAAGATCGCCGACGACGGAAAGGAAGCCGAGCAGGGAGCCGTCCACGACAGGCGTATGCCTGAGGAACACGAGATCGCCCGTAAAGATGACGCCGCTCGCCGTGTCGAAAACACTTACGTCGTTATCGGTGTGCGCGGTGCGCCAGGACCGGACGGTCAATGCGCGTCCGCCAAGATCGAGCGTGCGCTCGCCGTCGACGGTCAATGTCGGCGTGACGATAACCGCTTCATCGGCAAGCGCGCCGATCATCGGACGAAAAGATTTTTTATAAAAAGCGCCGCGCTGGGCGAGCGCGCGCGGCAGATTTTTATGTCCGACGAAAGTTACCCCGGGCGCGACGAAGGCGCCGTCGCCAAAAATATGATCGGGATGAACATGGGTGTTTACAACAAAACAGATCGGCTTGTCGGTGATTTGACGCAATGCAGCAAGCAAGGCGCGGCCAACTTCGAGGCTGCCGCCTGCATCGATAACCGCAACGCATTTCTCGCCGACGACGAAACCGATATTGGCGATATCTCCTCTGTTTTCGGCATTCATCAGCGCAACGGCGCCTTGATGTGCGTAAACGCCCGGAGCAATTTCGCGAACGAATGCAGCGTTCGCATCGCGCGCTTTCGCATTATCATGTATGAATATAACAAATGCGATGACAATGCAGCGCAACATCAAACGCACACTCGATTGAAACGTCGTCATCGTGCTTCTTCCGCGATTTGTTTTTAAAGACCCTATTGCACGTTCAAGATAGCTGTGCCTACACTCCGCTTGCTTTCGGCTTCAAGATCGTCGGCATAAGGGAGATGCCGTCAATCTTCGAAGGCTTGGCGCGGCGAATGCGGAAATATGCATCGCCCACAAACGCCTCGCTGGGTCGTGACACGCTGTCGAAAGCCCCTTCCCATAATCTGCCGTAGCGCGCGTTCGCGCGCGGCAAAACGAATGCGACGTCGTCGGGAGGACCATATATGCGCAAACTTTTGTTATCGACCTGCATCGGCGCGTCCGCGCTGATTTTCTGCGGCGCCGCCAACGCCAATGAAGCGCTGCAGAAGATGTCGCAGAACCCAAAGGACTGGGTTATGCCGACCGGAAATTATTTCAACTGGCGCTATTCCGAGTTGAAGCAGATCACGCCCGATAACGTGAAAAGCCTCGCCCCGGCCTGGACATTCTCGACCGGCGTTCTGCGTGGACACGAAGGCGCGCCGCTTGTCATCGGCGATGTGATGTATGTCCACACGCCGTTCCCGAACATTGTTTACGCGCTCGACCTGAATAACGACGGCAAGATTCTCTGGAAATATGAACCCAAGCAGGATCCGTCTGTCATTCCGGTCATGTGCTGCGACACGGTGAACCGCGGCCTTGCTTACGGCGATGGAAAGATCCTGCTCGCGCAGGCTGACACGACGCTCGTCGCCATCGACGCCAAGACCGGCAAGGCCGTGTGGTCGACCAAGACGGGCGATCCGACGAAAGGTCAGACGTCGACTGCGGCGCCGATGGTGATGAAGGACAAGGTGATGCTCGGCATCTCCGGCGGCGAATTCGGCGTGCGCGCCTGGATGGCCGCTTACAACCTCGCCGACGGCAAGCTGGCGTGGAAGGGCTATTCGATGGGCCCGGACGCCGACACGCTGATGAGCGAGAATACGACCAACCTCGGCAAACCGGTCGGCAAGGATTCCGGCATCGGCACGTGGCAGGCCGATCAATGGAAGATCGGCGGCGGCGCGACCTGGGGCTGGTACTCCTACGATCCGGCGCTGAACCTGATGTATTACGGCTCCGGCAATCCCTCGACCTGGAACCCGAAACAGCGTCCGGGCGACAACAAGTGGTCGATGACCATCTGGGCGCGCGACGTCGACACGGGGCAGGCCAAATGGGTCTACCAGATGACGCCGCACGACGAATGGGATTACGACGGCATCAACGAAATGATCCTGTCCGACCAGACGATCGACGGCAAGGCGCGCAAGGTGCTGACCCACTTCGATCGTAACGGCTTCGGTTACACGCTCGATCGCACGAACGGCGAACTGCTCGTCGCCGAAAAATACGATCCGGCCGTGAACTGGGCTTCGAAGGTCGACATGGACAAATCGTCCAAGACCTACGGCCGTCCGCTCGTCCTCGATAAATATTCGACGGACAAGCAGGGCGAGGACGTGAACACCAAGGGCATTTGCCCGGCGGCGCTCGGCACCAAGGACCAGCAGCCTGCGGCTTATTCGCCGCAGACCGAATTGTTCTACGTGCCGACCAACCACGTCTGCATGGACTACGAACCGTTCAAGGTCAGCTATACCGCCGGTCAGCCCTATGTCGGCGCGACCTTGTCCATGTATCCGCCGGCAGGCGAGACCAACATGGGCAATTTCATCGCCTGGGACGGCAAGAAGGGTAAGATCGTCTGGTCCGACAAGGAGCAATTCTCCGTGTGGTCCGGCGCTCTCGCCACGGCTTCGAACGTTGTCTTCTACGGCACGCTCGAAGGCTATCTCAAGGCGGTCGACGCCAAGACGGGCAAGGAACTCTACAAGTTCAAGACGCCGTCGGGCATCATCGGCAACGTCATGACCTACGAGCACGGCGGCCGTCAGTATGTTGCGGTGCTGTCGGGCGTCGGCGGCTGGGCGGGCATTGGCCTTGCGGCCGGCCTCACCAAGCCGACGGACGGTCTTGGCGCGGTCGGCGGTTACGCCGCCCTGTCGAACTATACGGCGCTCGGCGGTCAGCTGACCGTGTTCGCGCTGCCGAAATAAAAAGCGCCGGATGGCGAAGGAAACGCCCGGCCTGGAGCCGGGCGTTTTTTTAAAGACAACAGTCAAGGGATGAAACGCAAGATGAAACCGTTCATGTCCGGCGCGCTTGCGCTCGCCTTCGCACTTGGCGCAGCTGGCGCCGCCTTCGCAGAGCCGCCGGGCGACCCCAAGGCGGTCAAGACCGTCGACGGCAAGAGTTTCGACGCCAAAGGCGATCCCACCTACAACATCAAGCCCGATGGCACAGTCGATTTCTACACCTTCTCCGGTTATCGCCGCTACATGGGCAATTGTTCGCAATGCCACGGCCCTGACGGCATGGGCTCGAGCTACGCGCCGGCGCTCGCGGATTCGCTCAAGACGATCGGTTACGCTGAATTCGCCGGCATCGTGATTGGCGGCCGTCAAAACGTTGGCGGCGGCAATGAGAAGGTTATGCCGGCGCTCGGCGACGACAAGAACGTCACCTGCTATCTCGACGACATCTATATCTATCTGCGCGCGCGCTCCAATGACGCCGTCCCGCGCGGCCGACCGGATAAACATGACCCGAAACCGCCCGCGTTCGAAAAAGCGGAAACCGAGTGCATGGGCGTCAATTGATGCATCATCGACACATCCGTCTGATGGGCTTGGCGATCTGCGCCGCGCTGGCCGGCGGCGTTTTCGCAGCACGTGCGCAAAATCGCAATTTTTCGGTCGAGCTTGTCGACCCCAAAGCGTTCCGCGTCTGCGCCGATCCCAACAACCTGCCTTTCTCCAACGAAAAGGGCGAGGGGTTCGAAAACAAGCTTGCCGAACTTTTTGCCGCAAAGCTCGGCAAGCCAGTGGTCTATACGTTTTACCCGCAGGCGACCGGCTTCGTGCGCAACACGCTCGGCGCCAACCGTTGCGACGTCATCATGAACTTCCCGCAGGGGGACGATCTCGCGCAACCGACCAACCCCTATTACCGGACGGCCTATGCCTTGATCTTCCGGCCGGGAACCGGCTTTGACGATCTCGTCTCGCTCGACGATCCGCGCCTCAAGGGCAAGAAGATCGGCGCGATCGCCAATACGCCGCCGGTCACCAATCTCGCCATCAACGGATTGTTGCCGGGGTTGAAATCCTATGCGCTCGTCGTCGACACGCGCTTCGAATCTCCAACAAAAGAACTCGTGAAGGATGTCGAGAGCGGCGCCGTGGATGTCGGTCTGCTCTGGGGGCCCATCGCCGGATACTATGCGCGCCAGTCCGGCGGCAAACTTTCCCTCACGCCGCTGGTTCATGAAAAGGGCGGGCCGCCGATGACCTATCGTATGGGGCTCGGCGTGCGCCACTCCGATCAGGAGTGGAAGCGCCAGCTCAATACGATCATCCTTCAGAACCAGGGCGAGATAAACGCAGTGCTGCAATCTTACGGCGTGCCGCTGCTCGACGAGCAGAACAAGCCGCTGGCGCGCGCGAAATGAACGCCGGACGCATACGTCGCGCGCCAAGGCGCCGCGGCGCGGGCGTGCTGATCTGCCTGTTCGCGAGCCTTGTGCAAGCCACGCCCGTTCGCGCCGACGACTTCCTCGCGCCGCCCGAACCCTCCGCCTATCGCATGGAGGATTTTCGCGCTCCCGTACCGGCCACACTGAAAGGCGCGCGCGTATTGACGACGGGCGAGGCTTTCGCCCTTTTCACGGCGAAGACGGCGGCGTTTGTCGATGTGTTGCCGCACGCGCCCAAGCCCGCCAATCTGCCTGCCGGTGTCGTGTGGCGCGACAAGATCCGCATGGATATTCCCGGCTCTCTGTGGCTGCCCGACGTCGGCTATGGCGCGATCGCCCAGCAGACGATGGACTATTTCAAGCGTGGCCTCGAAAAGGCGAGCGGCGGCGATTTGAACAAGCCGCTCGTGTTCTACTGTCTCAAGGATTGCTGGATGTCCTGGAACGCCGCCCGCCGCGCGCTGGAGATCGGATACCGGCAGGTTCTCTGGTATCCTGACGGCACAGACGGCTGGGAAGCCGAAGGGCATCGAACTGAACAGCGCGCGCCCGAACCGCGTCCGTGAGGCTTGCTCAGCTCATCGCCGCCGCGATCAGCCGTTCGATCGCGCCGAGCCGTTGCTCGATCAGCTGCGGCGTTTCGCACACATACGTCAGCGCCTGTTTGCGCTCGTCAAACACGCGGACGTCCCATTGGATCTTTTCGGTAAGGTCGCGCACTTTCGCCGCATCCTGTGGGCTGGCGTCCTGCGCAGCGCGCAGATTGTCGCCTTCCGCACGCAATCGATCGGCCATGGCGCGCAGTTTCCCGCCAAACCGTTCGAGGCCGGAGACGACCTCGCTGCGCTCGGCGCTCAATCGCTCAAATGTCGCCAGCGCCAGCAATTCCAGTTTTTCCTTGCGCTGTGCGCCAGCGCCGCCGGCAAAGGCCGCGATGAGCTTGCCGGCTTCCTCCATCGTCGTGCGGCGCGCGGCAAGACGCGCCGCCAGTTCTGCAATTTGCGCGTCGCTGCGGCCCGAAATTTGCGCGGGGTCGAGCGGCGCTCCCGGCCAATATTGCGCGAGCGCGATTGTCGGCACCTTGATTTGCTTGCACGGCCAGTCCGGATCGCCGCCGCGCGCCGGCTGGGCTGGCGCGCGCGCCGCTGTCAGGGCTATACCAAGAACCAGGCAAAAAACCGTCGGAACATGACGCAGTCGATTGTTCATAAATCAATTGTGGCGCGCCGCGCCGTTCCGCGCAAGTTTGCGCGCGCGCTCCCGCGCGTCGCAACAGCGCAGACCGCTTCCGATTTCATCCGCAAGGACTGTCCGTGACCGCATTTCTCGCCAGCGTCGCTAACGCGCAGGAGGCGCAAGCCGCTCTCGAAGGGGGCGTCGATATTATCGACGCCAAGGATCCGCGCAGCGCGCTCGGCGCATTGCCCCAGCAAACGATCGCTTCCATCGTGGCGACGGTCGCCCGCATCAAACCGGTCAGCGCGGTTGCCGGCGACATCGCCTTCACGCCGCAAGCCACGAGCGCGGCCATCGAGGCGTTGATCCCGACCGGGGTCGACATCATCAAGCTCGGCGTTTTTGCCGGCCACGATCCAAGGGTGACGATCCGCGCCCTTTCGTCCCTCGCGCGCCGCACGAAGCTTGTCGCCGTGCTTTTCGCCGACGCGGGCGCTGATTTTTCTCTGCTGGACGATCTCGCTGCGGCCGGTTTCGCGGGCGCCATGCTCGACACAATGAACAAGGCGCGCGGCCGGTTGCTCGAACATCTCGATATCCCCCAACTCACACGCTTCGTCAACGAGTGCCGCGCCGCTGGCTTGTGGAGCGGTCTTGCCGGCTCTCTGGAAGCGCCCGACGCGCCACGCCTGTGCGCGCTAGCGCCGGATTTCCTCGGCTTTCGCGGAGCATTGTGCGCCGGCGGACGCGCCGACGCGCTCGACGCTGGCGCTGTGAAAGCGATCCGCGATCTCATTCCGCGCGCTGCGCCGACGCAGGCGAGCGGCAACGTCGACTGGCGATTGCTGGCGGCGCGCAATTTTTCCTCGCACCGTGATACGCCGAGCGAGACCGATCGGGTCTTCCTGCGCGATTTTATCGTTTCCATGAGCATCGGCGCTTATTCGCATGAAATCGGCGCTCGCCAGCGCGTGCGGTTCAATGTTGAAGCCGATGTTCTGCGCACGACGCGCACCGAAGACGCGTTCCGCGACATTTTTTCCTACGACATCATGATCGACGCCATCCGCCGTCTGACTGGCGCGGGCCATGTCGCGCTGGTCGAAACGCTGGCGCAAGGCGTCGCCGACGCAACGCTGGCCGATCCGCGCGTCAAGCGCGTCCGCGTGCGCGTTGAAAAACTCGATATCGTCGACGGTTCCGTGGGCGTTGAAATCGAGCGCGCGCGTTTGCGCGATCACCAGCAGCAGCCGAGCCTGCAGTCTTTCGTCGATCCCGCGCGCATGAGGTGACGCCATGAACCTCCTTGTCGCCAAGATCGGCGGTTCTCTGGCGGGCGATCCGCGGCTTGCCGGCTGGCTCGAAGCGCTGGCGCAATGGCCAGGCGCGCTGGCGATTGTGCCGGGCGGAGGCCCTTTTGCGCAGACCGTTCGGCACGCGCAGAGCCGCATCGGATTCAATGATCTTGCAGCGCATCGGATGGCCTTGCTGGCCATGGCGCAATTCGGAATCGTGCTGGCGGCGTTGCGTCCCTCGCCCGTCATTTGCGACCGTCCGGAAGCCTTCGCGCAAGCCTTCGCACAGAAACGCATCGCGCTCTGGAATCCCGAGAGTATGGCGATGGCGGCGTCCGACGTTCCCGCCTCGTGGGAGGCAACATCGGATTCGCTTGCCGCCTGGCTTGCGCAACGCCTTCACGCAAGCCATCTGTTGCTGGTGAAAAGTCTCGATCCACCATCGCCAGCGTCAACCGCTGCGCTTGCGCAACGCGGCCTCGTCGATACGCTCTTCGCTGAATTCTCCGCGCGCGCCGGCTGCCCGGTTTTCATCGCCGGACCAGCGCATGCAAGAGCCGCATCCACGACGCTGGCGATGGGCTCCATCCCCGGTGTGCGCGTCGCTGCGTTGCGCGGCGTCGAAAGGGCGACATCATGACGAAGGCCCAGACGCCGCGCTGGGGTTGGGCGTTGACCGGCTCTGGGCATTTTTTCACCGAGAGCCTCGACCTCGTTCGCAGCCTCGGCCATGTCGATCTCTTCGTCTCGAAAGCCGCCGACGAAGTCGTGCGAATGTACAAGCAAAAGCTCGATCTGCCGAAAACCGTTCGCATCTACCGCGACACGACGGCGTCTGCGGCTCCCGTCGGCATGTTCTATCACGGCGTCTACCACACGCTGGTCGTAGCGCCGGCGACGTCGAACACCGTCGCCAAATGCGTTTATGGCGTCTCAGACAATCTGGCGACCAATGTCTTCGCGCAGGCCGGCAAATGTCGCGTGCCTGCAATCGTCTTTGCCTGTGACACAGCGCCGGAGCTTGAGACAATGGCGCCGGAGGGCATGGTGAAAGTTTACCCCCGCCGCATCGATCTCGAGAATACCGAAAGGCTCAAGACTTTCGAGGCGACGACCGTTGTGGAATCGCTTGCCGATTTGCGTGCGGCGATTACGCAGCGCGCGGTCGAATTGCAGCGCCATGGCTGAACGCATTCTCTTTCTCACCGGACATCTGGCCGAGCCGCGTTTGCGCAAGATTGTCGCTGGTCTGCGCAATCCGCCCTTCACGCCCGTTGTTCACAACATCGGCGTCAAGGTCGCGGCGTTAATGACGGGCGAAATCATCGCCAGGCGGCTTCCACGCCCGGTGGAGGCCGATCGCGTCGTGACGCCTGGCCGATGTCGCGCCGATCTGGAGGCGCTGTCCCGCGATTTCGGCGTCCCCTTCGTGCGTGGGCCAGATGAGCTGGCCGATCTTGCCGCATGGCTCGGCCAAGGCGGCCGCAAACCCGATCTGTCGCGCTACGACATGCGCATCTTCGCCGAAATCGTCGACGCGTCGCAAACACCCGTTGATGCATTGCTGACGCGCGCGCGCGCCATGCGCGCGGCCGGCGCCGATGTCGTTGATCTTGGCTGCTTGCCCGATACGCCCTTTCCGCACATGGAAGACGCTATTGCGGCGTTGCGTGCGGAAAGCTTTCAGGTCAGCGTCGATTCCGCAGATCCGCGCGAGCTGGAGCGCGCGGTCAAAGCGGGCGCCCATTTTCTGCTCAGTCTTAACGTCGATACGCTGTCGATTGCGCAAGGCGCTCCGGTCACGCCGATTCTCACACCGAAGCCGCATGGCGATCTTGATTCGCTTGTTGCCGCAGCAACAGAGGCGCAACGACGCGGGATTGACGCCATTCTCGACCCGATTCTCGATCCCATCCATTTCGGCTTCGCCGCTTCGCTCGCGCGCTACACGGCATTGCGCGAACGCCTGCCAGACGCGGAAATCATGATGGGGACGGGGAACCTTACGGAGCTTACGGAGGCCGACAGCGCCGGCGTTACGGCAATGCTGCTCGGCGTTTGCTCTGAGTTGGGCATCCGCAACCTTTTGACCGTCCAGGTGAGCCCGCATACGCGGCGCACGATAGAGGAGCACGATGCGGCCCGTCGCTTGATGTTCGCCGCGCGACAGGACGAGGCCTTGCCCAAAGGATATGGAGCCGGCCTCCTGCAACTGCATGATGCAAAACCATTCCCGGCGAGCGCCGCTGATGTCGCTGCGCTGGCCAGCGAGATCCGCGACCGCAACTATCGCATCGCGGTCGCCGAAGACGGGGTGCATGTTTTTTCGAGCGCCATGCATGCCGTTGCGGAAAATGCCCTCGATCTCTTCCCTGCGCTTGACGTTGCGGGCGATGGCGCACACGCCTTTTATCTCGGCGCAGAAATGATGAAAGCCGAAATCGCCTTTTTGCTCGGCAAACGCTACGCGCAAGATGAATCGCTAGACTGGGGCGTCGGCGCGCCAAAAGCGGTCGATGATTCGACACGGCTGAAGGAGGCCGGCCACACGTTGCGCGCGACCAACCGCGGCGCGCGCGAGGGAGACGTCTGATGCCGCTCATTCGCGAATGCATCGTTACTACGGTCGGGCAGGGTGGTCGCGTTCATATGGCGCCGCTCGGCTTGATCGAGGAGGACGAAGGATGGATTCTGGCGCCCTTCGCGCCTTCGGGCACGCTCGACAATTTGCGTGCAAGCCGTCGCGGCACGGTCAACTTCACTGACGATGCGCGCATTTTTGCCGGCTGCGTCACGGGCCGGCGGGACTGGCCGCTGGTGGGGCTCGACGAGCCTGCCGCACCCCGTCTTGCGGCCGCGCTGGCCCATGCCGAGCTTGAGGTGACGCGCATCGAGGAAGATGCGCAACGCCCGCGTTTTCATTGCCGTGTCGTCCGGCAGGAAACGCATGCGCCCTTCCTTGGCATGAATCGCGCCCGCGCAGCCGTTCTTGAGGGCGCCATTCTGGCGACGCGCCTCAGCCTCCTGCCGCGTGAAAAAATAGAATCCGAAATGGCTTATCTCGCCATTGCGATCGACAAGACCGCCGGCGAAAACGAACGGCGCGCGTGGCGCTGGATCACCGACAAGATTGACGCCTATTACGCGCGCCGTTGAATCGCGCGCCAGCCGGCTCTTCAGTCTTCAACTCGTCCAGCCGAGCGAGCGGTCGACCGCTTTTTTCCAGGACGCGAACAAACGCGCCCTGTCCTGGTCGGTCATGTCCGGCGTCCATCTTTTGTCGGCGCGCCAATTGTCGATCATCGCGCCCGTGGAACTCCAGAACCCTGTTGCAAGACCAGCAGCATAGGCTGCGCCCAGGGCTGTCGTCTCGACAATATGCGGCCGCACGACGGGGGCCGACAGGATGTCTGCCTGAAACTGCATCAAAAGGTCGTTCGCCGCCATGCCGCCGTCAACGCGCAATTGTTCGATAGCCACGCCGGAATCCCGCGTCATGGCGTCGATCACTTCGCGCGTCTGATAGGCGACGGCTTCCAGCGCGGCGCGCGCAATATGACCCTTGTTCGAAAATCGCGTAAGACCGGCGATCAATCCGCGCGCATCCATGCGCCAATGCGGCGCGTAGAGGCCCGAAAAGGCGGGTACGAAATAAACATCGCCATTATCGGCGACGGTGCGCGCGAGCGCTTCGATTTCCGGCGCCGATTTCACGAGGCCGATATTGTCGCGCAGCCATTGGACGAGCGCGCCAGCAATCGCGATCGAACCTTCCAGCGCGTAAACCGCCGGCCGGTCGGCGAGTTTGTAGGCGAGCGTTGTCAGGAGGCCGCTGGTGGAATGAAACGGGCTTTCTCCCGTGTTCATCAGCATGAAGCAGCCAGTGCCATAAGTGTTTTTTGCCTCGCCGGGCGCAAGGCAGGCTTGCCCGAACAGAGCGGCCTGCTGGTCGCCGAGCATGCCGGCAAGCGGAACGCCTGGAAGCGCCGCATTGCAAACGCCGTAAACTTCGCTCGACGACCGGATCTGCGGCAGACAGGCTTTTGGAATATCGAACAGATCCAGAATTGAATCGTCCCAGTCGAGCGTATGAAGATTCATCAACTGCGTTCGCGACGCGTTCGTCACATCCGTGATGTGCAGGCCGGTGGCGTTCCAGGCGAGCCAGCTATCCATCGTGCCAAACAGAAGGTCGCCGCTGTCGGCTAGCGCGCGCGCGCCCGCAACATGATCCAGCAGCCAGCGCAATTTCAAACCGGAAAAATAGGTTGCGAGCGGCAGGCCGGTTTTCTCCCGAAGCCGATCCTGCCCATCTGATCTGGCGAATTCGGCGACGAGCGCGTCAGTGCGCGTATCCATCCAGACGAGCGCATGATGCAGCGGCGCGCCGGTGCGCCTGTCCCAGATGACGGTGGTTTCGCGCTGGTTGGTTAAGCCCACTGCAAGCAGATCGGAAGCGCGCAGGCCCTTTTTCGCCAAGGCGCCCGCGATCACCGCCTGCGTATTGCGCCAGATCTCGCTGGCGTCATGCTCCACCCAGCCGGGACGGGGATAAATCTGCGCGTGTTCTTTCTGATCGACGGAAACGATATCGCCGGCGCGATCGAAAACGATGAAACGCGTCGATGTCGTGCCTTGATCGATCGCGCCGATGTAGCGGGTCATGCCTGCGACCTTTTCGTTTCAAGATAAGCGCGAAGCGATGCTTCTGTTTCGGGCGGCGCATGCAGCCCAATTTTCGTGCGTCGCCACAAAATATCTTCCGGCGTTTGCGCCCATTCCTGCGCGACGAGGTAGTCGACCTCCGCCTGCGTCAGCCCAGCGCCGAAATCGGCGCCGAGATCGCTCGCAACACGCGCATCGCGGAGAAACAACAGCGCGCGCGTTCCATAGGAGCGCGCAAATCGCGCCACGGTTCGCGCGGTGAGAAAGGGGTAACGCGAACGCAAATCGTTCTCGAAGCCAATTCGCCCGCCCGCCGCAAAATCGCCGCCAGGCAGCGTCGATGTTTCTGTCCAGGCTCCGCCTCGCCGGCCAATCGCCGCTTCGATGCACGTCATGATCTGCTCGGACAATTTTCGATACGTGGTGATTTTACCGCCAAAAATATTGATCAGCGGCGCTGCGCCAAACCGCTCTGTTTCGATGATGTAATCGCGCGTGGCTTCCTGCGCCGCGCTGGCGCCGTCGTCATACAGCGGTCGCACGCCCGAATAGGACCAGACCACATCGGAGGGCGCGATCGCCCGCGCAAAATAATCGCTTGCGCCGCGGCACAGATAGGCGATTTCGTCTTCGCCGATCGAGGCTGCGCCGGGATCGCCGACATAATCGCGATCAGTGGTGCCGATCAACGTGAAAGCATCCTCATAGGGAATGGCGAAGAATATCCGTCCATCGGGGTTCTGGAAAAAATAGCAGCGATCGTGGTCGTAAAGTTTGCGCACCACGATATGGCTGCCCTGCACGAGGCGAACGTGATGGGGATTGCGATGCGCCAGCGGTCCCGCCAAAGCAACATCGACCCAGGGGCCGGCTGCGTTGACGATGAGACGCGCCAGGATCTCTTCGTGGGACCTTTCATTTGAATGCTCCACCGTCACGCGCCAAAGGTCGTCTTGCGTCGCGCAGCGAACGACCTTGCAACGCGTGGCGATACGGGCGCCGCGGTCCGCTGCATCGCGCGCATTCATCGCCACGAGGCGCGCATCGTCGACCCAGCAATCGGAATATTCGAACGCTTTGCGGAATCCGGTCTTGAGCGGCGCGCCCGCCTCGTCTTGCGCAAGGTCCAGCGTCCGCGTCGGCGGCAGATCGCGCCGTCCGCCAAGGTGATCATAGATGAACAATCCAAGACGCAGCAGCCAGGCGGGCCGCAGGCCCGCGCGCCATGGCAGCACGAAGCGGAGCGGGCGCACCAGATGCGGCGCCATGCGCAGCAGCGTTTCACGCTCGCGCAGCGCCTCTCGCACGAGACGGAATTCGTAATATTCGAGATAGCGCAAACCGCCGTGAATGAGTTTGGTCGCCTTCGACGAGGTTCCGCTCGCCAGATCGTTCATTTCGGCGACACATGACGAAAAGCCGCGCCCGGCGGCGTCGCGCGCAATGCCCGTACCGTTCACGCCGCCGCCGATGATCAAAATGTCGTAAACCGTCGGAGGCATGTGCGCCTTTTGTTCTCATTCGGCGCTTTACGGGCATGCGCCGGTTTGCCTAGAACTAACGCGTCAGGCGGTCGTCCTCAACAAAGTGGCGATGCGCCTCTTGCAAAGGCCTTGGAGATTCCAATCTTTCAGGCCCGCACAAAATGCGCGTGCGCTGGAGGGTTTGATGAAGACCAGGATTATTTCCGCCGTTCTTTCGCTGTGCGCGCTGGCGGCGCCTGTCGCCGCCCAGAACATCCGCATTGGCGAAATCAATTCCTACAAGGCGCAAGCTGCGTTTCTCGACCCCTACAAGCGCGGCATGGATCTGGCGATCGATGAGATCAATCAGGCCGGCGGCGTTGGCGGGCGCAAGCTTGAGGTGGTGACGCGCGACGATAATGCCGACCCCGGCGAAGCCGTCCGCATGGCTGAAGAACTGGTTTCTGCGGAAAAGGTCGATCTTCTGGCTGGCGGTTTCCTTTCGAACATCGGTCTGGCGCTGGGCGATTTCGCCAAGCAGCGTAAGATCGTCTATCTCGCCTCAGAGCCGCTGACCAACAAGCTCGTGTGGGAAAACGGCAACCGCTACACGTTCCGGCTGCGACCCTCGACCTATATGCAGGCTGCGATGCTCGCGCGCGAAGCTGTCAAGCTTCAGAAAAAACGCTGGGCGCTCATCTATCCCAATTACGAATATGGCCAGTCGGCCGCCGCCACGTTCAAGGCGTTGATGAAAAAGCTGCAGCCCGATGTCGAATTCGTGGCCGAACAGGCGACGCCGCTCGGCAAGATCGACGCCGGCGCCGTCGCGCAGGCTCTCGCCGATGCGAAGCCAGACGCAATCTTCAATGTTCTTTTCGGCGGCGATCTCGCGAAATTCGTGCGCGAAGGCACGACGCGCGGCTTGTTCAAAACGATTCCGGTCGTCAGCCTTCTGACGGGCGAGCCTGAATATCTCGACCCGCTGAAGGCGGAAGCGCCTGTCGGCTGGATCGTCACCGGTTATCCCTGGTATGGAATCGAGACGCCCGAGCACAAGGCGTTTCTCGACGCCTATCAAAAGAAATACTCCGACTATCCGCGCAATGGCTCGCTCGTCGGCTACATGACGATCAAGGCGATCGCGGCTGCAATCGGCAAGGCCGGCGGCGTCGAAACCGAAAAGCTCGTCGGCGCATTCAGTGGTCTGGAGTTCGACTCGCCCTATGGCAAGATCATGTTCCGCCCGCAGGATCACCAATCGACCATGGGCGCTTACGTCGGCAAGACCGATGTGAAGGACGGCAAGGGCGTCATGGTCGATTTCGCCTATCGACCCGGCGCCGATTTCCAGCCGAGCGATGAAGAGGTCAAGAAACTGCGTCCGGCGGAATGATGCAGCGGGTCGATCGTGCAAGCCTCACGCAGAACCCTTCCCCCTTGCGGGGGAGGGCGCGTGCGCGATGACCGCAGCTAGTCTTGCCGTCCAGTTTCTCAATGGGCTGGCCAACGCGTCGACCCTTTTTCTACTCGCATGCGGCCTGTCGCTGATTTTCGGCGTCACGCGCATTGTCAATTTCGCGCATGGCTCGCTTTATATGCTGGGCGCTTATGTAGCGTGGTCGTTGACGCAGCATCTTTCGGGCGGCGTCGGCTTTTGGGCGTCCATGTTCGGCGCGGCAGTCGCGGTTGCGGCGCTGGGCGCGCTGATCGAGAGCGCGCTGCTGCGGCGGCTTTACCGCTCGCCTGAACTTTTGCAGCTTCTCGCAACCTTCGCGTTGACGCTCATCATTCGCGACGCCGTTCTTTACATATGGGGTCCGGAGGATTTGCTGGGCCCGCGCGCCCCCGGTTTGGCAGGGTCGATAAATATTCTTGGCCGCGCGTTTCCGCAGTATGACGTCGTTCTCATCGTCGTCGGCCCGCTTGTTCTGCTGGCGCTGCACGTTCTTTTGACGCGGACACGCTGGGGCGCGATGGTGCGCGCTGCGACGCAGGACCGCGACATGGCCGCAGCGGTCGGCGTCAATCAGGCGATCTTGTTCACAAGCGTTTTCGCGCTCGGTTCGGGGCTGGCGGGCCTCGCCGGCGCGCTGCAATTGCCGCGTGAACCGGCGAGCGCGTCGCTGGATCTGTTTGCGATCGGCGATGCATTTGTCGTCGTCGTAGTCGGCGGCATGGGCTCGATTCCAGGCGCTTTCGTCGCCGCTCTCATCATCGCGGAAATCAAAGCGCTTTGCATTGCGCTCGGCTCGGTTGACTTGCCGCTTCTGGGAACCGTCGCCTTCCCGAAATTCACATTGGTCGCCGAATTCATCGTGATGGCGGTCGTGCTCATCGTGCGGCCCTGGGGGCTGTTCGGGCAGCCCCAAAGCATACAACGCGCGCTCAACCCGGCCGAACCGCCAAGCCATGCCGCGCCACGCTGGTTCTATTGGCTCGCCGGCGCATTGTGTTTCGCCCTTGCCGTGGCGCCGCTCGCACTCGGCGAGACCTCTTACGCGCTTGTGCTGGCGATCGACATTTTCATCGCAATTCTTTTCGCCGCGTCGTTGTATTCCCTCGTGGGTCCGGGCGGCATGCATTCTTTCGGACACGCGGCCTATTTCGGCCTGGGCGCTTATGCGGCGGCGCTGTTGCTGAAAAGCGCAGGCGCGCCCATGCCGGTCGCGCTCGCTTTGTCTCCGCTCGGCGGAGCGCTGGGCGCCCTGCTGTTCGGCTGGTTCTGCGTGCGCCTTTCGGGCGTGTATTTCGCCATGCTCACGCTCGCTTTCAGTCAGATCGTCTGGTCTATCGCCTATCAATGGGATGCCGTAACCGGCGGAAGCAATGGGCTCATCGGCGTCTGGCCAAGCCAATGGCTCGCCTCGCACACCGCCTATTACTGGCTCAGCCTTGCGCTCTGCGTCGCCGGGCTCGTATTTTTGCGCATCATCCATCTTTCGCCTTTCGGCGCGGCGCTGCGCGCGGCGCGCGACAATCCGTTGCGCGCGGAGGCGATCGGCATCGACAGGCGTTCCGTGCAATGGCGCGCCTTCACGATCGCAGGCGCGGTCGGCGGCCTCGCAGGCGGGTTGTTCGCCTTTTCCAAAGGCAGCATCTCGCCTGAAACGCTTTCTGTCTCGCGCTCAATCGATGGCCTGGTGATGGTTCTGTTCGGGGGCGTTGAAAGCGCGCTCGGCCCGATCGTCGGCGCTGCTGGTTTCGTCGCGCTGCAGGACACGATCGCGCGACACGTCGATTACTGGCGCGCCATGCTCGGTTTCTTCATGCTCGCGTTGACCTTGCTGTTTCCCGGCGGATTGGCTGGCGTCTGGCGGCGGCGCTCATGAGTCTCCTGCGCATCGAGCACCTGTCCAAAAGCTTTGGAGGCGTCAAAGCCGTCAACGATGTCAGCTTCGCGCTGGCGCCTGGCGAAATGCGCGCGATGATCGGGCCGAATGGCGCGGGCAAGACGACCCTGTTCAACATGGTGGACGGCCAGCTGCGGCCGGACGCCGGGAACATTCTTTTGAATGGCAAATCCATTCTCGGCTTGCCGCCGCGCGCAATTTTTCGCGCCGACGTCGGGCGAACTTTTCAGATCGCGGCCACATTCGCGTCGATGACCGTTTTGCAAAATGTCCAGACAGCGCTTGCTTCCTGCGCGCGGCAAACGACATCGCTTTTTCGGCGCGCCGACGATCTTCACCGCGCCGAAGCAATGGATTTGTTGCGGCAGGTGAACATGGCCGATCAGGCCGAGCGGCCCTGCGGCGTGCTGGCCTATGGCGACGTCAAGCGCGTTGAACTCGCCCTGGCGCTCGCCAACAAGCCGAAACTTCTTCTGATGGATGAACCAACCGCCGGCATGGCGCCCGCCGAACGCATCGCCTTGATCACGCAAACGCGCGACATTGCCAAACATCGCAATGTCGGCGTTCTGTTCACCGAACATTCCATGGATGTCGTCTTCGGATTTGCCGATCGCATCATGGTCCTGTCGCGCGGGCGCCTGATCGCCGAAGGCGACGCCGAGGAAATTCGCAACAATCCGAAAGTGCGCCAGATCTATTTTGGCGCCGGCGCGGAACCGGTCCGATGACAGAGCCGCTGCTGCATGTTCGCGATCTGACGGCGCGCTATGGCGCAGCCCAAATCCTGTTCGGCATCTCGTTCGACCTCAATGCCGGCGAGGCTGTCGCGCTGATGGGCCGCAACGGCGCTGGAAAGTCGACGACGATGAAGGCCATTCTCGGGCTGATCGACGCTCGCGCGGGCGTGGTTGTGTTTCGCGGCGAGCATATCTCTCGTTGGCCAACCTACAAGATTGCGCGCGCCGGCCTTGCCTACGCGCCCGAGGATCGGCGTATTTTCGCCGATCTGACGGTGCGCGAAAATCTGGATATAGCAGCGCTGCCAGCTCGTCCGGGCCGGGAGCCCTGGACGCATGAGCGCATTTTCGCGCTATTTCCCAATTTGCGCGAGGCGCAGGATCGTTCTGCCGCGCGCATGTCGGGCGGCGAGCAACAGATGCTGACGGTGGCGCGCGCCCTCATGGGCAATCCTTACGCCTTGTTGCTCGATGAGCCCTCTGAAGGCGTTGCGCCGATCGTCGTTGAGGCGATGGCTGAAACCGTCCTCAAATTGAAGGGCGAAGGCGTCGCCATTCTTCTGTCCGAGCAGAATCTGCCGTTCGCCGCGCGTGTCTGCGATCGCGCCTATGTCCTGGAAAAGGGCGAGATCCGTTTCAGCGGCGCGATGGACGCCCTGATGCGCGACGAAGCGGCAAGGCGCGCCTGGCTCGAAGTATAGCAGCGCTCACGCCAGCGCGCGCACGGCCTCGTCGACCGAATGAAACAGATGGTCGCGCCCCACCAGCGCCTCGAGCCCCTGCCGCGCAAAACTTTCCTGCGCGCGCAGCGCCTCCAGCCTTGCGAAGGCGACGTCGATCTTCTGCGCGCGCAATCGCTTGATCGCTTCGCCGAGCGCCTTCGCAGCGGTGTAATCGATTTCGGCGATTGCGTTGGCCTCGATTACGATCAGGCGCACGCCCGGGTCCTGCGCCATCGCCTCGATTTCATGGCGAAAGACGTCGGCGTTGAGAAAGGACAATGGCGCCTGCGGGCCGATGACGCGCACGCCGGACGCCCGCTCGCCGGATTTCAAGGCGCTTTTTGGCCACCAGATGGTCGAACCGGGAATGCGCTCGAACTCCACAGCGCGCGCGCGCGTCGTGGTCCAGACGCCATGCAGCATCGAAAGCAGGATGCCCAGCCCGACGCCCTGCTGGATTGGCAAGATCACGATGGCGAGAAATGTAAGGATGATCAGCGCGAATTCGGCCTTCGAACAGCGCCAGATGTCAGTCATCGCGGGCACGCGAAATATGCGCTGCGCGACAAACAGCAGCACGCCCGCAAGCGCGGCATGCGGCGTATGGCGCAACAGATCGGCGCCGAACAGCGAAAGGCAGAGGACGAGCGCAGCCGCGATCAGCGCGGAAAATTGCGTTGCGCCGCCGCTTTCGGAGACGACAGCTGTGCGCGGCGGCGACGCGTCGAGCGGAAAGGAGCCGACAAGCGCGGAAACGAGATTGGCCGCGCCGGCGCCGATGAAATCCTGATCGACATGCGGCCCTGTTTGCGGGTCGGATACAAAAGAGCGCGTGGTGGCCGCTGTCTGCACCATGACGACGATCGCTACGACTGCTGCGAGTTGCACCAGATGCGCCATCTCGTCCAAAGAGACCGCGCCCCAGTTGAAAGTGGGCGCGACGGCGGGAACGACGCCAAGCGTCGCGACGCCGCGCGCTTCGAGCCCATAGGCGGCGGTCAGCGCCGTCGCGAGCGCGACGCCGATCAGGGCGCCTGGCAGGCGGGCGCTGATTTTCTCGCTGACAAGCATCAGGATGAAAACGCCAAGGCCGATCGCCAGCGTGAAGGGGTTGGCGTGTGGCGCGCCGGCGGCCAACGCGATCACCTTGTCGATCAGCGATCCCGCCGGGTCGGTTGCGCCGAGAATTGCGGGGCCCTGCGAAATCGCAATATGGGCGGCAACGCCTGCCAGAAAACCGGTCGTCACCGGCGTCGACAAAAGATCTGCAATGAAGCCGAGCCGAAACACGCCGGCAAGAACGAGAAACAATCCGACTAGAGCGGCGAGAACGGAAGCGAGCGCGGTGTAATGCGGCGAACCCGATTGCGCGAGCGCGACAAGCGCGCCTGCGAAAATCGGCGCGATCGTCGAATCGGCGCCGACCGAAAGCCGCTTGTTGGCGCCAAAAACGGCAAAGCCCACGGCGCCGGCGATCAGCGCGAGAAAGCCAGCTTGCGGCGGCAGGCCGCCCAGCCGCGCCGTCGCCATCTGTTCAGGCGCTGCTATGGCGGCCAGCGTGAGCCCGGCCACGAGGTCGGCTGGCAGGTCTGTGGGGCGCCAGCCGGCGAAGCCGCGAAACAGGCGGGGAGTTTGCAGGGGTATCATGACGTCTGGCGGGTTCGCAGCGGAAGGAATAATATGAATGAACTTTTGCCGCCAAGGCGCGTTTGATTGCAAGTCGGGCGAAGAGCCCGACCAGACCGATGGAGTTCGCGATGACCGACAGCAAGACTCTCGACGAAGCGCGTGTGCGCGTGATGGCGGCAGGGCTTTCCGCAGACGATGTTGCGATGCTCGACAAGCTCGGCTGGAACGACAGCGCCGTTGCGCCGGTCAAAAGCGAGGAACAGGCGGCGCGCTATCGCAGGATCGAAAAAGCCTTGAACGAGGCCGTGGCGCCGTTGAGCTTTGCCGAGCGTGGCGATTCGCCGGAGGGGAAGATGGCCGCGTCTTTCGGCGCGGCGGTCGCCAATTGGGGTGACAAGGGCGACGACGAATAAGGCGGTTGCAGTCTGAACGCGCGCCCGGCGTCAAAGCGTCGGGCGTTCGCGTTCTTCGCTTTCGATGATCGCGCGTTTGCGCGCATCGCTCCACCAGCAAAACCACACCGAGCCGACCTGGCGAACCGGAACATCGCCGTCGCGTTCGTAGCTGCGCAACCTTTCCCACGTTTTCACTTTCAGCACGCCGCCGGGCAATTTGATGTGAAACGAAAAGGACATAACGCAACTCCCCGGAAAAAATGTTGGCAAGCCTGGCCGGCGCCGTAGCGTAAACGGCGCTCTGCGACCATTTCATGGCATTGATAAGACAGGCAGAATTTTATTTGCCGCTTTTCGGAAGGTCCTGGCTGCGTGTCACGCGCGCTCCGCCTCTGGTAATGTTGCGTTGAATTGGCTTGCAGCAGGAGCGCATGGATGGACTTTCTGGATCGCCGTTCATTTCTCGCCGCGACCGGCGCGGCGGCGCCGGTTGTCCTGCAGGCGCCCGCCGTCGCGGAGCCCACACAACCTGCGCGCCCGCTGTCCGTCGTTCCGCATGTGGCGGCGCTGCGCGCCCTCGCGCCAACGGCGGCCTTTGATGTGAACACGCAGGGCTATCATGCTCCCGGCGATGGCGGCGGGGCTTGCTATGGCGCCGCATCCGGCGCGGCAGGCTCTTACGTGGACAATGGCGGCGATGTGATCGTGCCGGCGGGCGGCGACGGCTCTGCGGCGTGGTTGTCGCGCGGCGCCTTGTTGCGCGCCCGGCAATGGGGACTGAAACCCGATGGCGCCACGGACAATTCCGCCCGCGCGCAAATTTTCGTCGATGCGAACAAGGGGGAGCGGCTGGTCTTCGACGGCGCAGGCCAATATCTGATGGCGGGCCTGCGTCTCGCCGGCGCTGCTTACAATGGCACGCGCCTTGTTTTCGAGGCCGAGCTTCTGCTCAAGCCACGCCCGGACAAGAATGGCGCCAATTTTCTCGGCCCTGCTTATGTCGGCGTCGGTTTCGAACATTGCGAAAACTGTGGCCTCGAAGGCCGGTTTCACGGCAATCGCCTCGCGCAGCCGCAGGAAGAACATCTCTACTGCATTGCCTTGGCGGCGGTGCGCGAATTCACCATTCCTCACGTCGCGATCAGGGAAATCCGCGGCGATGGCGTGATGATCACGGGCTCGCACCCGCAGCGCCCGCCGGCCAAAGTCAAACAGGTCAACACGTCGGGCGTCACCATCGGCTCGATCGTCGGTTACAACAGTCAGGACGATGGCCGCAATCTCGTCTCGATCATTTCTGGCGACGACATTTCCATTGGTCTGTTCGTGTCGCGTGGCGTCGGCGCGGTGATCGAAGGCGCAAATGAACCTGGCGGCCTCGACATCGAGCCCGATGGCGAATGGCAATCATGCAAACGCATCATCGTGGGCGCGCTGAACGTTACTACAGCAGGCGCCAATGGCCTGTGCATTAGCGGCATCGCCGGCGCTGACGTCACGCGCGATGTGCGCATCGGCGCCGCCAGCGTCGTGAACACATGCGCGCCGACTTTGCCGGATGGCAAAGGCGCGATCGCAACGACCAACAATCACACGCTGGCGATCATCAACGCCGCAGATGTGGCGATTGCGGAATTTTCCGGCGCATTCACCAAGGCCTGGGGCGACGGCGTTATCGTGTCGAACAGCGACAACGTGCGCCTTACAGGCGCTGTCGATCACGTCCGCGAAGGCGCGCGCATCGGTTCGGACGCCTTTGATGAAGGCATGGGCGCAGAAGGCGTGCGCAACAGCCAGATCGATCTGCGCGTTTCGCGCGTCGCGCTGCGGGGGTTTCGTGTCGGGCGCGTCGCCGACAGCGTCATTTCAGGCGTGGCGCTCGAGCCCCAGCCTGGCCTTTACGACGGCTCGCAAGTCGCTGTTGTGCTGATGTCGGGCGGCCTGTCGTCGCCGCCGCCGATGCAGTCCAATGTCGTTTATTCGGTCGATACGCCCTTCCACAGACACTGGACGCGCGCCTATCGCATTGACCCCTTTCTGCCCGTGCTGACGGACGCGGCGAGGCCCTGCCGGATTCGCCACGCCGCATTCGGCCCCGGCTGGCCCGATTACCGCACCATGAAGGACGCCCCTTTGCTGGTGGAGGACTGCCCCGGCTATTCGGACGGCCCGTTTGGCCAGCCCACGGTGGGAACCCATATCGCG
>JAGWTA010000051.1 GCA_028869185.1 Hyphomicrobiales bacterium
GCACCTGAGGCTTCTTGCCCCAGACATTGGCCAGTGCGCCGCGCACTGCGCGCTCGATGGCCTGCGCCAAAGCATCGGCGTCGCGGCGACGGCCGCGCGGAAGGCCTTCGAAGGTGGAGAATATCGCCTCATCGACCGTTTCGTCGAGCGCCGCATTGTCGCGGCCGCGCGCAGGCGCGCCGGAAATCACGACATCGGGATCGCCGACCATATCGCCCTGCCGATTGACGGCGATGGCCAGCGAAACGACGCCGGCGAAGGACAGCCGTCGACGCTGCGCGAGCGCCTCGTCATCGGCGCCGATCAGCGCAAAGCCATCCTCCACAATGCGGCCGGTCGGAATTTCGTCGATGATGGCCGGGTCCGGCGCAAGACGCGCAACATCGCCGTCGCGCGCGCGCAGAACATGCGGCACCCCATGCGCGCGTCCGAATCTGGCGTGTTCTTCCAGATGCAACGGCTCGCCATGCGCGGGCACGAGCAGACGGGGGCGCAGCAAGGCATAGAGCCTGGCCACTTCATCCTGCCGCGGGTGGCCCGAGCAATGCACGAGCGCATTGCGATCGGTGACGACATCGACGCCCTGATCCACCAGTTCGTTGATGATGGCGTTCACGTCGCGCTCGTTGCCTGGAATGGTGCGCGACGAAAAAATCACGCGATCGCCCGGCGCGAGTTTGACGCTCGGATGTTCCTTGAGGCCGATGCGCGCCATGGCCGCGCGCGGCTCGCCCTGCGAACCCGTCGCGATGACGACGATCTTGTCGCGCGCCAGATCGCCGAAAGATTGCTGCGACAAAAACGGCTTTACGCCGTCGAGATAGCCGCATTCGCGGCCGACGGCGATAACGCGATCGAGCGAGCGGCCGACGACGACGACCGAGCGGCCCGCCGCCTGCGCCGCGAGCGCAACCGCCTTGATGCGCGCGAGATTGGATGCGAATGTCGTCACGACGACGCGATGCGCGGAATTGGCGATGACCTGCGCCAGCGTGCGCGCGACCTCTCCTTCCGACGGGCTTGCGCCTTCGCGGACGATATTGGTCGAGTCGCAGATCAGCGCGTCCACGCCCTCATCGCCAATCTCGCGCAAACGCGCTTCATTGGTCGGTGCGCCGACGCCGGGTTCCGGGTCGATCTTCCAGTCGCCGGTGTGCACGGCAAGACCCGCAGGCGTGCGCAACGCCAGCGCGCAGCTTTCAGGAATGGAATGCGCCATGGCGATAGGTTCGATCTCGAAGGGACCGAGCGTGAATCGCCGCCCCTGCTCCATCGGAACGAGATCGACCTTTGGCGCTCCCGGCTCGCCGAGACGGCGCGCTTCCAGCAGGCCGATTGCAAAACGCGTCGCATAGACCTTGCATCCAAGGCGCGGCCAGAGCGCGGCGATTGCGCCTATATGGTCCTCATGCGCATGCGTGATGACCAGACCGAGCAAATCCTTGCGGATCTTCTCGACGAAAGACACGTCCGGAAAGACGAGATCGACGCCGGGCAGTTCGGGGCCGGCGAAAGACAGGCCGCAGTCGACCATGAGCCATTTCCGCTTGCCCTTGGGGCCGAAGCCGTAAAGCGCGGCGTTGCGCCCGATTTCGCCCAGACCGCCGAGCGCTGCAAAAACGAATTCGTCGCTCATGCGCTGTCCCGCACCGCGCCCGCCGATGCGCCGCTCAACAGCACGTCGCCTGCTTCAATCGTCATGCGTCCTCCCGGCGCCGCCAGGATGAGACGGCCAGTTTCATCTATGGTTTCGAACACGCCCTCGACAATCGCGCCCGCATTCGACACGCGAATGGTTTGCCCCCGTCCCAGACAGGCGGCAAGCCATTGTTTGCGGATCGCTGCAAAATCCGCGCCCGCCCGCCACCGCTCGAGCGCGCGCGCAAGCGCATCCGACAGCTCCGCGAACAACGGCGCAACATCGCCAGCGCCGGAGCGGATCGCGTCGAGATCGGTGGTGGAATAGGCGACATCGTCAGGATGAGACATGCAGTTGACGCCGATGCCGATGACGACAGCGAGCGGGCCGCCCGGCGCGCGCGTCGCCTCCAGCAACATGCCGGACAGTTTGGCGCCGTCGTGCAAAAGATCGTTGGGCCATTTAAGCCCGAGACCGGGCGCAGCGCCGACGCGCGCGCGCACCGCCTCGGCAAGCGCGACGCCCGCAACGAACCCCAGTTCGGGCGCGCGCTCGGGCGCACAGGGCTCGCTCAGCAACAGGCTCGCGTAAAGATTGCCGCGGGGCGAGGTCCAGCTGCGGCCGCGCCTTCCCCTGCCTTGCGTCTGTTCGGCGGCGACGATCCAGAGCGGACCCCGCTCGCCTGCGCGCGCGCGCGACAGCGCTTCTTCGTTGGTCGAGCCGAGCGTCTCGAACGTCTCAAGACGATAGTTCTGACGCGCAGCGTGGGGGCCCAGATGCAACGCGCGCGCTTTCAGAAAAGAGCGCGCGCTGCTGCGCCGGCCGCTTCCACGATGGGCGCGGGATAGATCCAGAACAGGAAGACCAGCGCCGTCGACAGCGCGAGCACGGCGCGCACCGAGAAGGGCGCCGGGTCAAAAGCAGGAGCCGGCGCATCGAAGTACATGATCTTGACGATGCGCAGATAGTAATAGGCCGCAACAGCGCTCAGCAGCACGCCGATGACCGCCAGCGGGAACAGCCCCGCCTGCACGGCGGCGAGAAAGGCATAATATTTGGCGAAGAATCCGGCCAGCGGCGGCACGCCCGCCAGCGAAAACATCAGCATCGCAAGCGCGAAAGCAAGCCAGCCGTTCGTGCGCGAGAGGCCGGACAGGTCCGAAATGTTCTCAACCGCCTTGCCGTTGACGCGCATGTGCAGGATCGCGGCGAAAACGCCGAGCGTCATCACAAGGTAGATCGCGACATAGACAGCAAGGCCGCGCACGCCCATCTCGGAGCCGGCGGCAAGCGCAACCAGCGCAAAGCCCATATGGCCAATGGAGGAATATGCCATCAGCCGCTTGATGTTCTGCTGGCCGATCGCGGCGAAAGAGCCAACCGCCATCGAGGCGATGGAAATGAACACAACGATTTGCCGCCATTCATGCACGATGCCGGGAAAAGCGCTCATGACGACCCGCGCGGTGATGGCGACAGCCGCCATTTTCGGCGCGGAGGCGAAGAAGGCGGTGACTGGCGTCGGGGCGCCTTCGTAAACATCGGGCGTCCACATATGGAAGGGCACCGTCGACATTTTGAACGCAAGACCCGCCATCAGGAAGACAAGGCCGAAAATAACGCCGACATTCGGACCGCTCTTCAGCGCTGCCGCGATGCCGTGGAAGGACAGCGTGCCCGTATAACCATAGATCAGCGACGCGCCGTATAGCAGCATACCCGAAGACAGCGCGCCAAGGACGAAATATTTCAGACCCGCTTCGGACGCTTTCACGTTGTCGCGATGGAAAGCGGCGACGACATACAGCGCCAGCGACATCAATTCGAGACCGAGATAGAGCGCCAGCAGATTGTTGGCGGAGGTCAGCATGAGCATGCCGAGCGTCGAAAGCAGGATCAGGATCGGATATTCGAACTGATCGATGCCTTCGCGGCGCAGGTAATCGCGCGACAGGACGAGCGAACCGAGCGAGCCGACCAGCACCAGCATTTTCATGAAACGGGCGAAACCGTCGTCGATAAAGGCGCCGTCGAACACTTCGCCGTGCCGCTTGCTCGAAACGACGATAGCGACGCCGGCGAGCGTGAGAACAGCCATCGCAAGTTCAGCGACGAGCGGCGCGGATTTTTCGCCGCGGATCGCGCCGATCAGGACGAGAAGCAACGCGCCGACGAAGAGGATCGCTTCCGGCAGCGCGTGCGCGAGGGCGACAGACATGGCCATAGCGACAGACCTTTAATGCGTAGCGAGCGCGGCGGCCTTGATGGGGCCGGGCTCGCTACCGAGGGATTTCACCAATTGCGCGACCGAAGCCGCAGAAGCATCCATGATCGGGGCGGGATGCACGCCGTAGTAAATGACGAGGAAGAACAGCGGCGCGAGAATGGCGACTTCCCGCATCGACAGGTCCTGAATGCTCGCCAGTTCCGGCTTTTCGAGTTTGCCGAAAATCACGCGGCGGTAGAGATAGAGCGCATAAGCTGCGGAGAGAATGACGCCCGATGTCGCGAAGAAAGCAACCTTCGAATTGGCTGCGAAAGTTCCCAGCAACGTCAGGAATTCGCCGACGAATCCGGATGTTCCCGGCAGGCCGACATTGGCCATCGTGAACAGCATGAAGGCGACGGCGTAAAGCGGCATCCGATGCACGAGGCCGCCATAAGCTGCGATCTCGCGGGTGTGCATGCGATCGTAAATCACGCCGACGCACAGGAAGAGCGCTCCAGAAACCAGTCCGTGGCTGACCATCTGGAACACGGCGCCCTGCACGCCCTGCTGGTTCATCGCGAACATGCCCATGGTGACGAAGCCCATATGGGCGACGGAGGAATAGGCGATCAGCTTCTTGATGTCTTCCTGCACAAGCGCAACCAGCGACGTGTAGACAATCGCGATGACGGAAAGCGCGAACACCAGCGGCGCGAAGTGATGCGAAGCCTCGGGGAACATGGGCAGCGAGAAACGCAGGAAGCCGTAGCCGCCCATCTTCAGAAGAATGCCGGCCAGAATGACCGAGCCCGCCGTCGGCGCCTCGACGTGCGCGTCCGGCAACCAGGTGTGGACCGGCCACATCGGCATTTTCACCGCGAACGAGGCAAAGAACGCCAGCCACAACCATTTCTGCGCGTCGACCGGGAATTTCGTCTGCAGAAGCGTCGTGATGTCGGTCGTATGCGCGTAATTGGCCATCCACATGATGGCGATCAGCATCAGCAGCGAACCGACGAGCGTGTAGAGGAAGAATTTAAAGCTGGCGTAGATGCGCCGCTTGCCGCCCCAGATGCCGATGATGAGGAACATCGGAATGAGGCCGCCTTCGAAGAACAGGTAGAACAGCACCAGATCGAGCGCGCAGAACACGCCAATCATCAGCGTCTCCAGCACGAGGAAGGCGATCATATATTCGCTGACGCGCGTATCGATCGATTTCCAGGAAGCCAGAATGCAGAACGGCATGAGAAACGCCGTCAGCACGACGAAGGGAAAAGAAATGCCGTCGACGCCCATCTTGTAGACGAGACCGCCGCCCGCCCAACCCATCTGCTCCACCATCTGGAAGCCGGGCGCGGAATTGTCGAAACGCGACCAGGCGAGACACGCCAGCACGAAGGTCGCGACTGTCGTCCAGAGCGCAATGTGCCGCGCAGCGTTCTTGCCGGCTTCGTCGTCATTGCGGACGAAGAGCAGCATGAATACGCCGACGAGCGGCAGGAATGTCAGTGCGGAAAGAATGCCGGGGCCAGTCATATCAGCGCACGCCTCCGAGCAGATACCAGCTGATGAAGGCGGCGACGCCCATCAGCATGGCGAATGCATAATGATAGAGATAGCCAGTCTGGAGACGCACGACATTGCGCGTGACATCCTGCACCGTGGCCGCGACGCCATCGGGGCCGAGACCGTCGATGATGCGACCGTCGCCTTCCTTCCAGAACAAGCGGCCGAGCCAGAAAGCCGGCCGTACGAACAGGACGTTGTAGAGTTCGTCGAAATACCACTTGTTAAGCAGGAAGCGGTACAGCAACGGGTTGGCGCGCGCCAAAGCGTCCGCCGTGCCCGGCGCCAGGATGTAGAACCACAGCGCGACGAGGAAGCCGAGGACCATCATCGCGAACGGCAGATAGCCGACGAAATGCGGGATCTCGTGCATTGCGTGCATGATGTGATTGTCAGGCCCCTGCCCGATCACACCCTTCCAGAACTCGTCGAAATCGTGGCCGATGAAGTAAGGCGCATAACGCCAGCCCGCAAACAGCGCGCCGATGGCGAGAAGGCCCAGCGGAATCAACATCACCAACGGGCTCTCATGTGGCGCGTGATCGCCATGCGCGTCATGCGCGTGATCGTCATGCGCGTGATCGGCGTGCGCATGGTCGTCGTGCGCAGCGGCGTGATCGTCGTGATGGGCGTTCGGGTTGACGCGCCGTTCGCCGAAGAAGGTGAGGAAGACAAGACGCCACGAATAGAAGGACGTCAGGCCCGCCGCCAGAACCGTCATCAGGAAGCCGTAGGTCGCCGCCTGCGAATGGGCGCTGGCCGCATAGGCAGCCTCGATAATCGCGTCCTTCGAGTAATAGCCTGCGGTCAGCGGGAAACCCGTCAACGCCAGCGTGCCGATGGTCATCATGGCGAATGTGAAGGGGATATCCTTCCGCAATCCGCCCATGTAGCGCATGTCCTGCTCGTGGTGCATGGCGTGAATGACAGAGCCGGCGCCCAGGAACAGCAGCGCCTTGAAGAAAGCGTGCGTGAACAGGTGGAACACGCCGATCGCATAACCGCCGACGCCGAGCGCGACGAACATGTAACCGAGCTGCGAACAGGTCGAATAGGCGATCACGCGCTTGATGTCGTTCTGAACAAGACCGACCGTGGCGGCGAAGATCGCTGTCGTCGCGCCGATGATCGTGACGAATGTGAGCGCGGTGTGCGAGAGTTCGAACACGGGCGACAGCCGCGCGACCATGAAGACGCCGGCCGTCACCATGGTTGCGGCGTGAATGAGCGCGGAAACCGGCGTCGGCCCTTCCATCGCATCCGGCAACCAGGTGTGCAGCAGGAATTGCGCCGACTTGCCCATCGCGCCCATGAACAACAGCAGGCAGGTGATCGTCCAGGCGTCCCAGTCGGAGCCGAAGACGTGGATGGTTTTATGCGCAAGCCCCGGCGCAGCGGCGAAAATCGAGTCGAAGGACACCGAGCCCGTCAGCCAGTAAACAAGGAAAATGCCGAGCGCGAAGCCGAAGTCGCCGACGCGGTTGACGACGAAAGCCTTGATGGCTGCAGCATTGGCCGAAGGCTTGTCGTACCAGAAACCGATGAGCAGGTATGACGCCAGACCAACGCCTTCCCAGCCGAAGAACATCTGCACGAGATTGTCGGCCGTCACCAGCATCAGCATGGCGAAGGTGAACAGCGACAGATAGCCGAAGAAACGAGGGCGGCTCGGATCTTCATGCATGTAGCCAATCGAGTAGAGATGCACGAGGCTCGACACGCTCGTCACGACGACGAGCATCACCGCCGTCAATGTATCGACGCGCAGCGCCCAGTCGACCTTGAGACCGCCCGAATTGATCCAATTGGCGAGGACGGGCGCGCTTGCATGGCCATGGCCCAGCGCGACCTGCGAGAAAACGACCCACGATAGCGCGCAGGAGACGAACAGAAAGCCCGTCGTGATGATTTCCGTGGCGCGCGCGCCGATGCGATTGCCGACAGCGCCCGCAATAAGGAAACCGAGAAGGGGGAGGAAGACGATGGCCTGGTACATCTCAGCCCTTCATCATGTTGATGTCTTCAACCGCGATGGAGCCGCGGTTGCGGAAATAGGTGACGAGGATCGCAAGACCGATGGCCGCCTCTGCGGCGGCGACAGTCAGAATGAACAGCGCAAAAACCTGGCCGGTCAGATCGCCAGAGTAGGACGAAAAGGCCACGAGATTGATGTTGACCGAAAGCAGAATGAGTTCGACCGACATCAAGATGACGATGACGTTCTTGCGGTTGAGAATGATGCCCGCGACGCCGATGGTGAACAGCAATGCAGCGGCAGTCAGATAATGGCCCAGCCCGATGGTCAGCATGTCAGCGCCTCACAGCCCCGCCCGCGAGGGCACTTTCTTGATTTCGATCGCCGTTTCGCGCGTGCGCGCGACCTGATCGGCGATCACCTGCCGCTTCACGTCCTTGTGGCGCAGCGTCAGCACGATCG
>JAGWTA010000052.1 GCA_028869185.1 Hyphomicrobiales bacterium
CGCGCGCTGCGCCACGCTCGAGCAGCGCGCGCGTATAGCCGCCAGCTCCAAATGTGCCATCGACATAGACGCCGCCGCTCTTGACGGCGAGCGCCTGCATCGTTTCGGGGAGAAGCACGGGAATGTGCCGGGCAGGTCCGCCTGCGGGAAGATCGTTGTGCTTCCCGCCGCCCGTCGTCATTCCCGTGCTCCGTTCGGCGGCATGGCCGCCCCTCTGGCGCTCAAAGTCTTCCGCAATTCGCGCAGCCGGTTGTTGGCCTCTTCCAGATGCGCACGGAAGTTTTGCGGCTCCCAGATCTGAAACTTGCGCCCGAGACCGACGAAGACCACGTCCGAAGAAATGCCCGTCTTCTCGCGGCAGAACGCGCTCAACTGCACCCTGCCCTCCGGATCGATCTTCAACCGTTCGCTCATTCCAAGCAGCGCGGTCGAAAGCGTGTCGCGTTCCGGCGAATAGGGAGAAAAGGACGCCAGCAGCCTGTCGATCTCCTGCAGCAGCGCGTTGCCGCCGCAATCGACCGCAGGCGCTTCCAGCGAAGGATGAATCAGCAGCCCGTCGAATCCGTCTTGCGCCAGCGCCGCCCGGAAGGGCGCCGGAATCGAGACCCGGCCCTTCGCGTCGAGCCGGTTGGTGTAATGCGACAGGAAGCGGACCGTCTCCGCCATACGAACGCCCACGCCAAGCAAAAACGAAAGCACACCCCGTCGAGCGGCAAGCCACACCCGTTTCCGCAAGCGGCGCGGCAACGCCTCCGGCGGATGTTACGTCGCGGCAAACGCTCGACGGGATGGCTTGGGATAACATGGGCATATATGGGCGTCAACGCGGTTTGATTCGAAATGGCGCAGGTCCACCGTCGGGCGCCATTACAATTCGTTAGTGTTAAGACTCCGTTGATTCTTTGCGCTCCTTCGCAAACGCGCGCGGCCGCAATGCGGCTCTGAACGGGCGCTGGAGACGTCCCGTGCGCTTTGCGCCCTCATTGCAAAAGAAAATCGCCAGTCGGCCTGTAAGCCGGGTTCTGTATGGCGCGGGTTTCCCCGCGCGTGGCGGCCATTCCTCTGGGACCGCGCTTGCGCGCGGCCTCGAGCAACCAACCCGAACGACTGCCCCGCAGAGGGTTGGGCCGAAGCCCGCGTCGTTCCTATTCGGTTTTGCTCCCGGCGGGGCTTGCCATGCCGCCCATGTCGCCATGCGCGCGGTGCGCTCTTACCGCACCCTTTCACCCTTGCCGCCCGGCAAGCCGGTCGGCGGTTTGCTTTCTGTGGCGCTTTCCCTGGGGTCGCCCCCGCCGGACGTTATCCGGCGCCGTTTCTGCGTGGAGCCCGGACTTTCCTCCGCGCAAAACGCGGCGGCCGCCCGGCCGACTGGCGCTGCTGGATTACGCCCTGCCAGCGCCCGCGGCAAGCCATTCAGCTTCGCCGCAGACCCGGCAGGCCCGCAAGACGGCGCAAAGCTTCATCGAGCGTAGCGTCATATTTGGCGAAACACAGGCGCACGACATTCGTCACCGGATTTTCAGCATAGAAGGCCGAAACGGGAATTGCCGCCACGCCATGATCGGCGACGAGCCGCTTGCAGAAGGCGGCGTCGCCTTCGGGCGCGAGATCCGCAACGTCGATATTGAGAAAATAGGTGCCTTGCCCCGGAAGCACCGAAAAGCCGAGCCCACGCAAACCGTTGGCCAGCCTGTCGCGACTGCGCTGAAGGTCGGCGCGCATCGTCTCGAAATAGCATTGCTCCTTGCCCAACCCGTAAGCCACGGCGACCTGCAGATTGGGCGGCGTCGTAAACGTGAGAAACTGATGCGATTTCGCAAGCACGCGCATGAGATCGGGCGCAGCGCAGGAAAACCCGACCTTCCACCCCGTGAGCGAGAATATCTTGCCCGCCGAACCGATCTTCACGCAACGCTCGCGCATGCCGGGCATCGCCATCAGCGAAACATGCGCGCGCCCGTCAAACACGACATGCTCCCAGACCTCGTCGCATACGGCGACGACATCGTGCTGCACGCAAGCCCGCGCCAGGATTTCGAGCTGCTCGCGGCCAAAGACGACGCCCGTCGGGTTGAGCGGATTGTTGAACACGACAACGCGGGTGCGCGGGCTGAAGGCGGCTTCCAGATCGGCTTTCGTGAACGTCCAGTGCGGCGGCTTCAGCGTCACGAATCTGGGAACGCCGCCCGCGAGCTTTACGATCGGCAGATAGGAATCATACATCGGCTGAAACAGGACAACTTCGTCGCCCGGCTCGATCAGCGCCAGCAGCGCGCCCGTAATCGCCTCCGTCGCGCCCGACGTCACCATGATCTCCGCGTTCGAGTCGAGGTCGATCCCTTGAAAACGCTTGTAATGCGCGCCGATCGCCGCGCGCGTTTCCGGCAAGCCCATCATGGATGGATATTGATTATAGCCGTTCAGCACAGCGTCTGCGGCCTTCGCGCGCACGTCTTGCGGCCCCGGATCGTCCGGAAATCCCTGTCCCAGATTGATCGCGCCGGTCTCGCGCGCCAGTTGCGACATGACCTCGAAAATTGTGACGCCCAACGCGCTGAAGGCCGGATTCATGAGTTTACCATCGTTTAATATTTTATCTTTCATTACCGGAAAGCGCTGCTTCCCGCTAATTGCCCGCAGCATCGGCCTATGCATAGATTGTTAAGTATAGCCGACAGGCGGACGCGGAAGCTTCACATGGTCAATACTATCGCCAGCGAACTTGTTTTCAGCAACGGACGGCGGCTGAAGAACCGCATCGCCAAGGCGGCCCTGACCGAAGGCCTTGCAACGATCGACGGGCGCCCGACGCCGGAACTGATCCGTCTCTATGATCTCTGGGCGCGCGGCGGCGCTGGCCTGCTCATCACCGGCAATGTCCAGATCGACCGCACCCATCTCGAACGCCCCGGCAACGTGATCATCGACGGGCCGCCGGACGAAGATTTGCGCGCGCGACTGACCGCGTGGGCGCGCGCCGGATCGCAGAACGGCGCGCAGATGTGGATGCAGATCAATCATCCCGGCCGCCAGACGATGACCGTCATCAACGCCCGCCCCAAGGCGCCCTCCGCCATCGCGCTGAATATTCCCGGCAAACAGTTCGGCGCGCCCGTGGCTTTGACCGAACAGGAAATCCACGGCCTGATCGAGCGTTTCGCGATCGCGGCGCGCACGGCGCGCGAAACGGGCTTTGCGGGCGTGCAGATTCACGCCGCGCATGGCTATCTGATTTCACAATTCCTGTCGCTGAAATCCAACCACCGCACGGACGACTGGGGCGGCTCGCTCGAAAATCGCGCGCGGTTCCTGACAGAGACGGTGAAAGCCGTTCGCGCCGCAGTGGGCGCCGACTTCATCATCGCCGTCAAACTCAATTGCACGGATTTCCTGCGCGGCGGCTTTTCCTACGACGACAGTTTCAAGGTCACGCGATGGCTGGAAGCGCTCGGCGTCGATGTGATCGAAATTTCCGGCGGCACTTACGAGCAGCCGAAAATGCTGAATGTCGAATTCGAGGAGACCGGTCAAACAGAGGCGGCGACGAGGGACGAACCCTATTTCATGGCTTTTGCGAAAGCGGCGCGCGGCGAAGTGAAGATTCCCTTGATGGTCACGGGCGGCTTCCGCACGGCGCGCGCGATGAACGAGGCTGTCGGCACCGGCGCAGCCGACATCATCGGGCTTGGCCGCCCGCTCTGCATAGACCCCAACGGTCCGAATGAATTGCTCGCCGGCAAGCCGGCGCTGGAAGGCAACGAGAACAATCTCGCGCTGTTTCCCGCGCCGCTTGGCTTTTTGCGCAAGGCCAGAACGCCGCGCATCGTCGAAGGATTTGCGGTGCTCTTCTGGTACTACCGGCAGATCGACGCCCTCGCCCGCACCGGCGCGCCGGCGCCGCGCAAGGGCGTGTTTCGCTCGGCCCGCGAAGTCGACGCGGAAAATCGCCGGTTGCTGTCGCAGCGCGTCAAACGCTCCGCATGATCGCGCGCGCCTTGCCGCAATAGGCGCGGTTGGCGGCGTTCATGCGCCTGGCGTAATGACCGGACTGGTAGCGCATCACCGTCAGGCATGTATTGCCGCCGGACATGCGATAGGCAGCCGCAAGATAGCGCATGCCATAGGCGATATTCGTTTCGGGATTGTACAGCGCCCGCGCCGATCCGTGGAAACCGACGCCGCGCGCCGTAGCCGGCTTGATCTGCATGAGACCGACCGCGCCGCCGTTGGAGACGCGCGCATGATAGCGGCTCTCGATGCGCACGACAGCGTCGGCCAGCGCAAAGGGCACGCCGTTGCGCGCGGCATGGCGTGCGATGATCGCACGCACGGAATTGCGCGCCTGCGGTTCATACCCCAGCGCCGCGCCGCGCTTCACATAACCACCGTGCGTTTCAGCGGCGGCGAGTTGCCGGCGCGCGCGCCGCGATGTGCGCGCATAGGAGCGTTGGGCGGCCGCCGTGCGTTTCAGCGCCAGGCCAGCCGACGCGGCGGCGATGCGTTGCTGAATTTCGATCGGATAACGGTCTGTCACGTCATTGGCGGAAGAAGGGGCGGCGACGACGCCAGAAATGAGCGCTGCGAAAAGCAGCGAAACGAGAATACGCATACGAGAACCTTCAATTCTAAACGCCGCAAAGACAGCGCTTCATGAATAAATTTGTCCAAAAAATGACATTGATGCCCTCTATACGAAGACGCCTGCGGGCAAATAGCAGCGCTCAGCTTTTGTTTTAACATATTTTACAACGATATAGATGGTTAAACCTCCACGAGTTCGCGCATCTTTCGCCGAATCGTTTTCAAGCGCATGAAGAGGCCCATGACTCCCTTTCCGTCGGACAGCCCGCTCGTCTCGCTCACGCGCCTCTCGCCCAACCACAACGAGCGGCGCGGCAAATCGGCCGACGCCATCCTGCTGCACTACACCGGCATGCCGACGGCGCAGGCCGCCGTGGATTTGCTGTGCGACCCTAAGACGGAAGTCTCGGCGCATTACGTCGTGTCCGAAGATGGCGCCGTCATCCAGCTCGTGCCCGAGGCGATGCGCGCCTGGCATGCAGGCAAGAGTTTCTGGCGCGGCGAAACCGACATGAATTCCGCCACCATCGGCATCGAAATCGCCAATGCTGGCCATGACGGCGGCCTGCCGCCTTTCCCCGACGCGCAGATCCGGTCCGTCATCGCGCTGTGCAAGGACATTATCGAGCGCCACGCCATCGCCCCGCAGCGCATTCTCGCCCATTCCGACATTGCGCCAGCGCGCAAGATCGATCCGGGCGAAGCCTTTCCATGGGAGCAACTCGCCGCGGCCGGCGTCGGAATCGTGCCGCCAGTGGTCGATCTCGCGCTCGAGCCCAACCTGCGACGCGGCGACATCGGCGCCAGTGTCCGCGCGCTGCAGATGGCCCTGCGCGATTTCGGCTTCGACGCGCCGATAACGGGGCAATACGACGCAGAGACCGAGACGATTGTCGCAGCCTTTCAGCGGCGCTACCGCCGCACGGCCGTCGATGGCGTCGCCGATCGCGAAACGCGCGCGCGCCTGTTCGCCATCCAGCAAGCCCACAACGCTTGCGTTTGAACGATCGCGTTATTCCGCAGCGCTTTTGGCCGCGCGATCGTAATTGAGCACAGGGCCGAGCCAGTGCTCGACGTCCTGCGTGTTCATGCCCTTGCGCGCGGCATAATCGTCCACCTGATCGCGCTCGACCTTGGCGACGCCGAAATAGTGCGAATCCGGATGCGAGAAATACAATCCGCACACCGACGAACCCGGCCACATGGCGTAACTTTCCGTCAGCTTCACGCCCGTGCGCTTTTCGGCCTGCAGCAACGCAAAGAGCGTCGCCTTTTCGCTGTGGTCGGGCTGAGCGGGATAACCGGGCGCAGGCCTGATGCCGCGATATTTTTCGAGCACGAGGTCTTCGCCCGAAAGGTTTTCCTCCGGCGCATAGCCCCAGAATTCCTTGCGCACCCGCTCGTGCATGCGTTCGGCAAAGGCCTCCGCAAAGCGATCGGCCAGGGCCTTGGCCATGATCGAGCGGTAATCGTCGTTGCTGCGCGCAAAGCGTTCGGCGATCTTTTCTTCCTCCACGCCAGCCGTAACGACGAAGGCGCCGACATAATCAGCGCCCGCGCCCTGCGGCGCCACGAAATCGGCCAGCGCCAGATTGGGTTTGCCGTCGCGGCGCTGCAATTGCTGGCGCAGCGTGTGCAGCGTGGCGATTTTTTCCGCGCGCGATTCACCGGAATAGAGCGCGATATCGTCGCCGATCGCATTGGCGGGCCAGAAGCCGATGACTGCGCGCGGGGTGAACCAGCGCTCATCGATGATGCGCTTCAGCATGTCCTGAGCATCGTTGAACAGCGCCAGCGCCGCAGCGCCCTGCTTCTCGTCCTGCAAAAGCGCGGGATAGCGGCCCTTGAATTCCCAGGTTTGAAAAAACGGCGTCCAGTCGATGTAACGCGCCAGTTCCGCAAGATCGTATGTCGAGAAGACGCGCGTGCCCGTGAATGTCGGCTTCGGCGGCTGATATTTCGCCCAGTCGTATTTCAGCGCGTTCGCGCGCGCCCTGGCGAGCGGCACACGCTGCTTGTCCGCCTCCGCGCGCGCATGCGCTTCGGCGACGCGTTCGTATTCGGCCCGCACTTGCGCGACGAAGCCCGGCCGCGTCTCCTTCGAGATCAATGCCTGCGCAACGCCGACGGCGCGGCTGGCGTCCGTCACATAGACGGCCTGCCCGCGCTTGTAATTCGGACTGATCTTGACGGCGGTATGGACGCGGCTGGTCGTCGCGCCGCCGATCATCAAGGGCGCATCGAAACCCTCGCGTTCCATTTCGGCGGCGACGAAACACATCTCGTCCAGCGAGGGCGTTATGAGACCGGAAAGCCCGATCGCATCGACCTTTTCGGCCCGCGCCCGTTCGAGAATCTTCTGCGCGGGCGCCATGACGCCGAGGTCGATGATTTCGAAATTATTGCAGGCGAGCACGACGCCGACGATATTCTTGCCAATGTCGTGCACATCGCCCTTCACGGTCGCGAGCAATATCTTTCCGGCGGAGGCGCGCGCGTCTTTCTCGTCTTCCATGAAGGGCATGAGATAGGCGACCGCCTGCTTCATCACGCGCGCCGATTTGACGACCTGCGGCAGGAACATCTTGCCCGACCCGAACAGATCGCCGACGACATTCATGCCGGCCATCAGCGGCCCCTCGATGACATCGAGCGGCCGTTTCGCGGCGAGGCGCGCTTCCTCGACATCGGCTTCGATATAATCGGTAACGCCATTGACCAGCGCATGCTCGAGCCGTTTCTCGACCGGCTGCTGGCGCCAGCTTTCATCCTTGACCTGCGCCTGGCCTTTTTGATGCCGATATTTTTCGGCGACCGCCAGCAACCGCTCCGTGCCGTCGCTGCGCCGGTTGAGCACGACATCCTCGCACGCGTCGCGCAATTCCGGGTCGATCTTCTCGTAAACCGCAAGCTGGCCGGCGTTGACGATGCCCATATCCATGCCCGCCGCAATGGCGTGATAGAGAAACACCGAATGCATCGCTTCGCGCACTGGCTCGTTGCCGCGGAAGGAGAAGGACAGGTTCGAGACGCCGCCCGAGACATGGGCGTGCGGCAGGCGCGTCCGGATTTCGCGCGTCGCCTCGATGAAATCGACGCCGTAATTGTCATGCTCCTCGATGCCGGTCGCCACGGCGAAAATATTGGGATCGAAGATGATGTCCTGCGGCGGAAATTTCAGCTCCTCCACCAGAACGCGGTAGGCGCGCGCGCAAATCTCCACCTTGCGCTGGCGCGTGTCGGCCTGCCCC
>JAGWTA010000027.1 GCA_028869185.1 Hyphomicrobiales bacterium
CGGTGTCGCCGCTGCCGCAGGTCGATTTTCCGACCATCCAGGTGACGACGCAATTGCCGGGCGCCAACCCCGATACGATCGCCTCGCTGGTGACGGCCTCGCTCGAGCGGCAGTTCGGGCAAATTCCGTCGCTGACGATGATGTCGTCCCAATCCTCGTTCGGCCTCAGCCAGATCACGCTGCAATTCGATCTTGATCGCGATATCGACGCCGCTGCGCAGGATGTGCAGTCCGCCATCAACGCGGCGGCCTCCACGTTGCCGCGCAATCTGCCCTATCCGCCAGTCTATGCGAAAGTTAACCCGGCCGACGCGCCGGTGCTGATGCTCGCGCTCACGTCGCAATCGGCGTCGCTGCGGCAGATGAGCGACCTTGCCGACACGCTGCTCGCGCCGCGCCTGTCGGAAATTTCGGGCGTCGGCCATGTTTCGGTCGAGGGCGGCGTCAAGCCCGCCGTCCGCATTCAGGTCGATCTGGCCCGCCTTGCCGCCAATCAACTCAGCCTCGAGGATATGCGCACGGCCATCGTCGGCGCCAATGTCGCGGGCGCCAAGGGCTCGCTCGATGGCGCGACGCAATCCTACACGATCGCCGCCAACGATCAGATCGAGACGGCCGCCGCCTATCGCAATGTCATCGTCGCCTGGCGCAACAATGCGCCTGTGCTGGTGAAGGATGTGGCCGATGTCGTCGAAGGGCTTGAGAATTCGCGCGTCGGCGGCTGGCTGCAGGGCGAGCCCGCCGTCCTGATCGACGTGCAGCGCCAGCCCAACGCGAACATCATCGCAACTGTCGATCTCATCAAGAAAGAATTGCCGCGCATGCAGCGCGCGCTGCCGGCGGGCGTGGAGCTGAAACTGGTGCACGACCGCACCGAAACGATTCGCGCCTCGATCGCCGACGTGCAGTTCACGCTGGTTCTGGCCGTTGCGCTGGTGGTGCTCGTCGTCTTTCTGTTTCTGCGTTCCGCCCGCGCGACCATCGTCGCCGGCGTGACGCTGCCGCTGTCGATCATTGCGACATTCGCGGTGATGTGGTTTGGCGGCTTCAGTCTCGACAATCTGTCGCTGATGGCGCTCACCATCGGCACGGGCTTCATCGTCGATGACGCGATCGTGATGATCGAGAATGTCGTGCGCAACATGCAGGCGGGCCGCTCTCCCCTGCAGGCCGCTTTCGACGGCGCGCGCGAGATCGGCTTCACGGTCATTTCGCTCACCGTGTCCCTTATCGCGGTTTTCATCCCGCTCCTGTTCATGACCGGCCTCGTCGGGCGCATGTTCCGGGAATTCGCGCTGACGCTGACGATGGCCGTGATCGTTTCGGCCGTCGTGTCGCTGACGGTGACGCCGATGATGTGCGGGCGCATCCTGAAGCCCGTCTCCGGCCCGCACGAAGAAGAACCGACCGGCTGGGCGGTTCGCCTCTACGACACGACGCTGAAATGGGCGCTGGCCAACGGGCCGCTGATGCTGTTCTTGACGCTGGGCGCGACGGCGCTGACGGTCTGGCTTTATATCGCCGCTCCCAAGGGTTTTCTGCCGCTGCAGGACAATGGGTTGCTCGATGTCGTGCTCGAAGGGCCGCCCGATGCATCCTTCGATCAGATGAGCCGGCTGCAGCAGCAGGCGGGTGAAATTTTCCGCAACGACAAGGATGTGCGTTTTGTCGCCAGCGTTGTGGGCGTCGGTCAGCTCAACGACACGACGAATGTCGCCCATCTTTCGATCAGCCTGTCGCCGCGCGAGGAGCGCCCCGACACGGCGCAGCAGATCGCCGACCGATTGCTCGCCGAAGCGCATTCGGTTTCAGGCGCGGCGTTCTACATCAAGCCGGTGCAGGATATTCAGATCGGCACGCGCAAAAGTCGTTCGCAATATCAATATACGCTGACCGGATCGGATGCGAACGAGGTGACGCGCTGGTCGCAGATGCTGCTCGAGCAATTGCGCGGCGAGCCGAAATTGCGCAACGTGGCGCTCGAGACGCAGCAGGGCGGTTTGCGCACGATGGTGCAGATCGACCGCGACGCCGCCGGACGGCTCGGCGTCAGCGCGCAGAACATCAACGACACGCTCAACGACGCCTTTGGCCAGCGGCAGATTTCCACCATTTACTCGCAGGCCAACCAGTATCGCGTCATTCTGGAAGCCGCGCCGCAATATCAGGCCGACCCGTCCGCGCTCGACAAGCTTTATGTCTCGGGCGCGGCCGGCGGCAAGCAAACGCCCTTGTCGGCGATTGCGCGTTTCGAGCAGATCAGCGCGCCGCTCGTCGTCGCCCATCAGGAACAGTTTCCGGCTGCGACGCTGACGTTCGACCTGTCGCCGGACGCCTCGCTCGGCGACGCCGTTGCCGCGGTCGGCGAGGCCTCGCGCGCCATCGGCGTTCCCTCGTCGATCACAGGCTCCTTCAGCGGCGATGCGGCGGAATTTTCGAAATCGCTTGCCAGCGAGCCCTGGCTGCTGCTCGCCGCCATCGTCGCGATCTATCTCGTGCTCGGCATGCTGTACGAAAGCTATGCGCATCCCTTCACGATCCTGACGACATTGCCATCGGCCGGCGTCGGCGCGCTCCTGGCGCTGCGCCTGACGGGTCATGACCTGTCGGTGGTTGCGATTATCGGCATCATCCTGCTGATGGGCATCGTCAAGAAGAATGCGATCATGATGATCGACTTTGCGCTGGACGCCGAGCGCTCCGGTCTTTCTCCGCGCGAGGCGATAGAACGGGCCTGCCTGCTGCGCTTTCGCCCGATCATGATGACGACGCTCGCCGCGCTGCTCGGCGCGCTGCCGCTGGCGCTGGCGCGCGGATCGGGAAGCGAGCTGCGCATACCGCTCGGCGTCACCATCATCGGCGGTCTGCTGATCAGCCAGTTGTTGACGCTCTATACGACGCCCGTGATCTATCTGGCTGTCGAACGCCTGCGCCTGCGCATCACGGGGCGCACGGTGGAGGAGGAACGCGCGCGCGCCGCCGCAGAAGACCGCGATCTTGCGGCCGCGAGGGACAGCGAATGAATATTTCCGCGCCCTTCATCCGCCGGCCCGTCGCCACGACGCTGATGGCGGTTGGAATTTTTCTGGCCGGCGCGGCCGCCTATTTCACATTGCCGGTCGCCAGCCTGCCCGCCATCGAATTGCCGATCGTGCGCATCATGGCGACGCGGCCGGGCGCCGATCCCGCGACCATGGCGGCAAGCGTCGCCGCACCTCTCGAACGGCGGCTTTCGGAAATTTCCGGCGTCACCGAAATGACTTCGACGAGCACGTTGGGCTCGTCGGTCATTTCGATGCAGTTCGACGCCGACCGTCCCGTTGATAAAGCCGCGCGCGACGTACAGGCGGCGCTGAACGCCGCTGCGACGGATCTGCCGTCCGACCTGCCGACGCTGCCGATTTTCCGCAAGGCCAATCCGGCGGCGATGCCGGTCATCATCTTTGCGCTGACCTCGGACAGCCTGACGCCGAGCGCCCTGTATGACGCCGCCGACACGGTGCTTGCGCAGCGGCTTTCGCAGGTGGAGGGCGTGGCGGAAGTGCAGGTCAACGGCGCACAGCAACCGGCGATCCGCATTCAGGCGGATGCGGCGCGGCTTGCGGCGACGCGCGTCAGTCTGACGGCCGTCGCCAATGCTGTCGTCGCCGCGAATTCGCTGGCGCCCACCGGTTCTTACGATGGCCCGAATGTGCGCGGCGATTATGCGACGAGCGGGCAGATTTCACAGCCCGAAGAATACCGGAACATCGTCATCCAGACCGCGAGCGGGCCGGTGCGGCTTGGCGATCTCGCCGATGTGCAGCGCGGCGTCGTCAACAGCCGCGGCGCCGGCTGGTTCAACAACAAGCCGGCCGTCCTGCTTCTGGTGACGAAACAGGCGGACGCCAATGTGATCGACACGGTCGAGCGCGTGAAGGCGACGATGCAGGAATTGCGCGCGTGGATACCGGCGGGGATCGATGTCGTGGTTCTCTCGGACCGCACGACGACGATCAGGGCGAGCTTTCATGAAATCCAGCGCGCGCTGATGGTTTCCATCGCGCTCGTCATGGCGGTCGTGGCGGTTTTCCTGCGCCGCGCGGCGCCGATGGTCGCTGCGGGCCTCACAGTGCCGCTCTCGCTCGCCGGCACGCTGGTGCTGATGTATTTCGCGCGCTTCTCGCTCGACAATATTTCGCTGATGGCGATCATCGTTTCGGTCGGATTTGTCGTCGACGACGCCATCGTGATCATCGAAAACATCCATCGCAATATCGAGCAGGGCAAAACGCCGTTCCGCGCGGCGCTCGAGGGCGCGCGGCAGATCAGCTTCACGGTCATTTCGATCAGCCTGTCGCTGGCGGCGGCTTTCGTGCCGATGATTTTCCTCGGAGGCATCCCGGGCAAACTGTTCCGCGAATTTTCGCTGACCGTCGTTTTCGCCATCGCGGTGTCGACCTTTATCTCGCTCACCGTGACGCCGATGATCTGCGCGCATTACATGAAGCCTGACAGCGCCGAACACTCCCGTCTCGACCGGCTGATCGAGGGCGGGCTCGCGGCCACGTCGCGGTTCTATTCGCGCAGTCTTTACGGCGTGTTGCGGCACCCCTGGATTGCGCTGCTGGTCATGCTCGCGACGATCGGCGTGACCGTGCAGATGTTCCGCACGATCCCCAAAGGCTATATTCCGCAAGATGACACGGGTCTGATTTTCAGCTTCACGGAAGCCTCGCCCGATGTTTCCTTCCCGGCCATGGCGCAGTTTCAGCAGCAGGCGGCGGCGGTCATCATGGCCGACCCCGACGTGCAGCATGTCGCTTCCTTCATCGGCGGATCGAATTCGGTCAATCAGGGGCGCATTTTCATCGCGCTGAAACCAACGGCCTTCAGCCACGGCGGCAGCGCGGCGGTCATCAACCGGTTGCGCGGCAAGCTGGCGCGCGTTCCCGGCGTGCAGGTTTTCATGTTTCAGGTGCAGGATTTGCGCGGCGGCGGGCGGCAGAGCAAATCGCAATATCAATACACGCTGTGGGATCCCAATTTCAGCGAGCTCGACGCCTGGACGCCGAAAATCCTTGCGCGCATGCGTCGCATCCCGCAGCTCGCCGATGTGACGACCGATCGCGAGCAGGGCGGTCTGCAGGCCAATGTCGTGATCGACCGCGACGCCGCCTCCCGGCTTGGCGTGAAGATTCAGGATATCGATACGGCGCTCAACACGGCGTTCGGCCAGCGGCAGGCGTCGGTCATCTATACGCAGCGCAATCAATATCGCGTCGTCATCGAGACGACGCCGGGGCGCCAGCGCGACCCCAACGATATTTCCACCATCTACGTTCCGGGCCCGAACGGCAGCCAGGTCGCGCTGTCGGCGATCGCGCGCGTCGAGCGCTCCAATCAGCCGCTGGCGGTCAATCATCAGGGGCCGTTTCCGTCGGCGACCATCTCCTTCAACCTCGCGCCGGACGCCACGCTCGATGCGGCGACGCGCGCCATCGAGGCGGCGGTGTCCGAGCTCTCGCCGCCCGAAACGTTGCGCGCAGAATTTGCTGGCGATGCGAAGGATTTCCGCGCCGCAACGGCCGGCTTCGGTATGCTGATCGCGATTGCGCTCGTGTCGATCTATCTCATTCTGGGCATTCTTTACGAAAGCCTCATTCACCCCATCACGATCCTGTCGACGCTGCCGTCAGCGGGCCTTGGTGCCTTGTTCGCGCTGAAATTGTTCAACACCGAGCTGACGCTGATCGCCTTCATCGGAATTATTCTGCTGATCGGCATCGTGAAGAAAAACGGCATCATGCTGGTCGACTTCGCCATCGAGGCCGAGCGCAAGCGCGCCTTGCCGGCGCTTGAGGCGGCCCATGATGCGGCGGTGGAGCGTTTCAGACCGATCCTGATGACGACGCTCGCGGCGCTGTTTGGCGCATTGCCGCTGGCGTTCGCGCATGGCGCGGGGGCGGCCATGCGCCAGCCGCTCGGCATCGCCATTGTCGGCGGTCTGGTGCTGTCGCAAATCCTGACGCTTTACACGACGCCGGTGATTTTCATGCTGATGGACAAGCTGTCGCGGCGCAAACCTGCTGCGCTTCGTCCGGCGCCCGTCGCGACGCCGTGAAATCGCGTCGCGACCGGTGTCCGCCCGTCAACGTTTGGGGAATGCGCCGTTGATGACAAGCGCTGTCAGCGGCGCGCGCCCGTTGGGCTGCTCGATCTTCTGATGGCCTTCGGCGAGCACGGATTTATCGCCGCGCTTGCCGATCGCGATGGCGATCTCGGGGTGATGATCGGCAGGGATATTCAGTTCCCGGCGCGCGGCTTCCGCATCAAAGCCGGCCATGCCATGCGCGGACCATCCCAGCATCGAAGCTTGCAATGCGAGATAGCCCCAGGCGGCCCCGGCGTCGAACGAGTGCCATCGGGCCGGCACATCTTCATCGGCGCCTGCGGGGCGGAACGTCTTCTTGGACACCAGCACGATCAGCGCTGCGGCGCGATGCGCCCAGATGCGATTGCCCTCGGCCAGCAAGGACAGCAGCGTTTCGAATTCGGGCGTATCGCGGTGAGCGATGACGAAGCGCCAGGGCTGCGAATTGCTGGCGGACGGCGCCCAATGCGCGGCCTCGAGAATTTGCAACAATTGTTCTTTTCCGATGGGCTCGCCGGTGAAGGCGCGGGGCGACCAGCGGTCGAGAAAAAGCGGCGCGACGCCATATTCGGCCTTGCGGGGATTTGTCGATGTCACGGGAAGGGTTCTCCAGGGGGCCGAAGAAAAGCGCAAAGCTCCGGCGCCGTCAATCGGAGGCGCGACAATGACGCTGGCGGGTTTGCGGGAAAGACCTTAAATGTGGGCCATATTTTCCGGAGCTGAAAAACATGAAGCTTTTTACGTCGTTTCGTCTGGGCGATCTCGAGTTGCCCAACCGCATCGTCATGGCGCCGCTGACGCGCAACCGCGCCACGCACGACGCCGACGCGGCCAATGAACTGATGGCGCGCTATTACACGCAACGCGCCAGCGCGGGACTGATTGTCGCGGAAGCCTCGCCGATTTCGCAGGAAGGGCAGGGCTATATCTGGACGCCCGGCTGCTACACCGATGCGCAGGTGGAAGGCTGGCGCAAGGTGACGAGCGCTGTCCACAAGGCGGGCGGCAGAATGTTCCTGCAAATCTGGCATGTCGGCCGCGTGTCGCATGTCTCGCTGCAACCCAACAACGGCGCGCCGGTGTCGTCATCGCCGATTCAGGCCGAGGCGAAAACCTATGTGGCGAGCGGTTTCGAGCCGACATCGGCGCCGCGCGCCCTGGAGACGGCAGAAATTCCGCGCGTTCTTGCGGATTACGAACATGCGGCGCGTTGCGCCAAGGCGGCGGGTTTCGATGGCGTCGAAATCCATGGCGCGAACGGCTATCTGATCGAGCAGTTCCTGAAAGACGGCTGCAACAAACGCACGGACAAATATGGCGGCTCGATCGAGAACCGTTGCCGGTTCGCGCTGGAGGTCGTCGATACGGTCCTCAAAGTGTGGGACAAGCAGAAGGTCGGCATTCGCATCTCGCCGGTGACGCCCGCCAACGGCATTTCCGATTCCAATCCGCAGCCGCTCTACAATCACTTCGTCGGCGAATTGAACAAACGCGGCCTCGTCTACATTCATGTCGTTGAAGGCGCGACGGGGGGCGCGCGCGATGTTGCGCCCTTCGACTATGGCGCGCTGCGCAAGGCCTTCAGCGGCGCCTATATGGCGAACAACGGCTATCGCCGCGACATGGCGGAAGAGGCGATTGCATCGGGCCGCGCCGATCTCGTCGCCTTCGGGCGTCCCTTCATCTCGAACCCGGATCTCGTCGAGCGGCTGCGGAACGATGCGCCGATCGCCAAATGGGATTTGCAAACGCTCTACGGCGGCGGGGAGAAGGGATATATCGATTACCCGACGATGGCGGGGTGAGGGCCGCGAGCCTTTCAGCCGCGCCAATCGCAAATCGCGCCAACCGCGATCCATCCGACCTTTAAAAGTCGGATGGATCGCCAGCGCCTTGTCTTTTTCCCGGACGATTGCAGCGCGCGTTACGACGCAAGGCCGCCCGCATCGGCAATTTTCGCCAGGTGATAGTCGGCGTCGCCGCCGAACATGTCGATCACGGTCGCGCGCTTGAAATAATGGCCGACCTTCAACTCATGCGTCATGCCGACGCCGCCGTGCAGCTGGATCGCCTGCTGGCCGACGAAGCGGATCGAGCGACCGACCTGCGCCTTGGCTGCGGAGATCGCGCGGCGGCGTTCTTCCGCATCGTCGGAAGCCGCCAGCATCGTCGCATACATGGTGATCGAGCGGGCCTGTTCGAGCGCGACGAACATTTCCACGGCGCGATGCTGCAGCGCCTGGAATGAACCAATCGTTACGCCGAACTGCTTGCGCGTCTTCAGATATTCCACTGTCTGCTTGTGCATTTCATCCATGCAGCCAACCGCCTCGGCGCAAGCGGCGACGATGGCTTCGCCCATCGTGCGCTCGATGGCGTCGAAGGCCTTGCCGGGCGCGCCCAGCACGTGCTGCGCGTCGACCTTCACATTGTGCAGCGTGATTTCTGCGGCGCGGCGATCATCCTGCAGGGCGTAACCACGGCGCGTCACGCCGGGGGCCCGCGCGTCGACGATGAACAGCCCGATGCCGTCGCGATCGCGCGCGCCGCCGGAAACGCGCGCCGAGACGATCAGCATGTCCGCCGCATCGCCGTTCAGCACCAGCGATTTTTCGCCGTTGAGCACATAGCCGCCGTCCTGTGCGACCGCTTTGGTTTCGACATGGCCGATGTCGTAACGCGAATGGCGCTCTGCATGGGCGAAAGCGAATTTCTTCTCGCCCGAAGCGATCTGCGGCGCCCAGTGCGCGCGCTGTTCGGGCGAGCCTGCGTGGCGCAGCAAGCCGCCGCACAGAACAACCGATGCGAAATAGGGCTCAAGCGACAGGCCGTGGCCGAGCGATTCCATCACCAGCATCGTCTCGATCGGACCGCCGCCGAAACCGCCATCGGCTTCCGAGAAGGGCAGGGCGAGCAGGCCGAGTTCGGCGAACTGGCTCCACACGCCGTCGCTGAAGCCATGCGGCCCTTTCAGATGTTTCTTGCGCTGATCGAAATCATATTCGTCCGCCATCAGGCGATCGACGGAATCCTTCAGCATGCGCTGTTCTTCGGAGAGTTCGAAATCCATTTGCGTCAGAGCCCCAGAACCGCTTTCGCGATGATGTTCTTTTGAATTTCGTTCGAGCCGCCGTAGATCGACACCTTGCGGTAGTTGAAATAGGCGGGCGCGATGGTGGAGGCCCAATCGGGCCCAGCGGGCGGTTCGTTCCAGCCGTGCTCCACTTCCTCGCGATAGGGCGCGGCGTAGGGGCCTGCGACATCGAGCGCGAGTTCGCGGATCGCCTGCTGCAATTCCGAACCCTTGATCTTGAGGATGGACGATGCGGGATCAGGCTTGCCGCGCTCGCGCTTGCTTTCAGCCGCCAGCACGCGCATCTGCGTCATTTCCAGCGCCTTCAGTTCGACCTCGATCCAGGCGAGCTTTTCGCGGAAACGCGGGTCGTCGATCAGGCGGCGCTCGCCGTCGCGTTCGCTCGCAGCGAGTTGCTTGACGCGGCGGATGCGCTCTTTCGTCATGCCGATGCGCGCGATGCCGACGCGTTCGTTGCCGAGCAGGAATTTGGCGTAATCCCAGCCCTTGTTCTCCTGGCCGACGAGATTTTCCGCAGGCACGCGCACGTCGTCGAAGAAGACTTCGTTGACTTCGTGGCCGCCGTCGATCGTGACGATCGGGCGCACGGTGATGCCCGGCGTTTTCATGTCGATCAGCAGGAAGGAAATGCCTTCCTGTTTCTTCGCCGCCGGATCGGTGCGCACGAGCATGAAGATCCAGTCGGCGTACTGGGCCAGCGTCGTCCAGGTTTTCTGCCCGTTGACGATGTAATGGTCGCCCTCGCGCTTGGCTGTCGTCTTCAGGCTGGCGAGATCGGAGCCGGCGCCGGGTTCGGAGAAGCCCTGGCACCACCATTCGTCGAGATTGGCGATGGCGGGCAGATAGCGCTTCTTCTGCGCCTCGTTGCCGAATGTGTAGATGACCGGGCCGACCATCGAGACGCCGAAGGGCAGCAATTGCGGCGCCGGCGCCGCCATCGTCTCTTCCTGGAAGATATATTGCTTGACCGGCGACCAGCCGGTGCCGCCCCATTCCTTCGGCCAGTGGGAGACGGCCCAGCCTTTCTTGTTCAGGATGCGAGTCCAGCGCACCATGTCGTCCTTGCTGGGATGGTGGCCCTCGATCATTTTTTCGCGAATGTCGGCGGGCAGGTGATCTTTCAGGAAGGCGCGAACCTCATCGCGAAAGGCGATTTCGTCCGGCGTGAAATTGAGATCCATGCTGCGTTTCCTTGCGGCGTTTCCCAAAGCGTTTGCGGCGGCGCTGCGCTGTTTGACCAAAACGCTAGTTTGTGGCTCATTCCGTGTCAACGCGGGCGAGGGCCCGCATCTTTGCGCAAGTTCTCTTTGCGCAGCGAGCGCGAGCAAAGAATCGTTGCTGTCGATCAAGAGTCTGTCGACCGGTTACGGCGGCGCGCGCGTGCTGCGCGGCCTCGATTTTGCGCTGGGCGCGGGAGAATGCGCAATTGTCGTGGGGCCCAACGGCGCCGGCAAGACGACCTTGCTGCGCGCGGTGATGCAGCTTGTGCGCACGCAGGGCGAGATTGTTTTCGACGGCGCAGCGCTGCGCGGGCTTGCGCCCGAGGAAATTGCGCGGGCAGGCATAGCCCTCGCGCCGCAGGACGGCGGCTTTTTTCCGCAGATGAGCGTCGAGGACAATCTGCGCGTTGCAGCGCCGCGCGCTCAGGCGCGCGCGCGCGCCTACGCCTTCTTTCCCGCGCTTGCGGAACGACGGTCGCAGCTTGCAGCGCTGCTGTCGGGCGGGGAGCGGCGCATGCTGGTGATCGCGCGCGCGCTTGCGCTTGCGCCAAGGCTGCTGTTGCTTGACGAGGCTTCCGCCGGGCTTGCGCCGCGCCTGGCGCATGACCTGTTCGCGCGCATTGCGGATTGGCGCGCGCAGGACGGCTTTGCGCTGCTCGCCGTCGAGCAGGGGCCCGGTCTTGCCGCGCTTGCGGGCGGGCGCGTGTATCTCATGGCCAACGGGCGTCTCGCGCCGCTGGCGCAAGCGACGGACGATGGCGCATTGGCCCGTCTTTATTTCGGCGTTTGAACATGGGCCTTTCCGCCGAATTGTTTGCTTCCGGCCTCGCCACGGGCGCGATCTATGCGCTGGTTGCGCTTGCGCTTGCGCTGATTTTTCGCGCGACCGGACACATCAATTTCGCGCAAGGCGAAATGGCGACGGCCTCGACATTCGCCGGGTGGTGGATGATGCAGCATGGCGCGCCTTACTGGCTGGCCTTTGGCGCAACGCTGATCGCATCCTGCGCAGCGGGCGCTGCGATCGGGCGGCTCGTCGCACAGCCGCTGGCGCAAGCCTCGCCGCTCGCTCATATCGCGACCTTTGTCGGGCTCTACGCCGTCATCAACGGGCTCGACGGTTTCCTGTTCGGCTATGAGCCGCGCGCTTTCGCATCGCCGTTCGGCGCGGGGCCTTTCGCCGGGACGGCGCTCTCGCGCCATCAGCTCGGCATGATCGGCGCCGCTGCGGCGCTGATGGTGGGATTGCAGCTGTTTTTCCGCTTCACGCGCGCTGGCCTGTTGTTGCGGGCGAGCGCGATGGAGCCGCAGGCCGCGCGCCTTTCGGGCGTTCGCGTTGCGCGCGTGCAAGCATTGGGCTGGGGCCTTGCGGCCGCCATCGGCGCGGGCGCCGGCATGCTGATTGCGCCGGCGACGCTGCTCGACCCCAACATGATGCTGGCGCCCTTGCTGTATGGCTTCGCCGGCGCGGCGCTCGGCGGCCTGGCGCAACCGTTCGGCGCCGCCTTTGGCGGGTTTGCTGTCGGGCTGCTCGATGCGCTGGCGCAGGGCCTTCTGCCCGATGGCGGCGCGCTGAAGGCGCCGCTGGCGCTGGCGTTCATTCTCGCCGCCCTGTTTTTCAGGCCAGCGGGTTTGTTCGGGCGCCCAGATGCGGCGCGAGCCTGACATGCGCGCCGCGCCGCTCGCCATTTTTGCGCTCGCGCTCATCGCGCCTCTCATCGTGCGCGATTTCACGCTGTTCCAGTTCGCGCAGGCGCTGGTTTACGCCATCGCAGCGCTGGGGCTTTATCTGCTCACGGGACTGGGCGGGCAGATATCGCTTGGCGCCTCGGCATTTTTTGCGCTCGGCGCTTATTGCGCAGCGCTCGGCGCGCGCGCATCGGGGGCGCCCGCTGCAGCGCTCGTCGCCTGCGCGGCGCTCGCCGGATTCGTCGCGGGTCTTGCGTTCGGCGCGCCTGCGCGGCGGCTGAAGGGCGTCAATCTCGCCATGGCGACATTTGCTTTGGCTGCGGCGGTCCCGCCGCTGCTGAAACTGCCGGCGCTGTCGCGCTGGACGGGCGGCGCGCAAGGGATCGCCTTGCCGGGCGCGGGCCCATCGCATGTCGTGGCTTATTACTGTGCGCTCGGCGCATCGGCCTGCGCGCTGTTCATTGCGCGCAACATTGCGCGCGGGCGCATCGGCCGCGCGCTGCAAAGCGTGCGCGACGACGAATTGGCGGCGCAGGCGCTCGGCGTCGACGCCGGCTTCGTCAAGGCGCTGGCGTTCGGGCTGGCGGGGGCCTATGCGGCGGGCGCAGGCGCCTTCAGCGCGCTGCTGAACCGTTTCGTCGCGCCCGACAGCTTCACGCTCGATCTGTCGATCGCCTTTCTCGTCGCATTGGCCATCGGCGGCGCCCGTTCGGCGCCGGGCGCATTCATTGGCGGCTTCTTCATGGTGTTTGCGCCCAACCTCACAGCGCATGTTTCGCCGCCGCTGGCCGGCGCCCTTTACGGGCTTTTGCTGATCGGCGCGATTCATGCCATGCCGGACGGGGTGGGCGAAGCTGCAATCAGATTTGTGAAAAAGGCGGGCGGGAAGGCATGAGCGACGACATTCTGTTTTCGGTGCATGACGGGGTTGGCGTGTTGACGCTCAACCGGCCTGCGCAGCGCAATGCCTTGACGCTGTCGATGTACGAACATCTGCGCGAGATATGCGAGCGCGCGGCGCAAGAGAAAAATCTACGCGCGTTGATCGTGACGGGCGCGGGCGAAAAAGCCTTTGCGGCCGGCACCGATATCGCGGAGTTCCGCGATATGCGCACGGCGGCGGACGCGCACGCCTATGAAACGCGCATCGAGCGCGTGCTGACGGCGCTGGAAACGTTGCCGTGCCCGACGATCGCCGCCGTCGCCGGCGCCTGCACGGGCGGGGGCGGCGTGATCGCCGCCTGCTGCGACCTGCGGCTCGCCGATGCTTCGCTGCAATTTGGATTTCCGATCGCGCGCACGCTCGGCAACTGCCTTTCGATCGCCAATTACGCGCGCCTTGCTGCGCTGGTCGGACCTGCGCGCGTGACCGATCTTGTTTTCACTGCGCGACTGGTCCGCGCTGACGAGGCGAAAGACTGGGGTCTCGTCAACGAGGTTCTGCCGGACCATGGCGCCTTGATGGCCCGCGCGCGCGCGCTGGCTGAGACGATGGCGGGCTATGCGCCGCTGACGTTGCGGGCGACGAAGGAATCGCTGCGCCGGCTGCGCATCGCGCAAACGCAAGCGGCAGAAGCGCTCGGCGGCGCCGATCTCGTGGGCATGGCTTACGCCAGCGCCGATTTCGCCGAAGGCCGCAGCGCGTTTCTGGAAAAACGCGCGCCGCGCTGGAGGGGTGTTTAGACGGTCTCCTTGCGGTCCTGTATCCAGACCCTCCAGCAGCCCGCGCCGGTTGAATTCAATATTAATTCCCGAAAGCACCGGCTCCATTCCCGATCGAGAATTGGGCGCTGCCGCACATCGAACCCGATGATTTTATAATCGCCAGATTTTCGCATTTTCGCTTCGCGTGGAACTGGATTTCTGCGGCGCGTAACGGCTCGCCGTCATTGTGAGGAGCGAAGCGACGAAGCAATCCATCCCCGCGCTGCTGGAAAGGCAAACGCCAATTCTGCATCGCCCGCCGGATGGATTGCTTCGCTTCGCTCGCAATGACGGAGCGGGGCGTTCACCGCCCCGTCGTCACCACGATCTTGCCGAGATGCGCCGATGTTTCCATCAGCTCGTGCGCCTGGCGCGTTTCGTTCATCGGGAACACGGCGTGAATGAGCGGCTTCACGGCGCCGGCGTCGAGCAACGGCCAGACGTTGGCGCGCAGCGCATTCGCCACTTCGGTTTTCTGCGCGAGCGTGCGCGGGCGCAGGGTCGAACCCGTGAGCGTCAGACGTTTCGTCATGACGGGCAGCCAGTTGATCTCCTTCACCATCGCCCCCTGCAGGAAGGCGATCTGCACCAGGCGGCCGTCGGTCGCCAGTAGCGCGACGTTTTTGGGAATATACGGCCCGCCCACCATGTCGAGAATGACATCGACGCCGCGCTTGTTCGTGAATTTCAGCGTTTCCTCAACGAAATCGTGACGGCGGTAATCGATGGCGAGATCGGCGCCGAGCGAGCGGCAGAAGTCGCATTTTTCGGCCGACCCCGCCGTCGCAATCACCTGCGCGCCGGCGCTTTTGGCGAGCTGAATCGCGGTGGAGCCGATGCCCGACGAACCGCCGTGCACCAGAAAGGTTTCGCCTTTCGTCAGCCGTCCGCGCACGAACACATTATCGTAAACCGTGAAGTAGGTTTCCGGAACGCCCGCTGCTGCGACGAGATCGAGCGCGCGCGGGCGCGGCAGACAGAGCGCGGCGTCGGCGAGCGCATATTCGGCATAGCCGCCCGATCCGACGAGCGCGCAAACCTCGTCGCCGACCTTCGGCGTGTCGACGCCCGGCCCGACAGCCACAACGCGCCCGGCGATTTCGAGGCCCGGCACAGCGGTTTCTCCGGGGGGCGGGGGATAGGCGCCCCGCCGCTGCAGGCAGTCTGGCCGGTTGACGCCAAAAGCGGCGACCTCGATCAGCGCCTTGCCCGGCGCAACCTGCGGCGTCGCAGCATCCACAAGTTTTATCACTTCCGGCCCGCCCGCGCCGTCGAAAATCACCTGTCGCATCGTCGCTGGAATTTGCGTCATTTCGTGCTCCCTTGCGTCGCCGCATCGCTGATGGGGGCTTACGCCATCGCGGTTCGGGCGGCAATGAACGCTTTGATCTCGCGCTCATGTCTCTATTCTTCGAATCGAGGAGAGAATCGCATGGTTTCGGGAGTTCAAAAGCCGGACGTCGGCGGCTTGCGCCTTGTCGCGGGCGTCGCGCTGGCCTGCGCAGCGGTCTGGCTGGCGGGCGCGGGGGGCTGGATGCATGCGGGCGCAGGGGCGCTCGCCGGCGCGCTGGCGCTGGCGCTGATTGCGCCGGCGCCCGGACCTTTGATTGCGCCCTTTGCGATTTTCGACGCGCTCGTGCTCGCGGCCTATGGCCTGTTGTGCAATCCGGCGGGCGTGCTGTGGCGCGCGCCCGGGGCGTGGAGCGAGGTTTTCGCGTTTACCTCGCTCGGCGCCAGCGTGGCTGCGGGCCTGTACATCGCGACGATCGCCATCGCCTTCGCCTCCAGCGCGCGTCGTCCGCATTTTGCGCCCTCCATCGCGCTGGCGCTCACGCCTTTCGCCTTCTGCCTGTTCATCGCCATGGGCTCGAATCTGCCGGAGCAGATCGGGCGCATCGCGCCAATCGTCGGCCTTTTCCCGCAGCCCTACGATCGCGCCATCGCCAGCGCGATCGGCCACGCCCTGATCCTGATCGCGCTGAACGAAGCGGTGATCGCATCGGCGGCCGTTGCGCTCGGCCGCAAGATCCCGAACGAGCGGGGCCTGCATGTCTGGCTCATCGGCGCCGCGATTCTGGCGGCCTTCACGCCGGTGTTCGCCGAATTCGGCTCGTCCGCCTTCGTCGCGTCGCTGCCGCGCGCGCTCAGCGTCGTATGCGCCGCAGCAATGGCGGCGGCCGCGCAGGCGGGCGTATGGGGCGAGACCTATCTCGTCACGCAGGCGGTGGTCGATCTGTTGCACGGCGCGCCGCCGATCAAGCAAAGCGTGAAGAAGCCATGGCGTTCGGGCTTTGGCAAAGGCGCTGTTTACGGCCTCGTTTTCATGGGGCTGATCGGCGTCGCCGATCTCGTCGTCAACCAGCGCTGGCTGATGCAGGCGCTCGCGCCGACCCATGACATGCTCGCGCCGTTCTTCGCCGCGCTCGCCGGCGCCATCGTTTATCCGCTGGCGCGCACGATTCTGGAAAGCACGGATTCGACGCCGCCGTTTTTCGGCCGTCTGCGCGCCGAAGCGCTGCGCCCGTCGAATTATTTTCGCGGCCTCGCCTTTGGCGCGGCCATTCTGATCGGCGCGCGCGAGGGCGCGCCAGGCTGGAGCGGGGGCTGGCGGTTCCTGTTCGGCGCGGCGGCGGGCGCGGCGATGTATGCCGGCGTCGATGCGCTCAGCGATCTGGCGCTGATCCTCAGCGGCAGCCGCAAACGCATGTCGAGCTGGCGGCTGTATGTTTTCGGCGCGCTGCTCGGCGGCTTCGTCGGCGGCGCGATCGCTTGGTATTTCGATGTCGGGCAGATCGAGGTCGTGCGCGCAAAACTGATCCGTTACATGACCATCAGCTTCGCCGCCGCCGGTCAGCCGGTGTCCGACTACAACATCTTTCCGCTGTTCTCGAAGTGGGGCGTCACCAATCTGGGCGCGACCACGGGCGGGGTGAAGCTGTTTTATCTGGAATCGGTTTCAGGCGTCATCCAGTGGATTTTCGCCGCGCCGCTGTTCAGCATCAATCTCTTCTTCCTGACCGCGCTGGTGAAGCGCAGCCTCAATCCGTTGCGCGGCCTGTTCAGCGCCAACGGCGTGCGCGCGCTGGTCGACAATGCGATCCTGGTGTTGCGCTGGGGCCTGTGGATGGCGCCGGTCATCTACACGTTCCTCAAGGCCGCGCCGACGCCCGAATGGTACAATCAGGACGGCCTCGTGCGCACGGGCGTCGCCACGCTCTACAGCGCGACGCATACGCCGCAACAATTTGCAGCGTGGAGCCTCGACGTGTTCACCGCGCTGCTGGCGTTCGACTGGTTGCGCGTTCTCATCTGGTTCGACCATATGGGCCTGCGCGTGGCGACGCTGGTCAATCTCTCCTTCGTCGGCGGCGATGCTGTCGACGAGAAAGCTGCGCGCTTCATCGGCAAGCAGCAGGTGAGCCGCGCCATTCCCGAAGGGTTGCGCCGCTTCGGCACATGGGCGCCGCTGTTGCTGCCTTTCTACATTCCGCGCGGGGCCGATTGGGACAAGGCCTGGTCCGGCGCCGAACGGCTGAGTCAGGCGGCGCCGCCGGTGTCCGATCTGCTTTTGGGCTATACGCTGGTCGCGGCTGCGGCGGCTGTCGCCTTCGCCTCGATCCTGTTGCAACGGCTCGCCGGATCGCAGCGCGCGCTCGCGCATCGCGGCACGGGCGCGGGCGGCGATTACGGTTCGCGCCCGCATGTGCTCACCAACGGACTTGTGACCTCCGAATGGTTCGACGATGGCCAGAATGTCAGCCGCGTCGAAAGCGCGGCGCGTTCAGGCGCGCCGATCGACATCACGCGCAGGCCCGACGATCCGCTGCAACCGCGCGGCAAGTTCGTGTATTTCCGCGAGGGCGACGGATCGCTGTGGTCGCTGGGCGCAGCGCCCACGCATGCCGGCGGCGCTCTCGAAACGCGCCGGCTGTCGCCAACGCAGCTGTTCATCGCGCATACGCATAACGGATTGCGCGCGGAGGCGATCATCGAGACAGCCGATGGCGAGCCGCTCGAAATCACGCGGCTGAAGCTCGTCAATCTCGACCAGCGGCCGCGCGTCGTCACCATCGCGACCTTGCGCGAATGGGTGATGAACGAGACGGGCGTGGAGCGACGCGATGCAGCCTATAACGCCATTCACGTCGGCACGTGGTTCATGGCGGAGCCGACCGCGATCATCGCGCAGAACCGGCTGCTGAAAACAAAGGGCGCCAGCGCGACCGAACGGCGCCTGTCGCCCGAAGTCGGCTTCCACGCCGCCGGCCATGGCGCGACGGGCGATGTTCGCCTTGTCGGATACGAGGACGCGCGTTCTCGTTTCTATGGGCTTGGCTCGGCGCGCGCGCCCGACAGTCTGGTTCTTCCGCACGGCGCTCCGCCGCGGACCGCCGGCGACCAGGGGCTCCTCTACAGTTTCGAGCCCTGCGCGAGTTTGCGCTTCGAGGCGCGCATTGCGCCCGGCAGCACCGCCGAAATCATTCTGCTCGACGGTTGGGCGGCCAATTTCAACGCCGCCGCCGCCACGATCGCGCGCCATCTCGGCGCAGCCGCGCCGCAGGAAGACAGCCTTGCGGCGATCGAGGCGAAGACACGCCTGCTCGCGCCGCCGCCTGCGCCGACCGAGCCGCGTTTTGCGTTCACTGCGGATGGCCGCGCGCTGCATGTGAAGCCCGGCGCGCCGCGCGCCTTCTCGCATGTGATCGCCAATCCGCTGAGCCATGGCGCAGTGCTGACGGCGGAAGGCGACATCTTCTCCTTCGCGCGCAATGCGCGGCAGAATTCGCTGACGCCGTTCAGGCTCGGCGAGGGTCGCTCGGGGCCGCCTGCGCAGGCCATCTACGTGCGCCATATCGCGTCGGGCGACGTCGACAGCCCCACCTATGCGCCGTTGCGCCGCGCCGATGGCGAATGGGACGTCGAATTCGGTCTGGGCTATGTCGTCTACACGCGCAAGCGCGCGGACCTCGAATTGCAGATGACGGTCTTCACGCCGCCGGGAGCGCCGGTCGAAACGAAGATCCTGCGCATTCTCAACAAGGGCGACGGCGACAAGCTCTATTCGGTCGCGCCCGTTGCGGAAATGGTGTTGGCCGAGACGCCCGCCGAAAGCCTCAATTCGCTGCGTTTTACGCGCGACCGGAATGGCAAGGCGATCTATTTCCGCAACCCGCGCAACGATTTCGTCAAAGGCTGGGCCTTTGCGGCGACGTCGCTCAACGCCGATTTCGCCGAAACATCGCGCGCGCGCGTTGTCGGCGGCGCCGTGCGCGCAAATCCGGCGCCCTATATCGCCGAGCGTGGCCATCCCGACACGCGACTCGAGCCGGGCATGCAGAAAGTGGCGGCTTTCTCCGGCGTCGTGCGCGCGAAAGCCGGCGAGCCGATCGATGTCGTGTTTTCGCTCGGTCAGACCGAGACGCTGGCGGACGCGCGGCGCCTTGCCGCGCAAACAGCCGACGCCGGCTGGGCGCGCCAGCAACTGGCGGCGACGCGCGCCTTCTGGGACGGCGTTTTGTCGACCCTGCGGATCGAGACGAACAATCCCGACTTCGACAGGCTCGTGAACGACTGGCTGCCCTATCAATTGCTCGCCGCGCGCCTTTGGGGCCGCACGGGTCCGGCGCAGCGTTCGGGCGCGACGGGCTATCGCGACCAGTTGCAGGATGTGCTGCCGCTGGCGTTCCTCGCGCCCGATCTGGCGCGCAAGCAGATCCTGCTGCATGCGCGCCACCAGTTCGTCGAGGGCGACGCCGTCAAATGGTGGCATACGGCGCCGGGCGGCGGCACGGGCCTTGCCGACCGCACCCATGCGTCCGATCCGCATCTGTGGCTGCCCTATGTGGCGCTGCGCTATGCGCAGGCGACGGGCGATGAAGCGATCTTCGACGAGAACGCGCCCTTCATCGACGACGATCCGACGCCGCGCGGGCAGGAGGGGCGCGCGAGCGTGCCCGTGCCTTCGCGCGAGTCGGCGAGCCTGTTCGAACATTGCCGCCGCGCCATCGACTGGACGCTCGATCGGTTCGGCGCGCACGGCCTGCCCCTGATGGGCACGGGCGATTGGGACGACGGCATGAATCTGATCGGCTTTAGCGGACGCGGCGAGAGCGTCTGGGTCGGTTTCTTCCTGCACGGCATTCTCAACGATTTCGCCGCCGTCTGCGACAAGCGGCGCGACGCGCGGCAGGCCGAGCGCTATCGCGGACGCGCGCAGAAATTGCGCGAAGCCCTGAGCCACTGCTGGCGCGGCGACCGTTTCCTGCGCGCTTACGCCGACGATGGCGGCGAAGTCAGCCCCGTCAGCGCGATGACGTCGTCATGGCCGGTGCTTTCGGGCGCCGTCGATCATGCGCGCGGCGTCGAAGCCGTGGAGAATGCGCTGGCCGTGCTCGAGCGGCCGGACCGCGTGCTGCTGGTGCATCCGGCCTATGACGAGCACAGCCGGCCCTTCCCCGGACGAAGCGCAGAATATCCGCCGGGCGTGCGAGAAAACGGCGGACAATATTCGCATGGCTCGTCCTGGTTCGTGGATGCGCTGACGCAGCTCGCGAGCGAGGCGCAGGACCCTGGCGAAGCCGCGCGGCTCTACGGGCGCGCCTATGCGGTCTGGTCGGCCATTTCGCCGCTGTCGAAATTCTCGACCGCCGAAGCCGCCGACGCCTATGGCCTGCCGCCGCATCAGCAACCTGCGGATGTCTACGAAGGGCCGGGCTATGACGGGCGCGGCGGCTGGGCCTGGTATACGGGCTCGGCGGCGCGCATGTTGTCGGCGGCCTACGGTCTGCTCGGCCTGCGGCTCGACAAGGGCGCGTTCTCGCTGCGGGCCGACGCTTTCGAGCCGAAGGGCGGCCTGCAATTGCGCAGGGTGGTCTATCGCGGGCAGGTCTACGACGCGCCGAAAAGCTGACGCGAGCAGGCCTTTACAAGCGCTGCGTTGCTGCGGGATGATTGCTGCGGCTGGGGGCGCAGCGCGAGCTGCGTGGTTTGCGTGGCGCGTTTCGTGTTTTTGCTGCTTTGGGCGGCGGCGGCCTGCGCGCCAGCGCGCGCGGGCGCTTTCCTGCAGCCGCCCGGCGCGGGGCTGGTCATCGCGCAATTCACATTCTCGGAGGCGGATCGATATTTCGACGCCTATGGCCGCGTGACGCCAATCCGCACGTGGCGGAAGTTCGACCTTTCAACATACGCTGAATATGGCCTGACCGACGCGATCACGATCATGGGCTCGCCGGACTGGTTTTCGTTTCATGCGCCTGCGCCGACGCAAAGCCGTACGGGCGCGGGCGCGCAGGAAGTGGGCGCGCGCGTGCGGCTCGCGCAATGGGGCGACAACATCCTGTCGGCTCAGGCCAGCGCGCGCTTTCTGCCGGGCGGGCGTCGCGCAGCGTTGTTTTCGGACGCTTCGCACAGCGTGCAGGCCGATGTGCGCCTGCTCTATGGGCGCAACACGACGCTGTTCGAGCGTGCGGCCTTTATCGATGTGCAAATGGGTTTCCGTTCAAGCGGAGCCTTCGGACCGCAGGCGCGGCTCGACATGAGCTACGGCTGGCGCGTGTTCAAAAGGGTCGTCTTGCTGCTGCAAGCGTTCAGCGTGGTGACGCCCGGAAAGATCGGAGAGCGTTTCGCGCTCTCGCAAAAAGCGCAGGCGAGCGTGCTTTACGACCTCACCGACAAGATCACCTTGCAGATCGGCGCCATGATCGCGCCTGCCGGCGTGCGCGCGCCGGCGGAACGCGCCGTCATCGCCGGCGTGTGGACGCAATTTTGATGCGGTCGCAACCGATTGCGCTCGATGGCGCGCGCTAAAGTGGTTCACGATGAGACAGAAGCGCGTCGCCATCCACCCAATTGGCGCGCGTTATGCCAACCGTGCAATGAATGAACGGCCATGCGGCAGGGCGCACAGTCAGCCCAGTCGTTGCTGCGAGGGCGATTCAAACGGAAAATGAACCGCGCTAACTGCGCTAACTGCGCAAGGCTGCGAGCACATCCCCAACGGGCGCGGCGAAGCGCTGCACCAGATCGGCGACGGCCTGAATGTCGTCGATATGGGCCTGCGGCAGCGCGGCCTGCGGCGCCGGCGCATCGGTCGCCAGCGCCACGATATGGCGATCCTGCGGATGGATCGGCGGTTTGCCGTTGGCGGTGCGAAACACTTCGAGCTTGGGCAGCGCGTCGCGCTTGAAACCCTCGACGATCAACAGGTCGACCGGCGCCATCATGGCGATGAGTTCGGCCAGCGAAGGTTCCGGCGCGCCGCGCAATTCGCGCATCAGCGCCAGACGATGGGCTGAAACGACCAGCACTTCCGAGGCGCCGGCGGCGCGATGCTCGTACGAATCCTTGCCGGGCTTGTCGACGTCGAAAGCGTGATGGGCGTGTTTGATCGTCGATACGGCGAGGCCGCGCCCGGCCAGCACGGGAATCAGCTTGGTCAGCAGGGTCGTCTTGCCCGCCCCGCTCCAACCTGCAAAGCCGATTGCGCGCATGTGTCTCCCTTTCGCCGGCGCCCGGGTTATCGTATGAGCAGGGTGCATGCGCAAGCCGGTTGTCCCATGTCCAGCGCGATAGCTGCGATCGTCTTCGATCCGGGCGAGGATCCTGACACGCCGATGCGGGCTTTCGCCGCAGCGCGGCGCGCCGATGGTCTGCGCGTGCGCGGGCTGACGCAATTTCACACCGACGAACGCGGCGCCGAATGCGACCCCTTCGTGCGCGATCTCGACACCGGCGAAAGCGTCTGCGTGATGCAGGATCTCGGCGCTGCGGCGGAAGGATGCAGGGTCGATCCCGTTGCGCTGACCGAGGCGGCGCGGCTGCTCGATGCAGCGCTGGCGCGCGGCGCCGACGTCATGCTCGTCAACCGGTTCGGCCGGCTGGAGACAGAGCAGGGCGGGTTGATCGCCGAGATCGGGCGCATCGTCAGCGAAGGCGCGCCGCTCGTCCTCGCCGTGCCGCGCCGTTATCATGCGGCATGGCGCGCCTTCGCCGACGGGCTCGACGCCCAGCTTGCGCCCGACGCCGACGCGCTTGAGGCATGGTGGCGCGCGCTTACAACCGCGCGGCGATCTGCTCGGCTTCCAGCAGATCCTGCGGCGTGTTGACGTTGAAAAAAGGATCGAACGGCGTCGCAGGCCAATCGGCGACCGCTGGCGCGAAACGCTCGACGAAGCGCCCGACCTTGCGCAAATCCTCTTCGTAAAGCGCGCGGCGCAACTGCGGCGCAAGCGCGCTCGGCCAGAGCGCCGCCACCGGATGCATGCGCCCGCCCGAGCCTGCAACAGCGATCTGCGCGCCCGTTTGCGCGCGCGCGGCGTAAAGCCGCGCCACGAGATCGCGCGGCGCAAAGGGCGTGTCGGTCGGCAGCGTGACAATGTCGGGCAAGTCCGCGCGCGCGGCCCATTCCATGCCGGCGAGAATGCCGGCGAGCGGGCCGGGAAAACCGGGCGCGGCGTCGGGTGCGATCGGCAGCGCAAAGCGCGCGAAAGCTGCGGCGTCGGCGTTGATGTTCAACACGAGACGCGCGCATTGCGGGCGCAGGCGCTCGATGGCGTGCGCGACGAGCGGGCGTCCTGCAAGAAGCGCGAGATTTTTGTCGCCGCCCATGCGCTGGCCGCGGCCGCCGCCGAGTATGACGCCGAGCGCGCGCGGCGCGGGCTTTGCCGGATCGTCATGCATTGCGGCCGGCGTCAGAGAGACCAGATGCGCGCCGCCGTGTAGGCGCGCAGCGCTGCGTTGACGCTGGGCGGGCGCCCCTGCGCGTCCTCGACCGCCTTGAGCGCGGCCTGAACGCGCGGTCCGGCGGTTGGCGCCACGAAAGGCGCGGCGTCCGCGCCTGTCACGAGCGCGCGCTCCACCGCTTCCTTCTCGTCGCGGGCGCCGCCGGTTTGCAGCGCCAGCATCAGCGCGAGGCTGGCGGCGTTTTCGGGCGCGTCCGGCCGGGCGAGACGATAGAGATTGACGAAGCGCTTGACGCCGCGCGGCGAGGGACCGGCGAGCGGCGCGAGCGCGCCCAGCAGTTTCGTCTCCAGCGGGCTCAGCGGCGCGTCCAGCGCGATGCGGGTCGCCGGCGCGACGCCCGGCGCCGCGACGGGCGCGCCCGTCGCCAGATGCGCAACGAAACGCTCCCAGTCGCGCTCCTTGCCCGCGTCGATGCGCAGGGGAATTTGCACGATGCGTTCGAGCGCCGCCGCCCCGCCCGCGCGCGCGAAATGGCCTGGATCGAAAGCGGCGACAAGCGCATACAGCGGATAAGCCAGAGCCGCATTGGCGGCGGCGAGCACAGCCAGCCCTTGTTCGGGCGCGAGCTGATCGGCCGAATCGATGCTGACGACGATGCGCGGGGGCGCGGGGCGGGCGCCGACCTGCGCCAGCGCATCCAGCGCGGCGAGATAGGCGCGCGCAGCGTTGCGCGTCTCCTCCTCTGCGCCGACGAAAGCGGGCGGCAACGCGCCCGCGCGGTAGGCGCCGCCGGCGCGCTTTTCCGCTTCCGCGGCCTGCGCAGCCAGGGCCTCCGTTTCGCCCGCCAGCATTTCGGCGCGCTGGGCGTGATGGGCGATCAACTGGTCGAGATCGCCCTTGCGCGCGAGAATGTCGGCGTCGAGCGCATCGGCGCCGCGCCACAACAATTGCGTGAAGCGCAGCGCGCGCCACAACAGCACGGCAAGGCAGGCGAGCGCCGCATAATCGCAAAGGCGTTGCGCCGTGCTGAACCAGGAGAGCCGCTGGGCGATCCAGTCGCCCGCCGGGCGCAGCGTTTCGGGGCCGTTCTGCACCGGCGAAAGCCATGCCGGATTGTCGGCCAGCGCGCCGAAAATCCAGGCGAGGGCGAGCAACACGATGATCCAGAAGATCAGTCGCGGCTGGCCCTTGTAGGCCCATAATGCGCGAAACGAGGCGAGCGCGCGCGCGAACGGACCGCCAGTTTCGGCGAAGGATTGCACCAGTCCCTTGAAATCCTGAGTCAGATCGGCGGCGCGGAAACCAAAGCCGCGCAGCGCGCTTTCAATTGCGCCGCGATTGGAGCGCGCGAAAGCGTCGACGCGCGTGCCGGCTGTTTCGTACAGCGCCGTCTCGGTCAAACGCGCGCGGCGGCTTTCGGCGTCGGCGCGCGCGATGCGCGCTTCGTCGACGCGCTTGCGGCCTTCGTCCAGCTTTTCGTTCAGCGCTTGCGCCAGACGGCGCGGATCGGCGCCGGCGTGCAGCGCTTCATCGGCTGCGGCGGCGTCCAGCGCGGGATAATCGCGCGACAGGCGCATATGCAACCGCTCGGCGATGACGGTCTCGGGGGCGCGGGTCAGATCGGCTGCTTCCAGCCGCAGCGCGACAACGGCAGGCTGGAAGGCGCCCTTGGCTGGCTGGCTCGCCGTGGAGGCGAGCGCGGCGGCGTCCACCAGTTCGGCGAGCGCATGGGTTTTGCCCGCGCCCGGGCCGCCCAGAATGGCGATGGACATCGGGCCTTCAGCGTCGCGGCGGGCGATCAGTTCGGCAAGGCGCGCAACTTGCGGGGCGGGCGTATCGGATGCGCGCGGCCGGTCCGAGACGAAGATGCGGCGACGGGCGGCGGATTGGGGCGCGGCTTGCTGGGCGCGCGCGGGCGCCGGCTGCGCGGGTTCCTGGTGCGTGGGCATCGGCTGTGCGGGTTGCTGGCTTGCAGCTTGTTGCTGCATGGACTGCGGTTGCGCAGCGCCGCTCTTTTCCGAAATGTCCGACACCGCAATCCTCCACGCAACGATTCATCCGCGCAACGCCCGCGCGGGGACTCTTGCGCGCGATTATGACAATTTGAAGCGATATCCGAAAAGCGCGAATTCAGGACGCGGCGACTGCGGGAAATTCCCGTTTCCAGACGGCTTTCGATGTATCCTCGACTTCCAGCGCAATCTTGTCTGCGCCGTTGAGACGATAATCGAAAGCAAGACGCGGATTTTCGCACAAGGTCATCGAGCCTTCCATATCGAAAAGGCGCGTTGCGCCCAATTGTGCGGAAATGCGGCTCACATAGCGCATGGGAATATACAGCAGCGTCACCTGATTCATCTGCATGCCGGTGTTTTGCGGATGCAGCACTTCCATCTGCGCGTGACGGCGCACTTCGGTTGCGCCAGCGCTGTCCTTGGTCAGATCGACGAAGCGCATACGGCCCATCGTCGCGGCGATTTCCTTGTCGTCGGTGATTGGCGGCGCAGCGCACACGCCAAGGCCGGACGCCTTCACGAATTTTTCCGCAGCGTAAAGCGCGCCATCGCTCGCCTCGACCACAACGCGCGCGTTGGACTGCTGGTCGAGCCGGATCCACAAGGAGAGATCCGCCTTGTCGCGCCCGTCCGCAAAGCGGAACGTCGCGGCGACCGGCATCGGATTTTCATCGACGATGAAGGCGATGGATTTGATCGTGCGGCCATCGCCGAAAGCGGCCTGGAGGGACAGAGGCACGGCGCGCTGATCCTCCGCGCGATAGGGCGCCGAGAAGGCGCGGATCGGGCCGCCGGAAAGAACCGGGCGGGAGCCGTAAACGGTGGTCCTGATGTCGTCCCAGGCGGAGCCGGCGCGCGCGGCGGCGGGCAGGAGCGGCGCAGAGAGCGCTGCGCCGAGAAGGCTGCGGCGGGAAAGGGGGCCCGGCATGGTTCCTCCATTTTTTATTTGCAGGCAGAAAACAGCGCTCGCCGCCCACTGTCAATGCGGCGGGCGCGGCGCGCTCAGCCCTGCTTGCGCAATTTGCGCAAGACCAGTGTGCGCAATTGCGCGACATCCAGCGCGGCGATCACGCCGGCGTAAGCGGCCGCGCCGAGGCCCGCCTGCAGGATCAGCGTCAGCAGGCCGGGGCTCGCCGCGCGCAACGGCCATACGCAGGCCAGCATGAATGCAGCCGCGGCGCATGCGCCCAGAATGTCGCGCGCGCGCGGCCAGACGCCCTTGATGCGCGCCGCGCCGACGAGCAGCGCCAGCAGGCCCGCAATAGAGGCGGCCGATTGCGCCATCGCGTAAACGGTCGCGTCTGCGCCGTGCGGCAGCAGCGCGATGGCGGCGAAATCGGCGATGAGCGCGACAAGGGCGGCGATGACCAGCGGCAGCGTGCGCTGCTCGATCTGGAATGCCGGATTGACGGCGTAGTTGGCCAGCGCGAATGCGATCAACGCCGGCGTCATCAGGCCGAAATAATGGGCGAACGGCCCGCGGTAGGCTTCGGGCACCACGAGCGCCTGAAAACTGGGCAGGACGGCGAAGGCGCCGAGCGCGACGGGCAGCACGATCGCCAGCACGATGGCGCCGTTGCGCCCGACCTGCGCGCGGGCGCTTTCGGCGCCTTCGGTTTTCTCGCGCAGCACGGCGAGCTGAAACAGGATGACATCGAGACCCGAGCCGATCACGCCGACGACGCGCAGGCCAATCTCGAAGGCGAGCGCAAGCTGGCCGGCCTGCGCATAATCGTGCTCATGCGCCGCCAGCCAGCGGTTGAGCATGGGGATCGACTGATACATGAAATTCGCCGCGACGATCGGCAGCGCATAGGTTGCGAACATGCCTGCGGTGGCGCGGCGCGCCAGCCCGGGGCGCGCCGCCGGATCGCGCAAGGGCGCGCCCGCCAGAACGACGGAGCCGGCAGCGCTCACGATGAGCCCCGCGAGCGCAGCGACCGCCGAGCCGAAATACCACGCTCCGCCAATCGTGAGCGCGAAAGACAGCAGGTTCTTGACGATGATCAGGCGGCCGTAGGCGGCATCGAGAAAGCGCGCGCGGGCGAAGGCGGTGGAGAGGTCGAAGGCGCCATTGGCGCAGGCCGCGCAAATCGCAAGCGTCGCAAGTTCGGGCGACGGCGGCGCCGGCGCGCCGCTGAAAATGACGATGGCGGCGACCAGAACGCCAAGCCCGGCGAGCGCGGCGAAGCCGACATCGAGCGTTGCGCGAATGTCCGGCCGCTCGGCCCTGTCGTGATCGGAATAAAAGCGCAGCGCCGAGAGGCGCAGCCATTCGAAAAGGCTGATCTGGATGACGACGCCGATCGACAGGGCGAGCGCGTAGCGCCCGTATTCGGCCGGCCCGAGCAGCTTGGCCACCACAAGCCCGACGATGAAATTGAGGATGGCGTTGACCAGAAAGGGCAGAAGTATGCGCATGGCGCTCTGACGTCGGACAGCGAATCGCGCGGCGCGCGGAACGGGTTGAGGCGTAGGAGCATTGGCGCGATTAAGCTAGAGCCGCGCGTTGCGTCCTTGACAATTTTCCTAATGCATGCCAAATGTCCTTTGCCTTGCGCGCAGGAGGGCGTTCCGGATGGTTCCGAACGCGCAGCAGGGCCGGCGGCCTTGCGCCGGGGCCTGACCAGTCCCGTCCCGGGGCGCGGAGAGAACCAGACGCCGGGGCGGCATTACGACCGCCCTGCAACGGGGCTGTTGCGAACGGGCCGGGCCTCCCTGCAAGGGGAAACGCCAGCTTCCGAGGCGCTTCTTCGCGAAAAATGCCGAAGCGGGAAGTCCGGCCTGCCGACTTTTTGCAAAAGCTTTTGAGAACGGCGAGTCGGGCTTCCGCTTCCTTCTCTTCTCGCAACGCCCGGTGAATGCGCGGGGACGATGGAGCGCGCGCCGGGCTGCCGAAAAACCGGCGCTGCGAGAGCGCATGGCGGCGAACAGTTCTGGACCGGCGGGGCGCGCCTCGTTACAAACGCCGCAACTCCCATCCTCGATTCACGGATCAAGACGAGCCCATGGCGCGCCAGTTCATCTATCACATGCAGGGTCTGACCAAGACCTATCCCGGCGGCAAGAAGGTGTTGGACAATGTCCATCTGTCCTTCTACCCGGACGCCAAGATCGGCGTGCTCGGCGTCAACGGCGCCGGCAAATCGACGCTCCTGCGCATCATGGCGGGGATCGACAAGGAATTCACGGGGGACGGCTGGGTCGCCGAAGGCGCGCGCGTCGGCTATCTGCCGCAGGAGCCCCATCTCGAACCCGAACTCACCGTGCGCGAAAACGTGATGCTCGGCGTGAAGGAAAAGAAGGCGATCCTCGACCGTTACAACGAACTCGCGATGAACTATTCGGACGAGACGGCGGACGAGATGACCAATCTGCAGGACGAGATCGAGGCCAAGGGCCTGTGGGATCTCGACAGCCAGGTCGATCAGGCGATGGACGCGCTGAACTGTCCGCCCGACGACGCCGATGTGACGAAACTGTCGGGCGGCGAGCGCCGCCGCGTGGCGCTGTGCCGTCTTCTGCTCGAACAGCCCGAGCTGCTGCTGCTGGACGAACCGACCAACCATCTCGACGCCGAGACGGTGAACTGGCTCGAAGGCCATCTGCGCAATTATCCCGGCGCGATCCTGATCGTCACGCACGACCGCTATTTTCTCGACAATGTCACGGGCTGGATTCTCGAACTCGACCGCGGCCGCGGCATTCCCTACGAAGGCAATTACACGAGCTGGCTGCATCAAAAGCAGAAGCGCCTTGCGCAGGAAGCAAGCGAGGACAAGGCCCGCCAGCGCGCGCTGGAAGCCGAAAGCGAATGGATCGCCTCTTCGCCGAAAGCCCGTCAGGCCAAGAGCAAGGCGCGCATTCAGCGCTACGAAGATCTCGTCGCCAAACAAAGCGAGAAGGCCCCGACGAGCGCGCAGATCATCATTCCGGTGGCCGAGCGCCTCGGACAGAATGTCATCGAATTTTCGGGCCTGTCGAAAGCGTTCGGCGACAAGCTGCTCATCGACGATCTGTCGTTCAAATTGCCGCCCGGCGGCATTGTCGGCGTGATCGGGCCGAACGGCGCGGGCAAGACGACGCTGTTCCGCATGATCACCGGCGCGGAAAAGCCGGACGGCGGCGCCATCGACATCGGCGAAAGCGTGCAGCTTGGCTATGTCGACCAGTCGCGCGATGCGCTGGCCGACAACAAGACCGTGTGGGAGGAAATCTCGGGCGGCAACGACATCATTTATCTGGGCAAGCGCGAGATCAATTCGCGCGGCTATTGCTCGGCGTTCAATTTCAAGGGCGCTGACCAGCAGAAGAAGGTCGGCCAGCTTTCGGGCGGCGAGCGCAACCGCGTGCATCTGGCGAAGATGCTCAAGAGCGGCGCCAATGTTTTGCTGCTCGACGAACCGACCAACGATCTCGACGTCGAAACGCTGCGCGCGCTGGAAGAGGCGCTGACGGATTTTGCGGGCTGCGCCGTCATCATCAGCCACGATCGCTTTTTCCTCGACCGCATCGCCACGCACATGCTCGCCTTCGAGGGCGACAGCCATGTCGAATGGTTCGAGGGCAATTTCGCCGATTACGAGGAAGACAAGAAACGCCGCCTCGGCATCGATTCGGTCATTCCGCACCGGCTGAAATACAAAAAGTTTTCGCGCTGAGGGTTTAAGAATTTTTTCTTAAATCCGTGGGAGGGGTTGCGCTCGGAAAGTTCTTGTAAAGGCATAAAGATATCTTTATATCTCACGGAATGCTCGAGCCAGCCAAAATATCCCTGAGCCTCGCCCTTGCCGCCCTCTCCGCCGCCGGCGAGGAAACGCGGCTGCGCATTCTCATGCTGATCGCCGAAATGGAGCTGACCGTCTCGGAGCTCGTCGCCATTCTCGGCCAGTCGCAGCCGCGCGTCTCGCGTCATCTGAAACTGCTGCTGGAGGCGGGCCTGGCCGAACGGCGGCGCGAGGGCGCGTGGGCGTTCTTCCGCGCCGCGCAGGAAGGTCCGGGCGCGGAGGCCGCCCGCGCCATTCTCGCGCGGCTCGATCCGGCGGATCCAACGCTTGCTGCAGATCGCGAGCGGCTTTCGGAAATCCGCCGCTCGCGCGCCGACCACGCCGCGCGCTACTTCGCGCAACACGCCGCGCAATGGGATCGGCTGCGCACGCTGCATGCGCCTGAAGCCGATGTCGAGCGGACAATTGTCGATATGGCGCTGGAGAGACCGTTCTCCGCGCTGCTCGATTGCGGCACGGGATCTGGCCGCATGATCGAACTGCTGGCGCGCCACGCCGAGCGCGCGCTTGGCGTCGACCAGTCGGCTGCGATGCTGTCCGTCGCGCGGGCCAATCTCGAACGCGCGGGCGTGAAGAACGCGCAATTGCGGCAGGGCGACATCTATGCATTGCCTGTCGAGCGCAATTCGATCGATCTGGCGGTGCTGCATCAGGTGCTGCACTATCTCGACGATCCTGCGCGCGCCTTGCGCGAGGCGGCGCGCGCGTTGCGCCCCTCCGGCCGGTTGATCGTCGTCGATTTCGCGCCGCATGCCGAAGAACATCTGCGCGAATTGCATCAGCATCGCCGTCTCGGATTCTCGCCCGACGAAATTGCGCGGCTATTGGCGGAATCTGAACTCGATGTTGTCGAGCATCGCGATCTTGCGCCTGCGCGGCGCGAGAGCGGCAAGCTTACTGTCTCCATCTGGCTGGCGCAGGACCGGCGCGTCGTAACCGATGCGCCCGCGCGCGGCTTCCAGCAAATCGCCTGAGAACAACATGTCCGCACCTCATCCCAACCGCGTCTCGTTCGAATTCTTTCCGCCAAAGACGCCGGAAATGGAAACGCAACTCTGGGACTCGATCGCGCGCCTTGCGCCGCTTGAACCTTCGTTCGTCTCCGTCACCTATGGCGCAGGCGGCTCGACGCGCGAGCGCACGCATGCGACGGTCGCACGCATCGTGCGCGAGACGAAGATCAAGCCTGCAGCGCATCTGACCTGCGTTTCGGCGAGCCGCGATGAAGTGGACGATGTCGTGCGCGGCTATTGGGATGCGGGCGTGCGCCACATCGTCGCGCTGCGCGGCGATCCGGCGGGCGGGCTCGGAACCGCCTACGAAGCCTTTCCGGGCGGCTATGCCTCCTCGACCGATCTGGTCAAAGGCATCCGCAAAATTGGCGATTTCGACGTGTCGGTGTCGGCCTATCCCGAGGGTCATCCCGAAAGCGCTTCGCTTGCGCAGGACATCGACGCGCTGAAGGCTAAGGTGGACGCCGGCGCAACGCGCGCGATCACGCAATTCTTCTTCGAGAACGACGTCTATTTCCGCTATCTCGACAAGGTGCGCGCGGCGGGCGTCACGATTCCGATCCTGCCGGGCCTCGTGCCGGTGCAGAACTTCAAGCAGACCGCGAATTTCGCGCGCAAGACAGGCGCCAGCGTGCCGCAATGGCTTGCGGACCGGTTCGATGGGCTGGACAATGATCCGCAAACGCGACGGCTGATCGCGGCCGCGGTCGCCGCCGAACAGGCGCTCGACCTGATGAAACGCGGTGTGACCGACTTTCACTTCTACACGATGAACCGCGCCGATCTGGTTTACGCGACATGCCACCTGCTCGGCCTGCGGGGAGAAAAACAATGAGAAAGCTCACCGACATCGCCGCGCGGACGAAAGCGCTGCATGAAGCCGCCGCGCAACGCATTCTGGTGCTCGACGGCGCGATGGGCACGATGATCCAGCAATTGAAGCTGGACGAAGCAGCCTTCCGCGGCGCGCGCTTCGCCGATCATGACCGCGACCTGCGCGGCAATAACGACATTCTCATTCTCACGCAGCCGGACGCCATTCGCGCGATCCATCTGCAATATTTCATGGCCGGCTCCGACATTGTCGAAACGAACACGTTTTCCTGCACGACAATCGGACAGGCGGAATACGGTCTCGAACGCGTCGCTTACGAACTCAATGTCGAAGGCGCGAAACTGTGTCGCCAGGCGGCCGATGAAGCGCAGGCGCGCGACGGCAAGCCGCGCTTTGTCGCCGGCGCCATCGGACCGACCAGCCGCACGGCCTCCATTTCGCCCGACGTCAACAATCCGGGCTTTCGCGCGACGACGTTCGACGACCTGCGCGTCGCCTACAAGGAAGCCGCGCTCGGCCTGATCGAAGGCGGCGCCGATCTGCTGCTCGTGGAGACGATTTTCGATACGCTCAACGCCAAGGCGGCGATCTATGCGATCGAAGAGGCGTTCGAGGAGACGGGCCTGCGACTGCCTGTCATGATTTCCGGCACGATCACCGATCTTTCGGGCCGCACCCTGTCAGGGCAAACCCCGCAGGCCTTCTGGAATTCGCTGGCGCACGCCAGGCCTTTCTCCATCGGGCTCAACTGCGCGCTGGGCGCGCGCGAGATGCGCGCGCACATGGCGGAAATCGCGCGCGTCGCCGATACGCTGACCTGCGCCTATCCCAACGCCGGCCTGCCGAACGAATTCGGACTTTACGACGAAAGTCCGGAATTCATGGCGGGGCTCGTGCGCGAATTCGCAACAAGCGGGCTCGTCAATATTGTCGGGGGATGCTGCGGCACGACGCCCGACCATATCGCGGCGATCGCGAAAGCGGTTGAAGGCCTGCCGCCGCGCAAGGTTGCGAAAGTCGCGCCGCTGCTGCGGCTTTCGGGGCTCGAGCCGTTCACGCTCACGCCCGACATTCGCTTCGTGAATGTCGGCGAGCGCACCAACGTCACGGGCTCGGCCAAATTCCGTAAATTGATCACCGCAGGCGACTACACCGCCGCGCTGCAGGTGGCGCGCGACCAGGTCGAGAACGGCGCGCAGATCATCGACGTCAACATGGACGAGGGCCT
>JAGWTA010000053.1 GCA_028869185.1 Hyphomicrobiales bacterium
TGGCGGTTGAATTCGCGGAATGCCTTGAAATTGAGGCAAAAAGATTTCCGCGATTGACTCCGTCAGGTGGGTTGGGTAGATCAATACGCGAAATCGGCTCTCAACAGCTCGGGTGTTTTTCATGAAAAAATCGATTGGCGTAGCGCTTTCGGCGACTCTTTTTGTCTCGTCGATCGTTGTTTCCACCCCTGTCCTCGCTGCGCAGCCGGCTGCTGCGTCTGCTCCTGCTGCGGTTTGCGGCGTCGGCGCGGCTCGCCTCTCGGGCGACGGCGTTGCGCTCCTGTCGCGCGGCGGCTCCTATTCCGAAGTCAAGAGCGGCGCTGCTCTGAATGTCGGCGATCGCCTGATCGCCCAGAAGGGTTCTGTCGCCGTGATGGTTGGCGGCACGCAGATTTCGCAGGTCGAAGCTGGCTCGATGGTCAATCTCGTGAAGAAGGGCGACGCGCTCTGCGCCGCGCAGCTTTCCACGAACCCGTCCGTCGTCGCGGCCGACCTTCCGGCCCGTCACTCGCCCGCTTCGTATGATCCGGGTCCGGTCGTCGCCGCTCCGGTCGGCCTTGGTCTGACGCCGATGTGGATCGCTGGCGGCCTCGGCCTCGCGGCTGTTGGCGTTGGCGTCGGTCTGGCGGTCACGCATTCGTCGAAGAGCGGCTGCGACGCTTACCCGGCCTACTGCCTGACGGCCCTGAGCCGCTAATCGCAGGCTTCGGTGCTTAGAATTGAATGGTTATGCGGCGCCGCGTTAGCGGCGTCGTTTTTTTTAGGCGGCGGCACGCAACGCGGGCTGCTGTCCGAATCGATCGTGCAGGCCATGTGTCTGCCCTTGCTTCTGGCCGCAGCGCCAGGCGCGGCAACGTTGTTGTGGCGGCGGGGCGGCAAGCCGGTTCTCGCCCTTTTGGCGCTCATCATCGCGTTGCCGCTGATCCAGCTCATTCCCATGCCGCCGGCGATCTGGACGCATTTGCCGGGCCGCGGTCCGATTCTCGAGACTTATACGAGCGCGGGCATCGCGCCGCCCTGGATGGGCGTGACCGTCACGCCCTGGGCGACCGAACGACTGCTGTTCGCCATGATCCCCGCGCTCGCCGTATTCGCCGGTTTCCTGCAGATCGATCACCGGGCAAGGCTTCGCCTGTGGGGGCTCGCCCTGGCGGCGGGCGTAGCGTCGGTGCTCATGCAGGCGGCGCAACTCGCGGACGGGCCACAAAGCGCATTGCGATTTTTTTATCCAGGGGTCTACAACAACAGCGGTGTCGGACTTTTCGCCAATAACAATCACGCCGGCACTTTTCTGTTTTGCCTTATTCCGTTGTCGCTGCTGGTCTATCTGCGCAGCGCGCGCACGCCCTTTTATCTGGCTGTTTTTGCGCTGTTCAACGTCATGGTCTGGCTTGGATTGGTTATGACAGTCTCGCGGACGTCGATGGCGCTGGGCGCCGTTTCGTTGCTGCTGACGCTGGCCATTTATTTCAGATACCGCCGCGAGCCCATCAAGCCGGTCATCCTGATCGCCGCCGCCCTGTCTCTCGCTGTCTGTCTGATCGTTCTGCTCTCGCAAGCTCGAACGGAAGATCTGATCGGACGAATCGTTTCCAAAGGCGTTCTCGACAGTTCCCGCATGCTGATCTTCCACAATACGTGGAAAGCCTTCGTGCAATTTTTGCCTTTTGGCTCCGGGCTTGGTTCGTTTGACCGTGTTTATCCGCTGGAAGCTGGCAAAGAGATCATCCCTGCGATCGTCAATCACGCGCACAACGACTATATCGAACTGATGCTCGAGACAGGCGTCGCCGGCATCTTCGGGCTGGGGCTCTTTTTCGCCATTTTGCTGGCGATCATGCGCGGCGCGCTCCGCTCGGGCAATGCGGAATATTGGTGCCTGTTGCTCGTGATGGCGCTCTTGCTGGTTCACTCTTTGTGGGATTACCCGTTGCGCGCAACCGCGATAAATTGCCTGGGCGCCGCCGCGTTTGGCGCTTTGGTTCGGAAGCATTTGTCCGATCGCGCAAAGGCGTAGGTGCGGGCGCCATGAGGCAAGGATACCTTCTCGAGCGGATCATCATATTCGTGATCGTGATCACGGATGTCATTTTCCCCAATTCGTTGAAAGTTGTCGGCATACCGGCGCTCGGCCTTCTCTGTGTCTATTACCTCCTGCAGGGGGGCGCGGAATGTTTCAAAAACTATTATTTTTACTTTTTGTCGGCCGGAATCGTCATTACGCTGATCTATATTTTGATCGGACAGGAGAATGGCGCCACTGATGTGGGTGCGCAGGAAGCCTTCGTTATCTACGTTATCTTTCCGATTTGCTGGGGGATCGTCTTCACCCGCATCGTCGTTCGGTTCGATCTTTCCAAAATCGTTTTTGTGATCCTCGCCTGCGTGCCGGTTATCGCGGCAACCGTCTTCTATTTCTTCTACATGTTTACGCATTACGGCCCGCAATCCGTGCGTTTTTTCATCAGCGTGCCAAACGTCGAAATCACGAGCGAGGGATATGTAGCTGCCACCATGCACGTTTTCGGCAGCCTGGTGTTCATCATCGGCGCGTTTTTCACGCAACCGAAGGTCGTCGACAAGCCGGTATTCAGGATGTTTTACATTGTGATTTTGATCGTTCTGGCGTTCACCGCCGGGCGTTCGGCGTTGATCTTTTCCATCGTCATCGGAACCGCGATCAATATCGGCGTCGGGCTTGGACGGCATTATCGCAATCACACATTGGGCGTCGGCTTCACGACCATCCTCGTTTCGACGGTCGCCACAATTGTTTTTGCTGGCCTGGTTGCGCTCGTCGCCAAGGAAAATTTCAATATCGACTTTTCGATCGCTGCCGAAAATGCGATTGGCAAAATCATCCCGGGCTACGAGGGCGGCAAATATCAGGAGGGTGGCCAGTCGCGTTACGATCAGCTTGAGGCCTTTCGCGTCAGCATTGTGAAGAATTATTTTGCGGGGGTCGGTCACGGCGTGCCGAACTTCTGGTACAGCGACCCCGAAAAGCCATGGCGTTACGAATTGATCTGGGTCGCGACGGTGTTCAGAACCGGGATCGTCGGATTTCTGATTTACGCCGCCCCCTTCCTTTTTGCGGCATTTTACGCCTTTCGCGAATTGATCAGCGGCAGGCTGGATCGCTACGAGGAGTTCCTTTTCGGGGGATTTGTCGCCGTTTTGCTTGCCAGCAACACCAACCCCTATATCGAGGGCGTCGATTTGCAGTGGATGTATATTTTTCCGCTGGTCTATTTTCTGAAACGATATGAATTTCAGAGCCGCGCCGCCAAAAGCGGCGGCAATGTCATTGCCTGATGGCGCGCCGAAGGCGCCCGTGCCGGTGGACCGGGAAAGTCGTCGCTGTATAAACGAGTGACCTGTTCTGGCGGCGATTCGATTGAGGATGCCATGGCGACCGCTGTTTTATCGAATGCAGCTGCCCCCGCGCCCGGCCAGACTTGGCCGGTTTACGCCGAGGATGAAATCGCGGCGGTCGTCGATGTCCTGCGCTCCGGCAAGGTCAATCAGTGGACCGGCGATCGCGTCAAGGCGTTTCAGGATCAGTTCACCGCGCGCATGCAGGGCGGCAAGGGGCTGGCGCTGGCCAATGGCACGCTTGCGCTCGAGCTGGCGTTGCGCGCTTTCGGCGTTGGGCCGGGCGACGAAGTGATCGTGACGCCGCGCAGTTTTGTCGCCTCGGCCTCATGCGTGCTGCTGGTGGGCGCAACGCCGGTGTTCGCTGACGTCGAGCGCGACAGCGGCAATATTTCGGCGCGCACCATCGCCCCATGCATGACCGCGCGCACGCGCGCGATCATTCCTGTGCATCTTGCAGGCTGGCCTTGCGATATGCCGGCGATCATGGAGCTGGCGCGCAAGCGCAATTGCATCGTGATCGAGGATTGCGCGCAGTCGCATGGCGCGGAAATTGGCGGCAAGCCCGCCGGCGCCTATGGCGATGCGGCCGCTTATTCCTTCTGCCAGGACAAGATCATGACGACCGGCGGCGAGGGCGGTTTCGTGACCTTCAAGGACGAGAACTTGTGGGAAAAGGCCTGGTCCTTCAAGGATCACGGCAAGAACTGGCGCGAAGTCAACTCGCCTCCGAAGGCGCCGGGTTTTCGCTGGCTGCACGATGATCTCGGCACCAATTGGCGGATGACCGAAATGCAGGCGGCAATCGGACTGAAACAGCTCGAAAAGCTGGACGCCTGGCGCGCTGCGCGCAAGCGCAACGCCGAGATTTACCGTCATGCTTTGTCGGGGCTTGCCGCTATTCGCGCGCCCGAGCCCGATGCGAAGGACAAGCACGCCTATTACAAATATTACGTCTATCTCGATCCGCAGGCGCTGAAGCAGAACATGACGCGCGACGCGGTTCTGGCTCTGCTCGCCGAACGCGGCTTGCGCGCATTCTCGGGCAGCTGTTCGGAAATCTACCGGGAGAAGGTCTTCGCCCATCTCCCCACGCCCGAATGCGCGCATGCGCGCGAACTTGGGCAAACCAGCCTGATGTTCGAGGTGCACCCGACACTCGATCCCGCGCATGTCGAACGCATGGCTAAAGGCGTCGCCGATGTCGTCAGATCGGCGCAGGCCTAGTCATTGCGACAAGCATTTGCGTTTGGCGCGTTGCCAGTTCGGCGTCTTTGAGAACAGGCGCTGTTGCGCGTGCGGCGCGGCGGATTGCCGTATGCTTTTACGACATTGCTAACCATGGTTCCGGGCAAACGAACGCGTTTAGTAAATCCATCACGATAAAGCGCGCTATACGTGGCGGTCGCGCTTGAGATTTGCGGGACGACATGAGCGTTAGAAGCGGACAGGAACGCAGCAAAACCTTCGCACAGCCGGCGCCCGTCGACTCGGGTCTTGCCTGCCTTGCGGTGGTCGCCGGCTATTACCGCATCGCCGCCGATCCCGCGCAGCTGAAGCATCAACTGGCGCTTTCCGGGAGACCCGCCGCTGCAGAAGACCTGCTGCGCGCCGCCAATCTTCTCGGCCTGAAGGCGCGCGCCATCAGCGGCGTCACGGCTGATCGTCTCGCCAAATTGCCGTTTCCTGTCATCGTTGGCCTTGCTGCGGGCGGCTATGCGATCGTTTCGGCCGGCGCGCAGAAAGGCGTCCTGCGCTTCGTCGATCTCGCCACGCGCGCCGCGCGGGAGATGACGCCGCAAGACATTCTCGCGCAGGCGAACGGCGAAGCAGTGCTCGTTGCCCGCCGGCTTGGCGGCGCAGGTTACAATCCAAAAACTTTCGGCTTTGCCTGGTTCCTGCCGTCCATCTACCGCTACCGCAAATCGCTCGGCCAGGTGTTTCTCGCCTCGCTGTTCGTGCAGCTCTTTGCGCTCGTCACGCCGCTGTTCTTTCAACTCGTGATCGACAAGGTGCTGGTGCACAAGGGGCTGTCGACGCTGATCGTCCTCGTCGTCGGCCTCGTGACGATCGGCATCTTTGAAAGCGTGCTGCAATATCTGCGCACCTATGTGCTCAACCACACCACCAACCGCATGGATGTGGAACTCGGCCGGCGACTGTTCCATCACCTGTTCCGCTTGCCGCTCGCCTATTTCGAGACGCGCGCGGCGGGCCAAACGGTCGCGCGCATGCGCGAACTCGAGACGATCCGCTCGTTTCTGACGGGGCAGGGGCTGACGTCAGTGCTCGATCTCGTCTTCACGCTCGTCTTCGTCGCGGTGCTGTTCATCTATTCGTGGAAGCTGACGCTGATCGTGCTCGGCGCCATTCCCGTTTACATTCTCATCGCCGCTTTGTTGCGCCCGCTGCTGCGCGATCAGATCAACGAGAAGTTCAACCGCGGCGCGCGCTCGCAACAGTTTCTGGTGGAATCGATTGTCGGCGCGCAGACGCTGAAAGCCTCGGGCGTCGAGCCGATGATTCAGGCGCAATGGGAGGAGCGGCTCGCCGCCTATGTGCGCACGAGCTTCGACGCGTCCATGCTCGGCGCCATCGGCCAGAACCTCATCCAGTTCGTCTCGAAAGCGACGACCGCGCTCATTCTGTTTCTGGGCGCGCAATCGGTCATCAATGGCGAACTCACCGTCGGCGAACTCATCGCCTTCAACATGATTGCGGGGCAGGTTGTGCAGCCGATCCTGCGCCTGTCGCAACTCTGGCAGGATTTTCAGCAGGTGCAGGTCTCGGTCGACCGTCTCGGCGATATTCTCAACGCGCCGCCCGAACCGCTGCCCGGCAGCCTGCTGACGCTGCCGCCGCCGCAAGGCGCCATCGACATTCGCAATGTGACGTTCCGTTATCGGCCCGATACGCCGGAGGTGCTGCACAACGTCTCGCTCGCGATCAAGCCCGGCGAAGTCGTCGGCATTGTCGGCGCGTCGGGCTCGGGCAAATCGACGCTCACCAAACTCGTGCAGCGGCTTTACAGCCCGCAACAGGGGCAGGTGTTTCTCGATGGCGTCGATGTCGCGCAGCTCGATCCCGGCTGGCTGCGCCGCCAGATCGGCGTCGTGTTGCAGGAGAACATCCTGTTCAACCGCTCTATTCACGAGAATATCGCGCTTGGCGATCCGGCCATGCCGCGCGCGCTCGTCATGCATGTCGCGCAACTGTCCGGGGCGCATGAGTTCATCGCGCAATTGCCGCAGGGTTACGACACGATCATCGAGGAGCGCGGCGCTAATCTCTCCGGCGGCCAGCGCCAACGCATCGCCATCGCCCGCGCGCTCGCCACCAATCCGCGCATTCTCATTCTGGACGAGGCGACCTCGGCGCTCGACTACGAGAGCGAGCGCATCATTCAGGAGAACATGAAAGCCATCGTGCGCGGGCGCACGGTCATCATCATCGCGCACCGGCTGGCGGCGGTGCGGCCCTGCCATCGCATTATCGGCATGAGCGGCGGCCAGATTGTCGAGCAGGGCAGCCATCAGGAATTGCTCGCCAGACCCGATGGGCTTTATGCGCATCTGTGGGCGTTGCAAACCGATCAGGCGAGGGCGTGATGAACGAAGCTGTTCCCCCGCCCAAGGCCCCGCAGCACGGCGCTCCGCAAGCCCCGCAGGGCAATTCGCAAGCTCCGCAGGGCAATCAGCAAGCCCCGCAGGGCAATCCACAAGCAAAGGCGGCGCAGGCGCCGCAGCCGATCCCGGTTGAAGGGCGCGACCGCGAGTTTCTGCCGGCCGCGCTCGAGATTCTCGAAACGCCGCCTTCGCCGCTGCCGGTCGCTTTCATGCTGACGATCTGCGCCTTCGCCGCGGCCGCGCTAGCCTGGGCCTTCATCGGCAAGCTCGACGTGCACGCTTCCGCCTGGGGCAAGATCGAGGCGAATGGCCGATCCAAGGTCATTCAGCCGCTCGATCCCGGCAAGGTGGCCGCCATTCGCGTGGAGAATGGCGCGCATGTGAAAGCAGGCGATGCGGTGGTGGATCTCGATCCAGCAGAGGCGCAAGCCGATGCGACTGCCGCGCGCGAGGCGCTGGCCGCAACGCAAGCCGAAATCATTCGTCGTCGCGCA
>JAGWTA010000028.1 GCA_028869185.1 Hyphomicrobiales bacterium
CGCCTGCTGCTGGGCATCCTGATCTTCTGGGGCATCGCCGCGACGAGCTATCGCGGCACGCATATCACGGTCGATTTGCTCTATTCGGCGGTGTCGCCACGCTGGCGCCGCGTCATGGATGTGTTTGCCACGCTCGTCCTGCTCTTCGTCGTCTCGGTGCAGACCTACACATTGTTCGACAAGGTTCGCCAGACGCGCATCGACAATGTGCTCACCTACGATCTCAATCTGCCGACATGGCCATTTTTCGCGGTCGCATGGATCGGCGATGTCTCGGCCGTGTTGCTGATCGCCATCCGCACATACCAGCTCATCTTTGATCCAGACCACATGGATCACGGTCATCCCGTATCGCCGGAATCCAATCGCTCATGAGTCCAGATCTCGTCGCTGCGGGCGGCTTTGTCCTCCTCTTCACCCTCATGTTGCTGCGCGTGCCCGTCGGCATGGCCATGGCGCTCGTCGGCGTCGGCGGATATGCGCTGCTTGTCGGCGGGCTGCCCGCGCTGAAGCTCATCGGCCAGACGTCGATGCGCACCGTCACCGATTCAACCTTCGGCGTCATTCCCATGTTTCTGCTGATGGGCGCCTTCGTGTCGACGTCCGGGATCAGTCAGGAGTTGTTTCGCGCCGCCAACACGTTTCTGGGGCATCGCAAGGGCGGGCTCGGCATCGCCACCATCGCGGCCTGCGGCGCATTTGCGGCGATCTCCGGCTCGTCGGTTGCCACCGCGGCGACCTTTTCGACCGTCGCCTATCCTGAAATGCGACGGTTCGGTTACCCGCAAAGCTTCGCCACGGGCGTGATTGCGGCGGGCGGGACGCTCGGCGCGATGTTGCCGCCCTCCACCGTGCTCGCGGTCTACGCGATCATCACGCAACAGGACATCGGCAAATTATTCATGGCGGGCGTGCTGCCGGGCCTGCTGGCGATCAGCATGCACATGCTGACGATTTTTCTCATCACGCGCATCAAGCCGGATTTTCTACCCGCCGCGCCGCGCGCGACCTGGGCCGAGCGCGGCGCCGCCATCGCCAATGTCTGGGCGCCGGTTCTGTTGTTCATATTCGTGATCGGCGGGCTTTACGGCGGCTGGTTCACGCCGACCGAGGCCGGCGGCATGGGCGCTGGCGGCGCCTTCATCATCGGCGTGTTGCGCGGGCGTCTGTCGCGCGAGGGCATTCGCAAATCCCTGTTGCAGGCCACACGCACAGCGGCCGCTGTCTTCACCGTGCTGATCGGCGCGCTGCTCTTCGGCTATTTCCTCACCGTGACGCAGACGCCGCAGAAAGTGACGGGTTTCCTCACCGGCCTCGGCCTTGGCCGCTACGGCGTCCTGCTGCTCATCATGCTGATGTATCTGGTGCTCGGCTGTCTGATGGACGCCATGGCCATGATCATCTTGACCGTGCCGATCATTTTCCCCGTCATCGTGCACCTGGGGTTCGATCCCATCTGGTTCGGCGTCATCATCGTGATGACGGTGGAACTGGGGCTTATTCATCCGCCCGTCGGCATGAATGTTTTCGTCATCAAGAGCGTCATCCCCGAAGTGTCGTTCGCGACCATCTTCAAGGGCGTGATTCCGTTCATCTTCGCAGATCTCGTGCGCCTTGGCATTCTCATCGCCTTCCCGATCATCGCGCTGTGGCTACCCTCGCATATGTAGGGGCCGCTGCGCGCATCAAAAAAGCCGGACCGCGCAGCGCACGGTCCGGCTTTTTTCGTTCCCGAAGGGCGATCAGATTTCCGTCAGCATCCTCTTCAGCAGTTCGAGATCCTGCGCCAGCGCCGTATCGGCGTTGACCATACCCTCGATCTTGCGCACCGCGTGCAGCACGGTCGTATGGTCGCGTCCGCCGAAACGCCGGCCGATCTCGGGCAGAGACCGCAAGGTCAGCGTCTTGGCCAGATACATCGCGATCTGGCGCGGCCGCACGACCGAGGCGGTGCGGCGCGAGGACAGAAGATCGGCGCGGCTGACATTGTAATGGCCGGCGACCAGCTTCTGGATATCGTCGATCTTGACCTTCTTGGGCTCGCGCATCCGCACGAGATCGGAAATGGCTTTTTCCGCCGCCTCGAGCGTCACGGAAGCGCCTGTCAGCATCACACGGCCGACAAGACGGTTCACGGCGCCTTCGAGATCGCGCCCGTTCGTGTCGATCACTCTGGCGACATAACGCAGGACGGGTTCGGGCGCCTGTACGCCGCTGTGCCGCGCGATCCGCGCGCACAAGATCGCATAGCGCAATTCCTCGTCGAAACTGCCGATCTCGACGCTGAGGCCGCCGGCGAGCCGCGATTTCACGCGCTCGTCGAGGCTTTCAAGCTCCACCGGCGGGCGGTCGGCGGCGACGACCACCTGTTTGCCGGAATCGAGCAGCGAATTCAGCACGTGGCAGAACTCCTGCTGAATCACCTTGCCGTTGAGGAACTGGATGTCGTCGATGATGAGAACATCGATGGCGCGCAGCGCGTCCTTGAAAGCGATCGCATTCTGCGATTTCAGCGCCGTGACGAAGCCGTACATGAATTTTTCCGCCGTCAGATAGACGACGCGCCGTCCGTTGGCGGCGGCCGCCTGCGCCACGGCCTGCGCGAGATGCGTTTTGCCAAGGCCGACTGCCGAATGGAGATAGAGCGGATTGAACAGCAGCGGCTCGCCCGATGGCGCCTCCGCGATGCGCCGCGAGGCGGCATGCGCCATCTGATTGGAGACGCCGACGAGGAAGGTCTCGAAGGTAAGGCGCCGGTCGAGCGGCGAACCCGCCAGAACCGCGCGCTCGCCGGCCTCTTCCATCGCTGCCGCCTGCGCCTTCTTGTGCGTCGGCGCGAGCGCGGCGACAGGCTGGGCCGACGCTCCGCTCTCGCGTTCGGCGATGCGCGCGCTGGAGCGCACTTCAATCACCACATCGACGAGCGAAGGCATTTCGGTGATCAGCGCAGCGCGCACTTTTTCTGCGAAATGCTGCTGGATCCACTGCTTCAGAAATTTCGTCGGCACCGTAAGATGGATGGCCTGTCCGTTGAGGCGATCGATCTCCACGCGACCGAACCACGACGAGAATTTCGCTTCACCCAGTTCCGCGCGCAGGCGACGGCAAGCATTCTCCCAACCTTTCCGGGCTTCCGGCATGGAGGGCGCTGAATTCGTATGCATAGTTCTAGATCCTACATCGCATGGCGACGAACGCGCAGCCCACGATCACGAAATGATCGCGTTGGAGAGCTGCTGTGAATTCGAAAATGGAGCCAGAAACGCCGGCTCGACGAATGCATTCAGTGCAAAAATGCGGTCTGAAACGATCGACGACTCCTCAACCCTTCCGTCGTCGTCGGCGCCTTGATGGCGTGTGTGCGGCCCCTCGTATTCGTCTTGCGCATCTTTCGACCTTTGCGATCGCTTTTCGTTTTGTTGCAACGGCGAACGCTCGAAACCGATCATTTGGAACCGGTGTCTGAGATCGCTCCGCCGTTTGCGATGAGGGACCGTAGCCAACAGTTTTTTTCCCTTCAAGCGCGCGCTCGAACGAGAAACAATCGACTGCGCGCATACGCGCGCTTGATTTTCGTAAACGGCTGATTTTCGGCGCAAACGTTTTGCATGCGGTCGTCTGTCCGCTCGCTTTGCGCGCTCTGGCGTCGCACGGTCTGGTTGAGTCAAGTGGCGTCAACACACGCTGCGCGTCGCCTTTGACGCCAAATCTTTGAATCCAATCAGAAACGTTTGCGCGGTTCATAAAGGTGTAAAATTTTTGTTAACGCGCAAACGGCGTGACATTTCCGTCACAAAAAAAATAAGCCGGGCGAGAGCCCGGCTTGTTCAAACTGCGAATTGAAAAATTTGCGTGTTCAGGCGGCCATGCCGCGCACACGCGCCGCAAGTCGCGAAACTTTGCGGGCAGCCGTGTTCTTGTGAACGATACCCTTTTGCGCAGCGCGCATCAGAACCGGCTCGCAAACCGTCAGGGCGGCGGCGGCGGCGGCGCGATCGCCCTTGGCGATGGCTTCCTCGACCTTGCGCAGCTCGGTGCGCATGGCGGAGCGGCGGGATTTGCGCACGGCGGTGCGGCGCGCGATCTTGCGGGTCGCCTTCTTGGCGGAAGTCGTATTGGCCATTTCGGTCCTCGGAAAAACCGCGGGGGCGCCCGCGCGGTTTTGAAAAACGGAACGGCCCGGCTCGTGGGGAGCCGGGCGGATGCGCGCTTATAAGGGCGCCAGCGGGCGCCCGTCAACCGCCGCGCGGCTCAACGGTTCTTGAAAGCGGCCTTTCGCTTGGCCGCGAAGGCCGCCATGCCTTCCTTCTGGTCTTCCAGCGCGAACATGGAGTGGAAAATCCGCCGCTCGAACCGGATGCCTTCCGAAAGGGTCGTTTCATAGGAGCGGTTGACGGCGTCCTTCGTCATCATGACGGCCGGGCGCGACAGTTCCGCGATCTGGGCGGCGACCTTGAGCGCCTCGGCCACCAGATCGGCCGCCGGCACGATGCGCGAGACAAGGCCCGCCCGCTCGGCTTCGGCGGCGTCCATCATCCGGCCCGTCAGGCACATTTCCATGGCCTTCGATTTTCCGACGAAACGCGTCAGGCGCTGCGTGCCGCCGGCGCCGGGCATGACGCCGAGCTTGATTTCCGGCTGGCCGAATTTGGCCGTGTCGGCGGCCAGGATGAAATCGCACATCATCGCCATCTCGCAGCCCCCGCCCAGCGCAAAGCCCGCGACGGCGGCGATGATCGGCTTGCGCGCTTTGGAGACCTGCTCCCAGCTGCCGATGAAATCGCCGAGATAGACGTCCATGAAGCTTTTCGACTGCATCTCCTTGATGTCGGCGCCGGCCGCGAAAGCCTTGTCGGAGCCAGTCAGCACCATGCAGCCGATGGAATCGTCCTTCTCGAACTTTTCGAGCGCGTGATTGAGGTCGGCGATGAGTTCGGAATTGAGCGCGTTCAGCGCCTGCGGCCGGTTGAGCCGGATGAGGCCGACGGCGCCATGCGTTTCGACGAGAATGTTCTGATAGGTGGTCAAGGCCGTTCCTCCGCTGATTGCAGCGCAGGAGTGTTACGGCCCGATCCGTTTTGGCAAGCGATTTTTCAGATTGCCGTCTGCGCCGCCCGAAATTCGGCGGGCGGGCGCGCCGGTTTGCGTTACACCGTCACCTGCGCGCCAAGCTCCACAACGCGGTCGGAGGGAATGGCGAAGAAGTCCGTCGCGTTGGAGGCCTGTTTGGACAGCGCAATATAAAGGCGGTCCTGCCACCGCGGCATGCCCGATGTCGGGCTCATCTTCAGCGAGCGTCGTCCCAGGAAGAAGGACGTCGTCATGATTTCGAACTTGTAACCCGCCTTGCGCATCGCTGCGAGCGCGACAGGAATGCGCGGGCTCTCCATGAAGCCGTAATGCAGCGTCACGCGCCAGAAATTATCGGCGATCTTCTCGATCTCGTAGCGCTTGTCGTCGCCGATGCGCGGACGGTTCTCCGTCTTCACGTTCATCAGCACCACGCGCTCGTGCACCACTTTATTGTGCTTGAGATTGTGCATGAGCGCCGAGGGCGCATAGTCGGGGCTGCCGGTGAGAAAGATGGCGGTTCCCGGCACACGCGTCGGCTTGGACTTTTCGAGCATCTTGATGAGCTCGGTTGTCGGGATGGAGTCGCGGTCGGTCTTTTCGTTCAGCAAGTGCGTGCCGCGCACCCAGGTCCACATCACGATCATCGAACAGGCCGCCAGCAACAGCGGCACCCATCCGCCATCGAGCACTTTCACCAGATTGGCGGCGAAGAAGGCAAGATCGACGACGAGGAAGGCCGCGATCACCAGCGCCGTCGCCCAGAGCGGCCAGTGCCACTGCTTCCAGACGACGATGAAGGCGAGCGATGTCGTCACCACCATCGTGCCCGTTACGGCGATGCCATAGGCGTTGGCGAGCGAATCCGATGTCTTGAAAATGACGACGAGGAACAGCACGCCGATCAGCAGAAGCCGGTTGACGCGCGGAATGTAGATTTGTCCTTCGACGTCGGAAGTGTGAATGATTTCGAGGCGGGGCAGCAGACCGAGCTGAATGGCCTGCCGCACGATCGAATAAGCGCCGGTGATGACCGCCTGGCTGGCGATGATGGTGGCGATGGTTGCAAGAATGATGAGCGGGATCGTCGCCCAATCCGGCGCAAGCTGGAAGAAGGGCGAGAAATCGTCGCCGCGAACGACTTCGGGATTGTGCAGGATGAACGCGCCCTGGCCGAGATAATTGAGAATGAGCGCGGGCAGAACGAAAGCGACCCAGGCAACCTGAATCGGCAAGCGGCCGAAATGCCCCATGTCGGCATAGAGCGCCTCTGCGCCCGTGACGGCGAGAAAGACGAGGCCGAGCGTCGTGAAGCCCTGCAGTCCGTGTGAGAAAAGGAAGACGACGCCGTTGACGGGATTGGCCGCAGTCAGGATCAGCGGCGCATCCCAGATATGTTTGGCGCCCAAAAAGCCGATGACGGCGAAAAACAGCACCATGATCGGACCGAAGAACGCGGCGACTTTCGCCGTGCCGCGGCTCTGCGCCATGAACAGGCCAAACAGGATGAGCACCGTGATCGGCAGCACATAGGGCGTGAAATCGAAGTATTTTTGAACGGCCGGCAATTTCAGGCCTTCGACCGCCGACAGGACGGAGATGGCGGGCGTAATGATCGCATCGCCCGAAAACAGCGCCGCGCCGGCGACGCCCATCAGGAAGACGAATTTGGTTTGTCGTCCGAGCGCGCTTTGCGCCAGCGCCATGAGGGCGAGCGTGCCGCCCTCGCCGCGGTTGTCCGCGCGCATCAGAAACAGGACATATTTAACCGTGACGGTGAAAATCAGCGCCCAGATCAGCAGCGAGACGATGCCGATGACCTCGACGCGGTCGATGCCTGTCGTCTTGGCGTGTTCGAGCGAGGACTTCAGCGCATAGAGCGGGCTCGTGCCGATATCGCCATAGACGACGCCCAGCGAGCCCAGCACCATCGGCCAGAAAGCGTGTTTGTGCCCGTGTTGATCGTCAGGCGCGACCGCTGGCGGCTGCGGCGCAGCGCCGTTTTTGTCGGCCTGCGGTTCGGCGATCATATCGGCCATTGTTCGCTCGTGGGGAGAAGCCCCGGCGCCCGCTTGCGGGCGCGGCGATATACGATCTTTCCCGGCGACAGGAAAGCCCTGTGTCCGCCATGCGTCCGTTGCATGGCGCGCGCGTGTTTGGCATGAGGCGGCATGCGGGCTTTTGTCGACGAGCTTCCCATAGACGCCGCGCTCCCGGCCTTGCTGGCTGCGCTGGCGCGCGGGACCAACGCCGTGCTGGTCGCTCCGCCCGGCGCGGGCAAGACGACGCGCGTTCCGCTGGCGTTGATGGATGAGGCCTGGACAAGCGGGCGCAAGATCATCGTGCTCGAGCCGCGGCGTCTGGCCGCACGCGCGGCGGCCGCGCGCATGGCCGCGACGCTGGGCCAGCAGGTGGGCGAGACGATCGGTCTGGTCGTGCGTCTTGAATCGCGCGTCTCTGCGAAAACGCGCGTGCTTGTCGTGACGGAAGGCGTTTTCGCCCGCATGATTCTGGACGATCCGGAATTGTCGGGCGTCGCGGCGGTTCTGTTCGACGAGTTTCACGAGCGCTCGCTCGACGCCGATCTCGGCCTTGCTCTGGCGCTCGACGCGCAAGCCCTGCGCGACGATCTGCGCCTGCTCGCCATGTCGGCCACGCTCGACGGCGCGCGCGTCGCCGCGCTGATGGGCGATGCGCCGACCATCGAAAGCGATGGGCGCGCCTTTCCGGTCGAAACGATCTATCTGGGCCGCGATCCCGACGCGCGCATCGAGGCGCAGATGGAGCGCGCTATCCTCAAGGCGTTTGGCGAGCAGGACGGATCCATTCTCGCCTTTCTCCCGGGGCAGGGCGAAATCGAGCGCCTAGCCGAGCGCCTGCGCGAGCGGCTTGCGGGGCGCCCCGTCGATATCGCCCCGCTTTACGGCGCGCTCGATCGGCGCGATCAGGATCGCGCGGTCCTGCCGGCGCCGGCGGGACGCCGCAAGATCGTGCTGGCGACGGCGGTGGCGGAGACTTCGCTGACCATCGAGGGCGTGCGCGTGGTGGTCGATTCCGGTCTGGCGCGCGTCCCCCGTTACGAGCCGGACCTCGGCCTGACCCGGCTGGAGACGGTCCGCGCCGCCCGCGCCCAGGTCGATCAGCGTCGCGGCCGCGCCGGCAGAACCCAGCCGGGCGTCTGCTATCGCCTGTGGGAAGAGGCGGCGACCGGCGCGCTGCCGGCTTTCGTCGAGCCGGAAATCCTGTCCGCCGACCTGTCCGGCCTGGTCCTCGACCTCGCCTATTGGGGCGCGCGCGACCGCCTGGCGCTGCCCTTCCTCGATCCGCCGCCCGCTCCCGCCTGGGGTGAGGCGCGGGCGCTTTTGCAAAATCTCGGGGCGCTCGATGGCGACGGCGCAATCACAGACGAGGGTCGCGCCTTGCGCGCCCTGCCGCTGCCGCCGCGCCTTGCCCGCATGATTGTCGACGCTGCGCGGCTGGGGCAGGGCGAAGAGGCCGCCCAAATCGCCGCGATCCTGTCCGAGCGCGGTCTGGGGGGCGCGGGCGTCGACATAGCCGAGCGGCTCGATCGCCTCGTGCGCGAGCGCTCGGCGCGCGCGGAGGCAGCCCGGGGCATGGCCCGGCGCTGGGCGGCGCTCGCCCGCCCGCAAGCGGCTCAGACCGCGCGCGGCGATCTGACGCCCGGCGCGCTGGTGGCGCTCGCCTTCCCGGACCGCATCGCTCGCGCCCGGGGCCGTCCGGGCGAATTTTTGATGGCCAATGGCCGCGCCGCCAGCCTGGAGCCGCACGACCGGCTCGCAGCGTCGCCCTATCTGGCGGTGGCGGAAGTCGTCGGCCGCGCCGCGCAGGCCCGCATTCTGGCCGCCGCGCCAATCGAACAGTCAGAAATCGAACAGCTTTTTGGCGACCGCATCGAAAAGCGCACGGAGATTGTGTTTGACCGGGACCGCGCGGCCTTGCGCGCCCGCGCCGCGCGCCGTTTGGGCGCTCTGGCGCTCGAAGAGCGCAATCTCGCTATCGAGCCTGACGAGGAGACCGCAGCGATTTTGGCGCGCGGGCTCGCAGCGCTCGGGCTCGAACGCCTGCCCTGGAGCGCCCGCTCGCGCCAGTTGCGGTCGCGTCTGGCGTTCTTGCGCGCCGCCGAGGGCGAGGCCTGGCCCGATGTTTCGGATGCAGCGCTCGGCGAAAGCGTCGAGCGCTGGCTGGCGCCCGTTCTGACGCAGGCGCGCAATCTCTCCGACGTCAGCGAGACCATGCTGGCCGACGCGCTGCTGTCGCTGCTGCCCTGGGACATGAAGCGGCGTCTCGACGCTGAGGCGCCGACGCATTTCGAGACGCCCGCCGGCTCGAGCATCGCCGTCGATTACGAGGCCGAAGGCGGCCCGGCGATCGCCGTACGAGTGCAGGAGCTTTACGGTTTGAAAGATCATCCGACGCTGGCGGGGGGACGCGTCCGGCCGACCCTGCACCTGCTCTCGCCCGCCCATCGGCCGATACAGACCACCGGCGACTTGCCGCGTTTCTGGGCCGGCGCCTGGCATGATGTGAAAAAGGACATGAAGGGGCGCTATCCCCGCCACGTCTGGCCGGACGATCCCGCCAGCGCGTCGCCGACGACGCGCGCCAAGCCGCGCGGGACGTGACGCGCCAAGCCATGACCGCCGCCGCTGGCGCGCCACAATGGCGTGCGCTAAACCCGGCCGTCTCAATCCCGATAGGATTCGTCATGTCCGCGAATGATTATCCGAAGCCGGCGCCTTTTTTGAAAACCAACACCTACGAATACGAATCCGCGCCGATGGTGAAGCCCACGGGCTTTCGCGAATATGACGCACGCTGGCTGTTCGAAAAGGAAATCAACCTGATGGGCGTGCAGGCGCTGGGGCTCGGCCTTGGCACGCTGCTGCATGAAATGGGCGTCGAGCCCAAGCTCGCGACCGGCCACGATTTCCGCTCCTATTCCGCCTCCATCAAATATGCGCTCGTGACGGGCCTGATGGCGGCGGGCGTGAAAGTGCACGACATCGGTCTGGCGCTTTCGCCGATGGCTTATTTCGCGCAATTTGCGCTCGATTGTCCGGCGGTGGCGATGGTGACAGCCTCTCATAACGACAATGGCTGGACCGGCGTGAAGATGGGCGCCAATCGCCCCGTGACGTTCGGGCCGGACGAAATGGGCCGCCTGCGCGACATCGTTCTGTCGGGAAAATTCCGTTACGCGGACGGCGGCGGCTATCGCTTCGTTCCGAATTTTCCCGAGACCTACATCGCCGATCTCGTCAATCGCCCGAAGATCAAGCGCAAGCTGAAAGTCGTCGCCGCCTGCGGCAACGGCACGGCGGGCGCCTTCGCGCCGAAGATGCTGGAGCGGCTCGGCGTCGAGGTCATACCGATGGACGCCGAACTCGACTGGAATTTCCCGCATTACAATCCCAACCCCGAAGACATGGAAATGCTGCACGCCATGTCGAGAAAGGTGAAGGAAACGGGCGCCGACGTTGGTCTCGGCTTCGATGGCGACGGCGACCGCTGCGGCGTCGTCGACAATAACGGCGAGGAAATCTTCGCCGACAAGATCGGCGTGATGCTCGCGCGCGATCTTGCAAGGCTGCATCCCAACGCGACATTTGTCGTCGACGTGAAATCGACCGGCCTTTTCGCAACCGACCCCGAATTGCAGAAGCTGGGCGTCAAGGCCGATTACTGGAAGACGGGCCATTCCTACATCAAGCGCCGCGTCACCGACCTGAAAGCGCTCGCGGGGTTTGAAAAGTCCGGTCACTTCTTCTTCAACAATCCCGTCGGCCGCGGTTATGACGACGGCTTGCTGACGGCCATCCATGTTCTGGAAATGCTGGATCGCAACCCCGGCAAGTCGATGGCCGATCTTTATGCCGCGATCCCGAAGACGTATGGCTCGCCCACCATGTCGCCTCATTGCGACGACGAAAAGAAATATGGCGTCGTTGCAAAGGTGCAGGCGCGCATCGAGGCGATGCAGAAGGACGGCGCGCAGATCATCGGGCAGAAGATCCGCGACGTTGTCACGGTCAACGGCGTGCGCGTGACGGCGGAAGATGGAACCTGGGGCCTGGTGCGCGCCTCATCCAACAAGCCCGAGCTCGTTGTCGTTGTCGAAAGCCCCGTCTCGGAACAGCGCATGCGCGACATGTTCAAGGCAGTGGACACGATCCTGCGCGAAAACCCGGAAGTGGGCGCCTATAATCAGACGATCTGACCGGGTCGGACTGGATCGAAACCGACGAGGCCGCGCTTCTTGCGCGGCCTCGTGTTTTTCAGGGCAGCCCCGCGCCTTGGCAAACCACGTCGTAGACCGACCAGGCTGGCGACGTGCCCGCAAGCGTATGTTGCGTTCCCGTTGCGTCGGGATTGGTGGAGCTGGGCGTCGTTCCGTTGTTGTAGAATGTGATCGAGGCTGCGCCGCCTGCGCGGGGCTGCATGTATTGCGTGTAGCCCAGATTGAGCGACGTGCTGCCGTTCCATTGCATCGGAATGAAATTGATCGGCGGGGTATAAACATAGGTCACGTCGGCGACGATTTGCTGGCTGGCGCTGCCGCCATCAGGCGTCCAGGCATTGTTGATCTGCGTGAGATAGCCCGAATTGCCCGCCTTGGTCGCAACTGGCGAGGCGAGCGCAAGCAGCGGCGTGTTTGTCGTCGGCGCTGTGCCGCTCGGCGTCGCGCCGCCGCCCGCGCAAGGGCGCATTTGCTGCGAGTCGGTGCTCGCGCTCCATTTCGTGTAGGCGTACAGCTTGTTGGGAGTGACCGTCGAATCGACCCAGATATCGACCTGCGACACCGTCATTTTCAGGGTGCTGCTGGTCACCTTGTTCGGCGCAAGCGTCCAGGACGCCGCAGCGAAGAGACTTTGCAGATCCGTGGTGGAAACGCAGGGAGAAACGCCGCCGGTGACGCTGCAGGTGACGAATCGCGAAGTGGAATCCGACAATGTGCGCGCAAGCAGGACGACTTTGCGCGAGGCCATGAAGCCCTGCGACAATTCGATCATGCCCATGTAGAGCGTGAGCATGATCGGCAAAATCAGCGCGAATTCGACGGCGGCGACGCCGCTTTCATCGCGCAGAGCCGCGCCCCGCTGGCTGAAAGATCGAAAAGAGGAGAGAGAAAGACGCTTACGCATATTATTCCATCACGAAAACGGAAATGCTGAACAGGTTATGGGTCCAGTTGCCTGAACTGTCCTTTGTTCGCGGCGACATGTTGCCGATCAGGAACGACAGATAAACGGGCATGGGATAATAGACGCGCACGACATTGACCGTGCCCGTGCCGCCCGGCGAGAAGGTCGGGGTTGCAGGCGGCGTGCTTGAAGTTCCGGGCGTGCCGTTGAAGTTGGCGTAGTTCTGCACGTCGACGATGAGGCGCTGGCAGTTGAACGTCGAGGGCAGGATTGTCGTGGGGCTCGACGCGCAGGAATCCGACGGTCGGGGGCAAATCGAACAATAGAAAGCCGTTTGCGTTGTCGTGTTGGACGTCATGACGGCGCGCGCGGCCGAAAAGGTCGAGGCGTCCAGGGCCTGCTGGTTGAAATAGACCAGCGACGTTTCGATAATGGCGAACAGCAGCGCGAAAAACGGCACCGAGACGAAGGCGAATTCGACCGCCGTGACGCCGGAATCGTCCTTTAGGAAATTTTTTCTCAATCCGGGAAACGCATTCCGGATGAACTCGAAAAATGTCATGGGAAAGTCCCAACAGCGAAAACTTGCGCATATTGAGACATGATTTTGTTGAGGCCGGCTTAATGCCGTTTCGCCTCAAAAGTTAAAAATGTCGCATCATCACGCGACGGCGCCCGCGCTTTATTTGCCGCCGCTCGTCGTCTGCGCGCCCGAGTGGGTGCGCGAGGCCGCCAGCGTTTCGCCCATATATTTGGCGTCGTCGCCAAGCGCCACGGTGGGCTGGCAATCGGGCGCGCAGGTCCATGTTTCGCGCGAACCGCCGCGCATGACGATCAAACCGGCCTTGGGGCTGACGACCTTGACCGTCGATTCGGCGATCTGTTTGCCCTGCGCGTCGAGCGCGATCAGATTGGTCACCCCGAATGTCTTTCCGGTGATGACCATCGACTGGTTGTTCTTGAGCATCGTGACATCCGCGATCAGCGGATTGCCGATAATAAGCGTGGTGGCGCCTTCCGGCACTTTGATAATCTGGGCGCGGTCGACCGCGACAAATAATGCGCTGTCGGCGCGCACGACGCTTGTCCCGAACGCGACCTGCGCCAGAACGAGCGCGGCGGCGCAACCAAACCGGCGCAGCTGAACTGTCGACATGCCTCAACACCTCTTGAAACCCGATGCTGAGACAACATCACGGAAAGGTGAATGAATGTTGAAGCGACGCGGCTGACGCTGCGTTTTTGGGGAGCGCCGCATTAACTATCGCAGCGGAAGGGCGCAATGAGCTCCTTTGTCGGCTTTCGAATTAACGATCCTGCAACGGTCGAGGGCTATAACGAGGCTATTCCAGCGGCCAACATTTTCGCTTGGGCCTGGAACGAATGTCGGAGCAAGGAGCATACAATGAAGTCTCTCGTTTCTCGTTTCTTCAATGACGAATCGGGCGCCACGGCCATCGAATACGGCCTGATCGCCGGCCTCATCGGCGTCGTCATCATCACGGCCGCCCGCACGGTCGGCACGAACATGGCGGCCAAGTACATGCAGATCGCCAACAACCTGTCGTAATCGTCAGATTGTTTTGCATGAAGAGCGGCTCCGGGTTTCCGGGGCCGTTTCTTTTTGGCCGAACGCCATTCGTTAACGAATGACGAACTTGTCGGCCCTATCCTTGCGACGGCAACCGCTTCTGGACACGCGCAATGCTGCATTACGCAATTCTCATCGTCTTCCCGGCGCTCATGATTTTCGCCGCCGTCTCCGACGTTCTGACGATGAAGATTCCCAATCGCATTTCGTTGCTGCTGATTGCGGGCTTTTTCCCGCTGGCCTTCGCAACCGGGCTTGATCTGCCGACCATCGGCTGGCACGTCGCGGCCGGATTGGGTGTGCTGGCGATCGGGTTCGTTCTCTTTTCCTTCCGTCTTCTTGGCGGCGGCGACGCCAAACTGGCCGGCGCCACCGCGCTCTGGCTCGGCGGTTCGCTGCTGCCGATTTACGGCTATCTCACCGTGATCGCCGGCGGCCTGCTGGCGGCGGTGATTTTCGGGCTGCGGATGATTCCCCTTTCGGAAGGCCTGCAGGCGCGCGGATGGATCGCCCGTCTGCATAACAAGACCGAAGGCGTGCCCTACGGCGTTGCTTTGGCCGCCGGCGGTCTGCTCGTGTATCCCGCGAGCGCGATCTGGCTCGCGGCGGCCGGCGCCTGAGCCGAAAACGTCTAACGCCAAGTCCACATTGCTTTTTTCGCAGATGGCGCGATCGCGCCGCTTTACGCATTCTTGCCCGCCTCCCGGCGATTTGGAGACGTTCGGTTAACCTTAATTTGACGTTTCGCTGCTCAAATCAGCCCAATTGAAGCGGCTCCACGCAGCAGGTTCGTCAGCTATGAAAAAAGCACAGATTGCAGTTCTCGGCGTTGCCTTGCTGGCGGGCGCTGCCGCTTTTTATCTCATGCCGGGTCAGGCGCCGGCGCCTGTCATCGTCGCCGCCGCGCCGCCCGCGCCGGCCGTTGAAAACGACGATGTGCTGGTCGCAGCGCAAAATCTCGATTACGGCGCCGTGCTCAGCGAACAAAACGTCAAATGGGCGCCGATGCCCAAGTCGCTGGCCATTCCAGGCGCCATTCGCAAGAGCGCGGACGCGAATGCGATCGAGGAGCTGAAGGGCGCGGTGGTCCGCTTCCAGATGATGCAGGAAGACCCGATCCGGAAGGAAAAGGTCGTCAAAGGCCCGTCCATGGGCCTGTTGTCGTCGATGGTTACGCCGGGCAAGCGCGCCGTCGCGATCAATATCGACGCGAGCGGTTCGACATCGGCGGGCGGGTTCGTCCTGCCCAATGATCGCGTCGACGTCGTTCAGGTGCTGCGCGATGAAGAGGCCGCCAAGTCCGGACAGGGCGACGCCTTCACGACGCAGACGATCATCCAGAATGTGCGCGTTCTGGCGATCGGCCCGAACCTGCAAAGCGAAAATGGCCGACCGGTCGTCGCCGGCACCACGGCGACGCTCGAACTCGACGCGCGCCAGGCTGAATATGTGATTCTCGCCCAGCGCTCCGGCCAGCTCGTGCTGGTTTTGCGCAGCATGACCGACGCCCTGCAGAACGCCAATGTCAGCGACAACCAGAACGACGTGAAAGTCGATCGCTCGCTCACCATCGTACGCGCAGGAATCCCCACAACCCTGCGGGCCAAATGAGCGGAAGACCTCACGCATGAGCCAGACCCCCTTCTCCTCCGCCAGCGAAAGAATCATGATGTCGCGTATCGCTCGCTCTTCCGTCAGCGGTGTTCTCACCGTCGCAGTTTTGGCGGCGCTGCCCGGCGCTTCCGCGCTGGCTCAACCTCGCGCAGCCGGCGTTGAAACGTCGCAGCGCGCGCTGATGTCCCGCCGCATCACCATGGGCGTTGGCCGCACGATCATTGTCGACATTCCCGCCGACGCGAGCGAGATCGTCATCGGCGATCCCAAAGTCGCCAACGCCATCGTGCGCTCGGCGCGCAAACTCTATATTATGGGCGTCGCTACCGGCCAGACGACCATTATGGCGCTCGACGGCGCCGCGCGGCAGATCGCCAATCTCGAAATCAACGTCGGCCGCGATCTCGGCGAGCTCGAACGGCTGATCCAGGCTGCGATTCCCGGCTCCAAGATTATGCCCAAGCAGGTCAATGATGCGATCATCCTGACGGGTGAGGCGGAATCGGCCGGCGAGGCCGCCAACGCCATGGATATCGCCAAAGCCTTCGCGTCAAAGTCCGGAGCGACGGCGGGCGGCGCGGCCGCAGGGGCCGACGGAGCCGTCGTCAACGCTATTTCGATCCGCGCGCGCGAGCAGGTGATGGTGAAAATCACCGTTGCGGAAGTCCAGCGCACCGTTCTCAAACAGCTTGGTGTTTCCACCAACCCCACGGCGGCCGATACGATCCTGAAGACCGGCTGGGCGACCCTAACACAGCAAAATCCCTTTTCGCTGAACGGCCAGCTGTCCAATGGCGGCTTGACGGTTCCGCTGGCTGGCGGCTCAACCGCAACGCTCAGCGCCTTCGAGCGTTACGGCGTCTCGCGCATTCTCTCCGAACCCACCGCAACGGTGATTTCCGGCGAAATGGCGAAATTCACCGTCGGCGGCGAGATTCCCGTGGCGTCGAGTTCGAGCTGCACCGTCGGCACGTTCTGGTGCAACATCGGCTACACCTACAAACCCTATGGCGTGTCCATGTCCGTCACGCCTGTTGTCGTCGCGGCCGGTCGCATTTATGTGCGCCTGGCCACCGAGGTCACCGAAATCGACACGACGCAGACCGTGACGATGAACAGCGTTTCGATCCCCGGTTTCCGCACGCGCAAGAACGAAACGTCGGTTGAATTGCCCTCGGGCGGCTCGATCGCGACCGCCGGTCTCATCACGAACAATTCGCGTAACGGCATCAACGGCCTGCCGGGTCTGATGAACCTGCCGATCCTTGGCGCCCTGTTTCGCTCGCGCGACTACCAGCGCGCCGAAACCGAATTGCTCGTTGTCGTAACGCCGTACATCGCCCGGCCGACCGCGCCGAACGAACTGGCGCGCCCCGACGACAATTTCACCGACCCGACCGATCCGCAGGCCGTCCTGCTCGGCCGCGTCAACAAGCTCTACGCCTCGCCCTCCAATCCGGAAGCGATGCGGAATCTGAAAGGCCGATTCGGCTTCATCCAGGATTGAACAGGGAAAGATCAGCGCAATGTCTATCGCTTCTGGCGGCGTCCGCGCCGGTTTCTCTTCGACGAAAGCGCGCGCTGCGCGTCGCCTGGCGCTGTTGCTTGGCGCAACCTCGCTGCTGGCTGGCTGCGGCGTCAACCGTATGGCGGAGGCGCCGACCAACACCGTGGATGTGCGCGCGCGCCATCCGATAGCGCTGGTTCAGCGGCAGCGCTCGGTCGACCTTTTCCCCACGCAGGATCGCGACGGGCTCGACTCGCGCACGCGATCGCAGATCGCCGACTTCGCCGATCGCTACACGCGCACCGGCCATGGCCCCGTCTCCGTCATCATGCCGCAAAGCGGTCCAGGCGCCGCTTCCGCCGCCGCATCGCTCGAAGGCATCCGCCGCGAGCTCGCCCATGACGGCGTCCGCGCTTCGGTTCTCGTCAGTCATTACCCGGTCGTCGATCCCTCGCTCGCTGCGCCCGTGCGCATCGCTTTCGACGCGCTCGAAGCGAAGGTCGCCCATCGCTGCGGCGAATGGCCGAGCGACCTTGGCAGCGGCTCCGATGTCAGCGAGTGGTCCAACAGGCCCTACTACAATCTCGGCTGCGCCAATCAGAACATGCTGGCCGCGCAAGTCGACGATCCCCGCGATCTTGCTGGTCCGCGCGGCGAATCGCCGGCTGACGTGATGATGCGCATGCGCGCGATCAAGAAGGTGCGGGACGGCGCCGACCCGGCGACCCAATGGTCGACGAAAGCGGCTTCAATTGGCGGCTTGGGTAACTGACATGAAGACAGACGACACAGCAGAGTTTGAAGTTTCGCCGCATCTGGCGCCGGTTCCACGCATTTCGCTGCAGGCGTTTTGCGAATCGCCCGAGCTTGCCTCGACGATTTCGGAAGCTGCATCCGATCGCCGTATGGACAAGGCCCATGTGAAGGTTCACATGGGCGGCGCGCCGGCGGCCATCGAGGCGTTTCGCAACTCGCCGACCCCGAACGTTATCGTTCTGGAAGCCGATGAAAATCCGGAAGCGCTCTACAATCAGCTCGAGGAATTGTCGCATTTTTGCGATTCCGGCACCAAGGTGATGATTGTTGGCGCGCATAACGATATTGCGCTCTATCGCTCGCTCATGAGCCGCGGCGTGAGCGATTATCTCGTGATGCCGCTCAGCGTTCTCGATTTCATCGGCTCTGTATCCCGCCTTTACGCTCACGAAAGCGGCGATTCGCTTGGACGAATCATCGCTTTCGTCGGCGCGAAAGGCGGCGTCGGCTCCTCGACGCTCGCCCATAACGTCGCCTGGTCGATCGCCCGCTCCTATGAAATGCAGACTGTGATCGTTGATCTGGATCTGCCATTCGGCACGGCGGGCCTCGATTTCAATCAGGATCCCCCGCAGGGCGTTGCGGACGCTGTCTATGCGCCCGATCGCGTCGACGCCAACATGCTCGACCGCCTTTTGACGAAATGCTCGGATCATCTCAGCCTTCTCGCCGCGCCTGCCACGCTCGAAAAGACAGCCGATTTCTCCGAGGGCGCGTTCGATGTCGTGTTCGACGTCCTGCGCCAGTCCGTGCCCTGCATCATTGCGGACGTGCCGCATCTGTGGACTGACTGGTCCAAACGTCTGCTGACGATCGCCGACGAAGTCGTCGTGGTCGCCTCGCCCGATCTGGCCAACCTGCGCAACGCCAAGAGCATGCTCGATCTGCTGCGCGCAGCCCGGCCGAACGATCATCTGCCGCGCCTCATCATCAATGGCTCGGGCGTGCAGAAACGCCCTGAAATCGAAATCGCCGAGTTCGCCAAGGCGGTCGACCTCCAGCCGCTGCTCACCATTCCATTCGATCCCAAACTGTTTGGAACGGCGACCAATAACGGCCAGATGATCGCGGAAGTGGAAGCGACCAATAAAACCGCTGAATCTTTCGTCGATATCGGTCGTATTCTGATGGGCCGGTCGGAAATCAAGAAGAGCAAGAAAGGCATTCTCGCCAATCCGCTGCTCGCCAAATTGCTGCGCAAGGCTTCTTGAGCGCGTAGGAGTTTTCGATGTTCGGTAAGAGACCAGCGGGCGGCGGAACAGGTCCGGCAAGAACGCCGGCGCCACAGGCCAGACCGGCGGAATCGCGCTCCAGCGCGCCGGCTGCGGCTGTCGCCGCCTCGTCTGCAACCGCGCCGCAACCGCCCGAGCCGAAGCGTTCGGACGAATATTACATTACCAAAAGCATGATTTTTGGCGCGCTGATCGAGGCGATCGATCTGGCGCAATTGTCGAAGCTTGATGCCGAAAGCTCGCGCGAGGAAATCCGCGACATCGTCAACGAGATCATCTCGCTGAAGAATGTCGTCATGTCCATCTCCGAACAGGAGGAGATGCTCGACGACATCTGTAACGACGTTCTGGGTTACGGGCCGCTCGAACCGCTGCTGGCGCGCGACGATATCGCCGACATCATGGTGAACGGCGCGTTGAAAACATACATCGAAGTCGGCGGCAAGATTCAGCTGACAGCAATTCGTTTTCGCGACAATGCGCAATTGATGAACATCTGCCAGCGCATTGTCAGCCAGGTTGGCCGCCGCGTCGACGAATCATCGCCAATCTGCGACGCGCGCCTTCTGGACGGTTCGCGCGTCAACGTCATCGCGCCGCCGCTTGCGATCGACGGGCCAGCGCTCACGATTCGTAAATTCCGCAAGGACAAGCTCACGCTCGATCAGCTGATCAAGTTCGGCGCGATTTCAAGCGCCGGCGGCGAAGTTCTCAAGATCATCGGCCGCGTGCGGTGCAACGTCCTGATTTCGGGCGGCACGGGCTCGGGCAAGACGACGCTGCTGAACTGCTTGACCAACTACATAGAACCGGACGAGCGCGTTATCACCTGCGAGGACGCGGCCGAATTGCAGCTGCAGCAGCCCCATGTCGTGCGTCTGGAAACGCGCCCGCCCAATCTTGAGGGAACCGGCGCCGTCACCATGCGCGATCTCGTCAAGAACTGCCTGCGTATGCGCCCTGAACGCATCATCGTCGGCGAAGTTCGCGGACCCGAGGCCTTCGACCTTTTGCAGGCGATGAACACCGGCCACGACGGGTCCATGGGCACGCTGCACGCCAACTCGCCGCGCGAAGCGCTGAGCCGACTTGAATCGATGATCACCATGGGCGGTTTCTCTCTGCCCGCGCGCACCATCCGCGAGATGATCGTTTCGTCCGTGGACGTCATCGTCCAGGCGGCCCGTCTGCGCGACGGTTCGCGCCGCATCACGCACATCACCGAGGTGATGGGCATGGAAGGCGATGTCGTCATCACGCAGGACATCCTGCTCTACGACATCGTCGGCGAAGACGCGAACGGCAAGCTGATCGGGCGTCATCGCTCCACGGGCGTCGGCAAGCCGCGCTTCTGGGAGCGCGCGCGATACTATGGCGACGAAGAGCGCCTGGGCGCAGCGCTCGACGCATCGCTCGACGAAAACGGCGGGTAACAGGAGTAGCGTCATGCCGCAGATCCACAACCTGATCCCCGTCGTGCTGGTCATGACGACCGTCGGCGCGCTCTTCTATGTGTTCGTCTATCCCTATCTTTCGGGTGACCGCGCACGCGAGCAGCGCCACGCGCAGATCAAGGGTGAAGGCGGACGCAAGAAATCAGGCGATCGGATTGTCGATCAGGAACGCCGGCGCAAACAGATCGCCGAAAGTCTGAAAGACATCGAAAGCGCCGGCAAGAAAAAGCGTCAGACGCTGGAATCGCGTCTGGCGCAGGCGGGTCTCGAATGGGACACGAAAACATTTGTGCTGTTTTCAGTAGCGCTCGGTCTGTTTGGCGCCGTCGTCGCTTTCCTGACCAATGGAGAAATGATGGCGATTGCCGGCGGCGCGCTGATCGGCGGCCTCGCCTTGCCGCGCTGGATCATTTCGTTCATCGCCAAACGCCGGACCAAGAAATTTCTCGGCGAATTCCCGAACGCGGTCGACATCATCATCCGTGGCGTCAAGGCCGGTTTGCCATTGCAGCAATGTCTCGCCATCATCGCCGGCGAGGCCGCCGAACCTGTCCGCACGGAATTCCGCCGCATCGTCGAGGCGCAGGCGATTGGCCTCACCGTAGGCGAGGCGGTCGATCGTCTGACCGAGCGCATGCCGTTGCCCGAGGCCAACTTCTTTTCGATCGTCATCAACCTGCAACAAAAATCGGGCGGCAATCTTTCGGAAGCGCTCGGCAACCTTTCGCGCGTGCTGCGTGATCGCAAAAAGATGCGGCTCAAGATTGTCGCCATGTCGTCGGAAGCGAAATCGTCCGCGGCAATCATCGGCGCTCTGCCCTTCGCGGTCGGCGGCATGGTGTCCTTCACCCAGCCCGACTACATGAAACTGTTGTTCATCACATCGTCCGGCAAAATTGTCGTCGCCGTCTGTCTGTTCTGGATGGGGCTCGGCATTTTTCTGATGCGCAAGATGATCAACTTCGACTTCTGACGAGCCGCGCATGGACCAGATTTACACCAAGATCACCGATCCGCACATATTCGCGTCGATCCTGGCCGCCATCGCCGTCATTGCTTCCATCATGACGGTCGCCTGGCCGTATATGGCGGTCGATAATCTCGACAAGCGGATGAAATCGGTTGCGCAGGAACGCGAACGCATCCGCGCGCGCGAACGCGAAAAGCTCGCCAGTCGCGCGAATGCGAATTCGCGCGCGTCTCTGCGTCAGGAGCCGAAGGCCTACATGAAAAGCGTGGTCGACCGGTTCAAGCTCGGCGACTGGCTCGGCACCGAGCAGGCCAAGGCGCAATTGATGAACGCCGGTTTCCGCGGCCCGCAGGCCGAGATCGGCTTTTTGTTTTTCCGCCTGGTCACGCCGATCGTTCTCTTCGTGCTCGCGATATTCTGGGCCTTCGTGCTCAACAAGGATTCGATGTCGGCGCCCGTGCAATATGGCGCGCCTCTGGCCGCGGCGTTCATCGGCATCAAGGCGCCGGAATGGTATCTCAAGAATCTCAAGAGCAAGCGCCAGCTTTCTATGCGCCGCGCCTTGCCGGACGCGCTCGATCTGTTGCTGATCTGCGTCGAATCCGGCATGGCGATCGAGCCGGCCTTTCGCAAGGTGAGCAGCGAGATCGGCGCGACCTCGGTCGAGCTGGCCGAAGAATTCGGCCTGACGACTGCCGAACTTTCCTATTTGCCGGATCGCCGCTCGGCTTACGAAAATTTCACCGCGCGCACCGGCCTTGAAGGCGTCAAGCAGATTTCGACCGTGCTCATCCAGGCGGAGCGCTACGGCACGCCGCTGGGTCAGGCGTTGCGCGTCGTGGCGCAGGAAAGCCGCGATTCGCGCATGATGGAGGCGGAAAAGAAAGCCGCCTCGCTGCCGCCCAAACTGACGGTGCCGATGATCATTTTCTTCCTGCCGGTGCTGTTTGCGGTCATCATCGCGCCGGCGATCATCAACATCATGTCGCAGCAATAGGCGCACGAAAACGCCGCTGCTTTCGCGAAGGGAGCGGCGTTTACTTGAGGAGAAGCCTCTCAGCCGCGCTTGGCGCTCGTCTTCGCCTGCGCCTTCTCGTCGTAGCGCTTGATGTCGCGCCAGGTGTTGGATTGCGCGATCATGCGGCGGATGGCCGCCACATTGGACGTCGCCTCCATCGGGGAAAGATCGCGGGCCGACATTTCCTCCGCTTCAGTGAACTTGCCCTCGAGCGCCAGAACCAGCGCGAAATTTTGCCGCACGCGCATATCCGCGCCCGGCTGTGCGACGGCAAGGCGCAGCGCCTGTTCGGCTTCAGGCAGATTGCGCGACAGCGCATAGGACAGGCCGAGATTGGAGAGAACGCTCGGCTCGTTCGGGCGAATGCGCAGCGCGGTCATGTAATAATTCTGCGCCTGCCGATGGTCGCCCAACTGATCGGCGACGGAGCCTTGCGCCGAAAGGATCGACCAGTTCGGATGTTCGGGCGTATGCGCATTTTGCAACACGGCGGCGGCCTGTTGCAGGCGGCCCGCTTCCGCAAGCGTCTTTCCATAGGCGCCCAGCACTTCCATGTCGCGCGGATAGCGCGCAGCCAGCTCCTGCATCACGGCTGCGGCCTGCGTATGCTGCCCCAGCTGACGCAGCGCGCGCGCATAATTCATGGCGACGCGCTTGTCGTTGCGGTTGCTGTCGTAACGCTGGCCCATCTTTTCCGAATAGGCGCGCAATTCGGGCTCGCTCGTCGGCAATCGGTCCTGCGAGACGGCGCTGGAAATCGAACCTGTAATGTCCGAAAGATTGTTCTTGCTGCAGCCAGCCAGTCCGCCGCCGAGCGCGGTCATGGACAGGAGGAAGAAAGCATTGCGGAACAGGCGGGAAGGGGTTTGCATAACGGCGCCCTGTGTCATTCCGGGCTTGCAGCCCCGGCGCCCCAAGCAATAAAGCGTTAACCCTAATCGAGTGTTAACAGACCATGCCCCAGAAACTGCGCCTCAAACCCGCTTCCGCCGCCTCGATCCCGGTTCATGCGGTCGCCGCCGCCGGCTGGCAGGATTTTCTGCGCAGACATCCGGACGCCGCGCCATTCGCCGCCGCCAGCGGGTTTTCGGCGGGGCCCGGCGCGCATTGGCCCGCGCCGGACGCACAAGGGCGGCTCGCCGCTCTGGTTCTGGGCGCGCCCGATGCGTCCGATCCGTTTCTTGCGGGCCGTCTGTCGGCGCTGGCGCCGGCGGGGCGATACAGGCTTGGCGAAGGGTTTGCCGATCCCGCGCTCGCCGCGCTGGGTTTTCTCCTCGGCGCTTATCGCTTTGACCGTTACCGCGCGACGAAAGCGCCGGAAGTTGCGCTGGAGGCGCCCCTGGGCGTCGACGTCGCCGCGATCGAGCGCATCGCCGCCGCTGTCGCGTTCGGTCGCGATCTCATCAACACGCCCGCAAACGACATGGGGCCGACCGCGCTGGCCGCCGCCGCGCGCGGATTGGCGGAAAAACACAAGGCGCGGCTGCGCGTGACGACAGGCGCGTCGCTGGAAAAGAACTTTCCGCTGGTCCACGCGGTCGGCAAGGGCGCAGCACAGGCGCCGCGCCTCGTCGACATGCGCTGGGGAACGCGCGGGCCGGCGATCGCGCTCGTCGGCAAGGGCGTCTGTTTCGACACCGGCGGGCTCGACATCAAACCGGAATCGGCGATGGCGCTGATGAAGAAAGACATGGGCGGCGCCGCCGCAGCGCTGGCCGCCGCTGACATGATCATGGGCGCGCGTCTTCCGGTGCGGCTGCGCGTGATTGTGCCGATTGTCGAAAATTCGATTTCCGGCGAAGCCTTCCGCCCCGGCGACGTCTATCGGAGCCGCAAGGGCCTGACGGTGGAGATCGGCAATACGGATGCAGAAGGCCGTCTCATCCTGGCCGACGCGCTTGCGCTCGCCGACGAGGAATCGCCCGACCTTTTGGTCGATTTTGCAACGCTCACCGGCGCGGCCCGCGTCGCGCTCGGGCCCGATCTGCCGCCGTTTTTCACCGACGACGAGGACCTTGCCGCCGAAATCGCACGCATCGGCGCCGAGATCGCCGATCCCGTGTGGCGCCTGCCGCTCTGGAGCCCCTACGCTGCAGGTCTGAAAGGCAAGATCGCCGATCTCAATAATATCGCCGGCTCGCCGTTCGCCGGCGCCATTGTCGCCGCTTTGTTTCTCAAACGCTTCGTGACGCGCACCAAAGCCTGGGCGCATTTCGACATTTATGGCTGGAATCCAGCCAGCCGCCCCGGCCGACCGGAAGGCGGCGAGGTGCAAGCCGCCCGTCTCGTTTACGCCCTTGTCGAACAGCGTGCGCGCAAGGCGGCGCACATGGGTGCGCGCAAGGCGCGCAAGGATGGGCGTTGATGGCGGCGTTGAAACCAGAGGGCGCGTTGCGGCTGCTCGGCGAGACGGCGCTCGCCATCGTGCGCGACAAGGGGCCCGAGGGCCATCCCGATTTCACCTTGCGACAATTGTCGATCCTGCTGACCATTTATCTTGAGCGCCCGCCGCACACGGTGCGCGCGCTCGCCGCGCGCCACGGCGTGACAAAGCCTGTCGTCACGCGCGCGCTCGATGCGCTTGGCGCAATCGACTTGGTCACCCGCCGCCGCGACGAGGCGGACAAGCGCAATGTCGTCGTGCAGCGCACGGTCAAGGGCGCGCTGTTCGTCGAGCAGCTCGGCGATCTCGTCGTCGAAAAAGCGCGGGAGTTCGCATGACGTTCGACAAGCGCCTCACGCCCGCGCGCGCCGATCTTGCGGCGGCGCATCTGCAAGGCGTCGTGGCCGCGCCTCGTTATGTCGAAGGGCGCGTCATGCAGATTGCCGAACCCGTTGCGGATCTGCGCGCGACGCCGTCGCCGGACGCTGGTCTTGATACGCAATTGCTCGCCGGCGAAACCGTCACCGTCTACGAGGAACATGAAGGCTGGGCCTGGGTGCAGGCCGCGCGCGATTCCTATGTTGGCTATATGTCTTCAGCTGCGCTGCGCGCGCCGCAAAATCTCACCCATCGCGTCGCCGTGCGTTCGACCTTCATTTATCCGCTTGCGAACATGAAGACGCCCATACTGGGCGCGCTGCCGCTTGGCGCGGAGGTCGCCGTCGCGCAAACCAGCGGCGATTTCGCACAGCTGACGAGCGGCGGGTTCGTCTTTGCGCGCCACTTGAAACCAATTGGCCGTGACGAAGACGATTTTGTAGCCGTCGCGGAAAGCCTGATCGGCGCGCCTTATCTTTGGGGCGGCAAGTCGCCGGCTGGCATTGATTGTTCTGGCCTCGTGCAGACGGCTCTTTTCATGGCGGGCCGCGCTGCGCCGCGCGATACGGACATGCAGCTTGCCGGGCTCGGCGCGCCTGTGGCGGCGGCGCATGATCTGTCCGGCTTGCAGCGGGGCGATCTCATTTTCTGGAAAGGGCATGTCGGCGTGATGCAGGACGCCCACCGCCTTTTGCACGCCAACGGGCATCACATGCTTGTCGCCAGCGAACCATTGCTTGAAGCGCGCGCACGCATCGCGCAAAATTCCTTCGGGGCGATAACTGGCGTGCGCCGTTTGCAACTGGACGTGTGACGATGCGGCTTCTTCTGGTTGCGGCCATTTGCTTTCTTGCTCTTGCGCCGGCTGCCCGCGCGGATTCGACGCCGCCGATCATCGCCAATTCGGCGCGCATGCTGCCGGTGCTTGCGCGCGGAGGCATGGTTGTCGCGCAGGAGGAAAATGCCGCGCGCGCAGGGCTCGAAATTCTCCGACGCGGCGGCAACGCCATCGACGCGGCTGTTGCGACAGGCTTTGCGTTGGCCGTCACCTTGCCGCGCGCCGGCAATCTCGGCGGCGGCGGTTTCATGGTCGTTCATCTCAAAGACGGGCGCAACCGCGCGCTCGACTATCGTGAAACCGCGCCAGCCGCCGCCAGCCGCGACATGTTCCTGGACGCGGCCGGCGCCGCCGATCCGCAGAAGTCGCGCAACAGCGCGCTGGCTGTCGCAACGCCAGGCTCGGTCGCGGGCCTTGTCTATGCGCATGAGCATTGGGGCTCCGGGCGTTTCACGCTCGCCGATCTCGTCGCCCCCGCCATCGCGCTGGCGCGCGATGGCGTCGTCGTCGCCGACGATCTCGGCGAATCGCTGGCGCAGGCCGCGCGGCTTGGACGCTTCGATTCCTCGCGGCGGATCTTCTTTCGCGATGGCGCGCCTTTGCGCGATGGCGAGCGGCTCGTCCAGAGCGATCTTGCCGCAACGCTGCAACGCATCGCGCAAAACGGCGCGCGCGGCTTTTACGAAGGCGAGACGGCGCGCGCGATTGCCCAATCGGTTGCAGCGGCGGGCGGCGTTCTCACGGCGGATGACCTGAAAAACTATCGGCCGATCGAACGGGCTGCGCTGATTGGGACGTATCGCGGCCGCACAATTGTTTCGATGCCGCCGCCTTCGTCCGGCGGCGTTCACCTCATCGAATTGCTGAATGTGATGGAGCGCTTTCCCGTCGCGCAGATGGGGCAGGGCGGCGTCGCCACGACGCACATGATGACCGAGGCGATGAAACTCGCCTTCGCCGATCGCGCCGAATGGCTCGGCGATCCCGATTTTGTCTCCGTGCCCGTCGCAGGTCTTGTTTCCAAGGGCTATGCGGCAAAGCTCGCGGCGGAAATCACCGATACTGCGCGGCCCTCACGCGATATCAAGCGCATTGACCCTGCGCCCTTCGAGGGAGATCAGACGACGCATTTTTCCATTGTCGATCGCGATGGCGTGGCTGTCGCCAATACGACGACGCTGAATTTTTCCTACGGCCTTGGCCTTGTCGCGACGGGGACCGGCGTTCTCCTCAACAACGAGATGGACGATTTTTCCGCAAAGCCGGGCGCGCCGAACGGCTTTGGCCTTGTCGGCGGCCTGGCCAACGCTGTCGCGCCCAACAAGCGCCCGCTCTCCTCGATGACGCCGACCATCGTGCTGCGCGACGGCCATGTTGAAATCGTCACAGGCTCGCCCGGCGGGCCGCGCATCATCACAACCGTTGTCGAGATGATTTCCAACATGGTCGATCATGGGCTGAACGCTGCGGAGGCGACCGCGGCGCCGCGGTTTCACCATCAATGGATGCCGGACGAGTTGCGCGTGGAGCGCGGCATGCCCATCGACACGCTCGCGTTGCTGCGCGCCAGGGGTCACAATGTGATCGAGCGCGAAGCGATGGGTTCGACCGCGACGATCCAGATCGAGGACGGCTTGATGATGGGCGCCGCAGACACGCGCCAGCGCGGCACGGCTGCGGTCGGCTTGCCGTAAGCGCGCTCTCTCAAAAGCGGTCAGAACTCGACGTCGAGTTCTTCCAGATCTTCGGGCTCTTCGCTCGCAGCTTTCGCCCATTGCCGGATTTCCGGCAGGCCGAGGATCGTGTCGCGATAGGCGGCGCAAACGCTGTCCAGCTTCACGTCGTAAGTCGCAAAACGCGAACAGACCGGCGCATACATCGCATCGGCCAGCGTCGGCGTTTTGCCGAACAGGAACGGCCCGCCATAGGCGGCAAGGCAATTGCGCCAGATCGTCTGGATGCGGTCGATGTCGCCCTGCGCGCCGGCCCAGATGCGGAAATTGGAGAATTTCGCCTTCATGTTCATCGGCAGGGCCGAGCGCAGATTGACGAAGCCCTGATGCATCTCGCCGCTCACCGCGCGGCAATGGGCGCGCTGCGCCATGTCGGACGGCAGCAGGCCGCAATCGGGCAGTTCGTCGTTGAGGAATTCGGCGATCGCCAGCACGTCCCACACTTCGAGCCCGTCGAACGACAGTTTGGGCACGAGGAAGGACGGGGACAGATGCAGCAATTCGGCGCGCGCGGAAGGATCGTCCGCGCTCAGCAGCTTTTCGGTGACCTCGAGGCCGGCCAGGCGGCAAATCAGCCAGCCGCGCAGCGACCAGGACGAATAATTGCGGCTTGAAATGGTCAGCACGCCCTTTTTGCCGCCCTTCGACATTTTATCCACTCCTTACCGCACTGCGTCATTTAGGCCACATATCCACCTTTGCCGCCGCCGGCAAAGGAAAATTAAGGGCAAAACCGGCTTTTTCGGCGCATTTTTAGGCATTGGCTCCCAATCCGCCTTGCGCCAAATCATGTTTTAACGCCGCTGGCCAAAAGTCGAATGTGCGGCGCACTTTGCGACGAAGCCGTGACAGTTTACCTGTTATCTGGCGCTCGGGGCGCGCCGGTGGGAGACCGCAGCTTCATTTCGGGTTTTGGGACCATGGGAATGATGTATTTCGCCTATCAGGCGCAGGAAGATCTGATGACGCCGCTGCGCTTTGCAGCCGGCGCAGCGCGTTTCGCACTGGACAATTCCTGGGCCGGTCAGGCCGGGCTGCCGCTGGTGCGCAACCTTTCGGCGACATACGAGCTGATTTCCCGCGCGCGCCTCACCCACCATCGCCCGCCCTATGGCATTCCATCCGTCATGGTGGGCAACCGTGAAGTGGCCGTGACGGAGGAGGTGGTCTATCGCGCTCCCTTCGGCGACCTGCTGCGGTTCAAGAAGGATGTGGAGCTCGCCCAGCCGCGCGTTCTGGTTGTGGCGCCGTTGTCGGGCCATTTCGCGACGCTGCTGCGCTCCACGGTCAAGACGCTGCTGCCCGACCACGATGTTTACATCACCGACTGGCGCAACGCGCGCGACATTCCGCTGTCGGCCGGCGCATTCGGCATGGACGGCTATATCCGCCATGTCATTTCGTTTCTGGAGCATCTGGGCCCCGGCGCCCATATCGTGGCGGTCTGCCAGCCCTGCGTGCAATCGCTGGCCGCCACCGCCATCATGGCCGAGGACGACAATCCGGCGACGCCCGCCTCGCTGACGCTGATGGCTGGTCCGATCGACTGCCGTCTCAACCCCACCAAGGTGAACGAACTCGCCACGACCAAGCCGATCGAGTGGTTCAAGGACAATCTGATCGCCACCGTGCCGAGCCGCTTTCGCGGCGCAGGCCGCAAGGTCTATCCCGGCTTCATCCAGCTTGCCGCTTTCATGTCCATGAACATGGACCGGCACGTGAAGGCCCATGTCGAGCTCTACAACAATCTGGTCAGCGGCGATCATGAGAAGGCCGCCCAGACGAAGGACTTCTACGACGAATATTTCGCGGTTCTGGATCTTGCCGCCGAATTCTACCTGGAGACGGTCAAGCTGGTGTTCCAGGATTACGCCCTCGCCAAGGGCGAGTTGACCTTCGAGGGCCGCAAGGTCGATCCAGCCGCCATCCGCCGCACCTCGCTGCTGACTGTCGAAGGCGAGCGCGACGACATCTGCTCCGTCGGCCAGACCGCCGCGGCGCACGACCTGTGCGTCAACATAAAGCCGTTCCGCAAGCGCCATCATCTGCAACCGGGCGTCGGCCATTACGGCGTTTTCTCGGGCAAGAAATGGGATAGCCAGATCTACCCGATCGTTCGCAACGTGATTCAGGCGAGCGCCTGACCGTTCAAACGCTTGCCGCAAAGCTCCATTAGTGTCCTAATGGATTTTGACGGGAGTGCGATGAATAGCGCGTTTTTTTCAGACCTTTTATCGTCCATCGCCGATCGCGGCCGCGCCGTTCTGGGGCGCGAACCCGTGGTCTGGCCCAAGGATCAGGCGGCGCGCGCAGCCTCGCTTGTCGATTTGTGCCGCGCGCTTCTGGGCGGGCGGGGCGAGGCGACGGGCGTCGCCATAGCGGGCGAAATCCTTGATCGCTACGACACGCTCGATGCAGGCGGCAAGGCGGCGTTCTTCACCGCTCTCGCGCGCGATTTCGGCCCCGACCGCGACCGCCTCGACAAGGCGCTCGAAGCCTGGCGCAAGGCGCCGGACGACGCTGCCGGCGCGGCGATCCATTACGCATCCGAGCCGCAACGGCAGGAATTGTTTCGCCGCATCAATCGCGCGCCCGGCGCGACGGCCGCGCTGGTGAAAATGCGCGCCGATCTGCTGGCGCTCGTGAACCCGTCGTTGGCGGCGGTGGATCGCGACTTCCAGCACCTCTTTCGGTCGTGGTTCAATCGCGGCTTCCTCGTTTTGCGCCGCATAGATTGGGCGGCGCCGGCGAGCGTTCTGGAAAAAATCATCCGGTACGAAGCCGTGCATGAAATTCACGACTGGGCCGATCTGCGCCGCCGCATCGATCCGCCGGACAGGCGCTGCTACGCGTTTTTTCATCCCGCGATGGTCGACGAGCCGCTGATTTTCGTGGAAGTCGCGCTGACCGAGCAGATTCCGGCCGCCGTCGCGCCGCTGCTCGCGCAGGACCGCACGCCTGTTACGCCGCAAAAGGCGCGCGTTGCGACATTCTATTCCATATCGAACTGCCAGCAGGGTCTGGCGGGAATCACCTTCGGCAATTTCCTGATCAAGCAGGTGGTGGAGGAAATCCGCCGCGAATTGCCGAAGATTGAAACATTCGTAACCCTGTCGCCTGTTCCGGGCCTGCGCCGCTGGGCGCAGAGCGCCGATGAGGCGGCGGTCGACGCCGCAACGCGCGATGCGCTGCTGACAATATCGCAGGACGGCTGGCCGAAGGACGCCGAAACGGCCGAGCGCTTGCGCAAGGCGCTCGAACAGATCGCAGCGCACTATTTTCTCAAGGAGCGTCGCGCCGACGGCCGCGTGGTCGATTCCGTGGCGCGCTTCCATCTCGGCAACGGCGCGCGTCTTGAACGCATCAACCTCATGGCGGATCTGTCGCGCAAGGGCCTGTCGGAATCGTTCGGCCTCATGGTCAATTATCTCTACGATCTCGACGAGATCGAAAAGAACCATGAAGCATTCGCCAATCAGGGCGAGATCGCCGCTTCTGCGGCGGTGAAGAAACTTGCCGGCGTCAACGCCGGCGGTTGGCCGCGCCTGCGCCTGCCAACGCCCAATTTCGGTTAATCACAGAGACAAGCAATGCCGGCCCATTTGTATCGCGAATTGTCCTCCCGTTTTCCCGATCGCGCCCGGACGGCGTTTGAAACCGAAAATGGCGCGCACGTCACATATGGCGACGTGGATGCGCAGTCGGCGCGCATGGCCGGCGCGCTTGTTGGCCTCGGGGTCAAGCCTG
>JAGWTA010000029.1 GCA_028869185.1 Hyphomicrobiales bacterium
TCTTCCTGCGCCATCGCGCGCGCCGCATCGAGAAAATCTTCAAACCCTTGCGCCAGATTCAAACGCTGGGCGCGTTGCCTGAAAAACGCGAGATCGAGCTTCGCGCCGAAAAAGGTCGGGTCAATCACCGCGTCAAGCACATGCGGCGTGCGCGCGACAATAGCGGCAAGGCGCGGCGCCGCGCCCAGCACATCGCAAAAAAGATCGCGCAGGCTCGCATTCGATTTCAGGATGGAGAAAAGTTCGACAGCCGCCGGCATATGGCCGAGCGCGGAATCGAACGCCGCAAGCCCAGCGTCCGGATCGCCGGATTTGGACAGGCTTTCCAGCAGGCCCGGTACGAGTTCGGTCAAAACTTCGCGCGCGCGCGCCGATTGCACGGCCGCACGCCGGCCGAAATGCCAGCCGCGCACCGTTTCGGCGGCGCGCGGCGCATCCTTGAAGCCCATGCGCTCGAGCGTTTCGAGGGTTTCGGGATCATCCGTCACACCGGTGAAAACAAGGCTGCCGCCTTCCGTATCGAGCCCCGGCGCGTGTTCGAAAAGACGCGCGTAGTGATGCTCGACGGCGCGGAAATGTCCAATCAGCCAGGATTGAAATTTGGCGTAAGAGGCAAAACCGTTGAAGGCGGCAAAACGGTCCAGCTCGTCCTGCTGCGCGGGAAGGCGCTGCGTCTGTTCGTCCGCGATCATCTGCAGGCGATGCTCGACCGTGCGCAACGCGATGTAGCTTTCGGTCAATTGCGTGCGGGCCTCTTCGCTCACCCAGCCATCCGCGGCAAGCGCGGCGAGCATGTCGAGCGTCCGCGGGCCGCGCAGTTCCGGGCGCCTGCCGCCGAAAATCAGTTGCTGCGTCTGAACGAAAAACTCGACTTCGCGAATGCCGCCGCGTCCCAATTTGACATCGTGGCCGGGCACGGTGACGGCGTCATGGCCTTTGACGGCATGGATCTGCCGCTTCATCGCGTGGATGTCGGCAATCGCCGCATAATCGAAATAGCGCCGCCAGATGAAAGGGCGAAGTTCGGCGATGAATTGCTGCCCGAGCGTGATTTCGCCAGCGATGGGGCGCGCCTTGATCATCGCAGCCCGCTCCCAGTTCTGCCCGAGCGTTTCATAGTAAGTCAGCGCGGCTGGCAGCGAAACGGCGACGGAGGTGGAGCCGGGATCAGGACGCAGGCGCAGATCGACGCGCAACACATAGCCATCGCCTGTACGCTCGGACAGCAGACGGGCAAGCGCCTTCGTGATTTTCACATAGAAAGGCAGCGGCTCGACGCCCTCCCGCAAAGCTGCGCAAGAGGGATCGAAAAACACGACGAGATCGACGTCGCTCGAATAATTCAGTTCGCCCGCGCCGTGCTTGCCGAGCGCCAGGACGACCATGCCGCAATCGCGCGCCGGCGCAGCGGGGTCTGCAGGCGCGAGCTTGCCTTCGGCGACGGCGCGCCGCAGCAGCAGATCGAGCGCGCATTGCACGTAAACGTCTGCTGCTTTGGTCAGAGCGGCCGTCGCCTGCTGAAGGCTCCAAAGGCCGCCAAGATCGGCCAACGCGATGAGCAGGGCGATTCGCCCGCGCGCGCGCCGCAGATGCGTCATGATCGGACCATCTTCGGTTTCGCGAGCGCATGCCAGGCGCAGCGCGTTCAACGTCTCGTCGAGCGTTTCCTGCGGATCGCTGGCGAACAAGGCTGCGACGAAGTCGGCATCGCTTTGGACCAGGCGCCACAGGAAAGGCGAATGATCGGCCAGCGCAGACAACAAATCGCGCGTGGCGGGACGGGCGGCCAATGCGGCGAGCGCGGGCGACGCCCCGCCTGCATCCTGCAGTTCTTTCAACGCGCGCTTCTTATCGAAGGCGCGCGTGCGCTGCTTCGCCTGATCCCACATGCGACGTCCCCTCGCCGGCCGGCAAATCTATCACGGCCCGCAATCCTGGCGCATTATCTTCCAACCGAAACGTTCCGTCATGCAAATGCGCGATGGCCGAGACCAACGACAGGCCAAGGCCACTGCCGCGGGTGCTGCGCGAATCGTCGAGGCGGACGAAGCGATCGCGGGCGCGCTCGCGGTCATGCGGCGCGATGCCGGGGCCGTTGTCTGCGACGGCGAGCAGAATGCGCGCGCCCTCGCGCCGCGCGCTCAGCGCAATATGCGGCTTTGCGCCGGCGTATTTCAGCGCATTGTCTATGAGATTGGCGAGCGCCTGAAAAAGCAGTTCGCGATTGCCTTTGACGAAAAGATCGGCCGCGATGTCGCTTGCGAAGGCGCCGCCGTGATCTTCGGTCGCGGCCTCGTAAAGTTCGGCGGCGTCATTGGCGAGCGCCGTCACATCGACGGATTGCATCGCAGGACCAGCGCCTGATTCGGCGCGCGCGATCAGCAGCAGCGCTTCGAAGATGCGGATGAGCTGATCGGATTCGCCGATGATCTTCTCGAGCGCCTTGCGTTGCACGGGGCCGTCGGGCTGGCGCAGGGCCTCTTCCGCATCGTTGCGCAAGCGCGTCAGCGGCGTGCGCAGATCGTGTGCGACATTGTCGGTCACTTCGCGCACGCCCTTGAGCAAGGCCTCGATGCGTTCGATCATGGCGTTGAGGTTTTGCGCGAGGCGATCGAGTTCGTCGCCGGAGCCATCGGTCGGGAGGCGGCCCGAAAGATCGCCGCCCATGATGGCGGTCGCCGATGCTGACATGGCGTCGACGCGCTTGAGCACGCGGCGCGCGACGAAGAGGCCGCCGAGCGCGCCAAGGCCGGCGAGCCAGAAGAATGTCGACAGAAGCGCGCGACGCACGAGGCGGCGTAGCAGATTGCGCTCTTCGATATCGTGTCCGACAAGCAGTTTGAAGCCGCCGGGAAAAGAGACGATGCGCGCGACGGCGCGATGCACTTCGCGCTCGTCGCCGGCGCGGCGGTAGCTGGTTTCCACCGGTTCGCTGGCATCGAGCGCGCCAAGCGGAAGCGCGGCGACATTGCCGACGATCGGCGCGCCGGTGAAACTCGTCAGCAGGTATATTTCTGCGCCGGGGCGCGCGATGCGGCGCGCGATGATTCTGGCAAGCTGGTTGACGCCGCCCTGATCGAACTGGTCGGCGAGACCGCGAATGTCGGCGTCGACCGTTTCGATGATCTGGCGTTCGAGCAGCACGCCGAGATTATGCACGATGACGAGAACGACGGCGCCGGTCGCGAAAGCGAACAGCAGGGAATAGACAAACGCAATCTTGAATGCGGTCGTGCGAAACAGCCGCAGGATGGCGCTCAACGCTTTCAAGCTTCGTCGCCCTTGCCGACGCCGTCCGGATCTTCCTTGAGCATGTAGCCGACGCCGCGAACGGTGTGCAGCAACGCGACGGCATGGCCCTTGTCGATCTTGCCGCGCAACCGCGAGATATGCACGTCGATGACATTGGTCTGCGGATCGAAATGGTAGTCCCAAACATGCTCGAGCAGCATGGTGCGCGTGACGACCTTGCCCGCGTTGCGCATGAGATATTCGAGCAGTCGGAATTCACGCGGCTGGAGGACGATGTCTTTTCCAGCGCGCGTCAATTTGTGCGAGAGGCGGTCCAGCTCCAGATCGGCGACGCGCAAAAGCGTTTCTTCGCCGCCGAAGCCGGCCTTGCGGCGCGCGAGCACCTCGACGCGCGCGAGCAATTCGGAAAAGGCGTAGGGCTTGGCAAGATAGTCGTCGCCGCCGGCGCGCAGGCCCTTCACGCGATCGTCCACCTGCCCCAACGCGGATAGAATGAGCGCCGGTGTTTCGATTTTCTGCGCGCGCAAGGATGAGATCAGCGACAGTCCGTCGAGCTTGGGCAGCATGCGATCGACGATCAGCACATCGTAATCGCCCTCGCTGGCGAGCGCATAGCCTTCGAGCCCGTCGGCGGCGTGGTCGACGGAGAAGCCCTGCTCGCGAAAAGCCTTCACGAGATAGGCTGCGGCGTCGGAATCATCTTCTATGACAAGCAGGCGCATGTCGGACATATAGCGTCTCCCAAACAAAAACGGCAGACCGCGCCTGCGGTCCGCCGTTTCCGTGCTCTCGCCGCGGGGGGCTTTGCGGCGAGGCAGGCCTTTGCGAAGGATCAGCCCGCGTTGACGCTGAGCGCGACGTAGCGCACGCCGTCGCCGGATTTGACGCGCAGCAGGATCGCCTTCTGCCCGTCCTTTCGCGCTGTGGCCAGCGCGTCCTTCACATCCTGCGGCGTCGAGACGGTCTTGCCGGCGGCGTCGAGAATCACGTCGCCGGGGCGCAGACCCTTTTGCGCCGCGACGCCGTTGGGATCGATGTCCGCGACAACGACGCCAAGCTTGCCGGCGCCGGGCACATTGGCGGCCGGCGCAAGCTCGAGGCCGTAGCCGCTGAGGCCCGGGCTATCGACGCCCTTGTTGGCGCGCGCCTCCTTGTCGGTCGGCAATTCGCCGAGTTTCACCTCGACGGTTTTCTCCGCGCCACCGCGCATGAAGGTCAGCTTGATGAGCTGATTGGGGCCAAGCGCAGCGATTTTGCGCGACAGTTCGCGCGGACCTTCGACTTCGGAGCCGTTGACGGCCGTGATGACGTCGCCCGACTTCACGCCCGCTTCCGCCGCCGGGCCGCTTTTGGCTTCCGCCACCAGCGCGCCCTTGGTCGACTTCAGGCCGAGGCTGTCGGCGATGTCCTGCGTCACCGGCTGGATCTGCACGCCGATATAACCGCGCGACACGACGCCTTTGTCCTTGAGCGCGGCGATCACGTCCTTGGCGACCTCCGAGGGAATCGCAAAGCCGATGCCGACCGAGCCGCCGGACGGCGAATAGATCGCCGTGTTCACGCCAACGACCTGACCGGTGGCGTCGAATGTCGGACCGCCGGAATTGCCGCGGTTCACGGGCGCGTCGATCTGCAGATAATCGTCATAGGGGCCCGAGCCGATGTCGCGACCGCGCGCCGAGACGATGCCCGCTGTCACCGTCCCGCCGAGACCGAACGGATTGCCGACCGCCACGACCCAATCGCCGACGCGCGGCATTTTCGAACCGAATTGCACGAACGGATAAGTCCCGGCTTCCGTGATCTTCAGCAGGGCGAGATCGGTGCGCTTGTCGGTGCCGATGACCTTGGCGTGCACGGTCTTGTTGCCGTCGAGCACAAGCTCGACGTCCGTCGCGTTTTCGACCACATGATTGTTGGTGACGACATAGCCGTCGCCGGAAATGATGAAGCCGGAGCCAAGCGCCTGGCCGCCCGAACGCGGGCGCCCGCCCGGCATGCCGGGCATGCCGCGGCCCTGACCGAAGCGGCGGAAAAAGCGCTCCATCGGATCTTCGTCGTCGCCGCCGAAATTGCGCGCGCCTTCCTCATCGGGCGGGGCGGCGAGCTTGACCTTGACGGAAACGACCGCGCCCTTCACGCGATCGACGAGGTCGGCGAAAGAGGCCGGACCAACCGGCGCCATTTGCGTGGGATTGAGCGGCGCCTCGGCATGGGCGTAATGGGGGGCAAGCGTGGCGCCGCCCATAGCGCCCAGCGCGGTCAATGCGACGGCGGAGAACAGGGCGAGGCGCGCCGGCGCGCGTTTGGCGGAAACAGTCATCACATCTCCTGAACAATCGATAGGGCGAAGCCCCGAAGCACAGGAGGCAAGATGGCGCGCCGCGCGTTACATCGCCATGGCTGGGAGATTACATTTTTGTAAGGTCGCGGTCCGGCGCTGCGCCTCAGCTCTCGCGCGTCAGGCTTTCCAGCGTCGCCTTTTCTTCCGCCGTCAGCGGCGCAACCGGCTCGGGGCGGCGGCGGCGCGACAGGACTGCGGCCGCGCCCAGCACAAGGGCGGCCAACGGGGCGAGCCAGAGCGCCAGCGTTTCGGTCTTGAACGGGGGTTTCAGCAGGATGAAATCGCCGTAGCGGGCGACGAGATAATCTTTCACCTGCGCGTCGCTGTCGCCCGCTTTCAGGCGCTCGCGCACCAGCACGCGCAGATCTTTCGCGAGCGCTGCGTCGGAATCGTCGATCGACTGATTTTGGCAAACCATGCAACGCAATTGTTCCGACAAATGCCGCGCGCGCGCTTCGAGCACGGGATCGGGCAGAATTTCATCGGGCTGCACGGCGTGCGCTGGCGCGGCCAGAGCGAGCAGAAGCAGCGCAGAGGCCAGCGAACGCTTCATTCTGCGGGCACTCCCTGCGGCGCGTTGCGCGCGCGCCGGGCGACGCCGATGCGCAGGCGCCGGTCAGCGACGGAGGCAAGGCCGCCGAACGCCATAATCAGCGCGCCGATCCAGATCAGCGTCACCAGCGGCTTCCAGTAGAAGCGCGCGTCAAGGCCGCCATCCTTGCCCTGTTCGCCGAGTGAAACATAGACCTGCCCCAGCCCCAGCGTCGCGATGCCGGCTTCCGTGCGCGGCATGCGGCGGGCGGGATAGAAGCGTTTCGAGGGTTCGATTTCGGCGACCGGCGCGCCCGCCGAGCGCACCTGCATGCGCGCGAATGTCTCGTTGTAATTGGGGCCGTTGCGCGCCGAGAAGTCCTGCACCAGCACGACATAGGGCCCGAGCGTGACGACGTCGCCCATCTTCACCGTGGTAATCTTTTCGACGCCCCAGCCGGTGGCCGCGATGCCGAGCAGCGAGACGCCGAAACCTGCATGCGCGATCGCCGTGCCCCAGGCGGACAGCGGCAGGCCTTTGGCGCGCGCCCATTTATTGGGCGAGGAAAAACCGCGCGGCGCGATGCGATGGGCGACATCGGCGAAAGCGCCGACGACGACGAAAATCGCCAGAGCCGACAGCGCGACCGGAACGGCCGGCCCGCCATGCAGCGCGAAAAAGATGAGCGCTGCAACCAGCGCCGCGATTGCGGCGACGAGAAGACGCTGCGCCGCCGCCAGAAGATCGCCGCGCTTCCAGGCAAGCTGCTGACCGAAGGGAATGGCGATGAACAGTGGAATGGCGATGGGCGCCATCATCAGATTGAAAAACGGCGCGCCGACGGAAATCTTTTCGCCCGTCAGCGCTTCGAGCGCCAGCGGATAGAGCGTGCCGACGAGCACCGTCGCGCAAGCCGCCGTCAGCAACAGATTGTTGAGCACCAGAGCGCCTTCGCGCGAAATGGGCGCGAAAATGCCGCCGCCCTGCAGCGAACTCGCGCGCCACGCAAAAAGCGCGAGCGCAGACCCGATGGCGAGCGCAAGAATGCCGAGAATGAAGACGCCGCGCGTCGGATCGGACGCAAAAGCATGAACCGATGTCAACACGCCCGAACGCACGAGGAACGTGCCGAGCAGCGACAGCGAGAAGGCCAGAATGGACAGGAAGATCGTCCAGATTTTCAGCGCGTCGCGCTTTTCCATCACGCTTGCGCAGTGGATCAGCGCCGTGCCCGCCAGCCAGGGCATGAGCGACGCGTTTTCAACCGGATCCCAGAACCAGAAGCCGCCCCAACCCAGCGTGTAATAGGCCCAGTACGAGCCCATCGCGATGCCGAGCGTGAGAAAGATCCACGCCGCCAAAGTCCAGGGACGCACGATGCGCGCCCAATTGGCGTCGATGCGGCCAGAGATCAGCGCGGCGGCGGCGAAGGAGAAGGAAATCGAGAACCCGACATAGCCGAGATAGAGCAGCGGCGGATGAATCGCGAGGCCGGGATCCTGCAGGATGGGGTTGAGATCGGCGCCTTCCATCGGCGGATTGGCGAGCCGCGCGAAAGGGTTCGATGTGGCCAGAATGAAAAGGTAGAAGGCCGCCCCGATCATGCCCTGCACGCCGAGCGCATTGGCGTAAAGATCGCGCGGCATGCGCGCGGCGAGCGCAGCCACCGCTGCGCCACACATCGACAGGATCAGCACCCACAAAAGCATCGAGCCTTCGTGATTGCCCCACACGCCCGAGATTTTATAAATCAGCGGTTTGGCCGAATGCGAATTTTCCACGACATTGGCGACGGAAAAATCCGACACAAGATGCGCATGCGTGAGCGCCGCATAGGCAATGGCGACAAACAGGAACTGCGTGAGCGCGAGCGGACGCGCGACGGCCATCAGCGCGCTGTCGCCGCGCGTTGCTCCCCAGATGGGCGCGACCGCCTGCACCAGCGCCAGCGCGCAGGCCAGAACAAGCGCGTAATGGCCGATCTCGACGATCATTTGCGCTCCGCCGCTTTGGCCGTGTCTTTCGTTTCCTGCCACACGCCCTGCTTTTTCAGCGCATCGGCGACTTCGCGCGGCATGTATTTCTCGTCGTGCTTGGCGAGCACATTGTCGGCCGCCAACGCGCCATTGACCATCACGCCTTCGGCGACAACGCCCTGCCCTTCGCGAAACAGGTCGGGCAGGATGCCGTTGTAAGTGACTGGAATTTCCTTGTTCGTATCGGTGACGACGAAACGCACCTGCTTGCCGTCGCTTTTGACGAGCGTGCCGTTCTTCACAAGGCCGCCGATGCGCACGCGCGTTCCCGGCGCGAGCGTCTTCGCCTGCAGTTCGGTCGGCGAATAGAAGAAGACGATATTGTCGCGCAGCGCGAACATCGAGAGGCCGACTGCGACCATCAACACTGTCAGCGCGCCGCCGATGAATGCAAGTCGCCGTTGTTTGCGCGTCATGTCACCCCTCTATGCCCAGTTCCTGCGCGATCGCGTCCAGCGGCGCCTTTGCGCTTTCGCCGAGCGCCTTGCGCGCATCGGCCAGCGCAGCGCGCGCCTTGTCCTTTTCCTGCAGCACAGAATAGGCGCGAATAAGGCGCGTCCATTCCTCGGGCGAGCCGCCCTGCTGATGGAGGCGCTGGTCGAGCCCGGCCACCATCGTGCGGATTGCCGCCTGCCGGTCGGTCGCGTTCATGCCCGCGATGGCGGCGGCGTCCGGCTTCTTGCCGTCGAGCGCGGCGATGCGTTCGCGCATGTTCTGCGCAAATGGCGTGCCCGGCGCCTCGTCGGCCAGCCGGCCCCAAAGCTCCTTTGCCTTGGCCTTGTCTCCGTCCTGCTCGGCGGCAAGGCCGAGATAGTAGCGCGCCTTGGCGTTCTTGGCGTCCAGCGCAAGCGCGCGGTCGAAATTCTTGCGCGCATCGGCCGTCACCAGGCCGTTGGACGCATAGATCAGAGCCTCGGCGTAATCGGCGTAGCGCGGGGCGCTCTCGCCGTTGAGGCGCAGCGACTGTCCGAAAGCGCGCACGGCGTCGGGGTAGCGCTCAAGACGCATGTAGACAGGGGCAAGCACGGCCCAGCCGCGCCCGTCCTGCGGGTTTTGCGCCAGATGTTTCTCGACACGCACGACCGCGTCCTCGACATCGGCGGGTTTTTCGCCAATGCGGGCGGCCAGAGGTTCGTCGGGCAGTTTCGGGTTGCCGTAGCGGGCGTACAGGCCGGCGGCGGCCAGAGGCACGAAAAGCGCCGCGACGATGAGCGGAACGCGCGACGCCGCACGCGCTTGCGGGACCGCGATGCGGCCGGCCGCCAGAAGGCGACGCGCAGCCTCGGCCTTCGCGCCCTCGACATCGGCCTGCGACAGCAGACCAGCGGTCGCGTCGCGGTCGATCTCGGCGATCTGCTTGTCGTAGAAAGCCTTCGCGTCCTGCGTCGTGTCCGGGGCGGCGGCGGGCTGACGCGCCAGCGGCGCCAGAACGGCGGCCACGGCGATCAGGGTCAACAAGCCGAAAGCGAGCCAAAGCATGACGCCCGTTTAGCCCTTTCCGGCGCCGATTGGAAAGCGTCCAAAGGACGCATTGCCAATTTCATCGGCGAAAGGGCGCCCGTCAGGCCGCAGAGCCTTCCCAAGCTCGATGCGCTGGCCCGAAACATGAAGAACGCCCGCCTGCTCCATCGCGCGCAATGTCCGATACAGCGCTTCATGCGTCAGGCCCATTTCCGACGCCCAGCTTTTCTTGGTCTGCGACAGGACAAGCGTTCCGGAGCGGCCTTCGGTTTCGATGAAGTGGACAATTCGATCGCGCGCCGAGCGCAAGACGAGCCGCTCGCTTTGCGCGCGTGCGCGGCGCAGCTCCCGGCCAAGGTGTCGCATCCACAATCCAACGAGCTTTTCGTGCGAAAGCGCGCGGCGAAACCCGTCGATGGGCACGCAGAGAAAGCGCGTGTTCCCAGCCGCAACGCCGTCGCAATGATAAGCAGGCTGCTCGAGACTGGCCTCGGCCAGAAAACCGCGTCTGGCGCGCTGGAAAACAACTTCGATGCCCGCCGGCGAATGGCGGATGAGCCGCGCTTCGCCATCGAGGACATAAAACATCGAACGGGGCTCATCGCCGCGTCGGAACAGACGTTCGTCGTTCTCGCAAACCCGTTCGACCACGCGCCGGCGCGTCTCCTCGTCGAGGAAGGGCAGAAAATCGGAGGGTTCCAAAGCCGGCCTCGCTGGATATGATCTTGATCATATGACCTTTCCGCTCGCGAGGCTACAACCGGCCCGGACAAGCGAGGGCTTCATGCGACATCTCATCATAACCGCGCTGACCGTGGCGCTCGCGGGAGGCGTGACAGGCGCGCTTGCCCAGCATGCCGATCATGCGCATCACGCGGCTGGCCTCGCGCAGGCCGCCGATGCGCGCATGCTGGTGAAATTTCCGGAGCCGCTCGTCGAACACACATTGACCAACATGCGCGATCATCTGCTGGCGCTGCAGGAAATTCAGGAACACCTCGGCATGGGCCATGCCGATGTCGCCGCACAAATCGCCGAGAACAGGCTTGGCATGTCCTCCCTGCAATTGCATGGCGCGCATGACGTTGCGCAGCATATGCCGGCGGGAATGCAGGAGGCCGGCGAGGCGATGCACAGGGCGGCCAGCCAGTTTGCGATCACCGCGGCGAATGCAGGCGTCACGAACGACATGAAGCCGGTGTTTTCCGCTCTCGCGAAAGTGACTTCGGCATGCGTGGCGTGCCATGCGGCCTACCGCATCCGGTAAAGGCGAGCGAACCTGTAAAAAAAAGGCCGCCCCTCGGCGGCCTTTTTGCGATTTTCCGTGATCAGCCAACAACCCGCCAGCCGCCGTCCGGGCCGCGGCAGGCGACGCCTTCGGCGGCGTGCGGGCGACCGTCGATATAGATGCGCTGCGTGAAGTTGCGGCATTCGCCGCGCATGTCGGTGTAGGTCGGGCCCGGCTCGACATAGCCGTAGCTGCGCTTGCCGCGCCAGGAGCGGCGCTGGCCCGAGTCGAACGATGTGGAATAAGCCTTCGACATGGCGATACGGTCCTGTTCGTCCATGTCGCGGCCGATCGTATTGCCGAGCACGCCGCCGAGCGCTGCGCCCGTCACCGCGCCGACCACCGTGCCGCCGGAGCCGCCAACCGCGCCGCCGATCACGCCGCCGAGCACGCCGCCCGTCGCTGCGCCCACCACCGTGCCGGCGCCTTCTTTCGGGCCAGCCGTAGCGCAGCCCGCCAGCGAAAGACCGACAACGCCCAGAAGCGCCAGATTCCTGAATGTTTTCATTGCCGCAAAACCTCCGCGATTCGCCGCGCGCGCTAAATGCCGGAAAGGTTCATCGCGCGGCTTTGCGGCGAAAATCCGTCATGCGCCCGGCAAACGCAAGTGCGCCCTGAGGCCGCCCAGCGGACTTTTTTCAAGCGTGAGCGCCCCGCCATAGGCCGCCGCAAGGTCGGTGACGATGGACAGGCCGAGGCCCGATCCCGGCTTTGTCTCGTCGAGGCGGCGGCCGCGGCGCACAGCTTCCGCGCGCAAATGTTCCGGCAGGCCCGGCCCGTCGTCGTCGATGACGATGTCGAGCGCCTGCCGGCCCGCAGCGGCCGGCGCGCGCGCGACGGCGATCTGCACATCGCGCGTCGCCCATTTGCAGGCGTTGTCGAGCAGGTTGCCCACCATTTCCTCAAAATCCTGCTTCTCTCCGAGAAAACGCGCTCCTTCGGGCACCGGCGCAGCCTCGATCGTTTTGTCGCGATGGATTTTCGCGAATGTGCGCATCAGGCCGCCGAGCGCGGGAGCGACTTCCGTCGCCGCGCCAATCGCGCCGGCGCGAGCGGCGGCCCGCGCACGGTCGAGATACCAGGCGACCTGATCGCGCATGATCGCGGTCTGCTCGCGCACCTTGTCGGCAAGCGGCCCTTGTGCTTCGCCCGCCTCGTTGACGATGACGGACAGAGGCGTCTTCAGCGCATGGGCGAGATTGCCGACCTGCGTTCGCGCGCGCTCCACGACATCGCGATTTGCCGAAATCAACAGATTGAGTTCATCGGCCAGCGGCGCGACATCCTCTGGATATTCGCCGGCAATGCGATCCGCCTCGCCGCGCCGCACGGCGCCGACCGCCATCTGCAGCTGGCGCAACGGACGCAGGCCGAAGCCGACCTGAAAGGCGACGGACGCCAGCAGGCCGGCCGCCAACGCCACGAAGGTCACGCCAAGGGCCAGTTCGAACCGGGCGATCTGCGTTTCCATCTCCTCCGTGCTGGCGGCGACCTGCACGAGATAAAGACCGCTGTCGCCAACGGAAATCTGCCGTTCGAGAATGCGCAACGTGCGCCCGTCCGGCCCTTGCGCGTAACCTGAACGCGCGCCGCCGACGCCTTGCGCCACGCCGAGATCCTGCAGTTTGGGCAAACGCGCCGCAAACAGCGAGCGAGAAGCGCGAATGTTTTTAACATCGCTGTCGAGCCGCGTGATCTGCCAATACCAGCCCGACATCACGAGATCGAATTGCGGATCGCCGAATTCGCCGGGCTCGGATTTCGGATCGTCGCCGGATGCAGCGACATCGGAGACGAGCGAGCGCAGATAGACGCCGAGACGCTCATCGAAAGCATGTTCGGTGGTTGTGCGAAAATAGGCCGTCAGCAGAACGCCGGCTGTCGTGAGAATCAGCAAGATCCACAACGCCGCGGACAGAAACAGGCGCGAAGCGATCGAGCGTTGCGAGAAGGGCGGCATTCAGGGAAGGCCCGAACCGCGCCCGTCATTGCGAGGAGCCGCAGGCGACGAAGCAATCCATCCAGCGAGCCTGGCGCGGTTGCAGGATGGATTGCTTCGTCGCTGCGCTGTTCGCAACGACGGCGTTAAATACGGCATTATTCTAGCCGCCCGGCGGCGCGATGAGATAGCCGAGGCCGCGCACGGTCTGGATGACGTCGGCGCCGAGCTTCTTGCGCAGGCGGCCGACGAACACTTCGACCGTGTTGGAATCGCGGTCGAAATCCTGATCGTAGAGATGTTCGACAATCTCGGTGCGCGAGACGACGCGTCCCATGTGGTGCATGAGGTAGGCGAGCAGGCGATATTCGTGCGAGGTGAGCTTGATCGCCGCGCCATCGACGACGACGCGGCTCGCCTTCGTGTCGAGCCGAACGGGGCCGCAGACGAGTTCGGCGCTGGCGTGGCCGGTCGCGCGGCGCACGAGCGCGCGAAGGCGCGCGAGCACCTCCTCCAGATGAAAGGGCTTGGTCACGTAATCGTCGGCGCCGGCGTCGAAGCCGCGCACTTTTTCGCTCCAGGTGTCCCGCGCAGTCAGAATCAGAACCGGCATTGTCTTGCCGGCCTTGCGCCAGGCCTCAAGCACAGCGACGCCGTCCTTTTTCGGCAGGCCGATGTCGAGCACGACCGCGTCATACGGCTCGGTCTCGCCGAGAAAGGCCGCCTCCTCGCCATCGAAGGCGCGGTCGACGGCGTAGCCGGCCTGCGTCAGAGCGGTCACGAGCTGGCGGTTGAGGTCTTTATCGTCCTCGACAACGAGCAGGCGCAATTCAGTTCCCCTGTCTGGGCCGCGCGACCGGTTTGCCGGTCGCCGCGTCCGCCTGAACGTGTAGCAGGCGGCCGTCCTTGCGCAAAAGGTCGAATTCGTAGCGATAGATCTCGCCCGTCCGGCACAGCTTGACCCCGATGGCCTCGGCCCGCTCGGCGCTCGCCGCCGCGCGCAAGGCTGCGAACGGGTCGGCGAGCTTGTGCGCGGCGATCAGGCTGCGGGTTTCGGAAGCCGAAAAACATTGGCGAACCGGCGCCGCGCGGTCGATGTCCTGCTGTGCGCTGGCCGGGATTGCAGCCGCCAAAAGCGTCAAAAGGGCGACGATGGCGGGTGGCGAGCGCATGCCCAAAATGTGGCCGCGACTGGCTGAATGGCGGGTGAACGGCAACCTGAACGGATCGCCGCCCTTGACGGCGACATTATTTCTATCATTCTGGATATATGGATGATTCAAAAGCCCTCGCCGCTCTTTCGGCCTTGTCGCAAGCGACGCGACTGGACGCATTCCGCATGCTGGTTGCGCATGAGCCGAAAGGCGTCGCCGCAGGCGAAATCGCCCGCGCGCTCTGCGTGCCGCAGAACACATTGTCGGCGCATCTCGCCGTGCTGACGCAGGCCGGGCTTGCAACCAGCGAAAGACACAGCCGTTCGATCATCTATCGCGCCGATCTTTCGCATCTGCGCGCGCTGGTTCTGTTTCTGTTGAAAGATTGTTGCGGCGGACGCCCGGACGTTTGCTCGCCGATCCTCGCCGATATTTCTCCCTGCTCTCCCCGGAAGGCCTGAGATGACCAACCGACCTTTCAACGTGCTGTTCCTGTGCACCGGCAATACTGCGCGCTCCGTGCTCGCCGAAGGCATTTTGCGCAAGGATGGCGCAGGACGATTCAACGCTTTCTCGGCGGGCAGCCAGCCCAAAGGCGTCGTCAATACCTACGCGCTTCAGACGCTCGCCGCCCATGATTATCCCGCGGACGGCTATCGCTCGAAAAGCTGGGACGAATTTTCCGCGTCCGACGCGCCGCAGATGGATTTTGTTTTCACGGTTTGCGACAGCGCGGCAGGCGAGGCATGCCCGGTTTGGCCGGGCCACCCTGTCACCGCACATTGGGGCGTCGAGGATCCGGCTGCGGTCGAAGGCGACGATATCGAAAAGCAGCGCGCCTTCAATCAGGCATTCCGCTATTTGCGCAATCGCATCCACGCTTTCATTGCGTTGCCGCTCGAGGACATCGACGATATGGCGTTACACAATCGCCTGCGCGCTATCGGGCGCATGGCCGGCGCGACCGAGAAGCAGCCATGAATGCATCTCTTCCGCGCCGGGCGCTCGCCGAAGCGCTCGGTTCTGCGCTTTTGCTCGCCGCCATTGTCGGATCGGGCGTGATGGCGCAAGCGCTGTCGGGCGGGAACACGGGGCTTGCCCTGCTGTGCAATACGGTTGCGACCGGCGCGATGCTGGCTGTGCTCATCGTGATTTTCGGACCTGTTTCGGGCGCACATTTCAATCCGGCCGTGTCCCTGGCGATGCTCTGGAGCGGCAAATTGCGCGCCGCCGATCTGGCTGTTTACATTCTCGCGCAGATCGTCGGCGCCATTGTCGGCGTTCTTGTTGCACACGCCATGTTCGACCTGCCGTTGCTGCAAACCGCGCTCAAGGCGCGAACGGGCGCGGCGCAATGGTTTTCCGAATGTGTCGCCACATTCGGCCTGCTCCTCACCATTTTCGGCTGTTCGGCGCATCGCGAAGACGCAACGCCCTTCGCCGTCGCGCTGTTCATCACATCGGCTTATTGGTTCACGGCCTCCACATCATTCGCCAATCCGGCGGTGACGATCGCTCGCGCCCTGTCGGACACATTCGCCGGCATTGCGCCGGCGCATGTCCCTGCATTCATCGTCGCGCAGCTCGTTGGCGCATCCGCGGCATTGGCTGTCGCGCCGCTGTTCGAGGCGCAGCGCGCGCACAACAACGCGCGCTAAGGCGCGGGGCTGGCGCGCATCATCGCGCTATAGGCCGCCCAGGCCTGCGCCAGTTGTGCGAGCGAGCCGTTTCCGGCGCAGGCGGCGTCCAGCGCCGCCTTCAGTGCCGCCTCGCGCTTGACCTCCGCCGCCGGCAGATCGGGCGCAAGAACCGCGAAGGCTGCGTGCAGATCGAGATAATGCGCGCAGGCCGCCGCGCGGGTCTGTCCCGCCAGCGCCGCCGCCTTGCCGGCGGCCGCCTCGATGTTCACTTCGGCCTGCCGCCAGCTGCAGCCCGCCAGAAACAAGAAAGCCGCCGAAACGGCGGCGGCTGCGAGCATGGATTGCTTGTTCACGACAGGCCTCCTGTTCCCTCGGCATGGCGCATCGCCGGATCTTCGGGGTGGGCGGGGTTGAGATGGATTTTTTCCAGTCCCGCGATCAGCGGTTCGAGACGGCGAAGCGCTGCGACCGCGTGATCGAGCTGGTCGAGCGCGAGCTGCGCATCGCGGCCGAGCGCGCCGGAATGGGCGGCGCTTTCGAGGCGCGCGAAAGCGGCCGCAAGAAGCTTTTCCAGCATGACAACGAGAAAGGAGCGCAAGCCGCCGCTCATCGGCAGACCGAGCGCTGCAAGAAGCGCATTCATTTGCCGCCTCCCGCGCCAAGTTCGCCCGGCGCTGTCGTCGTCACGGCGCGCATCGCCATTGTGACGAGGCCGGAAATGAAAAAGGCCCCGGTGGGGCCCAGAATTTTCGTCCAGTCGACAGCGCCGACATATTGCAGCGCCGCCGGCGCGACGGCCACGACGAAGCCGACGATGAATGTTCGATAGCCTTTCAGCATGGTGGTTTTCTCCTGTTGCGGTTCGGGATCGGGCGGAGCGAGCAGCGCCACCGGCGCGCGCTGGCTAGCGGGCGCAGCGCATGGCGCGGCGGCGATCATCTTCAGCGCTTCGCGCTCCAGCGTTTCGACGCGCCTGGTCCAGCCGGGGCCGAAGGTGCGAAACGTCTTCAGGCGTTTGAGCGTTGCAAGACGGCGCGCGCACAGATCGCGCGCCAGCTTGCGCCCGTCCGCGCTGTGGCAGGCCGCAAGCATCGCCTCGCTCATGGCGCCGCGCGGCTTGTGGCGCAGCGCGCGCGCAAGGCTTTTCAACGCGATGGCGGGACCAGAATTCACGGCGTGGTCGAAAACGACCGCGTCAAGGCCGGGCGGCAGATCATCGCCGCGCACGGCGCGCCAGTAATGCTTGCGATAGATTTCGGCGGCTTCCGCGCGCGTCAAGGCGCGCACATCGGCTTTCGTCACAGGGCGGCCGCGATGCGCGGCGAGCGTTGCATGCGTGACGCCGAATTTCGTCGCGCCGCCGGGATCGTCGCGATCGTCGCTGTAGCCGCCCTCGAAGCGAAGGGTGAGCGCGAGACAGGCATTGAAATTTTCTGCAGCCATGAAAACTCCTTGCGCGGCGGGCGCCGCTTTCGTGCGTTGCTTTTTGAGAAAGGCCGCGCGGCTACAGCTCTGCGCTGGCGGTGGCGTGAACGTACCAAAGGTCGGCGACGGCGACGGGATTGGCGTTGTTCAACGCGACATAGGCCGTGAATTCGGTCGTCTCGAACGCGAGCGCAGGCAGGCTTGCGGAATTGGAGCCGTTGCGCCATTGCCCCGGCGCGGCCGTCGAATTCGGCGTGAAGAATGCGAGCGTCGGCGCGACGCGCATGGGAACGGCGAAAGCCCAGCGCGCGGAATAATAGCCGGTGACGGCCATCGTCGGCATGACGAACGATCCGTCGTACCATTGCCCGTCGGCCGGGCGCACTGCGACCGGAAAAGTCTTCTGGAAATAGCGCTGGCACAGCGACCATTCGACGCCGGGCGGGCGACGCTCGAAAGGCGTCGCCGCGCCGCCCGGCTCGAATTGCGGACGCAGGATCGCGCCGCCCGAAAACTCCACATTGGTCTGAGTGTTGGCGGCGAGCGCCGCAGTTGCAAAAGGCGCGGCCGAATAGGCGCCGGACCCTGCGACGCCGGCGCCCTGCCAGACGCGCACCTTCGCCGTTCCAGCGTGCGAAACGGTATAGACGCCGCCTTCCATCATCGCCGCTTCCACCGGCATGATGAGCGATCCGGCGGAAATGGCGAGCGTCGTGTCGATTCCGTTTTGCGAGAATGTGTAGGTCGCCCCGCCCGCGCCCGCTTTCACGCCGTCATGGCCATAGGCGTTGGCTGCGAGCGTGACGACGCCGGAAACACAACGCTGGTTGATCGCGAAAGTCGCATTGCGCAACCGGTTGCGAAAGCCCGGCGCAGCCGCCGGCAATTGCGCGGGCGGCACGAGGCCAGAAGCGTCGAGCGTTGCAAGCCCGCCCGCAGCGCCCGCGGTCTGCGGCAACACAACAAGCCCGCTTGCAGGATCGATGCTCAGCGCCTCGCGCCAGAGCGCGCCGTCGGCGGAAACCTTGATGTGGAAGCGATCGTCGCCCGTCAGACCTGTTTCCGCCCTGCCCGACCAGTTCGTCTGATAGATTTGCGAAACGGTATTGGCGACGCCGCTCTTGTTGAGCGTGAGACGAAAATCGCCGGCGCCGCCATCGGCGGGCGCGACCGCTGCAAACAGCGCGCCGCCGGATTTGACCGCGAAGGGATTGGCGGCGTTCGCGCTGGCGTTGAGGCCGAACAGCGCGACATTCTGAAACGTCTTGAGCGTCAGGCCGAAATCGCTCCAGTTTGCGCCGTTGAAAATCAGAACGGAATTGTCGGCCTCGACATAACAGCGCCAGCCCGCGCGCGGCGGCAGGAACGCCCAGCCGCCATTGTCGAAGGCGGCGAGCGCATTGACGTGGCCCGCGAAAGCGCCTTGCGCATTCGCGCCGACGAGATAGCGGTCGCCTTCGGCCGGCGTTGCGGGCGGCGCGAGCGCGTCGCGCGCCTTGACGGACGTCTGCACGAGCGCGTCCAGCATTGTCAGCGCTTCGTTGTGCGTGACGTGTTTTTGCGCTTGCGCAGCGTCGATGAACGGCAGCGCAAGACGATTGGTAAAGGTCATGATCGCCTCACTGGATGGTGACATGCGCATTCAGCGCAAAGCCTGGCCCGACGCTGGCGCCGATCTGCGCGATGACGAGATCGAGCGCCGCTGGCGGCGCGCCGAAATCGGCCGCTATATCGGCGGCCGCATAGAGAATGCTCGTCGTCGTCGTGTTCAGGATGCGCGGCGTTTTTCCGGGCCGCGCGACGGAAACGCTGTATGCCTCGCTTTCCTCGCCGAGCGGAATGTCGACGCTTTCCCACGCGTCGCCGTCGATGCGCGAACGGCGCAGAAAGGAAATGACGATGCCGTTCGCGTTTGCCTGCGCGCGCGCCTGCACCGGCGCATAGGGCAGCAGCGCCTTGGCGGTCGGCGTCGCCTGCAGCGCGATGAAGGACGCATCGCCGTAAGCTGCGCCGACCGGCCCGATGCGCAATTGGCGCGCAACGCCGACGCTGGAAAGACCTGCGGCGAGCGGCGCGACAGAAGCGTCAAGCAGGACGACGGTCGCGCCGGGCGCTACGGTGCGTTGCGCCAGATGTTCCTCGCCGCCGAGTCCGCGCAGCAAACGCGTCAGCCGCCATGTTTGCGGGGCGATGAGTTCAGCGCTGGCGAAAGCGAACATTTCCCATGCGCCATCGTCGCCCCGTATCGCCATAGTCGCGCGGCCCGACAAAGCGATCGCATCGCCGACAGCGGCCAGTTCGCCGCTGTATAGTTTGACGCGCAGCGCCGCGCCGCGATCGAAACAGCCAACGCGACCGGGCTGAAGCGCATCGAGCGTGGCGCCGATGGTCGCCGCCGCATTAATCTGCCCGACTGGCGAAAAGGCGCCGCCATAGGATTCAACCACCGTCAAGGGTCCGCTCCAGGGAATGGCGCAGGCAGCGACATATTGCGTCGTCACGGGATTGTTGCGCGCGATCGCAAGATCGAGAACGACGACATGCGGTGGGCCGGGCGTCAGCGGTTTGCGCTTGATGCGCCGCGCGATGGTCGGCGCCACGCAATCGAATGCCGACAGATCAAGCGCACGCGCATAGCAATGCCGCGTCGGTCCGTCCTGAATCCTCTGGATGCGAAAGAGACGGGCGCCGCCATCGACAGGCAGCAAGACGGCATCGCCCGGCTCGAGCGCAGCCTGCCGCAACGAGGTCTGGAATTCCGCTGTCTCGCGCGCGATCCAGAGATCCTGAAGCCATATGTCGGCGCGCATCTGCGCTGCGCCGCGATGGGTGACAACGGCCGATTGCGTTTCGCTGCGCCGCTGCGAACCACCCTCGATGCGGCGGGAAAGAACTGCGGCGGCCTGATAATCATTGTCGGCGTCGACGAAAGCGATGGCCAGCTCGTGCGGCAATTCGCTTTCCTGCGCGCGCGCCAGCCGGACCAGCGCGCCATCGTCGAAGGGCGCGAGATCGTCCACGCTCAAGCTGGCGACCGGCTTTTGCGCGCGGCGGCGAAAGGAAATGGCGCCGGACGAGACGACAGAATCGAAGGCGAAGAAATCGCTCAATGGATCGATGGCGTCGCGCGCCGACATCGCGCGATCGACAACATAGCCATCGAGAAAGCCTTCGACCTGCGGCGCTGGCAGGGCCGCCGGCGCAGCGTCGGGTCCGGCCAGTTCGAGCAGCAGTCCATCGAGCGCTGCGCCTTCCAGCCGGCCGTTCAGCCAATGCCCGTTCGCCCAGTCCGGCGCGTCCGACCACAGAAAGCCGAGATCGGGAAATGCGGGAAATGGGCGCGCATCCCACGCCCAGAAATGTATGCGCGCAGGATCGACCATACGCGCCTTGTAGAGCGGCGAAACGGGATTGTCCGTCTCCGCAAATCCTGCGCAGGCCGGATCGAAACGGCGCTGCGTCGCCGCGATGAAACGCGCCTGCATGAGATCGTCGCGAAAGCCGCGCGAAAAATGCGGCAACGCGCTTTCGCTTGATTTCGCGTCCGGGAAGACATTGGGCTGATTGGCGCCGCGATCTACCGCCGGGCAACCGGTCTCGGTCAACCAGATTGGCTTGGACTGCGCCACCCATGCTGTGGGTTGCGGCAATTCGGACCCGTTCACGCGCTCGACATGCGCATTCGACCACCATGCCTTGATGTCCTTCTGGCGAAACACCCAGGGCTTGCCCGCCGCGCCGTCGGAAATTGGCGTACGGATTTGCGCCGCGCGATCGGCGTCGCTTGCATAGAACCAGTCGTAGGCCTCGCCGGCGCCGATGCGCGTTGTGAGATAATCGAGATCGTAGATCGTGGCGGCCTCGTTTTCGTCCGCATGCGGTCCATCGCGCCAGTCCGACAAGGGCCAGTAGGCGTCGACGCCGACGAAATCGACGGCCGGAGACGCCCAGAGCGGATCGAGCGGAAATCGGACTTCGGCGCCGCCGCCCAGAACATGCGCGCCATATTCGGTCCAGTCGGCGCCGTAGGAAATTTTCGTTTGCGGCATAAGCGCCTTGACGTCGCGCGCCAGTTGTTCGAGCGCGGCGACGGCGGGATAGACGCCGGGCGCCGAGCGCACGCGCGTCAGCCCGACGAGTTCCGAACCGACGAGAAAGGCGTCGACGCCGCCAGCCTGCGCGCAGAGATCGGCGCAATGCAGGATGAAGCGGCGATAGGACCATTCGCCCGCGGACGGAGATTGCGACCCGAAGAACGCAGCGACTTGCGCGGCGGCGGCTGGCGAGCCATCGACGCTCTGCGCCGCGCCTGGCGCAGGGTCGCAGGTGAGACGGCCACGCCAGGGAAAGGCCGGTTGATCGGACGCGTCGGTCGCCGGATCCCGCCGGGCCGAGCCCGGGGGAATATCCATCATCACGAAAGGATAGAATGTCGTCGACAGGCCGCGGCTTTTGAGATCGCGCAGCGCGGCGACGACGGCGTCATCCGAGGGCGTTCCGCCATACGCCGAGGCGCCGTCGATCTGCGAGACGAGACGGGCGCTGGCGCGTCCGAGGCCGGCAACGCCCCAGTCAGCAACAACCGCCGGCGCCATCGGCCAGGTGAGCGTCTTGAACATATTGTCGACGCGCGGGGCGATCGTGCAGCGGCCTGCGCGCAGATCGTCGCCAAACCAGCAAACAACCAGCGCAACGCTTTGCAAATTCGGACAAAGCGCCTGCAGGGCGTCGAGCGAGGCCTGCCAGTCGGTTTGCGCCCAGCTCTGGTTGCGATTTTCCGCCACCGTCTCGCCCGGCCCTGGAAAGCTGGCGCGCAATGCGGGCGCATATCCAAATTCCGTCGCGCCGGGAATGATGTCGACAGCGCGCACGAGCGCGCCCGCGCCAGCAACGGGACGCACCACTTCGAATGTCAGTTGCGGGATGCGATTGCCGAATTGATCGAGCGGCATGCGCTCGAACACGACATAGGCCAGCCCGCGATAGGCGGGAACCGAGCCCACCTGCTCCTTCGCGACGATCAGCGGGTCCGGCATTTGCGTTTCGTCGCCTTTGTAAACGCGCATTTCGACGCTGGTCAGATCGAGCTCCTGACCATCCGCCCAGACGCGGCGCACGAAAGCGATTTCGCCTTCGCACAGCCCGACAGCGAAATTGGCGAAATAGGCGTAGGAAACATCGACGGTCGCGGGGCGCGCTGCGCCCGTCGCCTTGCCGCCGGAGCCTGGCGCGAATGTCGTGTTGGTCTGCTCGAAAAAGCGCGTCGCCCAGATGATCTGGCCTCCGATGCGCGCGCGTCCGTAAACGTGCGGCACGGGCGCGCCTTCAAGCGCGGTGAGCCCGTTCATCGTCGACAGGCGCGGGCCGACATGCAGCCGCGCGCCCGCGCCTTGCTGCGGCGAAAGCAAAGCGCCGCCCAGCGCGCCCGCCGCCTGACCGAGCGCGGCGCCGACAGGGCCGAGCACGAAATCGCCGACGGCGGCGCCGACAGCGGTGAGCACGAGAGTAGCCATGTGCAGGAAATCCAGATCGCAGCGGTTTGGTTCAGCGAGAACCCGCAGGCGGGAAAAGGTAGGCGCTTACGAGGCGGCGGCGCCACCAGGGCGCCAGCGCCACTTCCGCAACGCAGGCGCCGTCATGGGCGTGAATCATCGTGTCGGATTCGCCGACGATGGCGACATGTTTGGCGCACAGATGCGCCCGGAAGCGAAACAGCAACAGATCGCCGGGCGCGAGCTCGGCAGGCGCAACCGACTTGAAATATTTCTGCGCGAGATCGCGCAAGGTTTCCTGTCCGCCCGCCTCCGCCCAATGCGGCGAATAGGCGCGCAATGGTTCGGGTTCGGGCCCGACCGTCTCGCGCCAGACGCCGCGCACAAGGCCAAGGCAATCGCAGCCGACGCCTTTCAGCGACGCCTGATGACGATAGGGCGTGCCGATCCAGCCGCGCGCGGCCGCAACGATTTGCGCGCGCCTCATGTGAAGAAGCTGCCGCCGTCCATCGCGCTCTGCTGCGCGCGGGGCGTCGCGGTCACGATGTCGGCGCTCGGCATATGCGGAAAGCCGCGAAAGTTGACGATATTGTTGAATTTCGTCGCGCAGCTTTCCGGGCTCTTGTCGCAGCCGGCCTGCAGCGTCACGCGCGTCGCGGCGGCGAAGGTCGCTGGCGACCAAAGGACGATGCGCTCGCCTGCGACACCCCTTTCATGCAGCTTGATCGCGTGCGCCTCCGCGCCGTTGCGCAATGCCCCGCCGGTGAAGAAGCCCGGCGAAAAGCCCTGATCGGGCGCAACCACGAAAGCTGCTGCGCTTTCCTGCGCAAGGATTGTCGCCTGCGTCGACCAGGCGGGCGCCGTCAGGTCCAGCCCGCAGCGCGCATCGCCGCAATCGGCGGCGCAGCCGCGCTGAAACTGGCGGCCGCGCTGCTGATCGAATTTGTGGGCGAGCGATCGCAATTCGGCGACGAAAGCAAACTCCGAACGCTTCACTTCGCCAATGTTTGCGGCGTCGAGCAGCGTGCGCGCCGCGACATTGCTCCAGTCGACCAACCATATTTCGACGCTGGCGCCGTCATAGCGGCCGGCGGCGAGATCGCTTTCGGTGAGGCCCGCGCTGTCGAACGCGCCGGCGACATCGCCGGAGCCGACGCCGAGGCCGACTTGCGCTTCGGCCTGCGCTGCGTCGAGGCCCGCGGCGGCGGCGAAGGTCACGCCGCCAAAAGCGATGTCTTCATCGTGATCGGTAAATCCCATCACGAAGCCATCGCGCCGCGCGATGCGCCAGCAATGGCAGAGCGTCGTCGCCTCACCCGCAAGCGCGGCGGCAAAGACTGGCGATATAGCGCGCATCGGCGCCTCCTGCGCGATGATGAAGCAATCAGAGAAAGAGCTCGACAATCGAGATGCGCGGGATTTCGCCCGCGCCGAAAGCGCTGTGGTCGATGTCGAGATGGTCGTCGTCGAAACGCGCAGGCGTGTCGAAGAGAAAGCCCGCCGTCACCGCCGCGCCTGCGGCAGCCGGCGCGGCCAGCGCGATGCGCCCCGTAGCCGGATCCAGCGTGAAGCGGTCCGCGGCAAGCTCCACGCCGCCCACCGCGACGCGCGCGGCGCCGGCAGGCTTGGCGATCGTGCGCTGATAGGGCGCGAAAGATCCACCGTAACTTTTCGTCAACTGAAACGTGGCGACGGCGCCGTCGCCACGCCCGATCGTCTGATCGAAGGGTGAAATCGGCGCGCCGGGCGCGGCGGAGGAATGGTCGAGCGGATCGCGAAAGCGAAAGCCATAAAGACGGCCACGCCGCTCCTCGAAAAAGGCGACAATTGCGTCAAGATCGGCAAATGTCTTGACGCCGTAACCGGCCTGCCACTTGCGGCGCGAGCGCGCCCAGCGCGCGTTGCGCTGCTCGCGGCCCGAACCGAGCGCCACAATGTCCGTGCGTCGCTCCGGCCCGCCACGCGCGCCAAGCGCAATGTCGAGTGGAAACAGCGCTTCATGAAAAGCGTTCATGGCCTCGGTCCTTCATGGCCTTGATCCAAAGCAAATGAGGCGGGATCGCCATTGGATACATTGGCGTTCCACAGGAGAGGAGAAAAACATGTCGCATGTCGCGCACGAGCTGCACGAGGAATTTCCCGACAAGGCGCAGGCGATTCATTCGTTGCGTTTGTCCAACGCGCATTTCGCGCGCATTGCGGACCGCTATCACGAGTTGAACCGCGCCGTTCACCGGATGGAGACGAATGTCGAGCCGGCAGATGACGCCACGATCGAGGAACTGAAAAAGGAACGGCTGAAGCTGAAGGACGAGATCGCGCAAATGATCGGTTGAGACCAGCGCGCGGCGCGAGGCCGTTCACAATCCCCTCGAGCCGCGCGCGACGGCGCGCGCAAGGCTGGCTGCGATCAGCGATTCAGACCGTTTGAAACTGGCGGCGTCCTGCGTCTGAATGTTCACGACCACGGGAGCGGCGCGCGCAGGCGGCGCGGCCAGGCCGAGCTGACCGTTGGGCCCGCGCGCCAGAGGCACGATCGCCTCGGCGCCGCGCTCGCCCATGAGCCCGAGACTGCCGCCCGAACCGAAAAACGTCGGGCTGGCGACGATGCCGCCATCGGCGAACGGCGCAACGGTCGCGCCGGCGCCGCCCCCGCCTCCGAGTGAAAAGCCCGAAAAGATCGACGACAAACCGGCCGAAAGATAGCCTGCGCCGACGCCGCCCAGCGTTTGCGCCAGCGATGCAGCGACCGTCTGCAATGTTGCGCTGAAGCTGCGGCCGCCCTGCGAGGCGTTGGCGAAAGCCTTGACGAGCGAAGCGGACATCGAGATGGCCGAGGCGTTGACGCCGTCGATCTGCATTTTGATCGCGGCGAGATCCTGCGTCAGAAACGCCGAGGAGGATGCAAGCGAGGCGGGCGCGCTCAGCATTTCGGCCGGCGTTGAATAAACGGGCGTCTTGCTCATGGTCGTTCGTCCGGAAAGGTTTGCATCAATTGTGCGAGCGCGCTGCGCGGCAACGCGGCCGAGGCCGGAAAAATTCCGTCGTAAGCCGCTTTCAGCTCGCGCGGCGTCATTGACCAGAAAGCGGCGGGAGACAGCCGCAGGACGCCGAGGCCGAAGCGCATGGCTTCAGCCCAGGGAAAAGGCGCGGCGGGAGGTTCGCGCTTTTGCCCGTTCAGGCGCCCTGCGGCCCCGGAGGGCGGGCGGGCGGCGCCGCTTCGCCGAATGTCGCGGCGATCAGATCGGCCGCGGCGCGCACGAAGCCGCCCAAACCCTCCGGACCCTGCATGCGCGCCACATCCTCATCGCGCAGATTTTCGCCGGCGCCGCGCAAACCGCAACCGATGATCTTGACGATATCGCGCGCCGAAAGACGCCCGCTTTGAAAGCGTTCCGCGAGCGCGATCAGATCGCCGCAGGCGAAGGCGTCCTCGAGTTCTGCAAGCGCGCCGAGCGTCAGGCACAGGCGGCGGGGGGCGCCGCCAAGGTCGATTGAAATTTCGCCGCGTCGCGCGTTGGCCATGGCAGGGGTCCTTGCGTTCACGTGCGGCGCCTCACAGCGGCGAGAAGGTCAACGCGCCGGCGCTTTCCAGCGCCAAGTCGAATGTCACTTCGCTGGCGTGTTCGCCGCGCCAGTCGAGACTGGATATCTGAAAGGGCCCGGCGACAACGCCGAAGCCGGGGATGACGATCTGCCAGTTGCGGATCAGGCCGTTGAAGAACACGCTCTGCATCAGCGCGTCGGATGCCGCGTCCTTGAAAACGCCTGCGCCGGCGAGCGAAGCGCGGCGCACGCCGGCGCCCGCCAGCAATTCGCGCCAGCGGCCGACAGAGTCGGAATCGGTGGCGTCGACCGTATCGGCGTTGAACGCCAGGCGCCGCGTGCGCAAGCCGCCTATGGTGACGAAATTTCCGGTTCCGTCGTCGATCTTGACGAGCAGATCCTTGCCTTTCTGCGCGGACATGCAATCTCCTGTTTTTCGAAAGTCAGTTCAGCGCTTCGGTGGTTGCGCGAAAGCGGATGTCGCAACGGGCGAAACGGCCGTTCTGTTCGCGCCGCGTCGCCATCTGCTGGAAGCGCAGATCGATCAGCGCATGGCCTTGCAGCGTCAGCTGGGCCTCGTTGAGCACGGCGACGACGCGATCGGCGATATCGAGCGCCTCGCGGCCGCCGCGCTGCTGAGACCAGACCGTGATGACGAGAAATTGTTCGGCGCCGGGCGAGCCGGCTTGCGACCAGTCGCGCGCCTGCGCCTCCGACAAGGAGATGCGCGGCGCCGGCGCGCCGGGCGGCGCCTCGTCGAACACATGCGCTCCGCCGAGCAGCGCGATCAAGGGGCCGTCGCCAAGCAGCGCCGCCACAATGGCGCGGCGCAAAGCGATGATGGGAGACATTGCGATTCCTTCTTGAGTCGCGCCCTGCGGCGATCAGGCGACATATTCCTCGCAGCGGCAGACCAGCCACCGTCTTGCCCCGTCGGGATCGAAAACGGCGCGAATGTAGAAAAGCCTTGCGCCGTATCGCATCCGCATCGGGCTTGCGAGATCGCCGCGCCAGCGCAGGGTGATGTCGTATTGCAGGGTCGTTTCCTGCCCGCCCGCGACGAATGTCTCTGCGCCGCGCAATGGCGCAATGCGCGCCCAGGCCGCTGCGAAGGGCGTCCAGACGCGCTGCAGGGCGCCGGCGTCGTCCGGCGTATCGTTTGGCGCCTCGAGCGTGACGCGCGCGCGCAGATCGGCCGCGTTGCCGGCTTGCGCACTCATGGCAGGCGCCGGCGCGCAAACGGCGCGAGCATGCCGGCGATTGCGGGCGGCATGCTGCGCGCCGCCGGATCGGTCTTGCCGCGCTGTTCGTACCAATGGGCGACGAGCGTCAGGATCGCCTGACGCAGGGGCGCGGGAACGTCTTCGGCCGCGCCGTAACCCGTGACGACATCGATCTCGATGCCTGCGTCCGGCCGGCCGGGCTGTGGCGGGGGCGCCGCAAAAACGATGCGCGCATCTTCCGGCGCGCCAGCAAGGCGCCAGATATCCTGCGGAACAATCTGCACGCCGCCACTCGCATCGTAGATGCGCAGTCCGGCGAGGCTTTGCACGGGCGCCACCGGCAGGCGCAGCGCGACTGGCCCAGGCGCCGGCGCGACCGCCAGACTGGCGAGCGAACCATCGCCCGCCCTGTCGGTTGTCCAGCGGTTGCACTGGATGCGCCAGGTCTGCGTCAGCAAGGCGCGCCGCGTGGCAGCTTCCACGGCAACGCGCGCGGCGACGATCAGCGCGGCGATCGCGCCATCGTCATCATTGGCGTCGACGCGCAGCCAGTTGCGGGCGGCGGCGAGCGCAACGGGCTCGCCGACGGGGCCCGTCAGGAGAAAGCAATTCATCGAAAACTCCGGTTTGCAGCCGCGATTTTTTCTGGCAGGACAGCGCCATGAAATTCGTGCGTCTTCTTCTGTTCTGCGCGCTCGGTTGCGCCGCGCCCGCAAATGCGCTTGTCGGGCCGAGCGAAAACGGAGCGGCATACGCCAGCCATGTCGTCATGGTTCTGTCGCGCAGCGGCGCCCGCGCAGGCTTCTGTTCCGGCGCCGTGATCGCGCCGCGCGTCGTGCTGACGGCGGCCCATTGCGTTTCCGGCGCAACGCGCGTGCACTTTCGCGACGAGAACGGCGCGCCCGCCCTGCTCGCCGTCGCGCGCATCGCTCGCCACGCCGGCTACCGCGCCGACGCTGTACAGGCGCGCGCGCGCTCGGTCGATCTGGCGTTGGTCGAAACCGTCGACCCGCTGCCCACCCGCTTCCAGCCGGCGCCGCTTGGCGTTGCCGCGCAGAACGAGGGCGCGCGTTTCGTGATCGCCGGTTTTGGCGTTTCGCGCGAAGGCGCGGGCGCGACATCGGGAACGCTGCGCGCAGCCACCCTGACGTTGCGCGCGCCGATCTCGCATCTACTGCTGTGGCTTGCCAGCGACACCGGCGCTGGCGCCTGCACGGGCGATTCCGGCGCGCCGCTTTTTGCGGATGGCGCCGTGGTCGGCGTGACGGCTTTCGCCGAGGGTGCGCGGGGCGCCGGTTGCGGCAAACTCACGCAAGCCGTGCGCATCGCCCCGTTCCGAAACTGGATCGAGACGACGCTGCAGAGCTGGCGCTAAGTCGCGCTATCGCGCGCCGGCTCAGGCCACGCCGAATTTCAGCAGTTTGATGGCGTCGAAATCCTGAACGCCGCCGCCAACGCGCTTGGTCGTATAGAACAGCACGTAAGGCTTGGCCGAATAGGGATCGCGCAGAACGCGAACGCCCGAACGATCCACCACGACGTAGCCGCGATGAAAATCGCCGAAAGCGACGGAAGTCGAATCTGTTGCGATGTCCGGCATTTCTTCGGATTCCGAAACGGGGAAATTCATCAAGGTCGCAGCCGCGCCCAACGTCGCCGGCGGCTCCCAGAGATATTCGCCCGTCGTCGTCTTGAACTTGCGGATGGCCGATTGCGTTTTTCGGTTCATCATGAAACGCGCGTTCTGGCGATAGCCGGCCTTCAGCGCATAGACGAGATCGAACAGAATATCCGAGGGGCTGGCGGCGGCGAAGGCGCCGGCGACGCCGGTGTCGATGTAACCGAGCTTGCCGAAAGACCAGGCGGACTGCTGCGCCATCGGATAATTGAGAAAGCCCGTGGGCTTGTTCACGCCATCGCCCTTGACGAAAGCAGCGCCTTCCTGCTCGGCGAAAGCAACGCTCACTTCGTCTGCGATCCATTGCTCGATATCGACGACCGCATCGTCGAGCAATGTCTGCGTCGCCGCAGGCATGGCGTAAAGCTCCATGGCGGGAAAGGTCATGTCTGAAATCTGCTGATTGGCGCTCTGCGGACGCGGATCGCTTTCGGCCACCCAGCCTGCCTGCGGCCCCGCCCAGGAAAAGGCGCGCCGCAACGAATGGGTGGAGATTTCGACAACATTGGCGATCGCGCGCATCGGCGAAATCTGCGCCATACGCCGCAGGATTTCGCGCTCAGCCGGCTGCGGCACAAGATAGCCGCCATCGGGACCGGAGGCCGCCGCCATGGTTTTGGCTTCGAGCGACTTCAGTCCCCCCGCTTCGCCAGCGCGCATATAGGTCAGGAATGCGCTCTTGTGTTCGCGGCTCGCCGCATCGTCCTTGCGATCGGCGCCGATGCGCGGCCTGGCGGCGTCGAGCGTCAGGCGATCGAGTCGGCCTTTCGTTTCGTCGAGCGCTCGGTCGATGCGCATCAGCTTTTCCTCGGTCAGGGCATCGGCCGACAGGCGCTGCTCGATCTGCCCGATGCGGTCGTCGTTGGTTTCGCGAAAAGCGGAAAAGGCGCGATGAAGATCTTCGAAGGCTGCCGCCTCGGTTCCATAGGCCTTGTTTTCAATCTGGGTCATGCTGGTCCTCTTGCTGGTCTTGCGGGGGAACGATTCACGGCGCGCGCGCGGGCGACGCGTTGTGCACAAGCGCGGCGCGCGCCTGCGGGAGCATGGGAAAGGTGACGAGCGAAATTTCCCAAAGGTCGATTTTCTCGAGGCGGCGCAGCCCGTTTGCGCTGTCGGCGCGCGCGCGCTCCGTGCGGAAGCCGATCGACAGGCCGTCGACCGCGCCTTCGCGCATCAGCGCCAGCGCCTCGCGGGCGCGGGCGACGGCCAGATTGAGCCGCCCGCGCACGGCAAGGCCGCGCAAATCCTCGCGCAGCCAAATCCAGGCGCCGATCGGTTCGGTCGGGTCGTGCTGCCAGAGCATTTTGACGCCGCCAGCGCCGCGGCGGCGCAGGCTGGCGGAAAATGCGCCTGGCGCAACGACATCGCGCGAGAGGTCCGCGACGTTGAACAGGCTGGCGTACCCTTCGAACACGCCGGCCTCGTCGACGCGCGCGAGCGGCGTCGCGCTGCGTTTGATTTCGGGCGCGCGCAACAGGTCGCGCAGCTCGGCTGCGCGTTGCATCAGATCGGACATGGGGTCAGCTCACAAATTGGCGCGCGATGCGCAGGGATCAACGATGGTGCGTTTGCGCGGCAAGCCGATCCAGCAATTGGGCGAACATTCGCGCAGCCCTCTGCAATTGCGCCTGCCGCGCGCGGCGCGTGGCGGGTTCGAACAGGCGAATGAGGCTCATTCCTCTCTCCCGAATGTGTGATTGAAACGGGCCAGCTCGCGTACGAATGTGTCGAAACGCTCGTTGGCGGCGGTCAGTTCGCGCAGCGCGAACCACAGCATGGCGGAGGCGCCGCTCGCCCAGAGAAACAGCGCGAGATGAGCGAGATCGCCGCGTTCGGCGATCAGTTTCGTCACTTCGCTCATGGCGTTTTCGGCTGATAGCCAACCGCCTCGCGTTTTTCCGCATCGGACAGGAAGGGCGCTTCGCCGATGCGTTTCCATTCCAGCGCGCGCTCCTCGGCCAGCGCGTCGATCCGGTCGAGATCATAATCGATGCGCAGCTGTGACGCGCAAGATCAGATGACATAGGTGGGATTAGGCGGGATCGACCGGGAGTATCCG
>JAGWTA010000054.1 GCA_028869185.1 Hyphomicrobiales bacterium
CACGTCGGTCATGGAGAAGGCCTCGATCGGCTCCGGCCGGCGGCGGCATTGCTTGCAGCGCATCCGCGCCGCCAGCGTGGCCAGTGGCAGATCGGCGTAGGGGCGAAAGGCGCCGATCGGCTCCCAATGCGTGAGTCGGCAGGTTGCGCACACGATCTGGACATGCCGACGATGCGTCAAACAAGTATTCGAGCGCGCGCTTTAGCGTTGTTTTGTATGACCATATTCCTGCATTCCAGCGCGCCCTGGAACCCGTTTTCCTGTCGAACAAGCGATCGCGCGCGTTTGGCAGGATGCGGACAGGACGAGCGCGCAACGGTGTGCGTCCCTGCAACCCTGTTTGGTTGCGAACAAGGTGTCGCGCGCCGGGGCGGGTCCGGGATTGGTCAGAAATGCTGACCGTTGCGGCCGTTGCGGAGTGGTGTTGCAGGGAGAGTGTTGATTTTGTTGCCTGTTTTTCGCTGGCAACGCTTGCAACGGCGCAACATCGCGCGCGCCTTATGAGAACGCCGCCGAGGCTGGATAAACCCGGCCTCATATGAAGCTTTTTCATACGCGCGCGCGCTGTTGCAAGTGTTGCATCTGTTTCAGGTCAAGAAAGATGAATAAATATAGAGGGTTATCTGCAACGGCATTTGCAACGGCTGCAACGGTTGTCCATCGCGCCAGCTGGCGGCTGACCGACGTCGCGCTGCGAGGGGATTAATTCGCATGGCCGGCGCAGGATCGGGCGGGACAAAGGCGGCGATCAGGGCCGTTGCCGCCGAAATCGGGGGAGATGATGCGTGTGCGGCGGCTTCTGCAGCTGGCGAGCAGATCGCCTTGCCGATCGCCGACGATCCGACCGGGCGCGCGATGTCCGCCGCGATCGCCAACCGGCGCGCGGGCCGCCCGATGGGCGCGACCGACAAGCGGACCGCAAGCATGCGCGAATGGCTCTTGCGGCGGGGCGTGATTCCGCAAGACGAGCTGCTGAAATGGGTCCAGCACGGGCCGGAGGCGCTGGCGGCGATGCTCGGATGCACGAAACTCGAGGCCTATCGGGAATGGCGGGCGACCATGGAAGCGCTCGGGCGCTACGTGATGGCCCCGCTCGCGCCGGTCGATGGCGAGGGCAAGGCCATGCCCAACATCGCGGTCTTCGTCGGCGGTCAGACGGGCATCCGCGACGCGGCGGGCGTCGAGCATGCGCCCTGGGAATATCTCGATTTGCAGACCGTGGAAAATCAACAGCTTAGCGCCGCGAGCGGCGACGAGTCGCAAAACGACGAGTCGCAGAAAGACGAAAAAGATTGATGTATCAACGGCATGCCGCTCGCACGGTCCTAGTCGCGACGACTGGGCGCAACCCCTATCCTGGCTGCATCAGACCCCACCCCCCGGCCCCCCGGCGCCCCGGCCCCCCCGGAACCCCGACGGCCCTCCCCGCCGCAGGCTTCGCTGTACCTGAAGGCCAGATGGCTCGATTTCGGCGGCGAACCGGTTTTTTTTGCGCGGATGGGTGGGGAGGGCGGCGACGGACCGGGGGGCTGGCGCGCGGCGGGCGGCGGGGCGGCGGGCGATGAGCTTCCCCCAGCTCGGCTCGCTTGGCGAGGCGCTGCGCCGAACGCCTGATGGCGCAAAGCTGTTCGAATCGGTCGGCCCCATATCGGACGCCTTCATTGCCGGAGCGGAGCCGATGATGCTGCTGAACGGCCCCGTCGGCTCGGCCAAAACCACGTCGGAAGGCAAAAAGGTTTTGCTCGAATCGACGCGCATGCGGCCATGGAACGATGGCGTTCGCGAATACAACGTCGTCTTTTGGCGCGAGAAATACGACTCGATCTGGAACGCGACGCTCAAGAGCTGGTGGAAGATCATCCCGAAGGACTTGGGTCATTGCGTGGGTTCGCCGGGCCGGCCGTGCAATCACACGCTGGAATGGCTGGATGAATGGTCGCAAAAGGGCGGCGGCCTCGTTCGGCTCAACGCCATGTTCCGCGCCTTCGGCGACGACATGGATCCCGAAGACGTACGCGGCACGGAATACGCCGATGCGGTCATGCAGGAATGGGACTTGCTGCCCGAGTCGCTGTCGATCGCCATTTCGGGCCGGCTCGCGCGCGCGCCGACGCGCAAGATCATGGGTCGGCCGGGCCGCATGTATGGCTCCTGCAACGCGCCCGATGTCACGAACTACATCTACCGCGATTTCTGGGAGGAGCCAAAAGACGGCTATGCGCTGTATCGCCAGCCCGGCGGCCTCGAGCCGGGGGCCGAAAACATCGCTGTTCTGGGGCGCGAATATTACGAGGACATCGCGCGCAAGAACGCCCATCGCGCCTGGTACGTTCGTCGCATGGTGCACAACCGCCCCGGCTTCACGCGCGACACCGATCTGGTCTATCCCGACTATGACGACGATCGCCACCTTGCCAAGGCGACGATCCCGGTGGTGCGCGAGGTTCCGGTGCTTGTCGGCATTGACGGCGGCAACACGCCGGCGGCCGTCTACCTGCAGGAACTGCCGAACACGCAAATCCGCGTGCTGGCGGAAATCGCGCTGCAGGCCGCATCCATGCGCGAGCTGTCGCGCGCCATGCTCACGCTGGAAGCATCGCCGCGTTTTCAGGGCTGCGAGTTTTTCACGGTCTGCGACCCTGCGATGAAAGCCGGCGAGGAAACCGAGGAAGGCTCCGATCGCGCGCGCCTCGCCCGCTTTCTCAAGCGCAAGGTCAAGCTCGCGCGCACCAACGAACCCAACGCGCGCGCCGAACCGTTTCGCGAAGCGCTCCGGCAATCGGTCGAGGGCGGCGCGCCCGCCTTCCTGCTCGATCCGTCTTGCATCGCCATACGGCGCGGGTTTAACCAGACCTTCGCCTATCATCGCGTTCGCGGCTCGAACGAACGCAGCGGCGTGCGCAAGACGCCCGACAGCCATCCGTGCGAGGCCGGGCAATACGCCAGCATGGAAACCGGGCGCGGTCTCGCCAACAAGCTCAAGTCCGATCGCGACAAGCAGCGGCGCGCCCGCCATGACGCCAATGCAGCGCAAGGCCGCTACAACCCGCTGCGGGGCCGCGCATCATGATCGTTGTCGATGCTGAAGCCGCCGACATCGCCCATGTTGTCGCCAACATGCGCGCCGCCGACGCGCGCGAGGTTTTCGCCGCTCGTTTCGACGACGATCCGTATGGCCTGGCCGCCGACATGGTCGCCGCGCGCGCGCGCTGCATCGGCTTTCTCGCGATGCGCGCCGACGATGGCGAACCGGTCGCGCTGCTCGCGGCCGCATTGACGACGCCGACGGTCGCCGACGTGCTGATGATTGCCACGGACCGCTGGCCCGATATTGCCTTCGCGGCGACGCGCTTTGCGGTGCGACGCGCCATCCCCTGCTATCTCGACACAAATGTCGCACGGGCCGAATGCCGCGCGTGGGAAGGCAATGCCGTCGCCTGCCGCTGGCTCGAAGCACTCGGCTTTTCCCAGGAAGGATTGCTGCGCCGTTACGGGCGGGCGGGCGAAAATTATCGGCTCTATGCCCGGCTCAATCCCGGCTGACAGGCAGCGGACAGGGCGGCCGCCGCAGGATCGCGCCGGAACGCTTGCGTCTTGACAGCGTAGGCTTTCGCCCCTGGCCGGCGTTGCGTCCATCCCCGCAGCGCCGGCCAAACTCACCGGAGCCTCGCGCCGATGTGCGTTTCACACTGGTTCGCGCCCAAGCCCAATTACGCCGCCCAGGCGCTCGAGCTGCAGCAAATCCAGGCCGCGCAACAGGCCCAGCAGCAGGCGCAGGCTGCGATCGCGCAGTCGAACATGGACACCGAAAGTTCGCGCCTCGCCGCTGAAGCGCAGATGCGCAAGGCTGCACTCGCGCAAGGCTTCGGCGCCACGATCAAAGGCGGCGCTGCAGACAGCGGCGGTTCTGTCGTCTACAAAACCCTGTTTGGCGCATGAGCGCGGGCGAAAAGGAAGTTCTCGACGCGCAGGAAGACCTGCGTCGCCTGCGCCTGCTCGAGGAGCCGCAATGGCGCGAGATCGCCGCATTGCTGAAACCCGAGGAACGCGACATCGGCACACGCAACCAGCGCGCGCGCGTCGCCGACGAGATTTTCGATTCCACGCCGCTCTACGCTGTCGACCAGTTCGTCGGCGGTCTGTTCAACCAGGCGTCCAATCCGGCCGATCGCTGGTTCGAACTGGGCCTGCAGGATCGCGATCTGGCGCAATGGGGTCCGGTGCGCGAATATCTGTGGGCCGTCACAACCCTCACCTATGGCACGCTGGCGCCCGCCGTGTCTGGCTTCTACGCCAACATTCCCGCCGTATTCGGCGATCTCGGCGTGTTCGGCCTCGGCTCGTTCTATTCCGATCTGACGCCGGGCGCGCAAAAGTTCACAGACATTTGCGTGCCATTGTCAGAATCCTTCATTGACACGGATGGCCAGGGCAATCTGACGCGCTTTCATCGCGAATGGCGCGCGCGCGGTTCGCAGCTCAAGCGACAGTTCGGCAAGAGCGCGCCTGACATCGAGGACAGCCGCGAAGCCTACATCGTGCATGCGGTCTATCCCAATCACGATTTTCGGCCGGGCGCAGTGGGCCGCAAGGGCATGGCGTGGCTGTCCACCTATTGTTCGGCCGACATTCCGGGCTGGCGGCGCGACGGCGGCTACTACGAACTGCCGTTCCATTCGATCCCGTGGACGCTGCGCTCGGGCCGCGTCTGGCCGATCGGCCCCGGCCATATCGCGCGCGCCGACGCGGCCATGCTCAACGAAATGGAGCGCTCGCATATCGTCGCCGCGCAATTCGCCGCCGAGCCGATCACGCTCCTCCACGATGAAGGCGTGCTGTCGGCCGCCGACATTCAGCCCAACAAGCTTCTCTATGGAACGGTGACCGACGAAGGCAAGCCGCTCGTGCAAAGCTTCACGCGCAACGCCGACGTGAAACTGTCGATGGCGCAATCGGAACAGCGGCGCAATTCGATCAAGGAAGCCTTCTACTTCTCGCTGATGCAGCTGATCAACCGGCCGCAGATGACGGCGACGGAAGTCCTGTCGTTCAAGGAAGAACAGCTGCGTCTGATGGGGCCCAACCTCGGGCGCATTCACACATTCGGCCTTGCGCCGTTCGTGGCGCGGCGCGTCAAGCTGCTGCAGCGCGCCGGCATGATGCCGCCGCCGCCGCCCGAGCTGCATGGCCAGCGGATCGAAATCACCTTCACCTCGCCGCTCGCCAAGGCGCAGAAAGCCGCACAGGGCAAGGCGACCATGCAATGGATCGGCGCCATCGGACAGATCGCACAGATGAAGCCGGACGTTGCCGATAATCTCGACGGCGACAAGGCGGCCGCCGTGCTGCTCGATGCGCTGGGACCGCCGCCTGAAATCATGCGCGCCGCCGACGACGTGCAAAAGGATCGTCAGGCGCGCGCAGCCGAACAGCAACAACAGATGGCGCTCGCCAAGGCGCAGGCGGCAACCGCCGTCATGGCGGATGGCGCGCACGCCATGCAAGCCGCAACCGCCTCGCGCGCGCGCGTCGCGCCGGGAGGGGCGTGAACAGTTTGCTCAACGAACGACTGACAGGAGAAAATCATGGATTTTGGCAAAGCTATTGCTGCACTCAAAGAAGGAAAATGCGTGGCTCGCGAAGGATGGAACGGAAAAGGAATGTTTCTTTTTCTCGTTCGTGGATCGCAGTTCAAAGCCAATCGTGAACCGCTTATGTCGATTTTGGGCGAAGGTACGACGGTCGACTACCACGCACATATCGATATGAAAACGGCTCAAGGTTACATCGTGCCTTGGCTTGCGTCGCAGGCGGACATGCTTTCCGATGACTGGCAAATCGTTACGATCTAATGCTGTTCCGCGCGCTCGCCCTCATCTGCGCTATGTCGACGCCGGCCGACAGGTGCGACGCCTCGCGCGAGCGCGTCGCGCCGGGAGGGGCGCAATGACGGACCTGGATGTTCTACACCTGGGCGAGACGTTTTACTTAGGCGTTGCGTGGGGGATTTTTTTAGGAAAGTGCTCCCCTCGCGAAGCGTATTTCATTGCCGCATTGTCCGGCATCTCGTGGGTCATCATCAGGTTGGGCATACCGGCGGTGTTCAGATGATCCGCGCGCTTGCCCTCATCTGCGCTGTATCGACGCCGGCGGACAGGTGCGACGCCGACAGCGCGCGCGTCGTGCTGTCGGCGCCCGGGCGCGTTCAGGCAATGCAATGCGCGCGCGCGATAGAAGCGATGCTGGCGCAGTCCGCCATCGCGCCTGACCGGGACACGGAATATCTGAAGATCGTTTGCAAGCGGGAGAATGTGCGATGACGTTCACCGTGTCGGCCTTGCATGTCGCTGCGCGTGTGTGGCGGGCATGAAGATACGTCCACCCATCGGCCGCCCGCTACGCCCCTCGCAAATCCGGCGCTCGCTCGCCGCCCTGAAGGCCAGCAAGGCGCTGTCGCTCGCGCACAAGCGCCTTGTCGCGCGCCAGATCACCCGGAGCGGCGCGCGATGAATCTGCCGCGCTGGTTCCGTCAGATGTGGCCCGACGACACGGCGCGCCGCGTCGTCGTCGCCGAATATGAAGCCATCGGCCGGCAGAAACATGCGCTCGCCGATATCGCGTTGCGGGGCGGCGTGTATTCCGTCGACGCGACGCCGGTCGCTTCGCTCTACGACGCCGGCGTGCGCGAGGGGCGCCGTCAGATGGCGCTCGAAATCATTCGCATTTGCAACGCCGACCCGGCGCAGCTTTTCGGCTTCGTCTCCGCGAAGCCCAGACGTGAGGAGCCATGACATGACCGAACAAATCCCCACCGCCCCGCCGC
>JAGWTA010000030.1 GCA_028869185.1 Hyphomicrobiales bacterium
TTCCGCGTCGGCGCGATCATGCAGGATCTCGGCTTCTGGATCCTCAATGACATCATCTGGCGCAAGGCCAATCCGATGCCGAATTTTCGCGGCCGCCGGTTCACCAACGCGCACGAGACGATGATCTGGGCCGCGCGCGAAGCGGGCGCGAAAAACTACACGTTCAATTACGACGCGCTGAAAGCGGGCAACGAGGATTGTCAGGTGCGCTCCGACTGGTATCTGCCCTTGTGCACCGGCGGCGAGCGGCTCAAGGATGGCCAGGGGCGCAAGCTGCATCCCACGCAAAAACCCGAAGCGCTGCTGGCGCGGGTGCTTTTGTCGGCTTCGCGCACGGGCGATCTGGTGCTCGATCCGTTTTTCGGCACAGGCACCACGGGCGCTGTCGCGCGGCGCATGCGCCGGCATTTCATCGGACTCGAGCGCGAACAACATTATGCGGACGCCGCCATGCGGCGCATTGACGCCGTCGAGCCCTTGTCGGCCGAAGCGCTGGCGCCGGCGCCGTCCAAGCGCGCCGAGCCGCGCGTCGCCTTCTCCGCCGTGGTCGAGGCGGGACTCATCAAACCCGGCGCCGTGCTGACCGACGAAAAGCGCCGCTACAAGGCGCTGGTGCGCGCCGACGGCGCCCTGTCGCTCAACGACATGGTCGGCTCGATCCACAAGACCGGCGCGCTGGCGCAGGGCCTGCCGGCCTGCAACGGCTGGACGTTCTGGCACTTCGAAGAAAAGGGCAAATTGCGCCCGATCGACGCGCTGCGCGCCGTCATGCGCCAGGACATGCGCGCGGCGGGAGAATAGGCGCCCGCCCCTCGCCTTGCGCGCCCGGCAAGTTGTATGCTGGCGCCATGTTCATTCCCCTCTCCGATGACGCCCCGCATGCGCGCGAGCGACCGCCGCATGTGACTTACGGAATCATCGCCGCCAATATCGTCGTCTTCCTGATGATGCTGACGCTCGCGCCCGGCGAACAGCAGGCCTTCGCGCTGACCTGGGGCGTGGTGCCGGGCGTCGTGACGGGACTTTTCCCGAGCGATGCAATGCATCGCGTCGCGCCCTTCCTCACCTACATGTTCCTGCACGGCGGCTGGTCGCACATCATCTTCAACATGTTGTTCCTGTGGATTTTCGGCGACGATGTCGAGGATGCGATGGGGCCGGGCAAATTCGCGCTGTTCTACGGGCTGTGCGGCGTTGCCGGCGCGATGGTCTATGTCTTTTTCGCCGCCTCGCCCGGCGCGCCGCTGGTCGGCGCCTCCGGCGCGATCGCCGGCGTGATGGCCGCTTATATGATGATCCGCCCCTGCGCGCGCGTGAAGGTGCTGTTCCTCATCATCATTCTCAACATTCGCGCGATCTGGCTGATCGCGGTCTGGGCGTTGACGCAGGTGACGAATGTTCTGGAGCCGACCGCGATCAACGCGACCACGGCCTGGTGGGCGCATATCGGCGGTTTCCTTGCCGGGGCCGCGCTGGTGGCGCCCTTCAAGAAACCGGGCGTCAGACTGTTTCAGTGCCGCAAGACCTACGCCGGCCCGTGGGGGTCGGCGCGCGCGTAAAGCTTCAGCGCGAGACGTAGGCGGGCGCGGCCGTCGGTTCGCCGATGCTGACCCAGGCGTTCTGGTCGTTCTGGCTCTGACGCTTGACGAAGCGGTAGCCGGTCTTGTTCCAGCCCTTCACATCCTCGCTGAGATTGTCGAGCACGAAATCGCCCCGGTCGGTTTTCACCGTCAGGATGGCGTGGCCGTCGCCATTCTTGTCCTTGACCACGGTCATCAGCAGGGCAGACATCGGAAAACCGCGCTCCATCAGCATGCGGCGCTTCAACAGGGCGTAATCCTCGCAATCGCCCTTGCCGTCGGTGGGGTAATCCCACTGATCGACGACGCCCCAGTGATCCATGTCGGAGACGGCCTCGATATTCTTGTTCACCCAGGCATTGATGCGCTGGATTTCACGCATCGTCCTGGCGGTCAGAACAATGTCGGCGGGCGCCGCAGCGCGCGCCGTGCACTCGCCCTTGTAGCGCTGGCAGAAATCAACCCAGCCGTAGGGGACCGAAGTCGCCGCGCCGACCGGCTCGTAAGTGGCGCCATCCACCCCCGCCCAAATCGGGCTCGTCGCCGCAAGGCCCGCAACGAGACCGAGGCCGAGAAGGGCCCGGCGCAGGAGGACGGCGAATACGGAACGCTTGGCGGGACGTTTGGACATGAACGCAACTCACGAGAACACGCAAAAAGCGTCTCACGAGCGCCACAATCCGGCAAGGATTTGTTAAGACTTCTTACCGAGACGTTAACGGGAAGGTTAACGCGGGCGTTGCCTCGGCGCCGCTCATGGTTAATTTTCCGTTCACAGCCCATTCATTCGCGATTGTGATGATGGGTTGGGGAGTTTTGCAAAAAGGGAGACGCGCATGCTGCGTAAATTACTTTTCGGATTGCTCGGGTTCGCGGCTTTGACCGCCGCCCCTCTTGCGCCGGCGCCCGCCGACGCCGCTTCGCTGCCGGTTCAGGCGACGACCATGCAGGATCTCAACCAGGCGGCCCTGCCCGTCGACCAGGTGCGCTGGGTGCGTTGCGGCTATTACCAGCGCTGCTACGTGCGCCCGCATCGCCACTGGCGCCGCCACCACTATTATCGCCGCCACTGGCGTCACCACCGCCGTTATTATCACCGCCACTACCGGCACCACCGCCGCTATTACCGGCCGACCTATTATTACGGCGCGCCGGTCTATGATCCGGCGCCGGTTTACGCCGCGCCCGTCTATGTCGGCCCGGGTTATGGCTGGGGATACGGCTATCGCCGCGGCTGGGGCCACCGTCACTGGCGTCACTGGTGATCGCATCTTCCTGAAGCTGACATAAAAAAAACGGCGCGGGAGACCGCGCCGTTTTTTCTGGCCCGCCAGCAGTCGTTCAGACTGCTTCCAAGAACTTTTCCGCCTGCGCGAGATCGACCGAGACGAGCTGGCTGACGCCGCGCTCGGCCATCGTGACGCCGAACAATCGATCCATGCGCGCCATGGTTATCGGGTTGTGCGTGATGGTGATGAAGCGCGTGTCGGTCTTCTTGCGCATGTTGTCGAGCAAGTCGCAGAAGCGTTCGACGTTGGCGTCGTCAAGCGGCGCATCGACTTCGTCCAGCACGCAGATTGGCGAGGGGTTCGTCAGGAACACCGCAAAGATCAGACTCATCGCCGTCAGCGCCTGTTCGCCGCCCGACAGCAGCGTCATGGTCTGCGGCTTCTTGCCCGGCGGACGGGCGAGAATTTCAAGCCCGGCTTCGAGCGGATCGTCGCTTTCCACCAGTTGCAATTCCGCAGAACCGCCGCCGAACAGCGACGTGAACAATTCCTTGAAGTGATTGTTCACCGTCTCGAAAGCGGCGAGCAACCGTTCGCGGCCTTCGCGATTGAGATTGCCGATGGCGCCGCGCAGCTTGCGAATTGCTTCGGTGAGATCGTCGCGCTCGGCAATCATCTTCTCTCGCTGCGCGTCGATTTCGGCGAGTTCGTCGTCGGCGCGCAGGTTGACCGCGCCGAGCCGCTCGCGCTCGCCCTTCAATTGTTCGAGCTTGCGCGCGACGTCCTCCGCCGCCGGCAGGCTCGCGTCGATCTCGACTTCAGCCATCGCGTGCAGCTGATGGGGTTCGCATTCCAGATCGCTGGCGATGGCCGTCAGAATGTCGGCGAGCCGCTGGCGCATCGCCTCGACGCGCGATTCGGAGCGGGCGCGCTCTTCGCGCGCGGCGCCCATCGCCTCGAATGCCTTGCGCGCGGCGCCGTCGGCTTCGGCCAACGTCGTCTCGGCGGCGGCGCGCTTGTCGGCGGCGGCCTTGCGCCCTTCCTCGGCCTGGTCGATCTCGCCCATCAGGGCGCGTCGGCGGGCCAGAAACTCGTCGGGAGCCTCGGCCAGCATCTGCGCTTCGGTTTCGGCTTCCTCGAGACGGGCTTCGAAATCGCCGATCTGATCGGCGGCGGTTTCGCGGCGTTCGACCCAGGAGCGCCGTTCGGCGCTGATGGCGGCGCGGCGGCGCGCGCGCGTTTCGGCTTCGCGGATCAGCGTTTGCAGGGCGGCGCGCGCCTCGGCCGCCGTGGCGCGCTCCTCGGCCGCGCGCGCCCTGGCCGAATCCAGCGCGCCCGACAGGGTCGCAGGATCGTCCAGCGCATCGAGCGCCTCTTCAGCCGCGCGGACGCGCTGGCGCGCCTCGTCGCGGCTGGCGGACGCGCGGGCCTTGGCCTCCTCCAGAGCGGAGAGGCGCGTGGCGACGCCCGCGCGCCGGCGTTCGGCCGCAGCGTGGCGCTCACGGGCTTCTTCGGCGGTGCGCAATGCGGCGCGATGGGCGCCGCGCGCCTCGCCTTCGTGGCGGGCGGCTGCATGCAGCGCGAGCGCAGCCTCGTCAGCCTGTTCGCGCATGGCGTCGGCCTGCTGGCGGGCGACCTGCGCCTCGCGCGTCAGATCGCCGAGCCGGTTCTTCTCGGCAAGACGGCGCGCGGCGGGCGTCGGCGCCTCGGCGCCCTGCACATAGCCGTCCCAGCGCCACAGATCGCCTTCCTTCGACACGAGCCGCTGGCCCGGGCGCAGCAAACGCGCAAGGCGCGGACCTTCCTCGCGCAGCACGACGCCGATCTGCGCCAGACGACGCGCCAGCGCCGGGGGCGCCTGCACCAGTTTCGACAGCGGCTCGACGCCCGGCGGCAGCGCTGCATCCTCGCTGGCGTCCGTCACCGCCCAATGCGCCGGCGCCGATGCGTTGGTCGAGGCTTCGAGATCGTCGCCGAGCGCGGCGCCGATGGCGGCCTCGTAGCCCTTCGCGACGGACATCTCCTCGACGACCGGCGGCCAAAGACCGCCGGAATTGGAAGCGAGCAGATTCGACAGCGTGCGCGCCTCGGTCTCGAGCTTTTGCGCCTTGCGCTCGGCTTCGGCCATCGGCCCGCGCAGGGCGTTGTCCTTCTCGCGCGCTTGAGCATGCGCGCCTTCGGCGTCGAGCGCGCGCTCTTCGGCCATGCGCGCTTCCTCGATCATGTTTTCAAACGCTTCGGCGAGGCGCTCCAGCTCCTCGGCCGCGCCGCCTTCGCTCGCGATCAGCGCGAATTCGGTTTCAACGCGCGTCACCTCGGCTTCAAAGCGCGCCAGACGCTGCGTTTCCTCGGCGCGCGCCGCTTCCGTTGCGCTGCGGCGCGCGGAATATTCGGCGAGCGCGGCCTGCGCATCGGCCATCGTGCGTTCGGTCTCGGCAAGCCGCGTCTCGGCCTCGGCCGCATGCGTCTCGACTTGCTCGCGATGGCCCTCGTCGACGCCGCCCTCGGCGTGTTCGCGGTCTTCCGTATCGAGGCGGGCGATCGACTGGTTGGCGTCCTCGATCAGCGCCTTCTCGCGCGCCATGTCGCGCTTGATCTGCTCGACGCGGCGGCCGATTTCGGCGGCGCGTTCCTGCGCGCGCTTTTCTTCCTGCTCCAGCGCGTCGCGCGCCATGACGATGCGTTGCAGAGCGGCGGCCGCCCTCGCCTCGTCCTCGCGCAGACGCGGCAGTTCATGGGCAGCCAGCGCCTGAATTTTCGCCGTTTCGGCCTGAAGGCGGGTGCGCTCGGCGACTTCCAGCGTATCGGCTTCGAGCTTGCGTTCGGCCTGCGCCAGGCCATCGCGCGCGTCGCGGTGATGAATGAGCGCGACAAGCGCCTCGTTGCGGCGGATGTCCGAGGCGAGCGTCTTGTACCGGCTTGCCTGACGCGCCTGCCGCTTGAGGGACTCGGCCTGCGACTCGACCTGTTTCAGCACATCTTCGAGACGCGTGAGATTATCTTCGGCCGCTTTCAAGCGCAGTTCCGCCTCATGACGGCGCGAGTGCAGGCCGGCGACGCCGGCGGCTTCTTCCAGAATGCGGCGGCGCGCCTGCGGCTTGGCGGAAATGATTTCGCCGATCAGCCCCTGCCGCACGAGCGCAGGCGAGCGCGCGCCGGTCGATGCGTCCGCGAACAGCAATTGAACATCGCGCGCGCGCACTTCGCGCGCATTGACGCGATAGGTGGAGCCCTGCTCGCGCTCGATCCGGCGCGAAACCTCGAGCAATTCGTCGTCGTTGAATGCGGCGGGCGCGGTGCGGGACTTGTTGTCCAGCTGCAGACTGACTTCCGCCATGTTGCGCGCCGGACGATTGCCGGAGCCGGAGAAAATCACGTCGTCCATGCCGGACGCGCGCATGTTCTTGTAGGAGTTTTCGCCCATGACCCAGCGAAGGGCTTCGACAAGATTGGACTTGCCGCAGCCGTTGGGCCCGACGACGCCGGTCAGCCCCTCTTCGATCTGGAAATCGGTCGGCTCGACGAAGCTCTTGAAGCCCACGAGCCGCAATCTGTTGAATTTCATACGCCTCACCCGCCGCCGTCGCGCGACCGCAGCCTCTGGCCGCGATTCGCCCATCGCCGAAAAAATCTGATGGGTCAGAGCGTCATATACGTGGCGGAAATGCAAGCAAATCAGGGCTTATTCCTGTGAACAGCCCGGCTTGTCCCCGCCTTATCGCGGCCGGCCGCCTATTTCTTTTCGGCCGGCGTCAGACCCAGCCATTTGTCGAGGTCGGCGGCCGGGAACTCGCCCGTCTTGCGCTCGCCGTTGACGAAGAAGGTCGGCGTCGAATTGATGCTGAACTTCGTCGCGGCCGTTTCGCGATCCTTGATGACGTTCTGGTAAAGCGCGCGGTCGTCGAGGCATTTCTTGAAGCTGTCGTCGCTCATGCCGGTCTGTTTCATCGTCGCCTGCAAGGCGTCGAGCGGCTTGTCGACGAAGGCCCAGTTCTTCTGCTGCGAAAACAGCAGCTCCACAACCGCATTGCGTTTGTCGCCCGAGCATCGCGCGAGCATCGCGCCGCCAGCGGCGAGCGCGTCGAGCGGAAAGTCGCGATAGACGAATTTCACCTTGCCCGTGTCGATGTAGTTTTTCTTCAGCGTGGGGAAGACTTCCATGTAAAAATTCGCGCAATGCGGGCAGGTGAGCGAAGCGTATTCCACCACCGTCACCGGCGCATCCGCCTTGCCTTCGACAATGTCCGGCAGCGCGCCCGGCGCCATCAGATCGGCGATGTTCACCTTGCTCGCCGCATCGGCGAGCGCCAGCGAAGGCGCGAGGGCAAGCGCGGCGGCGCCGATCAGGACAGCGCGGCGGGTCGTGTGAAACATGGTCGCTCCAAAGGTTCAGGCGGCAATTCTGTGCCGAGCGATTACGGCAATTGCGAGATGCGGGCAAGGTTGACGGGTCGGCCGGGCGCGCCTTTGATGGCGCGATCGCCGCCGGCGCGGGCGCGGCGGCCATCCGGCCGGGGGGTGATCCATGCGCGCCAGACTGCCGCTTTTCGCAATCATGCTGGCGACGGGCCTCGCCGCATCTCCCGCTGAGGGCGCCGACATCGAGTGGCGGATCGCGCACCGCTTCAGGCTGTTCAAATCGGAACAGCAATTCCAGGCGATCGAGGCGGTCTACCGCGCCCTGCCACAACCGGCGAGCGCGCTGGCGCTCGAAACGGAGCTGGAGCTGCGCGCGGCGAAAAAGGATCTCGGCCCCGCCTTTGGCGACGGCGTTTCGCTTGCCCGTTATGGCTGGGCTTCCGCTGTTGCGCCGCAGGTTTGTTTCCAGGCGGGCAACAAGGGGCATTGGCCCTGCCGGCTCGACAATGGCGAACAATTTCTTCAACCGAAAACCTTCGACGTTCTGGCGCGCCTGAAAGACATCGACGCGGCGAGCGGCGCGACGACCTGTCGCTGGACCATCGACGGGCGAACGCTGCCGCCCCAGCGCTGCGACGCGCAAGTGCGATTGCGCGGCGTGCGCTTCGGGCAAACTTTCGACCTTGCGGCGCTGCGCGACGGCGCGCCCTTCGCCGCGCTGGGCGGTCAGCAGGGTCGCATCGTCACCATCGTCGGCCTTGGCGATTCCTTCTCGTCAGGCGAGGGCAATCCAGATCGCGCCGCTGCGTTCGGCGTTTCAACGAGCGATTACAACGGCTCGTCGCGCATGCCGGGGGGCGGGCTCATTCCGCAACATCGCGCCTATCCGCTGCGCCTTGGCGCCGGCGCCGACTCGTTCGGCGCGCCGCGCGCAAGACCGCAATGGCTGTCGGCGCAATGCCATCGTTCTCTCTACAGCCAGCAGGCGAAAGCAGCGCTCCAGCTTGCGCTCGAACAGCCGCATGTCGCAGTCGATTTCCTGGGATACGCCTGCACGGGCGCGACGGTCGCCGAGGGCCTGCTCGGCTATGCGGCGGCGCGCGATGATGTCGCGGCGCGCTATTACGACGCCTCGCCGCAAATCATGCGCGTGTTGCGCGATATCTGCGCAACGCCCAATGGTTATGCGCGCTATCGCCAGCCCGCTGCATTCGACTGGCGCAGGGACATCAAGCCTTGCGCGCGGCGGCGCGTCGAGACGATCGATGCGCTGCTGCTCGACATCGGCGGCAACGACATCGGCTTTGCCAATGTCATCGCCAACGAGAGCGTGGATGCAGGCGCGGAATTTTCACCCTTCCGCGACTGGCTCTATCGCCTGTGGCTCGCGCAGGCCAAGCCGATCCCGTTCGAACAGGCCGAGCAGAACGCCCGCGACCGCCTGCCGCACGCCTATGCACAGCTTGCCGAAGCTTTCGAACGGCTGCTCGCCGTCGACGGTTCACGCGTGGTGCAGACGGCCTATCCGCAAATGACCCGGCTTGAGAATGGCGCGGTGTGCCCGCCAACGACCGACGGTATGGACGTTCATGAAATTCTGGGGATGCGCAAGGCGGATACGGGCGCGCGCGCCGCGCTGTTCGTCGAGCGCGTCAACCGCATCATGGCGGATGCTGTCGCCGCTCTGCCGCCCACGCGTCGCTGGACGATTGCAACCGCCCATGTCGAACAATTCGCCGGCCATGCGATCTGTCGCAGCGGCGCGCCGCAAGGCGATCCGGACGCGGCGATGGCGGGCGACATGCATTTCCCGGTCTATGATTTCAACGCGCATCGCTGGCGCGGCATTTTCCCGCCGGCATGGGCCGCCTACAGGCCAAAGAATCGCTGGTTCGTCACGCCCAACGATTCCTTTCTGACGGGCCATTACATGAACACCCGGCAGATGGTCGATCCGCTCGACCGCGCGCAGCCCTTGATCGCAGCGCTGCTCGGCGGCGCGTTTCATCCCAATGCGCTTGGGCATGCGGCGATTGCGGACGCGGTCTTGCCGCGCCTGCGCGCGATCCTGCAATTACCGCCGCCGTAGCGGCCCGCGCGCGCTCTCGCTGAGCGCGGCGGCGCCAAGGCGCTGCAAAGCAGCGCGCAGCGCTTCGTCCTCGATATCGGCCGTCATTTCCTGCGCGCGGCGTGCGGCCTCGGGATCGAGGGGCGGCGCCTTGTGCGCCTGCTTGCGGCGCGGCTGCAATGGCTCCTGCACGAGCGCGATGCGTTCGACGCAACGCCAACCCAGATGCGCGTTGACGCGCTGGATCAGCATCGGGGCAAGGTGCTGCAGTTCGAGCCCGAAGCCCGGCGCGGCGCGCAGCATCAGCGTCGCGGGCGGCGCGCCTTTGCTGACGTCCGTCTTGGGACCGCGCGGCGGCCAGCGCAGGCGCGCAGGCTGGCAAATGGCGGCAAGGCGCGGACCGGCGATTTCGTCCCAATCGAGAATGAGCGTCGCCTGCGACATGCCGAGCTTGGCGACCAGCGGATCGAGCGCGGGGCGCACATATTCGCCCAGAGGGCGCGCGAAGGATTTGCGGCGGGGCGGCGGCATGGAGCGCATGGTAGAGGGCGCGACGTGCTAGTGTCGATTCCCATGCCCTCCCGCACCGCCCTGCTGCTCGCCTGGTACGACAAGAACGCCCGCGCCCTGCCCTGGCGCGCGCGCGGCGGCGCGGCGCCCGACCCTTATGCGGTGTGGCTTTCCGAAGTGATGCTGCAACAGACGACGGTGGCGGCCGTCGGCCCCTATTTTCACAAATTCATGCAACGCTGGCCCACGGTCGAGGCTCTGGCTGGCGCGCCGGACGCCGAGGTTCTGGCGGCGTGGGCGGGGCTTGGCTATTACGCGCGCGCCCGAAATCTGATCGCCTGCGCCCGCTCTGTTGCGGCGCGCGGCGGGCGCTTTCCCGATACGGAGGAAGCGCTGCGCGCGCTGCCAGGCGTTGGCGCCTATACGGCGGCGGCGGTCGCAGCCATCGCGTTCGGGCGCCGCGCCGTGGTGGTCGACGGCAATGTCGAGCGCGTCGTCGCGCGGCTCTTCGCCATCGAAACGCTGCTGCCCGCCGCCAAGCCGGAAATGCGCGCGCGCATGGACGCGCTGACGCCCCGGAAACGCGCCGGCGATTTCGCGCAGGCGATGATGGATCTCGGCGCGACGATCTGCACGCCGCGCCGCCCGGCCTGCGCGCTCTGCCCGCTGAATGCGCAATGCGCGGCGCGGCAGGCCGGCGCACAGGAGACTTACCCCCGCCGGCCCGAAAAGACGGAGCGCCCGCGGCGAAAGGGCGCTGTCTTTGTCGCCATTCGCGAAGATGGCGCGGTGCTGCTGCGCAACCGGCCGCCCAAGGGCCTGCTCGGCGGCATGAGCGAATTTCCCGGCTCCGTCTGGCGCGCCGACTTCGAGGCCGAGACCGCCGAGGCGCCGCTGGCCCTGGCCTGGCGGCGCAGCATGGGCGAAGTCGCGCATGTTTTCACGCATTTCGCCCTCTCGCTGACGGTTTTCGTCGCGCGCGCGCCGCTCGATACGCCGGCGCCTGACGGCGCGCGCTGGACGCTGCCCGAAAATCTCGGCCAGGAGGCGTTGCCCAGCGTCATGCGCAAGGTCGCCATTCATGCCGGCGTAATGAAAAAGCCCTAGGCGGACCTTCCGGCGCAGGGCAGGATCGGGACAAATCGGGAGGGCGGGCCAATGGCGCGGCGCAGGGCGCAATACGAGGTCGAGATCACCGAAGGGGCGGTGCGCGTGCGCCACGGCGAGCGCGTGGCGAGCGTGCAGGTCAGCGCCGGCGACGAGGATGCCGATTTCGTCGTGCGGCTCGACGAACTTTCGCATTGGGATGCGCCGCATCAGGATGAGGATATCGAGATCGAGGAATTGCATCGCATTCTCCTCGCAATCGAGGAGCAATGCGAGCGGCACGGGCTGAACGTCGCTTTTGAATGAACGCGCGCGCCGCGCTATGTGAATGAATGCGCGCGGCGCGCTATGCGCGGCCGCCCTCGCCCGAAAGGAAGGTTGGGTCGACGCCGATCGAGCGCAGCGCGCGCGCATATTTTGCATCCTGATCGTCGTCGAAAATCAACGAAGGATCGCAGACGCCGGTCAGCCAGCCATTGTGCTGGATCTCGTTTTCAAGCTGGCCCGGAGCCCAACTCGCATAGCCCAGCGCCAGCACGGCGCGGCTTGGCCCCTGCCCGTGCGCAATCGCGCGCAAGACGTCGAGCGTTGCCGTCAGGCGAACGCTGGCGTCGATCTCCACGGTGCTCTCGCCCGCGCTGAAATCGGCGCTGTGCAGCACAAAGCCGCGCTCGCGCTCCATTGGGCCGCCGCGCAGCACCGGCGTCGCGCCTGCGCCGCCAGGCAGCGCGATGGCCTGGTCCTCGCCGATCAGGTCGAGTTGCACCAGCAGATCGGAAAAGGCGACCTTTTTGGCGCGCTTGTTGACGACGATCCCCATAGCGCCTTCGTGCGAATGCGCGCACATATAAACGACCGAGCGCGCAAAACGCTCGTCGGGCATGGAGGGCATGGCGACCAGCATCTGGCCGCTGAAGCGCGCTTCCTGCGCGCGCCGCACGGGATTGCCTGCATTCGACATGCCAGAAAGGTAGGGGCGCGCCGCCGATTTGCAAAGCCGGGCGCGGGAAACAATATTGGTCGGATGAAACGGCTTCTTCTGATCCTGCCTCTCGCGCTCGCCGCGACATCGTCATCGCTCGCAGCCTCCTCGCCCGCCGCGCAGGAACGCGCGCAGGTGCGCCTGATCGCGGAAAGCGGCCTGCGCGCAGGCGCCTATCATGCGGCCGTGGTCGTCGATCTTGCGCCCGACACAATCACCTACTGGCGCAACCCCGGCGACGCCGGCGTGCCGCCGACCTTCGATTTTTCCGCCTCGGACAATCTGCAAGGCGCGCGCGTGACGATGCCGGCGCCAAGCCGCATTGCGGAAGCCGATGGCGAGGCGCTCGGCTATCGCGACCGGCTCGTCATGCCGCTGGCCGTGACGCCGAAAGACGCCGGCAAACCGGTGCGGCTGGAGATGAAATTCGATTACGCCGCCTGCGCCAGAATCTGCGTGCCGATGCATGCCGACGAAGTTCTGATCCTGCAGCCCAATGGCGCGGCGAGCGCCGACGCAGCGCTGATTGCGCAGACCGAGGCGATCGTTCCAAAACCTGCAACGCTCGCCGAGGCCGGCGCGCTGGAGCGCATCAAGGCCGACAAGCCGAGCTTTCTGTTCACGCCGAAGAATGGCGGCGCGCTCGACCTCTTCGCCGACGCGCCTGACGGTTATTTCATCACGACGCGAAAACAGGGCGCGGGATTTCTGATCACGATCGCCGATGCGCCGAATGACGCGCCGGCTCCGCCAGCGCCCGTGGCGCTCACCCTGACGCGCGAGCAGGGCGCGCTGGAATTTCCCGCGCCGCTCGACGCGCCAGCGCCCGCGCGGTAACATTGGCGACACGATCGATACACCGAGGAGACAACCATGACGATCAAGATCGGCGACCGATTGCCCAACGCCGTTTTCACCACCATGACGCCCGATGGCCCGGCCGCGCGCACGACGGACGAGATCTTCAAGGGACACAAGGTTGTGCTGTTTGCCGTGCCTGGCGCGTTCACGCCCACCTGCCATCGCAACCACCTGCCCGGCTTCATTGCGCGCGCCGACGAAATCAAGGGCAAGGGCGTCGATACAATCGCCGTCACGTCGGTCAACGACGTTTTCGTGATGGACGCCTGGGAGAAGGACTCCAAGGCTGACGGGAAAATCCTGTTCCTCTCCGACGGCAGCGCCAACTTCGCGAAGGCGCTCGGCCTGCAGGCCGACATGAGCGACCGCAATTTCGGCATGCGCTCGAAACGTTATTCGATGCTGGTCGACGATGGAGTCGTCATGGCGCTCAATGTCGAGGATTCGCCCGGACAGGCCGATCTCTCCGGCGCAAAGATGATGCTGACGCAGATTTGAGGCGCACGCCAGGGCGCGGACTGGCGCGCATGCGCCATCAGCCCGCGCCCTTGCGCGCTTTCAGAAACGGTTTCATGCCCTCGCGCGCAAGCGCATCGGCGCGCTCGTTCATCTCGTCGCCCGCGTGTCCTTTCACCCAGCGCCATGCGATGTCGTGACGCTCGGTCGCCGCATCGAGACGACGCCACAAATCTTCGTTTTTCACAGGCTTGCGGTCGGCGGTTTTCCAGCCGCGCTTTTTCCAATTGTGAATCCAGCTCGAAACGCCATCGCGCACGTAAATCGAATCGGTGTGCAGGTCGATGGCGCAGGGGCGCGTCAGCGCTTCAAGCGCCATGATGGCGCCGGTCAGCTCCATCCGATTGTTTGTCGTGAGCGCTTCGCCGCCGCTGAGTTCCTTTTCGCTGCCGCCGAATGTGAGAATGGCGCCCCAGCCTCCCGGCCCCGGATTGCCCGAACAGGCGCCGTCCGTCCAGATGGCGACGCGGCGCGGCGCCTTTTCCTCGCTCACAATTGCGCTCCGTAATCGCGCAGCGATTGCGCGTGACTGTGAAAACGCAACTTACGGAAATATTCGAGCGGGTCCTTGGGGCGCACGAGCGCGCCCGGCGGCACGTTGAGCCAATCGACGAGCCGCGTCAGCAAAAACCGCATCGCCGCGCCGCGCGCCAGCAGCGGCAGGGCTTCCTTTTCCACGCGCGTGAGAGCGCGCGTCCTGTCGTAACCTTCGATCATCGCCGCGCCCTTGGTGAAGTTGAAGGACGCATCGGGCTCGAAACACCAGGCGTTGAGACAGATGGCGAGATCGTAGGCGAGCGCGTCGTCGCACGCGAAATAGAAATCGATCAGGCCCGACAATTGCGCGCCGAGGAAGAAAACGTTGTCGGGGAAAAGATCGGCGTGAATCACGCCTTGCGGCAGGCCCGCAGGCCAATGCTTTTCCAGATAATCGAGTTCGCCCGAGACGTAGGCGCACAGGCCGGGCTGCACCGTATCGGCGCGTGCGCGCGCGGCGTCGAAAAGCCCGCGCCAGGCCGGCATCGCCAGCGCATTGCGCCGGCGCAGCGGAAAATCGGCGCTCGCCAGATGCATGCGCGCCAAAGCTGCGCCCACCTGCGCGCATTGATCGGCGGTTTGCCGGCGCGGCCACATGCCTTCGAGAAAGGTGACGATGGCCGCAGCGCGCCCGGCGAGACGGCCGAGCGCCTCTCCGCGCCGGTTCTTGACGGGTTGCGGGCAATTGAGGCCGCGCGCCGCCAGATGCTCCATCAGGCCGAGAAAAAAAGGCAGGTCGGCTTCGTCGACGCGCTTCTCGTAGAGCGTGAGCAAGCGATAGCCGGTTTGCGTGTGCAGGAGGAAATTAGAATTCTCGACGCCTTCGGCGATGCCCTTCAGCGAGAGCAGCGGACCGATGTCGTAGTCCTGCAGAAAGACATCCAGTTCTTCCGGGGAAACGTCGGTGTAGACAGCCATAACGATGCTTTTGCCGCGCAAGTCGTCCCGTGTTAGCTGCGGGCTCATGCGCCGTCAAACATTGCTCCGCTCAAGGCAGACCCAGCCATGACAGGCCTCTCGCCGCCGGCCTGGCTGTGGGTCGTTTTCACGGTTGCGGCGGCGGCGGCGCAGACCGCGCGCAACGCCATGCAGCGCGATCTCATACAATCGGTGGGCACGAGCGGGGCAACCTATGTGCGCTTTTTGTTCGGCTTGCCCTTCGCGGCGCTTTTTCTTTCGATCGCCTGCGTCTTCCTCGGCCCCCCGCCATCGCCGGGATCGGGCGTGCTCGTCTGGGCGTTTGCCGGCGGCGTCACGCAAATTCTTGCCACGGGGCTGCTGCTTGCGGCTATGGCCGAACGCAGTTTCGTCGTCGCCATCGCCTACACCAAGACCGAGCCGGTGCAGGTCGCATTGTTCGGGCTGGCGTTCCTCAACGAGCATGTCACCCCGCAACTGGCGCTGGCGATCAGCGTCGCCACATGCGGGGTGATGGTCATGTCCTGGCCGCGCAACGGCGAGGCGAGCGGATGGCGCGCGCCCTTGCTCGGGCTCGGCTCGGCGGCGCTCTGGGCTTTTTCGGCGGTCGCCTACCGCGCGGCCATTCTGGCGCTTGGCGCGCCTTCGTTTCTCCTGGGCGCAGCGACAGTGCTGACCATCACGCTCGCCCTGCAAAGCGCTCTCATCGTTGCGGGATTGCTGATGTTCGATCGCGCGCAATTGATGGCGATCATCGCGCAATGGCGCGCCTCGCTGCGCGCCGGTTTCGTCGGCGCGCTTGGTTCGCAATTGTGGTTTTTCGCTTTCGCCATCGAGTCGGCCGCGCGCGTGCGCACGATGGGCCTGATCGAAATGGTGTTCGCGCAGATCGTCAGCCGGCGCGTGTTCCGCCAGACGGCCAGCCCGCGCGAATATGCGGGTATGGCGCTCACACTGACAGGCGTGCTGCTGCTGTTGCTCGCCTGACTCTGTCAGGCCGCCGTTTCGTCGCGCAATTCGCGCGGCAGCGGGAAGAAGACGTTTTCAGAGCCGGTCGAAAGCGTCTCGATCGTCAGATCGTACCGCTCGCCGAAAGCCTCGATCACTTCGTTGACCAGAACTTCCGGCGCCGAGGCGCCGGCTGTGACGGCGATGGCCGCGGCGCCTTCATACAGCGACCAGTCGATGTCCTTGCGTCCTTCCACCAGCCGCGCGATGCAGCCGGCGCGTTCGGCCACCTCGCGCAAACGCTGCGAATTGGAGGAATTGGGCGAGCCCACGACCACGACAGCGTCAACCTTTGCGGAAACGGCCTTCACGGCCTCCTGCCGGTTGGTGGTCGCGTAGCAGATGTCCTGCTTGTGCGGCGCGGCGATTTTCGGGAAACGCTCCTTGAGCACGGCGACGATCTCGGCCGTGTCGCCGAGCGACAGCGTCGTCTGCGTCACATAGGCGAGATCTTCCCCTTCGCCGGCCGGCAGCGCCCGCGCCTCCTCGGCCGATTGCACGAGCTGGACGGCGCCGGCGGGCAGTTGACCCATCGTGCCGACGACTTCCGGGTGGCCGGCATGGCCGATGAGCAGGATGCGGCGGCCGCGCCGATGATGGATTTCGGCCTCGCGATGCACCTTGGTCACCAGCGGACAGGTGGCGTCGATTGCAAAGAAGTTGCGCTGCTCCGCCTCGGCGGGGACGGATTTCGGCACGCCATGAGCGGAAAAGATCACCGGAGACCGGGTGTCGGGAATTTCTGACAATTCCTCCACGAAAATCGCGCCCTTGGCTTTCAGGCTTTCGACCACATAGCGGTTGTGAACGATTTCATGGCGCACATAGACGGGGGCGCCGTAGCGGGCGATGGCGCGCTCCACCGCATCAATGGCGCGCACGACGCCGGCGCAAAAGCCGCGCGGGGCGCACAGGATCAGTTTGAGGGGGGGCTTCTTTTCCATCCGGCGCGCCGCCTGCGGGCGGTCCTTTCGCCCCCTATGTGGCCGGTCGCGCGACGCCGATCAAGGCAAAAGTAACGATTTCAGCTCAGCGAGTTGGCGAGCTTGGCGTAAAACATGTTGTTGATGTTGCTGCCGACGGCCCGCGCGCCCGCGACGATCAAAATCGACATGAACGCGCCGATCACGCAATATTCCAACGCGGTCGCCCCGCTGTCATCCTTCAAAAATCGCCAAAAAAACCGCATGGGCAGGCCCTTCTCTATAGGGCATCATGAGGCCGGCGCCTTGAAATATGATTAAGTCATCCGCCGAAACAGGCCGACACCGCCGAATTTGCGCGCGGGGCCGCCAGCCCCTATCAAGCTGCCGTAAAAGGCTGCAGGAAAACCCATGGCGCGCGATGTTACCGATACGACCGTCCTTTCGTCCCGGCGGGAGTTGATCGAATGGCTTGAAGCCGGCAACAAGCCGCAGGGGCCCCATCGCATCGGCACCGAACACGAAAAAATCCCGTTTTATAAAGCCGATCAAAGCCCTGTGCCCTACAAGGGACATGCCGGCGCCGGCGGGATCGAGGCGCTGTTGCAGGGCTTGCGCGCCCAGAGCGGCTGGAGCCCGATCGTGGACGGCCCGCATACGATCATCGGGCTCGCGGACGACCATGGCGGCGGGGCGATTTCCCTGGAGCCGGGCGGCCAGTTCGAATTGTCCGGCGCGCCGCTGCTCGACGTGCACGAGACGATGGACGAATTCGACCGGCATATGGCCGCCGTCAAAACGATTGGCGACATGATCGGCGTCGGCTTTCTGGACCTTGGCGCGAGCCCGCTGTGGACCCGCGCGCAAACGCCCGTCATGCCCAAACAGCGCTACGAAATCATGGCCCGGTACATGCCGAAGGTCGGATCGCGCGGCCTCGACATGATGTTCCGCACCGCTACCATCCAGACCAATCTCGACTTCGCGAGCGAGGCCGACATGGTGCGCAAGATGCGCGTGTCGCTGGCGCTTCAGCCTCTGGCGACCGCCCTTTTCGCGAATTCGCCCTTTCTCGATGGCGGGCTTAACGGCTTCTTGTCCATGCGCTCGGAAATCTGGCGCCATACCGACGGCGACCGCACGGGGATGATGCCGTTCATGTTCGAACCGGGCGCCGGTTTCGAATCCTATGTCGATTTTGCGCTCGCGGCGCCGATGTATTTCGTCAAGCGCGGCGAGGTCTATCACGATGTCGCCGGCGCGCGTTTCGGCGACCTCCTCGAAGGCCGGCTCGCGCACTTGCCGGGCGAACGCGCGACGCTTTCGGACTGGGCGAACCATCTGTCGACCGTGTTCCCGGAAGTGCGGCTCAAGCGCTATATCGAAATGCGCGGCGCCGATATGGGGCCGCGCAGCCATATCGGCGCGCTGCCCGCGCTGTTCGTGGGCCTGCTCTACGATCAGGACAGTTTGCAGGCCGCGCTCGATCTCGTGGCGGGGTGGAGTGCGCAGGAGCGGCAACGTCTGCGCGACGAGACGCCGCGCCTCGGGCTTGCCGCCAGCATCGGCGGCCGCACCTTGCGCGACATTGGCCGCGACGCGCTCGCGATCGCCGAGCGCGGCCTCAGCCGCCGCGCCCGCCGCAATGGCAAGGGACAGGACGAAACGATCTATCTGGATCCGCTGCGCCGCATCGTCGAGACTGGCCAGCCGCGCGCGGCTGAGCTGATCGCGCATTTCAAGGGCGACTGGCGCGACAGCGTGCTGCCGGCGTTCAGCGCCTGCGCCCTCTAAGATCAGCTCTGGCTGAAATCAGCGATGGTAGAGACCGCCGAGCGGTCCTTGCAGGCGCATGCGGCCTTCCTGCGCGGCGGCGCCTCCAAGCATCGCCGCCGGCGACGAGGCGCCGCCATCCAGCGTCGCCCGGCCGCGCATGACGGTGGCGTCAACGCGGATATGGCCGCCGACGCGGAAACATCCGTCGACGCCCTGCATGGGCGCGAAACCCTCGCCGTAGGAAGAACAGGGATTGCCGCGCGCCTCGCCAGCGAGAACCGGAAGCGAGACGCCCATAAGACCGAGGCCGATTGTCAGACGCGAAACAGCGCAAGCGAATGTCGAACGGCCACGGGCGAAGGTCATGCCTGATCTCTTGGAATACGACGTAACGAGCGGTTTGATAAAAGATAATGGCGATAAAGTGTCGAACGGACCGCCAAGGCGGCTAATCCCCGGAAATCCAGTCCCCGAAGGCCAGCTGGGCCACCGCCAGCGCGGCGACCGCCGCCGTATCGGCCCGCAGGATGCGCGGCCCAAGGCTGATGCGCGCCACATTGGGAAGGCGCAGGATCGCCGCCCGTTCGGCTTCGTCGAACCCGCCCTCCGGACCGATCAGAACCGCGGCGGGGCAGCGCCAGCCCCCTGCCCGCAGCACGGCAAGCGGATCGGCGCCGGCGGCGTCCTCGTCGCAGAAAATCAGCGCGCGATCGTCAGGCCATTGCGCAAGCACGCGCTCCAGCGGCGCCTCGGCGCAGACTTCCGGCACGGCGATGACGCCGCATTGCTCGGCCGCTTCGACGACATTGGCGCGCATGCGCTCCAGATTGATGCGGCTTGCCTGCGTGCGACGGGTGATGACGGGGCGCAACCGCGCAGCGCCCATCTCGACCGCTTTCTGCACGAGATAATCGAGCCGCGCGTGTTTCAGCGGCGCAAAGCACAAATCGATGTCAGGGCCTTTTTCCTGCATGCGCGTGCGTTCGAGCGGGCGCAGCGTGGCGGCGCGTTTGCGCGTCTGCGTAATTTCGGCGCGCCATTCGCCGTCGCGGCCATTGAAGAGAAGCACATGCGCGCCTTCGCCAAGACGCAAGACGTTGAGCAGATAATTGGCCTGATCGGCTGCAATCTCGACAGGCGCGTCGATGGCGAGCGGCGCCTCGACATGAAGTCGCGTCGCCGTGAAGTCGTAGCGGGACATCATTTCGCTCCGGCGAAGATCGCTGCGAATGCGCCGCGCCTCAGCACGCGACAGCGTCGCAGGCGCGCACGTTCCCGATCGCGCGCGCGATGACGCTTTCGCCGGGCCAGCCGCCGATGCCAACGCCATTCATGGCGAAGGAGGGCGTCGTGCTCATGCCGAGCGCGGCCGCAGCCTTGGCCTGCCGCATGACGCGCGTGATGATTTCTTCGGAATCGGCGCGCGCCTCGATCTTTTTCGCATCGAGTTTCAGCGCCTGCGCTTCGGCAAGCGCCTCTGGCCCGGCGACCCTGCCGCGTTTGCCCAGAAGCGCCTTGTGCAGCGCGTAGGCCGTCGCATCGCCTGCAATGTCCTGCGTCGCCAGGACGACTTTCGAGCATTGCGCGCTGCCGATCGACAGGATCGGATTCTGGATCAGGCGCAGACGCAGATTCTTGTCGGCGCGCACGAGCTTGTCGAGCGGTGCGACGGATTTCTTGCACCAGGGGCAGTTGTAATCGAAAAACTCGTAAAGAATGGCGTCGGGCGAGGCCGAGCCCGCGGAAATGACGCCGGGCATGTCGAGCGTGATTTCAGAAGGCAGGCGCCATGTCTGCACTTCCTGCCCTTGCGCATTGAGCAAGGCTTTTTCCGCCAATGCGGCGGTCGCGCCAAGAACGCTTGCGCCGCCTGCAAGAATGAATGCGCGCCGATGCATCATGCAGCCTCCGTCGCCGCGCCGACAAGCTTGCGCGCATCGGCCGCGCTGATCGGATGGCCGAAGGCGTAACCCTGCGCGAATTCGCAGCCAAGTTGATAAAGCTCGATGGCGTCCGATTCCGATTCGGCGCCTTCTGCAACCACTTCCATGCCAAGGTCATGCGCAAGGCCGACGATGGAGCGCAGGATGACAGGGCGATCGCCCGAACCGTTCTGATGCACGAAAGACCGGTCGATCTTGATCGTGTCGAAGGGGAAACGCTGCAAATAGGACAGCGATGAATAGCCGGTGCCGAAATCGTCCAGCGACAGGCCGGCGCCGAGCGCCTTGATCCGTTGCAGCATTTGCGCCGCATATTCCGGATTTTCCATGACGAGGCTTTCGGTGAGTTCGAGCTTGAGCGTGCCCGGCTTCACATCGGCGCGCGACAACGCCTTCTTCACATCCTGCAACAGATCATGCCGCAGCAATTGCCGCGACGACACGTTGACCGACGCGAACAAGGGCGGTTCGACGTCGAGCGCTTTCTGCCACGCCGAAAGTTCTCGCGCCGTGCGCTCGAGCGCGAAGGCGCCGAGTTCGATGACAAGGCCGGTCTCTTCGGCCATCGGGATGAATTCGGCCGGTCCAAGGCGTCCGAGCCGGGGATGATCCCAGCGCATCAGCGCTTCGAATCCAGCCACGGTGCGGTCTTCGAGGCGCACGATCGGCTGGAAGAACAGCTTGATTTCGCCACGCTCCAGCGCGCGGCGCAGATCGGATTCCAGCGCCAGACGGTCGCCGCGCTGCTCGTGCATGCCGGCCCGGAAAACCTCGATCCGGTTGCCGCCCGCGCGTTTGGCGTAGCGCATCGCGATTTCGGCGGCGTTGAGCATTTCCTCGCGCTTGGGATGCAGCTTCAGGTCGTAGAGCGCAAGGCCGACCGAAGCGGTCATCGCGATTTCGCGGTCAGCGAAACGCACCGGCGTCGCCAGCGCGCGACGGATGGATTCGGCCAGTTGCGTGAGGTTTTCCGGCTGGGATTCGGATACCACGATCATCGCGAACATATCGCCGGAGATGCGCGCCAGCGTGTCCTGCGGCTGCAGCAGACGCGACAGGCGCCGGCCCGCCGTCAACAGGATCGAGTCGCCCGCCGGCAGGCCGACGCTTTCGTTGATCTTCTTGAAACGGTCGATGTCGATACACAGCACGGTCGGGCGAACATTGCTGGTGCGCGCAAAGGCCAGCGCCGCGTCGAGCCGGTCGAAAAACAATTCGCGGTTCGGCAGGCCCGTCAGGTTGTCGTGCACGGCGTCATGCAAGAGACGCTCGACGGCCACGCGTTCGTCGGTCACGTCCGACAGCGTGCCGACGACGCGCGCGACCTGTCCGTCCGCGTCGACAACGGGCCGCACGCGCATGCGGTAGGAATGGTAATGGCCATCGGAGGCGCGCAGGCGGAAGTCCTCGTTGATGCGGCCGCGGCGCTGTTCGAGCAATGTGTCGAGGCAGGCGCGATATCGGTCGCGCTCGAAAGGATGGAGGATGCTCAGCCAGCTCGACGCCGGCCCTTCCAGATCGCCCCGCTCGAGACCAAGCCGCTGCTCGACCTCCGGGCTGATGTAGACGCGATCGCCCAGGACGTCCCAGTCGAAAATCACATCATTGGCGCCGGTCACCGCAAGCGCTTTGCGCTCCACATCGCTGATCGCGCCCTGCGCAAGCCCGCCGCCGGAGAAGGCGTTTTGCAAGACGGTGAAACCGATGAGCATGACAATGAGGACAAGGCCGCCAATGAGCTTGGGGCCGACGAGATCGTCGACGATGACGCCTGTGACCGCGAAGCCCGCCGCGCAAACCCAGACCAGCAGCAGAAACCATGTTGGAATGAGCATGACGGCGCGGTCGTAACCATGCGTGGCCAGAAACACGACGAGCAGAAAGCCGACGGCCGCGACCGTGGCCAGCGAAATGCGCGCGACGCCGGCCGCCACAGGCGCGTCATAGACCGCAAGGCCGACCAGCGCCGCCAGGAAGGCGAGCCAGATGAGAACGATATGCGAGGCGCGCACATGCCAGCGGCTGAGATTGAGATAGGCGAACAAAAACACGACCAGCGTCGCAGACAGCGTCGCCTCGGCCACCGCGCGCCAGATGCGGTCGGCGTCCGGCGTCGTGCCAAAAATCTTCGCCCAGAAACCGAAGTCGATGCAGACATAGGCGAGCACAGCCCAGGCGAGCGCGGCCGCCGCCGGAAAGATGATCGCGCCCTTGACGACGAACACAATGGTGAGGAACAGCGCGAGCAGACCGGCGATGCCGATGACGATGCCCTTGTAGAGCGTGAGATTGGCCTGCCGATCCTTGTAGGCGTCGGGGTCCCACAATTGCAGTTGGGGCAGATTGGGCGTGCGCAGTTCGGCGACATAGGTCACCGTCGCGCCCGGGTCGAGCGTCACGCGGAAAACGTCGGCTTCGGCGTTCTCCTCGCGTTCAGGCGGGAAGCCCTGGCTCGCCGTGATGGCGTTGATGCGCGTTGCGCCGAGATCAGGCCAGACGACGCCGGAGCCGACGAGACGGAAATGCGGCGCGACCAGCAACCGTTCGATCTGTTCGTCCGTGTCGTTTGTCAGCGCGAACACGATCCAGGACGGGCGCGCGCCCTCCTCCTTGGCGCGCACTTCGATGCGGCGCACGATGCCGTCTGTGCCGGGCGCGGTGGAGACCTGGAGGCGATCGCCTTGCGCGGAATAGGATTCCACCTTGGGTATCATGTCGATCGCCTGCGCGTCCAGCGGCACGCGCACGGACTCGATCGCCCGCGCGGCGCCGATATTGAGAGCGACGATGAAAAACGCGAGGAGAAAGTTCAGAAAACGCACGAATTCTCCAGCGGCCGGGCGAAGCGGGTTTCCGTCAATCCGCTTCGTTCGTGTCGGAAATTAGACTTCGGTCGGGTCTAAGGGCAATCGCGCTGCGGAGCAAGGTTGCGCCGGCGCGCGGCGGGCGGTGGATCATTCTCGAGCAACGCGAACAAAAGGTGGTCGCGCCAGCGACCGTTGATGCGCAGATAGGCGCGCGCCAGACCCTCGCGCCGGAAACCGACGCTCTCCAGCGCGCGAATGGAGGCTTCGTTCGTCGGCAGACACGCCGCCTCCAGCCGGTGCAGCCGCATGTTGGCGAATGCATGCGAGGCCGCGGCGCGGACGGCGCGGGACATATAGCCGCGCCCTGCATGCGGCAGGCCCATCCAGTAGCCGATGCTGGCGGTCTGCGCGAAACCGCGCCGGATCTGACCAATCGTCAGGCCGCCGAGCAAAACGCCGTCCGTCTGCCGGAAAATGAAATAAGGGGCTGATTCCTCGCGCGCAATTTCTTCCGTCTGGCGCTTGATGCGGCGGCGGAACGCGGCGCGCGTCAAATCGTCGGCCGGCCAGCTCGGCTCCCAGGGCGTGAGGAAGTCGCGGCTTTCCTCGCGCAACGCCGCCCATGCGGGAAAATCGTCCATCACGGGCGGGCGCAGAAACACGCCCTCGCCACGCAGGACAGACGTATGCTCCCGCTCGCGACCGATGCGGAACAGCGCCATTCACCTGTCTCCCGCCGCGCCGATGCGCGCGGCGATGTCCGATACATCGGGGACTTTAGTCGTTGGGCCGACGGCGGCAAGGGTCGGCGCGCTTTTGAGCAAGGCCGCGCCCGCCGCGCGCGTGCGCTCAAGCGTCAGGGCGTCGATCTTGTCCACAATTTCCTTGCGCGTCAGCACGCGACCGAACACGGCCGTCTGCCGCGCGATCTGCTCGGCGCGCGCGGGCGAGGATTCGAAAGCGGCCAAGAGCGAGACCTTCATCTGGGCCTTGGCGCGCGCCATCTCCGCCTCGGAGAGATCCTGCGTGGCGGCGGCGAGCGCATCCAGCGTCACGCGGATCGCCTCGCCCGCATCGCGCGGCGCCGTCGCCGCGCTGACGCCAAACAGGCCCGTGTCGGCGAAGGACCAGTTGAAGGAATAGATCGAATAAGCAAGCCCGCGTTTCTCGCGCACATCCTGAAACAGACGCGAAGCCATGCCGCCGCCGACGGCGGAGGCGAAGACATGGGCGGCGTAACTGGCCTCGTGCGTATGATCGAAGCCTTCGAAACCGATCACGAAATTGGTTTGCTCGCCGCGTTTTTTGCGCGCCTCGCCCCCGGTGTAACGCGCCGGCGCAACGGAAACGGGCGCATTTTGCGGCAGGTTTTCGAACAGGGACGACGCCTGTTCGACGATGGCTGCGTGCTCGACAGCGCCTGCCGCCGAAACGATGAGATTGTTGGCGCCGTAATGAGCGGCGAGATAGGCGCGGATCGCCGTTTCATCAAAGCCTTTGACGCGCTTTGGCGCGCCAAGGATCGATCGGCCGATGGGCTGACCGGCGAATGCGGCGGCGTCGAACATTTCAAACACGAGATCGTCGGGGTCATCGCCGACGGCGGCAATCTCCTGCAGGATGACGCTTTTTTCGCGCTCCATCTCCTGCGCGTCGAACACTGAATGGGTGAGGATGTCTCCGAGAATATCGAGTGCGAGGCCGACATCCTGCGCAAGAACGCGCGCGTGATACACAGTGTGTTCGGTCGCCGTCGCCGCGTTCAGATCGCCGCCCGCGCTTTCGATCGCCTCGGCGATGGCGAGCGCGTTGCGGCGCGCCGTGCCCTTGAACGCCATATGCTCGATAAAATGCGACAGGCCATGCTGGTCCTCGCGTTCGTGGCGCGAGCCGACGCCGACATGCACGGCTACGGTTGCGGTCTCGACGCCCTGCATGGGCGCGGTCACGATGCGCAGACCGTTGGCGAGCGTCGTCTCGCGGACGGTTTGAGCGCTCATGCTTGCGCGGCGCGCGCTTTGGCGCGGATAAATTTTTCGATTGCGACGGGATCGTTGGGCAGGATCTCGAAGCGCTCCGGCGCCGCCGCGATATGGGCCAGATGCGGCGGCAACGCCGGCGTCACGCCCGTCGCAGCCTTGATCGCATCCGGAAATTTCGCCGGATGGGCGGTGCCGGCAACGATCATCGGCGTCGCCGGGCGGCGCTCCAGCGCACGACGCGCGGCGTGAACGCCAACGGCGGAATGCGGATCGAGAATATATTCGTCCTGCCGGTAGGTTTCGGCGATTTCCTCGCGCGTCTGCGGCTCGGAAACGGCGAATGCGTCGAAATCTGCGCGGATCGCCTGCAAGGCGCGTTCGTCGATGGAGAAACCGCGCGACTGATCGAGCGCAGCCATCATCGCGCTGACGCGGGCCGCATCGCGGCCGCTGGCGTCGAACAACAGACGTTCGAAATTCGACGAAACCTGAATATCCATCGACGGCGATTGCGTAGGCTTGACGCCGCGCACCTCGTAGCGCCCTGTCTCGAGCGTGCGCGCGAGAATGTCGTTTTCATTGGTCGCGATGACGAGACGCTCGATCGGCAGGCCCATTTGCTTGGCGACATAGCCGGCGAGAATATCGCCAAAGTTTCCGGTTGGCACCGTGAAGGACACGTTGCGGTGCGGCGCGCCGAGCGCGACCGCGCTGGTGAAATAATAGACGACCTGGGCGACGACGCGCGCCCAGTTGATGGAATTGACGCCCGTCAGACCGACATCCTTGCGGAAACCGGCATTGCGGAACAGTCCTTTGAGAATCGATTGCGCGTCGTCGAACGATCCTTCGAGCGCAATCGTGTGAATGTTGGCGTCGGGCACGGTCGTCATCTGCCGGCGCTGCACATTCGACACGCGACCATGCGGATAGAGGATGAAGACGTCGACGCGGTCGAGCCCGCGAAAGGCTTCGATTGCAGCCGCGCCCGTGTCGCCCGATGTCGCGCCGACGACCGTTGCGCGCAGTCCGCGCGCGGCGAGCGCTGCATTGGTGAGGCGTCCGAGCAATTGCATCGCCACATCCTTGAAGGCGAGCGTGGGACCGTGGAACAGCTCCATCAGGAAGAGATTGTCGCCGAGCTGCGCGAGCGGCGCGACGGCCGCGTGGCGGAACGGGGCATAGGCCTGCGCAAGCATGGCGCGCAATTCGGCGCGCGGAATCGCTTCGCCGACGAAGGGCGCGATGACCGCTTCGGCCACCTCGGCGTATGGCTTGCCGGCAAAGGCGGCGATGGCCGTCCGATCGAGCTGCGGATAGGTCTGCGGCACATAGAGGCCGCCGTCCTCGGCCAGCCCCGCCAGCAGCGCTTCGGTGAATGTCAGCGCGGGAGCCTGCCCGCGGGTCGATATGTAGCGCAAAGGTTTGTTCCCGTTTGCGCGGGGGTTTAGCACAGAGCGCCGCGCGATGGAGAATTATTGCGCGGCGCGCAAACGCGAACGCGCCCAGACCGCGAACACGCCCACCAAAGCGGCGGCGAGCCCAAACCATGTCAGCGCATAGGACAGGTGGTTGTTGGGAATCGCGATTTCCGTCGCGCCGGGGCGCGGCCAGCCGGTCTCGCCGCCCTGCGGCGCGGCGTCGATCACGAAGGGCGCGACATCGGCAAGGCCGAGAGCGGCGGCCATTGAAGCGGGATCGCGCGTGTACCAGACGCCTTTGGCGGGCGTGTCGGCCGGGGTGAAGGCGTTGCGGTCCTCGGGCGGGCGCATGAGCCCGGTCACGGTCGTCTCGCCCGCCGGCGGCGACGTGCGCAGCCCGTCCAGCCAGGCGAGCGGGGCAAAGCCGCGATTGACCAGAACGACGCCGCCGCCATCAAGCGTCATGGGCGTCACGACCGTGTAGCCTGGCCCCTGCGCCAGACCTGCGGGAGCGGCGGGGCGGAAAATCAACGCTTCGCGCCTGGGGTCGTAGACGCCGCGCAAGGAGACGGGCTGATAATCGTAATCGGCGGGCCTCAGCGAGGCCCAATCCTTGCGCGCAGGCACGGGTTGCGGTTGCGCGTGCACGCGCGCGTCGATGCGGGCGAGAATGGCCTCTTTCCATGCAAGACGCTGCAATTGCCAGACGCCAAGCCCGACGAGCAACGCGAAGCACAGCGCTGCTGCAATCGCGGGACCGAGCAGGACGCGCGCCGCCGAACTGCGCGCGGTCACGGCTGCATGCGCCCCTGTTCGGCCTTGTTGCGATATTGCAGGGCGATGAGAATGCCCTTGAGCGGCCGCAACATGCCCAGACACACGATGAGCGTGAGCGGTATGAAGACCGCCGCATAGACCCACATTGGCGGCTCGTAAGCGATTTCGAGCCAGAGCGCGAGGCCGACGATGATGAAGCCGGCGATCAGCATGACGAAAATCGCAGGGCCGTCGCCGGCGTCAGCGAAGGAAAAATCGAGGCCGCAGTGATCGCATTTGGGCGCGACCGTCAGAAAGCCGCTGAAAAGGTGGCCAGCGCCACAGCGCGGGCAACGGCCGGCAAGGCCCGTCGCGATGGGCGGTTGCGGGGGATAATCGTCGTAAGCCATGTGGCCACCTATACAATAAAAAGGGCGGCGCAGGGGCCGCCCTTTCCTGTTTCAATTCGTCGCGCCCCTTATCCGTGCGCCATTTGTGCGCCCCAGGAGCCCCACACGTAAATCGCGCAGAACAGGAACAGCCACACCACGTCGACGAAATGCCAGTACCAGGCTGCAAACTCGAAGCCGAGATGCTGCTTGGGCGTGAACTGGCCTTTCATCGCGCGCACGAGGCAGACGATGAGGAAGATGGTGCCGACGATGACGTGGAAGCCGTGGAAGCCCGTCGCCATGAAGAAGGT
>JAGWTA010000008.1 GCA_028869185.1 Hyphomicrobiales bacterium
TAAATCGAACCGTCCTTCAGGCCGCGTTTGAGTTCATCAAGCGTAACGTTTTCCATCGAGGCTCCATGACCGCCCCCGAAAAGCGACTGAAACAATCCGAACATGCATCGTCTCCTATTGGGGGTTTTCCAGACTGAATGATTGCGAGCTTTCGTCATATGCGAAGGCTTCGCCGTAACGACCCCAGTTCGTCACCGAACGCAAGGTCGTTTCGGCATAATCTTCGCTCATATAATCTTCAAGCTCCGCGCGGAAGCGGGTCGCCGGCGCGGTATGCGTGGGGCGCTCGTCGAGAACGCGCCTGATGCGCTGCGCGAGCGGCACATAGGCCAGAAGATGATCGCCAAACAGCTTCTTGCGCACGTCTATATCGGCCTCGACAAATCGCTTGCCGGCCGGCGTCAGGCGAATATCGCCCTCCGCCATTTCGGCAAAACGGAGCAACTGCAGCGTTTCGGCGACGGGAAAGAGGTCGTCGATTTCCATCTGGAGCGAGTCCGCCAGCGCCGGCATGTCCGCCTTGCCGTTGTAAGGGGGCGCGGCGACCTCCTCGAGCATGCCGGCGAGCGTATTGGTCGATATGCGCGGCAAGGTCATGCCAAGCCCAAGGCCGGGGAACAAACCCTCGCGGCGCGCGACGTCCTCGCGTTTGGTCATGATCCCGTAGATGTGATCGACGAGCTGGCGGAACTCCGGATCAAGGCGGTTGCGCGGATGCGGCATTTTGACATGCATCTCAGCGGCGATGCGCCCGGGATTGGATTGCAACACGACGATGCGGTCGCACATCAGCACCGCCTCCTCGATGCCATGCGTAACCAGCAGGATGGATTTGATCGGCATGCGCCCTTCCACCCAAAGATCGAGCAGGTCGGTGCGCAATGTCTCTGCGGTCAGAACGTCCAGGGCGGAAAACGGTTCGTCCATGAGCAGCAATTGCGGATTGACGACCAGAGCGCGCGCAAATCCCACGCGTTGCCGCATGCCGCCAGACAGCTCCTTGGGATAGGCGCTTTCAAATCCGTCGAGGCCGATCAGATCGATCGCCTTAAGGGCGCGAGGCCGCGCAGCAGCCTCCGAAACTTTCTTGGCGCGCAGCCCGAGTTCGACATTCTCCATGACGGTCAGCCAAGGGAACAGCGCAAAACTCTGAAACACCATCGCGACGCCATCGACCGGCCCTGTCACGGGTTCGCCCATGAATCGCACATCGCCGCCCGACGCTTTCGCAAGACCCGACACGATCCGCAAGATGGTCGATTTGCCGCTGCCCGAACGGCCGAGCAATCCGACGATTTCGCGTTCACGAATGGTGAGATTCACATCGTCGAGAACAGCGCGCTCTTTTTCCGATCCGATCGAATAGCTTTGGCGCACATGGCTCAGTTCGACCAGTGGTTTTGATGTGTCGATCATGCAGCCTCCTTACGACAGGCGCAGCTTGCGCTCGGCGTAACCGAACAGCGGACGCCACAGCAGGCGATTGAACGCAATGACGAAGATCGCCATGACGCAGACGCCGAGCACAATGCGCGGATAATCGCCATCGGCCGTCGCCTTGGCGATATAGGCCCCGACGCCATGCGCAGACACGGTGTCGTCTCCCCACTTCACATATTCGGCGACGATGGAGGCGTTCCACGACCCGCCCGAAGCGGTCATGGCGCCCGTTACATAATACGGAAAAACGCCCGGCAGGATAACGTTGCGCCACCATTGCCAGCCCTTGACGCCGAAGTTCGACGCCACTTCCTTCAGATCGTTCGGAAAGGCGCTCGCGCCGCCGATGACGTTGAACACAATATACCATTGCGTACCGAAAATGATCAGCAGCGACAGCCAGATGTCGGGATTGAGATGGAATTTGAGAATGCCGATGACAGCGACGGGAAACAGCACATTGGCCGGAAAGGCCGCGAGAAATTGCGCCAGCGGCTGCACCTTTTCCGCAACGCGCGGCCTTAGCCCGATCCAGACCGATATCGGCGTCCAGATGAGCGATGCAATGATGATGAGCGCCAGCACCCGAACCATCGTGATGAGCGAATAGCCCGCGACCTGCCAGACATCCGACCAGCCGAGCGTCGCGCCGACAAAGGTGACGACGAGCTTGAGCGAATAGAGCGCCGCCGCAAAAACCAGCGCATACCAGAGCCAGTCGACAACCTGTCCCGGCACGGGAATGCGCTTCACGGCCAGCATCTTCGGCGGCTGGAAACGCCACATGGCGAAACGGTCGAAAAGATCGGCCGGAACAGACGTCAAGGCGCGCAGCCAGCGTGTGCGCTGAAAAAGATCGAGCACGAATGATTTCGTCTCGGTCTGCGAGCCGGTCATCTCCACGCGAAACTTTTGGGAAAACGCTACGATCGGCCGAAAAATGATCTGGTCATAAGCCAGAATGACCAGGGCCATCGCAACCACCGCCGCAATGACGCAATCGACGCGCTTTTGTTCGATCGCCATGGCGAGATAGGAGCCGACGCCCGGCAGCTTGATCGTCGTATCGCCGACCGAAATCGCCTCCGAGGCGACGACGAAGAACCACCCGCCGGACATGCTCATCATCGTGTTCCAGATGAGCCCCGGCATGGCGAACGGCGTTTCGAGCTGCCAGAACTTTTGCCAGGCGGAAAGCTGAAATCCATTCGCCACTTCATCGAGATCGCGCGGCACCGTCCGTAGCGACTGGTAAAATGAAAAGGCCATGTTCCAGGCCTGGCTGGTGAAGATGGCGAAGATCGCCGCACATTCCGCGCCCAGCGTCGAACCGGGAAAGAGGCCGAGAAAAAACGTCACCGTGAACGAAAGAAAACCGAGCACCGGCACCGATTGCAAAACATCGAGCAGCGGGATGAGCACCTGTTCGGCGCGCCGGCTCTTGGCGGCAAGCGTCGCATACGTGAAGGTGAACAGGAGCGAAAACAGGATCGCGGCAAACATGCGCAACGTCGTGCGCAGCGCATAATACGGCAGGCTGGAATATTGGAGCGAAAGGTCCGTCGTGACAGGCGCGCCGAGCGGCGCGCCCATACCGCGCGCGCCCTCCACGATCAGCACAAAAAACCCGAAGCCGAGCGCAAGCGCGATGAGATCCCACTGATTGGGCAGCGCGCGTGCGCCCAAAGCCGGCGAAGCGATGCGGCGTTCGTCCATGCGGCCAATCCGTTGGAGGTGCGGGATGATCCTGGGAAGGATTGATCCCGCATTATCAGACGCCGCCTGCTTCGCCAATATTTATGACAGGGGGATGACGGGTCTGCGCGCTTCAATACTCGCGATCGTCGATCGCGCCGGCCTGAGTTTCGACGACCCAGCGGCCATTGATTTTGGCGACCGAACGCACACGGCCAGCGCCCGGGATTGTATCGCCCGGCCCAACCTCGATCAGACCCTGATGCGTCTGGATGGTCGCGCGGCCATTGGCGACCGAACGAACGACGAAACCGCCGACCGGGATCGCCGGTTTGCCAATTCTGGCGTCGGCCGGATGGCGGGCTTTCTCGGCCTTTTCCAAAGCGCTGGTCACGACAGGATCGGCCATCAGCCGCTCGAGCCGGTCGATGCGCGTGGACAGGCGGTCGACATTGGCTTTCGCCTCGCGTTCCATCCGCGCCACAGATTGCGCTGTTGGATCGTTGGCGGCGACTTTGTCGCGCGTGCGCGCATGCTGTTCGGCAACGGCCAGCGCGCCGCGCAGTTGCGCAACCTCGCGCTTGAGCGCGGCAAATTCCTCACGCGAGCGCGCTTCGGCCGCAGCAACGTCCTTATGCCAGGGAACCGTCTGCTCGACCGCAGCGACGTTGGCGGGTTGAATGCTCTCGCGATGCTGGACGCCCAGAACGCCGGCGCCGATCATCAGCGCCACTGAAGCGCCAGCCGCCCAGTAAGGCGTGTAGGATGCGCTGCTCTTTTTCGTTTCGGCTCTGGCCTCTGCAACCGGTTCGTTCGGGGGCGCCGCATCCCGCGCGTTGGCGTCCTTTTGCGCCGCCAGCGCCGCTTTTTGCATGCGCTCCAGCGCTGCAAGCGCAGCCGCCTGCTCCCTGGCGAAACGCCCCTCGGCGACGACGGTTTTTTGAGCAGCGGATTGGGACATGGGCGCGCGCCTTGAAAGAGTCGCGCCATGCTCGGGACTTATGGTTAACGCTTTGTTAAACGCCCGCGCTGAGCAATCGCTCGGTCAGGCGCGCCCAATAGGACATGCCGAAGGGGATTGCAGCGTCGTCGAAATCATATTGGGGATGGTGCAGTCCCGCCGAAGGCCCGTTGCCCATGAAGATGAAGGCGCCGGGTCGCGCCTCCAGCATGTAAGAAAAGTCTTCCGCTCCCATCAGCGGCGCAATCTCTGTAATAACCTTGTCCTGGCCGGCGACATCGCGCGCAGCGGCGATCGCCGCCTCCGTTTCAGCTTCATGGTTCACCGTTACGGGATACCCTCGAACGACGCGCACCTGGACATCGGCGCGGTGCGCCTTGCCAATGCCTTCGGCGATTTCGTGCAAACGCTTTTCGGCGAAAGCGCGCGTTTCCTTCCGAAGAGTGCGGATCGTTCCCGACAGCGAGGCTGCAGGCGCAATGACGTTTTCGGTCGAACCGGCATGAAACTGCGTTGTCGAGACGACGATGGAATCGAGCGGATCGACCTCGCGCGCGGCAATCGCCTGCAGCGCCGAAACGATTTGCGCGCCCACCAACAAAGGATCGACGCAAAGATGGGGCGTGGCGGCATGGCCGCCAACGCCCGTAATTTCGATGAAGAAGCGATCGGCCGCGGCCATGATCGGTCCGCGCCGGATCGCAAAGCAACCGATCGGAACGCCGGGCGCATTATGCAGCCCGAACACCTGCTCGACGCCGAAACGCTCCATCAGGCCATCGTCGACCATCGCCTTGCCGCCGCCGCCGCCTTCTTCGGCCGGCTGGAAGATGAGGACCGCGGAACCGGCGAAATTGCGCGTCTCGCAGAGATATCGCGCAGCGCCCAGCAGCATAGCCGTATGCCCGTCGTGCCCGCAGGCGTGCATCAGCCCGGGGGTCTGCGAGGCGTAAGGCGCGCCGGTCGCCTCGGTGATGGGCAGCGCATCCATGTCTGCCCGCAGCCCAATCGTCGCGCCCTTGCCGCGCGCGCCGCGCACAACGCCGACAACGCCGGTTCCCCCGATGCCCGTGACCACGCTGTCGCATCCGAATTCGCGTAGCTTTTCGGCGACGACGCCGGCCGTGCGATGAACGTCGAACAACAATTCGGGATGCGCGTGCAGGTCGCGTCGCCACGAGGCGACAGTCTCGGCCATGTTCGCAATGCGATTGCCAACCGCCATATTTTACTCCGCAATTCTGCTGGCAGCATCGCGCGCGGCTTGCGGCGTCGTCAAGACGCTGGTTTCAGCGCGCCGACTATGCGCGCTGTTGCGACAAGCGCGCCGCCGACGCAAAGGCCGAACAGCGCTGCAACGCAAGCCTGCGCCGCCCAGCCCAGCCAGGCCTGATTCGCAAAAAACGCTTCTGCCGCGTGGATCGCACGCTGAATGTGCGACAGCCCGAAATATTCGAGCGCATGCGCGATGATCGCGCCGCCCACCCACAACATCGCCGCCGTTCCGACAACGCTCAGCAGTTCCAGCAGTCGCGGAACGATGCTGACGAAGCGCCGCCCCAATTGCCGCGTGATCGCCAGCCTTCCGTTGCGCGCCAGCGCCAGACCCATATCGTCCATCCGCACGATCAACGCGACGAAACCGTAAACGCCAATCGTCAAAAACAATCCGACAAGCGCCAACGCGGCGGCCTGCTCCCAGATATTGCCGCCGGGCAAGGCTGCAAGTCCGATCGCCATGATTTCGGCAGACAGAACGAAATCCGTCTGGATGGCGCCTTTCACCTTGGCGTCTTCAAGAGAGCCTGCGTCGGTTGCGCCGGGTTCGCTCGCAATGGCATGCGCGTGGCCGCCCAACGCTTCGGCAATCTTTTCGGCGCCCTCGTAAACCAGATAAAGCCCGCCGAAACCGAGCAGCGGCGTGAGCGCCCACGGCGCAAAAAAGCTCAGCGCGAGCGCTGCCGGCAGCAAAATGAGAAGCTTGTTGCGCAGCGAGCCCAGCGCGATTTTGCCGATGATCGGCAATTCGCGGTCAGCGGAAAACCCCGTTGCAAATTGCGGCGTCACCGCCGCGTCGTCGATCACAACGCCCACCGCCTTGGCGCTCGCGGTGGCGCTTTGCCCGACAATATCGTCAACAGATGCAGCCGCCACTTTCGCAATGGCGGCGACATCGTCGAGCAGCGCAAGCAGTCCGCCCGCCATCAGACAAGCGGCGCCACGAGCGCCGCGCACAGTGCTGCGGAAAGCAGCGCGAAATCATGCAACGCCAATTGGCCTCGGCCAGGCCTGCCGTCGCGGTAGAGGCGTTGCAGACCCCAGGCGTTGACGAGCGACCATCCCGCGCCGGCGGCCAGCATGCCGGCGCTGATCCACGATGCGTTCGCGCCAAACCCAAAGACCGCAGCGCCCGTCGCAAGCAGCGCCGCGCCCGTCAGCCCCGCCGCGCCTTGAAATGGCGCTGAAAGAATGCGTGCAATCGCTGCAGGCGCATACATCGCGATAAGATGCCACGCGACGATGCCTGAAGCAGCAGCTGTCGCCACGCCACAGGCGACGAGCGAAGGAGCAGCGCGCGCCATCACCCACGTCATCACGAACCACGCCGCAGCGCCCGCCGCGGTCACGAACGCCAGCCCCGAAGCGCCCGGCGCCTTGCTCTCTTGCTGAGCCGGCGCCAGCGCATGCGGCAGCATGATTGCGACGAGCAGCCCCAAAAGATCGGCGAGCCCCGCCATGGCCAGCGCATATCCGTCGACGAACGGCCCGCCGAACGAGGTCGCGGCCTGCATCAACAGCGGCGCAAGCAGCGCCGCGAGCGCGCCTGCGGCAAACACCAGCGCGCCGCCCCGCGGTCCTGCGGCGCCCGCCGCCGCGGCGTGCCGATAGAAAAGGGCAAACCCGTTGGAAAAGCCGAGCCAGAGCGAGCCGATGCACAATGCTGCGAACATGCCGCGCACGGCGCCGATGGCGGCGAGCGCGCCGCCTGCAACGCCAAGGCTGGCGCCGAGCGCGAATGCAGCGCGTCGGCCAAAGGAATCGAGCAGAAGCGACGCCGGCGCCGTCGCCACAGCCGCCCCAAGCAACGTCAGCGCATAAGGCAGGCCTGCGAGCCAGGGCTGCGGCGCAAGCGTTTGCGACGCAAGCGGCAACGCCGAAAGCACGAGCGTTTGCGCCAGAATGGCGAGCCCGAAACCTGCGGAAAGACGGATCAGATTGTCGCGCGCAGCAACGCCCTCGCCTGCCCCCGCCGGGCAAACACAATCAAGACGGCCAGCCCTGCCCGCCAGATTGTCGAGGTCTGCAAGGCTCACCGTTCGCTCTCCGGCAAGTCGTCGTCGAACAACACGCGCGCCGCCGCTCCGTCGAGATCGTCGAACTGGCCGGTGCGCAGCGACCAGACGAAAGCGGCCAGCCCGAACAGCCCGAGCAGAAGCGCGATGGGGATGAGAAAGAGCAGGACGTTCATGCGGCGACGTCTTTCGTGTGCGATTGCGGCGTTGTCGTGATCGCGGGCGCCCCGGATTCTGCGGCCTGTTCGTCGCCCATCAACCCAAGAATGCCCCCGCGCGCGGCGCGCAGCGCGTTGACGGTCACGAGCAGCGACGACCCCGACATCGCGAGCGCGGCAATCAGCGGCGTGACATATCCGGTGACCGCGAGCGGCACAGCGATCATGTTATAGGCCACCGCCATAAAGAGATTTTCGCGCATCAGCCGGCGCGATTTGCGCGCGATGGCCAAGGCGTCGGCAACCGGTTGCAAACGCTCGCCCAAAAACAACGCATCGGCGCAGGCCTGCGCGACATCGGCGCCCGTGATGGGCGAGATCGACGCATAGGCCGCCTTGAGAGCCGGCGCATCGTTGAAACCATCGCCCACCATCAGCGGCTTGCGGCCGGCAGCGCGCAGAGCCTCGAGGCGCGCAAGCTTGTCGGATGGCCGGGCGTCGCCTTGCGCAGCTTCAACGCCAAGAGCGCGTGCGACATCCGCTGTCGCGACCGCAGAATCGCCGGACAGGATTTCGACGGCGTAACCAGCGTCTCGCAAAGCCGTGACGACTTGCGCAGCGTCCAGCCGCAATGTTTGCCGAAGCAGGAAGATCGCCGTTTCGTCGCCGCGCCGGTAACAGATGGCCGACGCCTGCTGCGCCTCTGCGCGCGCCCGCACGCCATCAGCGTCGAGGCCACAGAAAACGGCCGACCCGAGACGCGCTTCGACGCCGTCAAGCATGGCGAGAACGCCTGCGCCCGGCTCTTCGCGCGCGCCATCGGCCACAAGGCCCAGCCCGCGCATGTCCACAAGCGCACGCGCCAAGGGGTGCTTGCTCGCGCGCGCCAGTCGCGCAGCGCGCTCGAAGATTGCAGCAGGGATCTCCTCCGCATTGGCGACGCGCGGTTCGGGCGTCGTCAGTGTGCCTGTTTTGTCGAAAACAACGACATCGACCTCCGCCAGACGCTCAAGCGCATGATCGCCGTTGAGGAGCACGCCGGATTGAAACAACGCGCCAGACGAAACGACATGCACCGCCGGAACAGCCAGCGCGAGCGCGCAAGGACAGGTTATGATCAGCACAGCGATTGCGGTGACGATGGCGTCATGCGCGCTGGCGCCAGCCGACATCCATCCGATGGCTGTCGCAAGCGCTGTGATGTGAACCACGGGCGCATAAATGCGCGATGCGCGGTCGGCGATCCCGACGAAGCGGGATTTTGCTCCGGCCGCCGATTCCAGCAGCCGTTCGATCTCGTCGATAAAACTGCCAACGCCCGCGGCGCGGACGCTGACATGCAGCGCGCCGGAAAAGTTGAGCGTGCCGGCCAACACCTCCGCGCCCGGGCCGATGCGACGGTAACGCGTTTCGCCTGTCACGATGCTTTCGTCGATTTCGCTTGTTCCCTTGACCACCGTTCCGTCGACAGGCACCCGGTCGCCGGGCCGCACGAGCACGAGCGCACCCGGCTTCAGCCGCGCGGTCGCCACTTGCGTGACGGCGCCATCGGCGCTCAGCAGATTGGCGAGCGGAGAGCGCAACGCCGCAAGATTGCCCGCAACAGCCCGCGTTCTCCGACGCATCGTCTGTTCGAGATAACGGCCGCACAACAGGAAAAACAGCAGCATCAAGGCTGAATCGTAATAGGCGTGGCGCGCATGATGGATCGTTTCGTAAACCGACATCGCCAGCGCGAGGATGACCCCCAGCGAAATCGGCACATCCATGTTGAGCGCGCGCCGCTTCAGCGCTGCAAACGCGCTGACAAAAAACGGACGCCCGGCGAAAGCAGCCGCCGGCAAGGCGATGAGCGCGGAAATCCAGTGAAAAAGATCGCGCGTCTCGCTCGCCATATCGCCCGCATCGCCAGACCAGACGGAAACGGACAGCAACATGACGTTCATCGCGGCGAAACCTGCGACGGCCAGACAGCGCAGCAAATAACGCGCTTCTTCCTTATCCCGTTCTTCCGCCTGCGCGACTTCGAAAGGGTGCACGCGATAGCCAATGCGGCGCAATGTCTCGACGGCTTCGGCCGGATCGAGCGCTGCGCCATCATAGGCGATGGCCAGTCGGTGGTTGGTGTAATTGACGCGCGCCTGCCGTACGCCCGTCATCTTTTTCAACGCTTGCTCGATATCGACGATACAGGCGGCGCAGGTCATGCCTTCGACAGCGAAGTCGAGTTCGTTCAATCCGTCCTCGCGAGGCCGCACGAAACCGGAAAGATCGACGAGGCCGTCCATTATTTCAGATCAACACGGTTGACCGATTGAAAAACGATCGCGCCGTTGCGACTGGCGCTGAATTCGAGGTCCCATGCGCCGGCGCCGAGCGGCTCGCGCACCGTGTAGACGCCCGGCGCCGTTTCGGCGAGCATCACATGCTTGTCGCGCTTCATGTCGGTTGGCCAGGCGAAATGCAGGCGCGCATCGAGCCCCGCCACCGGCGCGCCGCTCTTGTCGCGCACCCGGTAGTCCACCGCCGCCATTCCGCCCGCGTCGCGCGTTGCATGCGCATCGACCACCCAGCCAAGGCCGTTCTGCACAGTCGCGGCCGCGATCTGCTTGTTGTAGGCGAGCCCCTCTTCGTAAGGATGCTTCGTCACCTCGCCCGAGAAGGTCGCGAGCGCCGAGCGGATCATGACGAAATTGACCGATGCGACCGTTCCGAAAAACGCCAGCAGGATCGCAAGGACATGCCAGCCTTTCAACTCGCGTCCGCCGCTCGCTTTAGGAGCCTCGAGAACTGTCGGCATGAAGGGTCGCTCCACAAATGGCGGATGAAACTGCGGCAAAATACGCCTGCAAGTCGCCGCAGGCAATTAATCTGAATCAAAGTTTCGCCGCGCCAAAAGCAAAGGCCGGGAACACGTCCCGGCCTCGCCTGTCATCGTTTGCAACGGGTTACTTGCCGCCGCCCAGCGTGTGCACGTAGACGGTCAGCGCCTTGATCGTCACCGGATCCAGCCTGCCGGTCCAGGCCGGCATCTGGCCGCCGCCGCCGTTCACCACGCGATTGGTGATCGTCGCCGTATCCGAACCGTAGAGCCAGATCTTGTCCGTCAGATTCGGCGCGCCCATCTCCTGCGTGCCTTTTCCTTCGGCGCCATGGCAGGCCGCGCAATTGTCGGCGAAAATCTGCTTGCCCTTGGCGAGGTCCGCGCCGCCTTCATTCGGAAGACCGGACAGCGAGCGCACATATTGCACGACGTTTTTGATTTCGTCGGCTTTGAGCGTGCCGTCCTTGCCGAACGAGGGCATGGCGCCCGAACGCGTGTCCTTGTCCGCATCCCAGCGAATGCCGTGCTCGATCGTCTGCTGGATGTCGGCCGACTTGCCGCCCCACAGCCAGTCGTCGTCATTCAGATTGGGATAGCCGATCGCGCCTTGCGCGCCGGCGCCGTGACAGGGCGCGCAATTATTGGCGAAAGCCGCGCCGCCATGCTGTCGCGCAATGGCGAGAAGCTCCGGGTTCTTCTCGATGTCGGCGACCGAGGCCGCCTGCAGCTTGGCGACGCCGGGAGCGCGAAGCTGCTGGAGCTCGGCGACGTTCTGCGCGACTTCATTGCGCGAGGACCAACCGAACATGCCTTTCGTGAAGCCGCCGGGGATCGGCCAGGCGGGGTAAACGATCCAGTAGCCGATCGCCCAGAGAATGCAGGCGTAAAAGGTCCAGAGCCACCAGCGCGGCAGCGGGGTGTTCAGTTCCGCGATGCCGTCCCACTCATGCCCCGTGGTCGCCGTGCCGGTGTGGTCGTCGACCTTGATGTTATGTGTGCTCATTGTTCTTTATCCTCGGTCAGAGGGATTTGGGCGGCGGCGTCAAAGTCCTGTTGCTTTGACGGCCAGAGCGCGTAAGCGAGCGCGGCAAAGAAGATCACTGCGAAATACAGCGTTCCCCAGCTCGCGGCGAACTCGCGCCAGAAGAGATATTTCTCCATCGGCGCAGCTCCTTACCGGATGTTCGCTTTGTCGTCGTACAGCTTGAAATCGACCTGCGTGCCAAGGCGCTGCAGATAGGCGATCAACGCGTCGAGTTCGGTCGGCTTGCCGCCGATGTCGCGCGAGATCGCATTGCTGTAGCGTTTGGCGACGGCCGCATCGCCGGAAGTCTGCGCGACAATGTCCTTTTCGGCATTGTCGATCATTTCCTGCGTATAGGGCACGCCAACGATCGAGAGCGTCTTCATGTTGTCGGCGATGTGGCTGTAATCGAGCGGCGTCTTTTCCAGGAACGGATAGGACGGCATGATCGAAGCCGGCACGACCGCGCGCGGGTTGCGCATGTGATCGCGGTGCCAGTCGTCCGAGTATTTGCCGCCGACGCGCGCCAGATCCGGTCCCGAGCGCTTCGAGCCCCACTGGAACGGATGGTCATACATGCTCTCGGCAGCGAGAGAATAATGACCGTAGCGCTCCACTTCGTCGCGCAGCGGGCGGATCATCTGCGAGTGACAGAGGTAGCAACCTTCGCGCACGTAGATGTTGAAGCCCGCCAGTTCGAGCGGCGAATAGGGGCGGACCCCTTTCACCTCTTCAATCGTGCCCTTCAGAAAGAAGAGCGGCACGATCTCGACGAGGCCGCCGATGGCGACCGCGACGAGAATGCCAAGCAGCAGCACAATCGAGTTCTTCTCGAAAACGGCGTGCTTCTGCCAAATGGAGGATGGTTGAGCCGTAGCCATATTTTTATCTCCTCACTCGGCAGGGGCGAGAGCCGGACGGCCCGCGACTTCTTCAGTCTGGGACGCCGTCAGCGTCTTGTAGAAGTTGTAGGCCATGATCAGCGAGCCGAGGACGAACAGACCTCCGCCCAGCGCACGGATGACATACATCGGATGCATCGCTTCAACCGTCTCGACGAACGAGTACTGGAGGAAGCCTTCCGGCGTATACGCGCGCCACATCAGGCCTTGCATGATGCCCGCCACCCACATCGCGGAGATGTAGAAGACGATGCCGATCGTCGCGAGCCAGAAGTGCCAGTCGACAAGCTTCAGCGAATAGAGCTTGCGGTTGAACACCCAGGGGATCAGGCAATAGAGCGCGCCGAAGGACACAAAGCCCACCCAGCCGAGCGAACCCGAGTGAACGTGTCCGATGCCCCAGTCGGTGTAATGCGACAGCGCATTCACGGCCTTCACGGACATCAGCGGCCCCTCGAAGGTCGACATGCCGTAGAAGGCGACCGACACGACGAGCATGCGCAGAACGGGGTCCGTCCGCAGCTTGTCCCACGCGCCCGAAAGCGTCATCAGACCGTTGATCATGCCGCCCCACGAAGGCATCCACAGGATGATCGAGAAGGTCATGCCGAGCGTCTGCGCCCAGTCCGGCAGCGCCGTATAGTGCAGATGGTGCGGACCCGCCCAGATGTACAGGAAGATTAGCGCCCAGAAGTGCACGATCGACAGACGATACGAATAGACCGGACGATCGGCCCGCTTGGGCACGAAGTAGTACATGATGGCGAGGAAGCCGGCGGTCAGGAAGAAGCCCACCGCATTATGGCCGTACCACCACTGGATCATCGCGTCCTGAACGCCCGACCACACGGGATAGGATTTGGACGAGTAGATGGAAACCGGCACTTCCGTATTGTTGCCGAGAACCAGCATCGCAATCGTCACGATGAAGGCCAGGTAGAACCAGTTCGCGACATAGATATGCGGCTCCGCGCGCTTCCACAGCGTGCCCAGGAAAACGAGCAGATAGGTGACCCACACGACCACCAGCCAGAGAATGGCGTACCATTCCGGCTCGGCGTACTCATGGCTGCGCGTGATGCCGAGCAGATAGCCCGTGCCGGCGATCAGAATGAAGAAATTGTAGCCGAGCACCACAAACCAGGGCGCAAGCTCGCCGGCAAGACGCGCGCGCGAGGTGCGTTGCACGACATACAGCGAGGTCGCCAGCAGCACGTTGCCGCCGAAAGCGAAAATCACTGCAGAAGTATGCAGGGGGCGCAAGCGGCCGAAATTCGTCCACGGCAGGCCGTTGATGAGTTCGGGAAACGCCAGCTCCAGCGCCACGAGCAGACCGACCGTGAAGCCGGCGATGCCCCAGAAAACGCCCATCAGCGCCGAAAACTTCACGGGGCCGTAATTGTAGTTCGGCAGCCCGTCGATCATCTGCGGCGTTTCCGCCGGACGCGACGAGTAATATTTGAAAATCGCCCCGATCGCGGCGACCGAGCCAATGACGAACAACCAGGCGTGGAACCCGTATTCGGGCGTCCATGCCTTGGATGCGACGAGAAGCGAAAAGGCGGCCAGACCCGCCATAGCGGCCATGAGGCCCATTTCGCCCACTCGCATGCTTTTTGCTGGGAGAGATGCTTGCGCCATGAATTTTGTCCTGTTGCGCGATGGGATACGCATATCGGTGGAGAGGTCGGCGATACGCCCCTCTCCGCCTCGCTTCTTGCTCTAGCGCACCCCTATGTGGCCTTGATATGCGTCAATGTGTCATGGACCGAAGGGCGCAGCCGCGACTTTGCCACAATATGGGCGCTTGTCGCCACCAGCAATTAATGGTTTGAACTGGCGTTTCAGCCATTCGACGGAAGGTTTGCCTCGCTATGGGCGCATCGCCGGACCCAGCCCTGCTCATCGCCAAATATGGCGGCCGCGCGCCCCGCTACACGTCCTACCCGACAGCGGTGCAGTTCTCGAACGCGGTCGGACAGGATCAATATCGTCAATGGCTGAAGGGCCTGAAGCGGGAAAACGGCGCGGTGTCGCTGTATGTGCACGTGCCGTTTTGCGATGTGATGTGCTGGTATTGCGGATGCCACACGGCCGTCGTCAACAAGCGCCTGCCGGTGATGGATTATGTCGGTCGCCTGCTGAAAGAAATCGACCTCGTCGCCGACGCGATTCCCGAGCGTCTCGACGCCGCATCCGTCCATTTCGGCGGGGGCACGCCGAATATGCTGACCGGAGCGGAAATGGCCGAAGTGCTTGCGACGCTTGGCCGCAGGTTCCGCTTCTCCCCGCAGTCTGAACTGGCGGCAGAACTGGACCCCCGACTTTTGTCGAAGGAATGGATCGACGAAGCGGTGCGCGGCGGCCTGAATCGCGCGAGCCTCGGCGTACAGGATTTCGACGCCGACGTGCAGGCGGCTATCAACCGCGTCCAGCCGTTCGACCTCGTGGCCGAAAGCGTCGCCTGGCTGCGCGAGGCGGGCGTGGTCTCGATCAACATGGATTTGATGTACGGCCTGCCGCGCCAGACGCTCGCCAGCCTCGAACGGACGATCGACCAGGCGTTATCGCTGGACGCCGATCGCATTTCCCTCTTCGGCTATGCGCATGTTCCCTGGCTCAAGTCGCACCAGAAACTCATCGACGAGAGCGAACTGCCGGACCCCGCGCTGCGCTACGCCATGCAGAATCGCGCGGCCGACGCGCTGGAAGCGCGTGGATGGCGCCGGCTTGGCCTCGATCATTTCGCCAAACCGGACGATTCGCTCGCGCTCGCCGCAGCCGACGGATCGATGCGCCGCAATTTTCAGGGTTACACAACCGACGCCGCGCCTGTGCTGATCGGTTTCGGCGCATCCTCGATCGGCCGGATGCCGCAAGGCTACGTGCAAAATCACGCCGCCGTGCCCAAATGGCGCGAGGCGCTGGACCGTGGCGAACTGCCGGTCGCCCGCGGCCTCGCGATGACGGACGACGACCGCTTCCGCGCCGACATTATCGAACGCCTGATGTGCGACTTCAGCGTCGATCTGGCGAGCGTCGCGGACCAGCACGGCCGCGATACGGCCGAACTCGAACCTTCTTTCGACGCCCTGCGCGCGATGGAGGCGGATGGCCTGGTGGTGCTCGACAAAACGAAAATCGAGGCGACGCGCGCCGGCCGGGATTTCATCCGCACGATCTGCACGGTTTTCGACGTGCATCTCGACCGCGAGGCCGTGCGCCACTCGCAAGGCGTCTGATCCTTGCCCAAAAATGAAGACGCGGGCGGGCCGGCCCGTATCATCGCGAGACATCAGGCACAGGACGCGAACGCATGGAGGCCGAATCGCGATCTGCGGATCTGGGCCGGCCGGAGTTTAAGAAACCGTTGCGGGCTATTTTTTCGGGCTTGAGCCCGTCCCCGTCTGCATGAAAGCGCCGAACATCGAACGCATCCAGTCGGCGTTGGCGCCGAAGAGCGGAAACCAGGCCTCGATGAATTTTTCCGGGGCGTAGTTCTCAATCTCACGCATCATGCGCTTTTCGGCATGATCCATGATCGCCCGCTGCATCGGCTCCACATCCGGCAGGCCAAAGAAGCTGCGAGCCTCTTGCGGCGTGCAATCGACGTTGACGGTCACCTTCATGGCTGGTCCTTTCCCTGCTCGTTGCCGCGATCAGCTCCGCATGACGCGCTGGCCCTGCCGAAACGCTTGCCCGGCTGGGCCGGAAAATGCAAATCTCCCGCGCAGCGCAGCCCCAAAACCCGAAGGAAAGACGCGCGATTATGTCTCATGCCCCCTTGAAAAAAGGCTTCAAACAGCTGCTGGCCGAAGCCAATGCAATCGTGGAATCGGTCGACGTCCGCCATGCGCTGCCGCTTGCCGGCGACGCCTCCGTTCAGTTCGTCGACGTGCGCGATGGCCATGAACTGGCCGCCTCAGGCCGCATTCCCGGGGCCGTTCACGCCCCGCGCGGCTTCCTCGAATTCATCGCCGATCCCGACGGCCCGATGCACAAGAAAGAATTTTCGAGCGGCAAGAAGCTCGTTCTGTTTTGTGCAACCGGCGGCCGCTCGGCGCTTGCCGCCCGGCAGCTGATGGAAATGGGCTTTGCCAATGTCGCGCATATGCCCGGTGGTTTCGCTGCATGGAACGCCGCAGGCGGCCCTGTGGAACGCTGACGCGCTTTGCAACGCTCGATCCATCAACTCGATGTCTTCACGCAACAGCCGCTGGCGGGCAACCCGCTGGCGGTCGTGCTCGACGGCGACGGCCTCAGCGCCGCGCTGATGCAAAAAATTGCGCGCGAGTTCAATCTGTCGGAAACGGTCTTCGTTCTCGCGCCGCGCAATCCCGTCAACACCGCGCGCATCCGGATTTTCACGCCGACGGCCGAACTGCCCTTCGCCGGTCACCCGACCGTCGGAACCGCCGCACTCATCGCGCGCCTGCGCGCTCCGGAATTTGCCGGCGCACGCGATCTCAGCGTCATTCTCGAAGCAGAAATCGGCGTGATCGCCTGCACCGTGCGGCTTGAAAAGAACGGCGTTGATTACGCCTATTTCGAATTGCCGAAACTGCCGGAAAAAGTCGGCGGTGCAAGCAGCGTCGCGCTTGCACACGCTTTGGGGCTCGAACGCGGCGACATCGGTTTCGACAATCACACGCCAACTCTATACTCGGCCGGCGCCACATTTTGCTTTTGTCCGGTCGCCTCGCGCGCGGCGCTCGAAAAAGCAGCGCCGGACGCCGATTTGTTGCGTTCCGCCACACTGGGCGCACGCGGCGCTTACCTTTACACGCGCGAGACCGTCGATTCCGGCAACGCCGTCCAAGCGCGCATGTTTGGAACGACGGTCGGCCTGTACGAAGATCCCGCGACTGGCGCTGCGGCAGCCGCTTTCGCCGGCGTCGCCCATGAATTCGAGAAACCCGAAGACGGCGAGCACACGCTCGTGATCGAACAGGGTTACGCAATGGGCCGCCCCTCGCAAATCACCCTGGGCGTCGTCATTCGCGATGGCGCGCTGATGGCCGCCACCATCGGCGGCCATGTCGTTAGCTTTGGATCGGGAAAGATCGAAGCGTGAGAAAAGCCGAAATCCTGCGCGTCGATCGACTGGATTGCCCGGTCGTCGCGTACGACTGGCCCTTCGCGCGCGCCAACGCTGCGAAAGTGGCGACACATTGGCAAGAAAAGGTGGCGCAAAAGCCCGCGCTTTTCGACGGACGCGTGCTGCTTTGCCAGGCGCCGCAGCTGAGCGAAGGCGTCTATCGCGCGAATTATTTCGAAACGGCCTTTTCCGCCTTCATGGCGTGGCGCGACTTCGGATTCCCTGGCGACGACGTTTACAACGGTTTCGGCATGGCCGCGCTGCGCAGCGCCGATGGCGCGTTTCTGCTTGGCGAAATGGCCGCGCATACAGCCTCGGCGGGCGCGATCTATTTCCCGGCGGGAACGCCCGATCTCCACGATATCGCCGCCGGTCGCGTCGATCTCGCGCGCTCGGTCGTGCGCGAGTTGCGCGAGGAAACGGGGCTCGACGCAGCAGACGCCGAAGTCGCGCCGGACTGGACGATTGTGAAGCTCAATCGGCGCATCGCGTATATGAAGACCATACGATTCGACATTTGTGCCGACGAACTGGTGCGACGTTTCGAGCGCTGGCGCGCCGGCGAATCTCACCCGGAACTCGCAGCGCTGCACGCCCTGCGCAGTCTGGACGATCTTGCGCGCCTCGACTGCCCGGATTTCATCCGCGCCTATATCGCGCACGCCCTGCAGGGCTGAGCGAAATCAGGCGGGCTCAGGCGCCCTGCGGATAACCGTGTCGTGATTTGCTGGCGCGCACCAGCGCAATCGCCTGCGCGTCGTTGCCCGCGCGGCAGGCCGCGCTCGCAGCGCCGATCTCGCTGTCGATCTGCTTGAACACCGACTCATTGACGTTGCCAGTCTGATGATCCTGATCGGCCACGGCGCGATAGCGGGCGATCTGCTCGGAGCAAGCTGCGCCAGCCGGCAAAGGCGCGGCGGCGCCTTGCGAAGCCTGCGGCGCGGCGGCAACCGGCGCAGGCCGATTTGCGTTGCAGGCGGAAAGCGTCAGTGCTGCGATGGAAAGCATCAAAAACGGCGCGGCGCGCATGGAAAGCGTCTCCTGAAGTTACGCAAGAATTGCGAAGTTCGCCCGTGCGGTCAAGCGCTGCGCGGCGGCAGCACAAGCAGCGTCGACGTTCCATGCGACAGAACGCGGCCGTCGCTGTCGAGAATGCGCGCTTCCGTTGTGACGATCTGCTTGCCGGCGGCGATCACCCTGCCTTCACAACGCACGCGTCCCGTCTTGGCCGTGATGGCGCGCGTGAAATTGCCCTTCGTCTCGACGGTGGTGTAGCCAACGCCCGGCGGCTGCAGCGTCAGGCAGGCGCAACCCGTCGCGCTGTCGATCAGCGTGAGCGACCAGCCGCCGTGCACCGTGCCCATCGGGTTGAGCAGCCCTGCGCTTGGTTGTCCCTCGAACACGGCGTAACCCTCGCGCGCTTCGACGATCCAGAAATCGAGCCTTTGCGAAATCGTCGCCTGCGGCAGGCGCCCGGCAATGATCGCCTGCAAAATCTCCAGGCCGCTCAGGCCGGCAATCTGGTCGGGCGTTGCAACGCCATAGGCGCGATCGGTCATAGAAAAACATCCTGAAAAAAAGCCCCGCCGAAGCGGGGCTGTCAGCGCTTAGTTCTTGGCCTTGTCGACCATCTTGTTCTTGCCGATCCAGGGCATCATCGCGCGCAGGCGTCCACCAACCTCTTCAATCGGGTGCGCCGCCGCGCGCGCGCGCGTCGCCTTGAACGAAGCCTGATTGACCTTGTTTTCCAGCATCCAGTCGCGCGTGAACTTGCCGGTCTGGATGTCGTCGAGAACGCGCTTCATTTCCGCCTTTGTTGCGGGCGTAATGATGCGCGGGCCGGTGACGTATTCGCCGTATTCCGCCGTGTTGGAGATGGAGTAGTTCATGTTGGCGATGCCGCCTTCATAAATCAGGTCGACGATCAGCTTCACTTCGTGCAGGCATTCGAAATACGCCATCTCCGGAGCGTAGCCCGCTTCCACCAGCGTCTCGAAACCAGCGCGGATGAGTTCCACGAGACCGCCGCACAAAACGACCTGCTCGCCGAAAAGATCGGTCTCGCATTCTTCCTTGAAATTCGTCTCGATGATGCCGGCGCGGCCGCCGCCAATCGCCGAAGCGTAGGACAGGCCAAGGTCATGCGCATTGCCGGTCGCGTCCTGGTGAACGGCGATCAGGCACGGCACGCCGCCGCCGCGCTTGTATTCGGAGCGCACCGTATGGCCCGGGCCTTTCGGCGCCACCATCAGAACGTCGAGATCCTTGCGCGGCTCGATGAGATTGAAATGAACGTTGAGGCCGTGCGCGAAAAGCAGCGCAGCGCCCTTCTTCATGTTGGGCGCAAGATGCTCGTTATAGATGTCTGCCTGCAGTTCGTCCGGCGTCAGCATCATCACGACATCGGCCCATTTGGCCGCGTCCTTCACGGACATGACCTTGAGGCCTTCGCCTTCGGCCTTCTTGGCGGAGGCCGAGCCTTCGCGCAGCGCAACGACGACATTCTTCACGCCGGAGTCGCGCAGGTTCAGCACATGGGCGTGCCCCTGCGAACCATACCCGACAACCGCGACCTTCTTGCCCTTGATGAGATTGAGGTCGGCGTCCCGATCATAATAAACGCGCATGTTTTTATCCTTTGGGTGGTCTGGAAAGCGCAGGCCCGGCGGGCGCGCGGAAAAGGAAACGGGGCTTTCTAGGCGGGCCGCATCGCCCCGTCAAAGGCTTTGAGGCCTAGAGCGCCTCCGGCCCCCGCGAAATGGCGGCGACGCCCGTGCGCGCGACGTCCACCAGCCCGAGCGGGCGCATCAGTTCGACGAAATCGTCGATCTTGTCAGGCCGCCCGGTGAGTTCGAACACGAAGCTCTCCGTCGTGGCGTCGATGACGCGGGCGCGGAAGGCCTCGGCCAGCCGCATGGCCTCGACGCGATTTTCGCCCTTGCCGCGCACCTTCACCATCGCCAGCTCCCGCTGGATGGATCGGCCGCGCAACGTAAGGTCCGTGACGCGATGAATGGGAACGATGCGATCGAGCTGATGGCTGATCTGCTCGATGATCTCGGGCGTGCCCGTCGTAACGATCGTGATGCGCGAAAGATGCTCGCCATGCGCGACCTCCGCCACCGTAAGACTTTCAATGTTGTAGCCGCGCGCCGAGAAAAGGCCGACGACGCGCGCGAGAACGCCCGGTTCGTTATCGACCAGAACGGACAATGTGTGGCTTTCCATCGCCGATTTGCCCATGGCGGAAGAATAGGGAGACGGAGGCGAAGCAGGAGCGGGAGCGTTCATGTGGTTCATCCGGAAAATGGAAAGCGGCGTGGCGAGTTCTGGCCGATGCGCGATCGGCCAGGCTCCGCTCACACCAGCATCTTGCCCTTGTCATCGATCACTGAGCCGATGTCCTCGTCTGTATCGGGCAGGATCATGTCGTTATGCGCCTTGCCTGACGGGATCATCGGCAGGCAATTCTCGGCCTTGTCGACAAGGCAGTCGAAAATCACCGGCTTGGGCGAGTCGATCATTTCCTGAATGGCGCGGTCGAGATCGGCAGGATCGGAGCACCGGATGCCATGCGCGCCATAGGCTTCGGCAAGGCGCACGAAATCGGGCAACGAATGCGAATAGCTTTCCGAATAGCGCCCGCCATGCAGCAATTCCTGCCACTGGCGCACCATGCCCATATATTCGTTGTTCAGAATGAAGATTTTCACCGGCAGACGATATTGCATCGCCGTCGACATTTCCTGAATGCACATCTGAATGGACGCTTCGCCGGCAATGTCGATGACCAGCGCGTCGGGATGGGCCATCTGAACGCCAATCGCGGCCGGCAGACCATAGCCCATGGTGCCGAGCCCGCCTGATGTCATCCAGCGGTTCGGCTCTGCGAAGTGGAAATGCTGCGCAGCCCACATCTGGTGCTGGCCAACTTCCGTCGTGATGAACGTCTTGCGGTTCTTCGTCAGTTCGTAGAGCCGCTCGACCGCATATTGCGGTTTAATGGTGCTCGCCGACTTCTTGTAGGAGAAGGATTTGCGCGCACGCCATTGCTCGATCTGCGCCCACCATGCGTCGAGCGCGGCCTTGTCGGCGCGCAGGGCGTCCGTGCGCCACAAGCGCACCATGTCTTCGAGCACATGCGCGCAATCGCCGACGATCGGCAGGTCCACCTTCACGTTCTTGTTGATCGAGGATGGGTCGATGTCGATGTGGATCTTCTTGGAACCCGGCGAGAACGCATCGAGGCGGCCGGTGATGCGATCATCGAAACGCGCGCCGATGGCAATCATCAGATCGCAATCGTGCATGGCGTTGTTGGCTTCGTAAGAGCCGTGCATGCCGAGCATGCCGAGCCATTGCGGATCGGGCGCAGGATAGGCGCCAAGGCCCATCAGCGTCGACGTGATGGGGAAACCCGTCAGTCGCACGAGTTCGCGCAACAGATGCGCGGCGGCAGGACCCGAATTGATGATGCCGCCGCCCGTGTAGAACACCGGCTTTTTGGCGGCCGCCATCATGGCGACAGCTTCCTTGATGCGATCGAGATCGCCCTTCACCTTCGGCTGGTACGTCTTGTGTTGCAGACCGCGCGGGTTGACGTATTTTCCAAGCGCAAATTGCACGTCCTTGGGAATGTCGATCACCACCGGGCCCGGGCGCCCGTTGGCGGCGACGTAAAAGGCTTCATGCAGGATGCGCGGCAAATCCTCGATCTTTTTCACGAGGTAATTGTGCTTGGTGCATGAACGGGTGATGCCAACCGTATCGCACTCCTGAAAGGCGTCGGAGCCGATCAAATGGGTCGGCACCTGCCCGGTGATGCAGACGAGCGGAATGGAATCGAGCAGCGCGTCGGTCAAACCCGTCACGGCGTTGGTTGCGCCAGGGCCCGAGGTCACAAGCAGCACGCCCACCTTGCCGGTGGACCGCGCATAGCCTTCGGCGGCATGCGCTGCGCCCTGTTCGTGACGCACGAGAACGTGACGCACGAAATTCTGGTGAAACAAAGCGTCGTAAATCGGCAATACGGCGCCGCCGGGATAACCGAAAATCGTGTCGACGCCCTGATCCTTCAGGGCTTCCACGATCATTTCGGCGCCGGTCATTTGTTTCATCGCCATCTCCTTCGGAACTTCAGGGCGGTTCTAGCCAACAAAAAAGGCCCCGGAAAGGGACCTTGGAACAAGCGCCAGCGGCGGAAGGGGGTTCAGACCCGCTCCGGCGAAGGCGCTCCCGATACGACAAGAATGTTCGACATGTTCAGGGCCATTTTCCTGCTTTTCAAAGTCCTAGCGTCGAACAGGCTGGGCCGTCAAGGGAAAATCGCGGCGAGCCGGACAACGGCATCGTCGAAATCCGGCGCAGGCGCGCTGTCAGCTTCCGGCGCCGCCGCATTCCCGTGACACGCTTTGCGCTGCATCCAGCAATGTCGCCAACGCCTTTTCCTGCATGGCCTCGACATCGCGCGTCGCGCCGATCAGGGCGAGCGCGGCGACAACGTCGCTTTGCGCATCGAGAATAGGCGCACAGAGCGCCGTCAACCCGGGCACGACCGTTGAATCGGCTGTGTCGAAACCGGCGGCGCGAATATGCGCCAGTCGCTCCAGCAAACCGGCGCGCGCGCGCGCGTCCTCAGGCCCATTATCCTCGATGAGACGACGCCGCAGCCGCTCTGGCGAATAAGCGAGAATGACTCGCCCCGAGGCCGACCCCGTCAAAGGCAGGCTCGAGCCGACCGCGAGCGCGGTTACGAAGGGCATGGGACTTCGTTCCCAACGCACAATTGTCGGTCCACGGTCGCCCAGAATAGTCAGAATGGCTGTAAGGCCCGTCGCATCGGCGAGCGCCGGCATGGCGGCGCCGGCCAGCGCCAGCGCATCGACCCGCGCCATGGCCGACGCGCCGATGCGAATGGCGAGCGGCCCGAAATCATAGAGCCCGGTGGCGCCGTTCTGTCGCGCAAGACCGCGCGCGACGAGACTGGCAAGATAGCGGTGGGCGAGGCTTGCGGGCATATCCGCCAGTTCGGCGATGTCTTTCAGCGTCGCCGCCCGCCCTGCCTGCGTGAGGGCGACAAGCACGTCGACAGCGCGATCGGCCGACTGGATGCCCCGCCGAGCGCGTGTCGCGTCCGGCAAAGTCTTCGATGCCCTGCCCTTTTTCATGGCCGAACCGTGAGCCAGACGAACCAGCGCGTCAAGCGCATGCGTCCGCGCAAGACGCACGAAATGCATTTTCTTGTTTGTTTTCAGGTTGCTATAAATTTGTCTTTTAGACAACTATTTGTCTATAATAAAACCAGCAATAGCGAGGATTGCGGCATGCGCATCTGCGTCATCGGCGGCGGGCCCGCCGGTCTCTATCTCGGAACCCTGTGGAAGCTCCGCCATCCCGACGATGTCGTCGAACTGTTCGAGCAGAACGCTTCCGACGTCACATGGGGGTTCGGCGTCGTTTTTTCGGATCGCGCCCTGGAGTTTCTGCGCGCGGACGATGCGCAGACCGTCGATCTGATCGCCTCGCGCATGCAAACCTGGCGCGACATGACGCTGGTGCATCGCGGCGAGAAGATCACGATCGATGGCGTGGGCTTCTCCGCCATTGGCCGCCTCGATTTGCTGACGCTTCTACTGCAGAGAGCGCGCGAAGTCGGCGTCATTCTGCATCATCGCACAGCCATCAAATCGCTTGATCAACTGCCGCAAGCAGATCTCATCGTCGGCGCCGATGGGCTCAATTCGCTCGTGCGCCGGTCGTTCGAAGCCGATTTCGGCGCGTCCCTGTCCTATCTCGACAACAAATTCGTCTGGTACGGCACCACAAAGCCTTTCGACACACTGACGCAAACCTTCGTCGACACGCCCTGGGGGCCGTTCAACGCGCATCATTATCGCTATGCGCCCGGCATGAGCACCTTCATCATCGAATGCGCGCGCGCAACCTGGATCAATGCCGGCTTCGATACGATGAGCGAAGAACAGTCTCGTCAGCGTTGCGAACAAATTTTTGCACAAGCGCTGGACGGCCATCCGCTCGTCGGCAATCATTCGCTGTGGCGCAATTTCCCGAAACTGTGGTGTTCGCGCTGGACATGGCGCAACATGGCGCTGGTCGGCGACGCTGTGCACACCGCCCATTTCTCGATCGGCTCAGGGACGCGCCTTGCGTTGGAAGACGTGATCGCTCTGGTGAAAGCGCTGGAAGGCCATCCCGGCGACACGCGCGCCGCTCTTGCCGCCTATGACGCGGCCCGCCGGCCCATCGCCGCGAAAATCGTCGAGGCTGCGCTGACAAGCGCGCGTTGGTATGAAAATTTCGGCGAGCATATGAAGCTTGAGCCCGCCGATTTCGGCATGAGCTACATCACGCGTTCGGGCCGCATCGACCCTGACAAGCTCAAGGCCATGGCGCCGCGCTTTGTCGCCGCTTACGACGCAGCAAAAGGACTGCCGCGATGAGCGCGCCGATCATTGACCCTCTGCGCGACGACGACGAAACCGCGCTGGAAATCGGCTTCGCGTTGCCGGAGCGCTACAACGCCAGCTCAATCCTCTTCGACAACCTCGCGCGCGGCAATGGCGCACGCGCCGCGCTGCACACACGGCGCGGGGCGACAACTTATGCGATGCTGTGCGAACAGGCGGCGCGCTATGCCCAGGCATTTTCCAGCGCCGGTATGCAACGTGGCGACCGGATCATGCTGGTTCTGGACGATACGCCCACATATCCGGCGGCATTTTTCGGCGCGCTCCGCGCCGGCTGCGTTCCGATGCTCATCAACACGCAATCGACGCCCGATCTCATCAGATTTTATCTGCAGGATTCAGGGGCAAGGGCGGCTGTTGTGGACGCCGATTTCATGCCGCTGTTCGACGACGCAACGATCGCGGAGACAGCGCTCGAAATCATCATTGCCGCGGACGCGCGCAATCCCTCGCTGGGCGCCGTGAAAATCGTCGGCGCCGAAAATTTTCTCGCGCCGTTCGCAGGTCTTGGAGAGGCCGCCGATACGCATCGCAACGACATGGCGTTCTGGATGTATTCATCCGGGTCGACAGGGCGGCCCAAGGGCGTGGTGCATTTGCAGCACGATATGGCCTACGCCGCCCAGAGCTATGCTCGGCATATTCTGAAGGCGACCAGGAACGACATTTTTTTCTCGGTTCCTAAAATCTTTTTCGCTTACGGTCTCGGCAACACGCTGACTTTCCCGTTCGCCGTCGGCGCATCGAGCATTCTGCTGGCCGGCCGCCCGGAACCGCAATCGATTTTCGAGCATATCGCACGCCACAAGCCGACGATTTTTTTCGGCTTGCCGACGCTCTACACCGCGTTGGCGCATGCTCCGCACATCGCAGATGCGCACCTTTCGTCGATACGACTCTACATATCAGCCGCTGAAGTTCTGGCGGACGAAATAGCGGCGGCGTGGAAGGCGCTGACCGGGCGTGAGATCGTCGAGGGGCTCGGCTCCACCGAGATGACGCATATCTATCTCTCGAACAGCGAGGGTGAAAAGCGCGCAGGCTCGGCCGGTCGTCGCGTGCCTGGCTATGCGCTGAAAATCACGGACAGCAATGGCGCCCCTGTGGCGCCTGGCCAAGAAGGCGTCTTGTGGATCAAGGGCCATTCGTCAGCGCCATGCTATTGGCGACGACCCGACAAGACGGCCGAAACCATGCGCGGCGAATGGCTATGGACGGGTGATCGTTTCGTCTGCGACGCAGACGGATTTCACTATTTCCGTGGGCGCGCCGATGACCTTGTGAAGGTTTCAGGACAATGGGTCTATCCGCTGGAAGTGGAACTGTGTCTGGCGAACCATCCCGCGGTGCGCGAATGTGCGGTTCTCGCGCATGAGCTGGAAGACCGCCGTATGACGTTGCGCTCGTTCGTCGTTCTGAAGAAGGAAGCGCCGCCAGCCAGCGCCCGCCAGTTGCAGGATTACGTCAAGCAAAAGCTGGTCGCCTATAAATATCCGCGCATTGTCGAATTCATGACCGAGCTGCCGAAAACGGGCACCGGCAAGATCGACAGGCGAAAGCTTGCGGAGCGACCTGTCGAGGGAAACCGGCAAGCGAAGCCGTCGTGACAGCGCCCGGGGATTGAGCCAAGTGCGACGATGCCCTAGCGTTGCGCGTGAAAGTCGCGCCCATCCGTGAAGCCTTATATCTACCTCGACGCGCTTGCGCGTGAAAAGCACTTCCGCCGGGCGGCGGAGGCCTGCAATGTGTCGCAGCCCGCGCTTTCGACAGCTGTGGCGCAGCTCGAGGCCGAACTCGGCGTGCCGATCGTCAAGCGGGGTCGCCAGTTCATCGGATTCACCGAAGAAGGCGAAGTTGTGCTCGCCCATGCGCGTCGGATTTTGGCTGAACAGCAAGCAATGCTGGAAGGCGTTGCGGAAGCGCGGCAAGGACTGCGCGGAACGCTGCGCATCGGCGCAATTCCCGCAGCGCTGCCGTTGATCGCGCATATCACCGCGCCATTTTCGAAGCGCTATCCGGCCGTTCGCCTGACCATTCTCTCGCTCACCTCGCAGGACATTCAGCGTCGTCTTGAAAATTTCGAGATCGACATCGGCGTAACCTACCTCGATAACGAACCTCTCGCGCACGTGAAGCCAAAGCCGATCTTTCACGAAAGTTACGGCGTGCTGCTGCGCGCGGATGCGCCTGCGGCGAAACGAAAAAGCATGACGTGGTCTCAGGCCGCGCAGTTGAAACTGTGCCTGCTGACCCCCGACATGCAGAACCGGCGCATCATCGACGGCGTGTTCCGCTCCGTCGGCGTTGCGCCGACCCCAGCAATCGAGACCAATTCCATATTCAACCTGTGTACGCACGCCGCAATTCCAGGCGTCGCGTCCATCGTCTCGCGGCAACTGATTGAATTTTTCGGTCTGCAGACAGGTGTTGTCTGGCGCCCGCTGCTTGAGCCGGTCGTCACCCGCACGCTCGGGCTGATCGTCGCCGATCGTGAGCCGACGCCCCCGCTCGCCCGCGCGCTGATCGCGCTGACCAGGTTTATTGACGAGACCCGGCTTGGCCGCGATCCCCTTGCCAAACCATAAATTGTTGAACGTCGTCGCGCCGCCATAATATGGACAACACATTGTTTTATAAATGAATATCGTGTTTTTGATAAATATTTTTTATCGTGCCTTCGAAACAATCGATTGGCGTCCGCTCGCGGCTCGGTGAAACTGACGCAAAATACAAATGACCTTGAGGGAGGAGACATGGGCGCTTTCGATGCTCAGGCCGCCAAAGCGATCATTGCGGAGCATGCGCATCTCGATGGCGCCATGCTGCCCGTGCTTCACGCGCTCCAGCATGCGTTCGGGTATATCGACGACGCCTGCGTCCCACTGATCGCCGACGCGCTGAACCTGTCTCGCGCGGAAGTTCATGGAACCATCGCCTTCTATCACGACTTCCGCGCGGCGCCCGCCGGCCGTCGCATCATCAAGATTTGCCGCGCGGAAGCATGTCAGGCGAACGGATGCGAGGAATTGCTCGCCGAATTGAAATCCCGCCGCGGCCTGACCGCCGACAGCGCCAGCGGCGACCGACTGTCGATCGAAACGGTTTATTGTCTCGGCAATTGCGCGCTCGGACCTGCGGCGCTCGTCGATGGCGAACTCGTGGGTCGGCTGACGAGCGATGAGCTTGCAAGGCTCTGCGACGGCGCCAGCGTCGAACAGGCGCAAATCGCCGCCGGACGCAAAATGACGGGAGAAACCGCGTGAGCAGGATTCGCGTTTACATCCCGAAAGACGCCGCCGCGCTGTCGGTCGGCGCCGACGCGGTTGCCGCGGCGATCAAGAACGAAGCGCAAAAGCGCGCCATTCCCGTTGAAATAATCCGCACGGGTTCGCGCGGCATGCTCTGGCTTGAGCCGCTGGTCGAAGTCGCGACTGCGCGCGGCCGCATCGCCTATGGTCCGATCACACCCGACGATGTCCACTCGCTGTTCGACGCCGACTTTCTGCACGGCGGCGCGCATGAGCGCACGCACGGCCACGTCGAGGAAATGGATTGGATGAAGCGGCAAGCCCGCGTCACCTTCGCACGCGTCGGCGTTATCGCGCCCACATCGCTCGATGATTATCGACAGCATGGCGGGCTGAAGGGCCTCGAACGCGCAATTGCAAGGGATGGCGCCGCTATTGTCGAAGACGTGCGCAAATCCGGTTTGCGCGGCCGCGGCGGCGCGGGTTTTCCGGTCGGCATAAAGTGGAAGACCGTTCTGGACGCTCAAGCGGATCAGAAATACATCGTCTGCAACGCCGATGAAGGCGACAGCGGGACATTCGCAGACCGCATGCTGATGGAAGGCGATCCCTTCCTGCTGATCGAAGGCATGATCATCGCGGGATTGGCTGTCGGCGCGACCAAGGGCTTCATCTATATCCGTTCGGAATATCCGCATGCCTTCCGCACGATGTGCGAAGCGATCGCGCAGGCCGAAATTTCGGGCGTTCTGGGTCGTTCGGTTTTGGGCGACGCCCGCGGTTTTGCGCTGGAGGCGCGCCTTGGCGCTGGCGCTTATATCTGCGGCGAAGAAACGTCCTTGCTTGAAAGCCTTGAAGGCAAACGCGGCATCGTTCGCGCCAAGCCGCCATTGCCTGCGCTGCACGGGCTGTTCGGCAAGCCGACAATCGTCAACAATGTCCTGTCATTTGCCGCAGTTCCCTCCATCATGGCGGACGGCCCGCAAGCTTACGCCGATTACGGCGTCGATCGTTCGCGCGGCACGTTGCCCTTCCAGATTGCCGGCAATATTGCGCGCGGCGGCCTTGTCGAACTGCCCTTCGGCGCGACGTTGCGCACGCTCATCGAGAAATTCGGCGCCGGAACCCGTTCGGGGCGGCCCATTCGAGCGGTGCAGGTCGGCGGCCCGCTCGGCGCCTATATTCCCGAAAGCCAGCTGGATACGCCGCTCGACTACGAAGCCTTCGCCGCAATTGGCGCGATGCTCGGCCACGGCGGCGTTGTCGTCTTCGACGAAACCGTCGATATGGCGAAGCAGGCGCGTTTCGCATTCGATTTTTGCGCAAAGGAGAGCTGCGGCAAGTGCACGCCGTGCCGCATTGGCGCAGTTCGCGGCGTCGAAACAATCGACCGCATCGTCGCTGGGATCGATCGCGACAAAAACTTCGTCGTGCTCGATGATCTGAATAAACTCATGCTGGACGCTTCGCTTTGCGCGATGGGCGGCTTGACGCCAATGCCCGTGATGAGCGCGCTCCGGCACTTCCGCGAAGATTTCAACCGCGCGCCGCAAGCGCAGGCAGCCGAATAGGAGCGCGCCCGTGATCCATGACGCCGCAACCCAAACCCCGCGACTGATCAAGGAAACCGATTACGGAACGCCGCTGGGAACGGCGTCCGAAATGGTGACGCTGACGATCGACGGCGCGCCCGTTACAGTTCCCCGGGGAACCTCGATCATGGCCGCAGCAATGGCGATGGGGACGCAAATCCCCAAGCTTTGCGCGACTGATTCTCTCGAACCATTCGGCTCTTGCCGGCTCTGTCTCGTCGAGATCGAAGGCCGACGTGGAACGCCTGCCTCCTGCACGACGCCGGCGGAAAACGGTCTCGTGGTGCGCACGCAGACCCCGCGCCTTGCAGCGCTGCGCAAGGGCGTGATGGAGCTGTACATTTCCGATCACCCACTCGATTGCCTGACATGTGCAGCCAATGGTGATTGCGAGTTGCAGGATATGGCTGGCGCCGTCGGTTTGCGCGATGTTCGTTACGGCTATAGCGGCGCAAACCACCTTGCGGACGCCAAGGATCAATCGAACCCGTATTTCACGTACGATCCCGCAAAATGCATCGTCTGCTATCGTTGCGTGCGCGCATGCGAGGAGGTTCAGGGGACATTCGCTTTGACGGTCGCCGGCCGCGGCTTTGACTCGCGCATAGCGCCCGGCCCAACCGATTTTCTCGGCTCGGAATGCGTTTCCTGCGGCGCCTGCGTGCAGGCCTGCCCAACCGCGACCTTGATCGAGAACACCATCATCGACCACGGACAGCCCGACCATTCGCGCGTGACGACCTGCGCCTATTGCGGCGTCGGCTGCTCGTTCAAAGCTGAAATGCAGGGCGACAAGGTCGTGCGCCTGACGCCCTACAAACACGGCGCGGCGAATGAAGGGCATTCCTGCGTGAAGGGCCGCTTTGCATGGGGTTACGCCATGCACAAGGATCGCATGACGAAGCCGATGATCCGGGCGAAGATCACCGATCCCTGGCAAGAAGTGAGCTGGGACGAAGCGATCGCCCACGCAGCGCGCGAAATCAAGCGAATCCAGGCCCAGTACGGTCGCGACAGCGTGGGCGCAATCACCTCTTCACGCTGCACGAACGAAGAAGTTTTCGTGATCCAGAAGCTGGTGCGCGCCGGTTTCGGCAACAATAACGTCGACACTTGCGCGCGCGTTTGTCATTCGCCGACAGGATATGGGCTCAAGACCACGCTTGGCACTTCTGCCGGGACGCAGGATTTCAAATCGGTCGACCAGTCCGATGTTATTCTCATCATCGGAGCCAATCCGACAGACGCTCATCCCGTTTTCGCCTCTCGCATGAAAAAGAGGCTGCGCGCCGGCGCGAAGCTGATCGTCGCCGACCCGCGCAAGATTGAACTGATCAAGACGCCGCACATAACGGCCGCATATCACCTGCAACTCGTGCCGGGGTCCAATGTCGCGCTCGTCAATTCGCTCGCCCATGTCATCGTGACAGAAGGGCTGATCGATGAAGCCTTCGTGCGCGAACGCTGCGACATGAACGATTTCGACGCCTGGGCGCGCTTCGTCGCGCTTGAAAAGAACTCGCCCGAAGCGATGGAAAAATATACTGGCGTTCCTGCCGCGGACGTGCGCGGCGCAGCGCGGCTCTACGCTACGGGCGGCGCTGCGGCGATCTATTACGGGCTAGGCGTCACCGAACACAGCCAGGGCTCGACAACGGTCATGGCGATCGCCAATCTCGCAATGGCGACAGGCAATATCGGCCGCGCCGGCGTGGGCGTGAATCCGTTGCGCGGCCAGAACAACGTGCAAGGTTCCTGCGATATGGGGTCATTCCCGCATGAATTTTCGGGCTACCGCCATGTTTCGGACGATGCCACGCGCGACGTGTTTGAAAACCTGTGGGGCCGCAAGCTCGATAGCGAACCCGGCTTGCGCATCACCAATATGCTCGATGAAGCCGTCTACGGGCGCTTCAAGGCCTGTTACATTCAGGGCGAAGACATCGCGCAATCCGACCCCAACACGCAACATGTCACAGCGGGCCTCGCCGCGATGGAATGCGTGATCGTGCAGGATCTATTCCTGAACGAAACGGCGAAATATGCGCACGTCTTTTTGCCCGGCGCTTCGTTTCTGGAAAAAGATGGAACCTTCACGAATGCCGAACGGCGCATCAACCGCGTTCGCAAAGTCGTCGAGCCGCTGTCCGGCAAGGACGAGTGGCGGGCGACATGCGAACTGGCGAGCGCGCTCGGCTATCCGATGCACTACGACAGCCCGTCGCAGATCATGGACGAAATCGCAAAACTCACGCCCAGTTTCGCCCATGTTTCCTATGACCTGCTTGAACAACGCGGCTCAGTCCAATGGCCTTGCAATGCGGCCGCGCCCGATGGCACGCCATTGATGCATGTGCAGGGATTCGTGATCGGCAAAGGCAAGTTCATGCTCACCGAATTTACGCCGACCGACGAACGAACCGGGCCGCGCTTCCCGCTCATCCTGACAACGGGCCGCATCCTGTCGCAATATAATGTCGGCGCGCAGACGCGGCGCACGCATAATATCGCCTGGCACGATGAAGACGTGCTCGAAATCCATCCCTTCGACGCAGAAAGCCGCGGCGTGCGCGATGGAGATCTGGTTTCGCTCGTCAGCCGAACGGGCGAGATTTCGCTACGTGCGCAGATCTCCGAACGCATGCAGCCCGGCGTCGTTTACACCACGTTCCACCACGCCGACACCGGCGCCAATGTCGTGACAACGGAATTTTCCGACTGGGCGACCAATTGCCCGGAATATAAGGTCACCGCCGTCGAAGTGCGTCGAACGAACCAATTCTCGAAATGGCAGGAACGCAACCGCGAGGAAGACGTGAGCCTGCGCCAGGTCGCCTATGCTGAAACCGCTGCCGCAAAGTGAACAGCCCTTGCAGGGAGCGCACGAAACGCTGCAGGCGAAAGCCGTAGCGGACGAAGCGCCATTGAGCGTCGAGGCGATCGTCGAGGCGCCCATCAATATCGTTTATGGCGGCATGCCCTACGCCGTCATGATGGCGACCCCGGCGGATCTCGAAGATTTCGTCGCGGGCTTCAGCCTGACTGAAGGCGTGATCGAAACACTGGCGCAAATGCGCGACCTGCGTTTCGAAGAGACGCAAGACGGCTGGCTTGCCCATGTCGCGATATCGCCCGAAGCCATGCAACGTGTGCTGCGTCGCAAGCGCACATTGGCAGGCCGGTCGAGCTGCGGACTTTGCGGCGTCGAGTCGCTTGGCGATCTGCCGCGCGCCAAGCCATCCGCACTGAGGACCAAAGTCAGCCCCGAAGCTGTCGTCGCGGCGCGCGACGCATTGCGCGCCTATCAACCCTTGCATGAAATGACGCGCGCCGCGCATGGCGCCTTCTGGTGTTCCATTGACGGCGAAATCGTTCTGGCGCGCGAAGACGTCGGTCGGCACAATGCGCTCGACAAGCTGATCGGCGCGGCGGCGCGCGCCGGACAGGAGGCTGCGCGCGGCTTTGTGCTCGTCACCAGCCGCTGTTCTTACGAGATGGTGGAAAAGGCAGCCGCGTTCGGCGCGCCGCTTCTCGTCGCCCTGTCGGCTCCCACGACGCTGGCGGTCGCGCGCGCGCGCGAACTTGGCATCGGCTTGATCGCCAATGCGCGCGGTCAGCAATCTGTTTTCGTCGCGCCGGAGGTTTGAAATGGCCGAGCATCTCGATCCCGCAAGGCGCCTCGACCAGCTCATCAAGGGCGTTGCGGATTTTTTCCGCATCTACCCGCAGGATGAGGCCGTCAAGGGCGTTGTAGCGCATATCCGCCAGTTCTGGACGCCACGCATGCGCGCCGATTTCATCGCGGCAAGTACGCCAAGCGGCGACGCGCTGATCGAACAGGCGCGCGCGTTCATGCGCGACCATTCGGCGTGAACCTCCAGGCGATCAATGCTCCGTGGCGGCGTTATGCCGTTCCAGCGGCTGTCCATCGTCGCGCAGCACAATGTAGATCGCGGGAATGACGAGAACCGTCAAAGCGGTCGACGACACAAGGCCGAACACCATCGAAATGGCCAATCCCTGAAAGATCGGATCGGTGAGAATGAAGGCGGCGCCGATGACCGCCGCTGCAGCCGTCAGGAAGATCGGCTTGAAGCGGATTGCGCCGGCGTCGATCACCGCACGCCGCAAACTGACGCCTTCGGCGCGGCGATGCCGGATGAAGTCGACGAGCAGGATCGAATTGCGCACGATAATGCCTGCAAGCGCGATAAATCCGATCATCGATGTGGCCGTGAACGCTGCATTCAGCATCCAATGCCCCGTCAGAATGCCGATGAAGGTCAACGGCACCGGCACGAGAATGACCAGCGGCAGCTTGAACGAACCGAACTGACCGACCACGAGCAGATAAATCCCGAGAATAGCGACGATGAACGCCGCGCCCATGTCGCGGAAGGTGACATAGGTGACCTCCCATTCGCCGTCCCACAAAAGCGCCGGCTTCGCATCGTCGGTGGGTTGCCCGTGATATTTGATCAAGGGCTTCGGCGTCGTCCCGAAATCCATTTTCTGGATCTCGTCTTCAACCGCGAACATGCCGTAGATCGGCGACTCGAACCGGCCCGCGACTTCGCCCGTGACCATTTCCGCATAACGCCCGTTGTGGCGGAAAATCGGATAGGAGCCGAGTTCCTTGGTAACCGTGACGACGTCGCCGAGCTCGACATTGGCGCCCTGCCGTGGCGTGCCGCCCGCGGGCAATGGCGTCGAAAGCAGCTTTTCGTTCGGCGTCAAGGAGGCGCGCGGCAACGCCATCGTAATGTCGATCGGTTTTTCGCCTTCGCCGCCGCGCTGCGAATAGCCGATCTTCACCCCGCCCAGCAGAGCGGCAAGCGTATCGTAAACCGCCTGCTCCTGAACGCCGTGATATTCGAGCTTTTCCTGATCGATCGAATAGCGAATTCGCTCCGACCGCTGGCCGAAACTGTCATCGACGTCGACGACGAAATCCACGCCTTCGAAAGCCTTGCGCACCTTGGACGCGATGTCGCGACGCGTCTGCGCATCGGGTCCGTAGATTTCGGCAAGCAAGGTGGAAAGCACCGGCGGGCCGGGCGGAACTTCGACGACCTTCAACGAGGAATGTTCGGGCAACGGCAAATCCGCAAGGCGCTTGCGGATATCCAGAGCGATGGCGTGGCTCGCGCGCTTGCGTTCTTCCTTCGGCGTCAGATTGACCGAAAGATCGCCCATTTCGGGCATCGACCGCACGTAGAAATGCCGGACCAGACCATTGAAATTGAACGGCGCAGCCGTGCCTGCATAACCCTGGATGGACGTCAGTTCGGGCAAATCGGCAAGACGCGCGGCCGCCGCCGTCAATGTGCGCTCGGTCTGTTCGAGCGAGGCGCCGCGCGGCAAGTCCAGCACCACCTGAATTTCTGACTTGTTGTCGAAAGGCAAAAGCTTCACGCGCACGCTTTTGGTCGCAAAAAGCGTAAGCGACGCCAGCGTCAGAACGCCCACCACGGCAAGAAAAATCTTCGACCGGCGGCGCCCTTCCAGGAGCCATTCGGCAACCCGCGTATAGGCGCGGCCCATGGCGCCTGGGTCATTGTGATCATGATCGTCGCCCTCGCCTGTCTCGAAACGACGATGCGCAATCTTGTACAGCAGCCAGGGCGTGATCGTGACGGCGACGAAAAACGAGAACAGCATCGCCATAGAGGCGTTCGCCGGAATGGGGCTCATGTAGGGGCCCATCATGCCCGAGACGAACATCATCGGCAGAAGCGCAGCGACAATCGTGAGCGTTGCAATGATCGTCGGATTGCCGACCTCGGCCACAGCCTCGACGGCCGTGTCGATCAAAGAGCGCGATCCACGCATCTGCCAGTGGCGCACGATGTTTTCGACGACAACGATCGCATCGTCGACGAGAATGCCGATCGAAAAAATCAGCGCGAAAAGGCTGACGCGATTGATTGTGTATCCCATGAGCCAGGAGGCGAACATGGTGAGCAGGATCGTCGTGGGAATAATTACGAAGACGACCGCCCCTTCGCGCCATCCGATGGTCAACGTGATGAGCGCAACGATCGAAACCGTAGCAAGCGCCAGATGGAACAAAAGTTCGTTGGCTTTCTCGGTCGCCGTCTCGCCATAGTTGCGCGTGACGGTCACCTCGATATCGGAGGGGATGATTTTGCCATGCGCCGTCTTCAGGCGCTGCAGGATTTCATGGGCCACCGTCACCGCATTGGCGCCCTTGCGTTTGGCCAAAGCCAGCGACACGGCGGGTCGTTTGTCGAGCCCGTGTTTCTCGTTGGGCGTCATCGTCCAGGCGCGCGCATCGACCTCAGCGGCGCCCATTTTCACATCGGCGACATCTTTCAGATAGACGGGGCGCCCGTCGCGGCTCGTCAGGAGCAGCAACCCGATATCGGGAACGCCCTGCAACGTCTGACCGGCGACGACTGAATAGGATTTGTCGTTCTGGCGCAGGGATCCAGCCTGAAAGGCCCGATTGGCTTGCGTCAGCTTGTCGGCGACCTGCGCCAGCGTCATGCCATAAACGGACAGCCGTTCGGGGTCTGGCTCGATCCTGATTTGCCGATCGGCGCCGCCGACGATGTAAGTCGCGCCGATATTATCCACTTTCGTCAAATCATGCTGCAGTTGCTCCGCAATTTGCAGCAAATCGGAATCGCTCCAGCGCGAGGCCGCTTGCGGCTTGGCCGCCAGCGTCAGCACCACGGTCGCAACATCGTCGATGCCGCGCCCGACGATCAGGGGCTCCGGCAAGCCTTTGGGCAATTCGACGATATGGGCGCGCATTTTTTCGTGCACGCGAAGAATGGCTGTGTCTTCGTCTGTGCCGACAAGGAACCGCGCCGTGACCATGACGCGATCGTCTTGCGTCTGCGAATAGACATGTTCAACGCCGGAGATGCTCTTGACGATGTCTTCCAGCGGTCGCGTCACCAGCTCGACGGCCTGCGCAGCTTTATAGCCGTTCGCCGGAACGATGATGTCGACCATCGGAACGCTGATCTGCGGCTCTTCCTCGCGCGGAAGGGCGAATAACGCAATCGCGCCGACAATCAGCGACGCAAGCAAAAGCAACGGCGTCAGCGGAGAGGCGATGAAGGTGCGCGTCAGACGCCCGGATAATCCGAGCGGCTTGGCCTGTGTCTCTGTGTCGCTCATGGCGTTTCGATCACATCGCCGTCTTTCAGGCCGGACAGAATTTCAACGCCGTCAGGCCCGCTCTCGCCCGGCTGCACGACGACCTCCGCGCCGTCTTTCAACGTGACAAAATTCACGCCCGCGCGAAGATGAACCGCTTGCGCGGGCACAATAAACGTCCGGCGCTTGCCGGTCGAAACGTAAACGCGCGCGCGCTCGCCGACGAAATAATTGCCAAGGTCAGGCACATCGACGTCCGCAACCACGCGACCGCCCTGAATTTCGGGATAAACGAGACGGACGCGTCCGGGTTTCATGTCGCCCGCGCCAGCGCCGGCGCCGCGCGCGCCGAGCAGCACGGTGTCGCCGGCGCGCATGAATTGCGCATGCCGTTCGGGCAAGGAAAGACGAAGCACATATTTGTCTTCCGCAATCGTTGCGACCGTTTCGCCCGGCATCAGCACGCGACCGAGCGAAACCGGAACGCTCATCACGCGCCCGGCGCCCGGCGCCAACACGGCGCCTTCGGACGACTGCTGCACAATCACGTTGCGATCGGAGCGCATGGCCTGCAATTGCCGGTCGGCGGAAATCAGCCCCGCATTCGCCTGGTCATACATGGCCTGCGTGGTTACGCCCCGACGCAACAGCTCCTGCGCGCGATCGAAGTCGAGCTTGGCCTTGTCGCGCTGGGCCTGCTGCGCATTGATGCGCTGATCCATCGCCTGCAACTGAATGGCGAATTTCGGGTCGACGATGCGCGCAATCTCCTGTCCGTTGGCGACGGTGTCGCCTTCCTTGACAGACAGGCTGACGACCGTGCCCCCGATGCGCGCGCGCGCAATCAGCTGCTTGACGGGCTCGACCGACGCAACGACAGCCTTGAGATCGTCCACATCGCGTTCGTGAACAATGAAATCGCCCGCTGCGGCAGGCGCCGCAAGGGCGAGAAAAATTGGCAGAAGCGCCAGACGCATAGGCTTCATCCTGTTTGATATTGACACATATATCATTACATCATAATAATGCAATATGAAAAATGACGAACTCGCCGCACGCGCGGGCGATGCCGAAACGATGCTCAAAGCGCTTGCCAGCCGCAATCGCCTGATGATCCTGTGCGCTCTTCAGCGGGGCGAGCATTCCGTCGGCGATCTCTGCGAACGTGTTTCCCTCGGTCAATCGAGCGTTTCGCAGCATCTCGCGCGATTGCGGTCCGACGGCCTGGTGCGCGCGCGCCGCGAGGCGCAGACAATTCACTACAGCCTCGCCGGCGAACATGTCGTCAGGCTTATGGATTTGCTGCACGAAATGTTTTGCGCTGTGGATTGTCCACACGAAAAAACGCAGGCGCGACGCGCCCAGGCGGGGAGGACATCATGAATATCGACCGTATCGTCATGCGTTTTGCAGGAACGATGATTCTGCTGTCGCTGGCGCTCGCCTATTATCGCAGTCCCAATTGGCTGTGGTTCACGGCCTTTGTCGGCGCCAATCTTCTGCAGTCGTCTTTCACAGGCTTCTGCCCGCTGGCGATGATCCTCAAACGCTTCGGCGTCAACGCAGGCTGCGCCTTCAACTGAACGCAGCCGGGCGGAAACGCAAAATGCGCGACAACGGAACGCGGCCCTTCCCGGGCCGCATCGCATGACATCGCGTCTTTGATTTTTCCGATGGTGGGCGCACTAGGGCTCGAACCTAGGACCCGCTGATTAAGAGTCAGCTGCTCTACCAACTGAGCTATGCGCCCATCGGAGGCGGCGGGATAGCAAAGCCTGTCCCGCCTGTCCAGCCCCTCTTGAAAATGAGCGCCTCAGGCGCGCATTTCTTCCGGCTTGCCGCGCCCGCGCTTGACCATCAGCTTGTTCATGGCCGCAACATAGGCGCGCGCCGAGGCGACCAGCGTGTCGGGATCGGCCCCCTTGGCGGTAACGGACTTGCCGCCTTCCGAAAGGCGCACGGAAACCTCCGCCTGCGCGTCAGTTCCCCCCGTCACGGCGTGGACCTGGTAGAGCTCCAGCAGGGCCTCGTGCGGCACCAGCGCGCGCACGGCGTTGAAAATCGCATCCACGGGGCCATTGCCGGTCGCCTGATGGGTCTTCTTTTCGCCGTCGATCTCGAGCGTCAGCGCCGCCGATTGCGGGCCATTGGTGCCAGCGATCACGGTAAGACCGACAACCTTGATCCGGTCATTGGCGTTGACGATCTCGTCGTCCACCAGCGCAGCAATGTCTTCGTCGTAGACGAACTTCTTGCGGTCGGCGAGGTCCTTGAACCGGCGGAACGCGTCGTTCAGCGCATTTTCGCCGAGCTCGTAACCGAGATCTTTCAGTTTTTCCTTGAACGCATGCCGTCCCGAATGCTTGCCCATGACGAGCGACGTCTTGGTCACGCCAACGCTTTCGGGCGTCATGATCTCGTAGGTTTGCGCATTCTTCAGCATGCCGTCCTGATGGATGCCGCTCTCGTGCGCGAAGGCGTTCTGGCCGACGATCGCCTTGTTGTATTGCACGGGAAAGCTGGTGACCGCCGAAACGAGCCGCGAGGCGCGCGTCAGCATCGTGGTCTCGATTCTGTTGTGGAAAGGCAGGATATCCGCGCGGGTCTTCAACGCCATCACGACCTCCTCGAGCGCCGCGTTGCCCGCGCGCTCGCCGATGCCGTTGATTGTGCATTCGATCTGGCGCGCGCCGCCGCGCACGCCCGCCAGCGTATTGGCGACGGCGAGGCCGAGGTCGTTATGGCAATGGACCGAGAAAATCGCCTTGTCGGAATTGGGAACGGTTTCGCGCACGCGACGGAACAGCGTCTCGTATTCTTCCGGCGTCGTGTAACCGACCGTGTCGGGAATGTTGATCGTCGTCGCGCCCGCGCGAATGGCCGCCTCGACGCAGCGGCACAGGAAATCGAATTCCGTGCGAGTGCCGTCTTCCGCCGACCATTCGACGTCGCCGACATGATTGCGCGCGCGCGTCACCTGCTGGGTGACGAGTTCGAGCACTTCATGCGGCTCTTTTTGCAATTTCCACTTCATGTGCACAGGCGATGTGGAAATGAACGTGTGGATGCGCGGCTTGCGCGCATGTTTCACAGCCGCCGCACAGCGGTCGATATCGTTGGGCGCAGCGCGCGACAGGCCGCACACGGATGCATTCTTGATGCGTCGTGCGATCTCGCTGACGGATTCGAAATCGCCCTCGGAAGCGATCGGAAAACCGGCCTCAATGATGTCGACGCCCATCGCATCGAGCAAGTCGGCGACTTCCAGCTTCTCCTCGAAAGTCATCGAGGCGCCGGGCGACTGCTCGCCATCGCGCAACGTCGTGTCGAAAATCAGAACGCGGTCCTTGTTGGAGGCGTTGTCGGGTTGAACTTGATCTGTCATGGCTCTGGCGCCCTGGAAAATATCGTGCGGAAAGCCGGCGCGAGACTGAAGCCGGCGGCGGTGCGAACCCCTCAGCGCCCAGGCAAAGCCCAGCCGGCGCTCAGGGGCGGCTAAGAAGCAGAAGGCCCGGGAGGATGGCGCGCGACGCCGACCGGGCGGCGCGCCCGGCTGCATTCTGCGTCTGAGCGGCGAAAGGCGCCACGTCGCATCCCCATCCGCCGCGAAAATGCGGCATTCGCCACTCATACTCCAGGACAGGCCGGGGCGGCAAGTCTCGCTAAATGTCGCAGAATGCGCCCGAAGGAGCCTTTCATGAGCACGATCAAACTTCACCACGTTTTCGCAGCGCCCCCCGAGCGCGTCTATCGGGCTTTCACCGATCCTGACGCGATGGTGAAATGGCTGCCGCCGAACGGTTTCACCGGCAAGGTTCATCAGCAGGACCTGAAAGTGGGCGGCTCTTACAAAATGTCGTTCACCAATCTCGCAAATGGGGAATCCCACGGTTTTGGCGGCAAATATCTCGAACTGGAGCCCGGCAAGCGCTTTCGCCACACCGACGTGTTCGACGATCCGAACCTGCCAGGCGAAATGGTGGTGACGGTCGAATTCGCCCCGGCTGTCGTCGGCACGGAGGTGCGCATCACCCAGGAAAACGTGCCGGACGCGATTCCGGAAGCGGCCTGTTACCTTGGCTGGCGACAATCGCTCAATCTGCTGGCGCAACTGGTCGAAGCCGACCCGGGCTGAGGCCTTCACCGGTCGATTGTTGCGCCCAAAGCCCTGTCGCGTTTTTTCCGCTCGCGCAAGCGCCGCGCAGCTTGGGGCCATTCAGCATGCCGTGGACGCACTCTTGCGGCCTGCTGCGCCATCGGCCAGCCTGCGTCTCTGACAGGAGACGCAAAATGGAAATCGAACAACCGCCCGCAGGATGGACGCCTTCCAGCGTCGGGGGCGAGTTTATGGAGCGCAACGGCCCGCTCTACTGGAAAATGACCGACGACGGTCTCCTCGTCGGACTACGGATCGAAAAGCGCCATTGCAATCCGCGCGGCGTTTTGCACGGCGGAATGCTGATGACTTTCGCAGACATGCTGATGCCGATGGCTGGACACGCCCATCCCGACATCGGTCGGCGTTTTTTGCCAACCATCACGCTCTCGACTGATTTCCTCAGCCCCGCCCCGCTCGGCGCCTGGCTTCAGGGTCAGGCGCGCGTATTGAGGGTGACGCGCAATATGGTTTTTGCAGAAGGGCTGATTCACGCTGACGCGACGCTGGTCGCACGCGTCAACGGCATTTTCAAATTGGGCGAGCCGCTCGCCAAACTGCGCGGCGACGCCGATCGATGAACATCCTGTCGATCCAGTCGCAGGTGGTTTACGGGCATGTCGGCAATTCGGCGGCGGTCTTTCCGCTGCAACGCCTCGGCCATGAAGTATGGCCGATCAATACGGTCCAGTTTTCCAATCATACAGGCCACGGCGCATGGCGCGGCGACATTTTTCCCGCGCGGCTGATCGACGATTGCGTTCAAGGCGTCGCAGAACGCGGCGTTTTGCCGTCCTGCAACGGCGTCCTGTCAGGCTATGTCGGCGCGCCCGAAACCGGCGCGGCGATCCTGCGCGCCGTGTCGGCCGTCAAGCAGGCCAATCCAGGCGCGCTCTACTGCTGCGATCCTGTCATGGGCGACGTTGGCCGCGGTGTTTTCGTCAGACCGGGCGTGCCCGAATTCTTCGAGCGCGAAGCGCTGGCGCATGCCGATATCGTCACGCCCAATCATTTCGAATTGCAGTTGCTGACAGGCGCTTCGATACGCTCGCGCGAAGAACTGACGCACGCTCTGCGGACCCTTTCAGCGCGCGGCCCGCAGATCGCAATGGTTACGTCGCTGACGCTCGACGACACGCCACACGACCGGATCGACATCGCAGCTTTCTCGCCGCAGGCGTCGCTGCGCATACGTACGCCGCGGCTGGCAGTCTCCGCCAACGGCGCCGGCGATCTCGTCGCAGCGCTGTTTTTCGCGCATTTCCTGGTCGCGCGTAACGTCAAAACTGCGTTGGAAAATGCAGCATCGTCCGTATTCGGCGTGCTCGCGGCGATGGAGAAAAATCATCTTCGCGAATTGCCGCTGATCGCCGCACAAGGCGAAATCGTTGCGCCAACGCATCGTTTCGAGGCGACCGCCATTTGACGAACAACGCGCATATGAAAGAGGCCGCCCCTTGCGGAACGGCCTCTCGCATTGTCTTGACCGAGCGACTGATTACCGAGCGAACCCGAACGCGCAAACGGAGATCTCCACGCGCGACAAAGCCTTCGTAACCGGCATCGGTTGATGACAATGAGACACTGGATCACCTCCTTTCAGGTTGTGGACGACACGGTGAACTATACGTTGATTCGGCGCGCCGTTAAGGCCATGATTGACGCATGGCCAAAATCGTTCTTGTCGTAGCCCGCGCCCGCAACGGCGTCATCGGCGCCAATGGCGCTATGCCCTGGAAATTGTCGAGCGATCTCAAGCGCTTTCGCGAAGTTACCTGGGGGCGTCCGCTCATCATGGGACGCAGAACCTATGAATCGATCGGCAAGGTTCTGCCCGGCAGGGAGACGATCATCGTCACACGCGATCTTAATTTCACGCCGCCGGAAGGCGCGCATGTGGCGCATTCCATCGACGCAGCGCTGGCGCTCGCCGAATTGCGCGCTTTTGCGCTGCAGGTCGGCGAAATCATGGTCGTTGGCGGCGGGGAAATCTACAAGGCGCTCGCCAAGCGCGCCGACGAGCTGATTTTGACCGAAGTTGATCTTGCGCCGGAAGGCGATGCGTTTTTCCCCGCGCCAGACGCCAAAATATGGCGCGAAATTGGCCGCGAAGGTCCATTCAAGGGGCCCAAGGACGAAGCCGCCTACACCGTCGCGACCTACGAGAAAATCAAGTCCTGACGGCAGCAAAATGCGCATTGAAAGCTGTCCGGTTGCGCTCTATCTCAAGCCAAATTGTCGGCGCGGAGCCCCGCCTTTATAAAAGGCGGCTGGAGGAACGGTTTTTATGCCCTGGAGCGATCAAGGCGGTCCCACAGGCCCGGGCGGGCAGAGCCCCTGGGGCCAGGGGGGCGGCGGCAACCCGTGGAATGCGCGGCCGAACGGACCCGATCTCGAAGAAGCGCTGCGCAAGGGGCAGGAAAGGCTGCGCGCCATGCTGCCCGGCGGCGCCACGGGCGGCCGGCCTGTGCTTCTGGCGGTGCTCGCCGGATTTCTCCTCTGGCTTGCATCCGGCTTTTACATCGTCTCGACCAACCAGGTCGGCTTGAACCTGGTTTTCGGCAAGTTCACGGGCAAGACCAAGGAAGGTCTCAATTACAACTGGCCCTGGCCGATCGGTTCCGTCGAAAAGTTGAATGTAACGGATTTCAACGCAATCGACGTCGGTTCCGAGATGCGCAATGCGCGCACGCAGGTCGACGTGCCTGAAGAAAGTCTGATGCTCACGGGCGATGAAAACATCGCCGACGTGAAGTTTCGCGTCATCTGGAAAATCGACGACCAGAAGCCGGAAGCTTACGCCTTCAACGTCTACAATCCGCCAGCAACCGTAAAGGCCGTTGCTGAAAGCGCGATGCGCGAAATCGTCGGCCGCTCGCAAATTCAAAAATTGCTGACCGCCGAGCGCAAGGTGATCGAACCCGCAGCGCAGGATTTGATGCAGCGTGTGCTCGATTCCTACAACGCGGGCGTCAACATCGTGCAAGTGCAATTGCTGTCCGTCGACCCGCCAGCCTCCGTCATTTCCGCCTTCCGCGACGTGACAGCCGCGCAGCAGGATCGCGACCGGCTGAAGAACGAGGCGGAAGGTTACGCGAACAAGGTCGTGCCCGAAGCGCGCGGACAAGCCGCGCGCATCCAGCAGGAGGCGCAGGCCTATCGCGAACAAACGGTCGCCGAAGCCAAGGGCCAGGCTTCCCGCTTCGACCAGGTCTACGAGGAATACAAAAAGGCGCCCGATGTTACGCGCCAGCGCCTCTATCTCGAGACCATGGAGCGTGTGCTCGGCCGCGTCGACAAGGTTATTGTCGACAAGGGAGCGGGAACAGGCGTCGTGCCCTATTTGCCGCTTGGCGATCTGAAGGCGGCGCCCGCTCAAGGCGCGGGAGGCCAGAAATGATCAACCGCATTCTTGCCATCGTGGCCGTATTCGCGCTTGCCCTCATCTCGACGGCGATGTTTCAGGTTCAGCAAACCGAAAGCGCGCTCGTTCTGCGTTTCGGCGCGCCGGTCGCCGGGCGTGGCGTCGTGACAGACCCCGGCCTGCATTTCAAAGTGCCGCTGATCGAAAGCGTCGTGCGCATCGACAATCGCATTCTCGATCTCGAGGGATTGAAGCAGGAAGTGCTCGCTGCAGACAACCAGCGCATCGATGTGGACGCGTTCGTGCGTTACCGCATCACCGATCCGTTGCGTTTCTATCAGGCCGCCGGCTCGATCCGCGCGGCAAACAATCTGCTGGCGTCGTTGCTGAATTCCGCCGTACGCCGCGTGCTGGGCGAAGCGACGCAGACGCAAATCGTTCGCGACGAACGCGCCGCCCTCATGGTGAAAATTCGCGAGCAGGTGAATGCCGAAAGCCAGCGCTTCGGCGTCACGATCGTCGATGCGCGCCTGCGCCGCGCCGATCTGCCGCGCGAGATTTCCGAAAAGGTCTTCAGCCGCATGGTTGCCGAGCGCCAGCGCGAAGCGAACGAATATCGCGCACAAGGCGCCGAACAATATCAAACCATCACGTCGAAAGCCGATCGCGACGCCATTGTTTTGCGCGCCAATGCGCAGCAACAGGCTGAAACCATCCGCGGCCAGGGCGATGCCGAACGCAACCGCATTTTTGCAGAAGCATTTGGACGCGATCCCGCGTTCTTCGCCTTCTATCGCTCGATGCAGGCCTACGACGCCGCCTTCAAGGCGGGCGACACGCGGTTTGTAACCTCGCCCACCTCCGAATTTTTCCGCTATTTCTCCGCACCGAAAGCCGACGCGGCCAAATGATTCAGCAAAAAGGAACGATCATGCGCCTGTCCCTCCTGGCTGCGACGACGTCTGCACGCGCGCTTCGCCTTGTCGCATTCGCAGCGGCTTTGAGCGCGCCCGTCGCGCTCGCGCCTTTCGTCGCGCCCTCCCCCGCCATCGCTCGCGGCGCGCCCGACAGCTTTGCCGACCTCGCCGCCAATGTGAGCGACGCCGTGGTGAATATTTCGGCGACGCAAATGGTCACGGCGCCCCGCCCCGGCGGGCCGCATTTCCAGCCCGGCACGCCGCTTGACGACATGTTCGAGGAATTTTTCAAGCGCCGGCAAGGTCAGGGCGGCGGCGAAGAGCAGCGCCAGCGCCGCGCCAACTCGCTCGGCTCCGGCTTCATCATCGATCCTTCGGGCGTTGTCGTGACCAACAATCACGTCATTGCCGACGCCACGGAAGTCCATGTGATTCTCACCGACGGACGCCGCCTCAAAGCCGAGATTGTCGGACGCGACCCGAAGGTCGATCTCGCAGTTTTGCGCGTGAAGAGCGACAAGCCGCTGAAAGCCGTCAAATTCGGCGACAGCGACAAGGCGCGCGTCGGCGACTGGGTGATCGCGGTTGGCAATCCGTTCGGCCTTGGCGGCTCGGTCACCGCCGGCATCGTCTCGGCGCGCAATCGCAACATCGAAAGCGGACCTTACGACAATTACATTCAGACCGACGCGGCCATCAACAAGGGTAATTCCGGCGGCCCGCTGTTCAATCTCGACGGCGAGGTTGTCGGCGTGAACACCGCAATTCTTTCGCCCTCGGGCGGTTCGGTCGGCATTGGTTTCGCAACGCCCGCAAACACGGTGCAGCCGGTTGTCGAGCAATTGCTGAAATTTGGCGAGACGCGGCGCGGCTGGCTGGGCGTGCGCATTCAGAAAGTCGACGACGCCATTGCCGAAAGCCTCAATCTGGGCGCCAAGCGCGGAGCGCTGGTCGCCGGCGTGGACGAAAAAGGTCCCGCCAAACCTGCCGGCCTCAAGGCGGGCGACGTGATCGTCAAATTCGACGGCAAGGATGTCGCGCAAGCCGGCGACCTGCCCAAACTCGTCGCCGCAGCGCCGGTCGGCAAGGATGTCGAAGTCGTGATTATGCGCGACGGCAAGGAAACGACCAAAACCGTTCGGCTCGGGCGTCTCGAAGATGGCGAGAAACTCGCCAAGGCGGAAGCGAAAGCCGACGCGCCCGCTGACAAGCCAGTCGTTCAAACCGCACTCGGCATGGACCTGGCGACGCTGGGCGACGATCTGCGAAAAAAATTCAAGATCGCCGACAGCGTCAAGGGTGGCGTCGTCGTCACCAGGATCGACCCTGCGTCCAATGCGGCGGAAAAGCAGATCAAGCCGGGCGACGTCATTCAGGAAGTTAACCAGAAGACGGTGCATTCGCCGGCCGAACTTGCGGCTGCTTTGAAAGCGGCGAAAAACGACGGCAAGAAGGCAACGCTGCTCCTCGTCGCCGCCCCGACCGGCGATGTGCGCTTCGTGCCGGTGACGCTCGACTGACCGATCAGGATGCGCCGTCTCTCGACGGGGCATCTTCGCCGGCGAGCGGCGGTTCAGCGTCAGCCTTGGTTTCGGGCTTGGCGCGCCGCATGTCGCGCACGCGCGTCGACATCTTCACGCCGCGCTTTTCGCGACGACGATCGCCATGCGGCTGCAGAAACTTGCGATATTCATCGCGCTTTTCGTGTATCGACGCGATGACGTAGCCCATCGGCACGCCAATATCGACCAGCGTCGCCTCCGCAAGTTGCAGGCTGGCCTCGATCGTCTCGGGAATGGCGTCTGTCACGCCGAGTTCATAGAGATGGGTGGCGTGCACCGCGTCGCGCGCGCGCGCCACAATCGTCATGTCGGGCCGGATCGCATGCGCGGCCGTTGTCGCCTGTTCAACCGCCAGCGGCGCATCCATTGTGACCACCAGCGCACGGGCGCCGCTGATGCCGACTTTTTCGAGAAACTCCGGCCGCGTCGCATTGCCCCAATAGGCGTAGACTCCCTCTTCGCGCGCCTGCGCAACAATTTTCGGGTCGCCGTCGACCGCGACAAATGCGATCTGATGCGCTTTCAGCATCTCGCCCACCAGTCGCCCGACGCGCCCGTATCCGACAATGATGACGCGCTCGTCGGCGACGCTGCCTTCGGGCGCCAGATGCGCGAATTCAGCCAGATCCTTTTTTTGCGTCGGCTGCAGTCGTGCGCCAAGCGCGCCCAGCGCCGGAATAGACGCCATCGTCAGCGTCACGATCAACATGGCGTCGCCGCCAACGCCCTGTGGAATGAGACGCGCGGCGATCGCAGCGCCAAACATCAGAAACGCGAACTCGCCGCCCGGCGCAAGAAGCAGCGCGGCTTCGGCGGCTGCGCCGCGCGCCACGCCAAAAGCGCGCGCGAGCAGAAAAGTGACGATCGCCTTCAGCACGATCAGCGCCACCGCGCCGCCGAGAATAATGTGCGGCGCCGACAGAACGCGGCCGAAATCGAGCCCGGCGCCAATCGAGAGAAAGAAAAGGCCGAGCAGCAGGCCCTGAAACGGCTCGACAGTCACCTCGATCTCGCGACGAAATTCCGTTTCGCCAAGCAGCAAGCCGGCGATGAATGCGCCAAGCGCCATTGAAAGTCCCGCCGCAGCAGAAGCAATGGAAGCGCCGACGACGACCAGCAGACACGCCGCCATGAACAATTCCGTCGAACGGGCCTCCGCCACCAACCTGAACAGCGGGCGAAGCAGAATGCGCCCGCTCGCCAGCAGCAGAAAAAGGAACGCCATGGCGGGCGCCCATGTCCAGAACATGACCGCGAGCGACGGCGGCGCGGCGCGCGCCGCGATCAGCGGCACCATGAACAGCAGCGGCGCGACCATCAAATCCTGAAACAGCAGCACGGCGAACGCCGTGCGCCCCGCCGCGCGATTGAGCCGCCGTTTTTCCGAAAGCACCGGAATGACGATGGCGGTGGAAGACATGGCCAGCGCAGCGCTGCCGACGATCGAAGCGCCGAGCGGCATGCGCAACCAGACATTGGCGATTTCCGTCAGCGTCAGCGTCGTCAGCATGACCTGCGCGCCACCGAGTCCGAAAACGAGCCGCCGCATGCGCACGAGGCGCTCCCACGACAATTCCAGCCCGATCATGAACAGCAGGAACACGACGCCGAATTCGGCCAGGCGCGAGGCGCGTTCGACATCGCCGATCGTAAAATTGGCGAGCGCTGGATATTGGCCGACCAGGCGCCCAAGCCCGAACGGCCCCAGCGCAGCCCCAGCCGCCAGAAAGCCGATAACCGGCGACACGCGCAGCAGACGGAACAACGGCACGACAACGCCGGCCGTTCCCAGAAACAGCAACGGCTCCTTGTATTCGTGCCAGTCGAAAGCTGCGGTCATCATGATTCCCGTCTTGCGCGCCCAGCCTACAGGATCGCGCCAGCGACAGCATTTTCCGTTCGCCGCATGCGGCTGCGCAAGCTGGACGAAACGGGATAGGCCGCGCCTAGACTACGAAATCGTGTCGGGCGTAGCCCTGAATATAGAGCAGACCGGTCAGATCGCCGTGGTCGAGCCGAGCCGCAGCGCCTGCCGCAACGGCAGGTTTGGCGTGGAACGCAACGCCAAGCCCTGCAGCCTGCAACATCGGCAGGTCGTTGGCGCCGTCGCCAGCCGCCATCGTCTCGGCCGGATCGAGCGCGAAACGCGCACGCAACTCGGACAGCGCATCGAGTTTGGCCTGCGCCCCGAGGATGGGCTCGGCGACAACGCCGGAAAAATGGCCGTTCTCGACGACCAGCTCGTTGGCCCGATTCTCGTCGAATCCGGCCATTTGCGCGATTTTCCGCGTGAACGGCGTGAACCCGCCGGAAACAAGAGCCGTATAGGCGCCATGCGCGCGCATGGTGGCCAGAGCAACGCGCGCGCCCGGCGTCAGCGTGATGCGCTCGGCGATGACACGGTCGATCACATGCGCGTCGAGGCCCCTCAGCAGCGCCACGCGCTCGCGCAGGGCCGGCTCGAAGGCGATCTCGCCGCGCATCGCCCGTTCGGTGATCGCCGCCACATGCGCCTTCAACCCGACGAGATCGGCGAGTTCGTCGATGCATTCCTGCTCGATGATCGTGGAATCCATATCGGCGACGAACAGCCGCTTGCGACGGTGCAGCGTCGGTTGCGCGATAATGTCGACAGGAAGGTCGCCGAGCGCTTGCGCCAGGGCGGCGCGCGCGTCGAAACCGGCCAGCGGAACGTATTCCACATCGGCGGCGACGCCTTCGGCCAGCCAGCGCGGCGCCATGGCGCCGGGCAGCGCCGTGCGCGCGCGCTCCAGCGCGGCCGGATCGAGCGCGGGCGCGCGCGGGTTGCAGATGAGGGTTGCGACATGCGTCATGGTTTGCGACACCGGCGATCAAAGGCAGAAATGTTGCGAATCCGCGCCCTTCTCATCGCAGGCCCGACCGCGAGCGGCAAGTCGGCGCTCGCGCTCGATCTCGCCCGCCGGCTGGACGGCGCGGTGGTCAACGCCGATTCCATGCAGGTCTATCGCGATTTGCGCGTTCTGAGCGCCCGCCCGCCGGACGCCGATCTGGCCCGCGCGGAACATCGACTTTACGGCCATATCGACGCCGGCGTGAATTATTCGGTCGGCCTTTGGCTGGTCGATGTCGCGCAGGCCTTGCGCGAACTCGGCGCTGCCGGCCGGCCCGCGATCATCACCGGCGGCACAGGCCTCTATTTCAAGGCGCTGACGCAAGGCCTGTCCGACATGCCTGCCGTTCCAGAGGCGGTGCGCGCCTCCGTGCGCGCCGCCGCGCAAGGCAAGCCGCCGCAGGCCCTGCATGCAGAACTTGCAGCAAAGGATCCAGCGACCGCCGCAGCGCTGAGACCGACCGACCCACAGCGCATTATGCGCGCCCTCGAGGTTTTTGCGGCGACCGGCCGCCCTCTCGCGACCTTTCAGGGCGCACGCGCCGCGCCTTTGCTCGCGCAGGGCGCCTGGCGCGGATTCTTCATTGCGCCCGACCGTGATGCGCTGCGCGCACGGATCGATGCGCGTTTCGTCGACATGATGGCGCAAGGGGGACTGCAAGAAGCGCGCGCGCTCGGCGCCCGCAATCTCGATCCCGCCTTGCCCGCCATGCGCGCACACGGAATTCCCGGGCTCCTTGCCCATCTGCGCGGCGAAGTATCGCTGAACGACGCGATTGCGCGCGGCCAGGCCGACACGCGCGCTTACGCCAAGCGTCAGCACACTTTCGCGCGTCATCAATTGCCGGACTTCCAGTGGATCGCGCCCGACGATTCCGCTGTGGAAACCATACTCGAAAAAGGAACGCATCCATGAAGCTTTACGATTTGAAAGCCGGCCTTAACACGCGCCGCGTGCGCATTTTCCTTGCCGAAAAAGGCGTCAGCGTTCCCACAATCGACGTCGATATGATGAAGCGTGAAAATGCCAGCGCCGAATATCTGGCGAAAAATCCGATGGGCGCGATGCCGTTGCTGGAATTGGACGATGGTTCGTTTCTGTCCGAATCCATCGCCATCTGCCGTTATTTCGAAGCGCTGCATCCAGAGCCGCCGCTGTTTGGATCGGGCGCGCTCGAAGAAGCGCGCGTCGAAATGTGGAACCGGCGCATGGAGCACGAATTGCAACTGCCGATTCAGGACGGTTTCGTCCATCTCTCGCCCTTCTGGGCCGGACGTCGCGAACAGGCGCCTGAATATGGCCGGCAGCGTCAGGCCTATGCGCTTCAGCGCATGCAATGGCTCGACACCGAACTCGCGCAACGCCGCTATATCGCTGGCGAGCGATACACCGTGGCCGACATTACCGCGCAATGCGCGCTGCTCATGGGCAAGGCGACCGGATCGCCCATGCCTGCAACGCTGACCAATCTCGAACGCTGGTGGAAAGATGTGACAAGCCGCCCGAGCGCGCGCGCCTAAACAGCAACATCGCCCTTGATGAGCGGCCAGGCTTCATAATTCTCGAAGACGATATCGTCATAGGTGAAATCGAAAATCGATTTCACCGCCGGATTGAGTCGCAACTGCGGCAGCGGCTTGGGCGTGCGCGTCAATTGCAGGCGCGCCTGCTCGACGTGATTGTCGTAGAGATGCGCGTCGCCGAAAGAATGAACGAAATCGCCGGCCTCGCATCCCGTCACCTGCGCCACCATCGCCAGCAACAGCGCATAGGAAGCAATATTGAACGGCACGCCGAGGAAAATATCGGCCGAGCGCTGGTAGAGCTGCAACGACAGACGCTTGACCCCCTCGACCTCCGCGACATGAAATTGAAACAGGCAATGACACGGCGCGAGCGCCATCTTGTCGATGTCGGCGGGATTCCACGCCGTCACGATCAGACGGCGAGAAAAAGGGTTGCTCTTGATCTGCGCGATCACATCGGAAATCTGATCGATCACCCGTCCGTCCGGCGTCTCCCAGGCGCGCCATTGCTTGCCGTAAACCGGTCCGAGATCGCCATCCGATGCGGCCCATTCATCCCAGATCGTGACCTTGTTGTCGCGCAGATATGCGACATTGGTGTCGCCTTTCAGGAACCACAACAACTCATGCACGATGGCGCGCAGGTAGAGCTTCTTCGTTGTAACGAGGGGAAAGCCCTGCTGCAGATCGAAGCGCATCTGCCAGCCGAAAACCGACCGTGTCCCAACGCCCGTGCGGTCGGCCTTGGGGACGCCCGTGTTCAACACATGTGAGAGAAGATCGAGATATTGCCGCATGCGCTGTTCCTAGCGCGATTTGACCGGCGGCGACACCCTCCAGCCCGGCGCCTTGGCCCGCTGCCGCGTTTATCCCGCAGCAATGTCCTCAAGACGCGCGGGCTCCAGCAGCCGCACGCCGTCAGGCACGACCACGATGGCCTTTTCGCGCGCCAGCTTGGAAATGGCGCGGCTGACCGTCTCGATGGTCAGACCGAGAAAATCGGCAATGTCCTGTCGCGTCATCGGTAGCGGCACGGTCACCGAGCCGCCGTTGAACTTGGCCCAGCGACGGCGCAACCCGACCAGAAAACACACAACGCGTTCCTCGGCGGTGCGGCGACCGATAATCACCATCTGCTCTTGCGCCAGCCGCAATTCGTGTCCGACCATGTCGTAAAGCTTGCGCAGGAAAGCCGGCTGCGTATCGAGAAAAGCCGAAAAGCTTTCGCGGTTGAACTTGCAGGCCGTGACCGCTGTCAGCGCATCGGCGCAGTAAACGTTGCGGTCGGTCATCGACAGACCGAGAAAATCGCCGGGAATGGCGAAACCGACTACCTGACGGCGCCCGTCCGGCAGCAGCCGGTAGAGCCGCACCGCGCCTTCGGTGACATTGAGCACGGAATCGGCGTGTTCGTCCTGCGTCATCATCGCTTGCCGGGGCGCATAACAGCTGGCGCGCGCCAAAACCGACAGTTCCAGAACTTCGCGATCATCCAGCGCAGCGCAGGGCGAGAAAGGGCGCACCTTGCAATGCAGGCAATCGACGCCATGACTGGCGTGCCCGCAAACGCCCGGAATGGACCGGTCGACCACCAATGGTTCGTGCGCGGCGTAGTTCATGACGCAATTCTATCCATTTTGCGGCGCCCGCGCCAGTAATGTGTCCACGCGACTTTCGTCAGCGGGGTGGGACTTTGCGCCGCAGGCTGGAGGCCCTATATTCAGGGCGCCGTCGCAAGGCGGCTATGGCGATAAACAGGCTCCGTAATAAACCATCCGGACCCGGGGGCGGTACCCGGCGCCTCCACCACAGCCCGGCGAGCCGGGCTGCGGCGGGGGCGAAACAGGATCGACGGGGGCGTAAAGGGTGTTCTTTCGCTCGGCATGATACCGCCGTTATCGGGTCAACCTTATAGTTGCCAACGACAACTATGCTCCGGTGGCCGTCGCCGCGTAATGCGGTTCCGGTACTGGGATTCAAGCCCTAGAGGGTAGCACTTCTAGGCGGGGCTCGGAGGCGCCTGGCAACAGAAGCCTCCACTTTATTCGTCGCCTCGCGTAAATTTCTCAGCGTTGAAAACGATTCCCGGGAAAAGACCGCTTTCATGGCGACCGATCACATCCGTTACGATCTTCTGGTGCAGGATGCGCTGCGCGGCGTTTTTCGCAAGGTGATGCAGGACGTGGCAGCCAACGGCCTGCCGGGCGAGCATCATTTCTACATCACCTTCAAGACGGGCGCGCCGGGCGTGAAAATGTCCGACAGGCTGCGCGCGCAATATCCCGACGTCATGACCATCATCCTGCAGCACCAGTTCTGGGACCTGACTGTCGATGACAACGCTTTCGGCGTCGGTCTGTCGTTCCGTCAGATTCCCGAAAAGCTGCATGTGCCCTTTGCGGCCGTGACCGGCTTTTTCGATCCTTCGGTCAACTTCGGCGCGGAATTTGCGGTCGATGAGGCAGCCGCAGGCGATCTGCCGGCGCTGCGGCCGGTCGCGCCCCTGTCCGAACCCGCGGCGGCCCAGCCAAAGGCCGCGCCCGATCGCAAAGGCGCTGACAAGTCTGTGGAAAAACCGGCTGCGAAAGCACGGCCCGCACAATCTGAAAAGAGCGAGAGCGCGCCCGCGCGGCCGCGCGGCGGCGCATCGGAGCCAAAGGTCGTTCCGGCGGCCGAAGAAGCCGCTGCCGATTCGTCGCCGAAAGTCGTCTCCATCGACGCCTTTCGCAAGAAAACGCCGTGAGCGGCGAGATCGTCAATCTGCGCCGCGCGCGTAAACAGCGCGACCGCCTCGATGCACAGGCGCGCGCTGCGGAAAATCGCGCCGTCCACGGCAGGGCCAAGGACGAGCGCAAGAGCGCTGAGACCGAGCGCGCACGCCAGAACCGGCAGCTCGACGGCGCCAAGCGCGAACCCTGACCAGCGCATGCCAGAGGCGCCGCAAACAGTCGTCAAACGATCGCTGCGCGTAGCAGGCCACCAAACCAGCGTTTCGCTCGAACAGGCGTTCTGGGACGCATTGAAAGCGGTCGCCAGCGCGCGAGGCGTTTCGCTCGCAGCGCTCGTCGCAGAAATCGACGCCGAGCGCGGTAAAGCCAATCTTTCCTCCGCCCTTCGCGTCTTCGCCCTGCGGCGCGCGCAGGAGGGCGCTCAGTAACGGCCCGCGCTCGCGGGATCGGGCGGGTGATCGCCGCGCGTTGGCGAGAAAGCGGCGGGCGGCCGCGGCGGGGGCAACGGCGCCGCTGGTGTTTCCTGCGCTTTTTGCGCCGCGCGCTCGGCTTCGGCGCGCGCTTCTTCCGCGCGGCGTTTCTGTTCGGCGGCGTAACGCCGCTCCTCGTCGATACGCCGACTGATCTTCAGACGACGATTAAAAAACGAGCGCTCGCGCACATCGGCCTCGAATGCTGCCGCGCGCGCGCGTTCTCGCGCGCCCGCGCGCATGGCGAGAAATCCGAACAAGGCGTCAGCATCGACGCGGCGCGTCAGCGCGCTGCGGACAGGGCCGCGATAGGCAACTTCAACGGCAGGCGAATTTTCAGGGGTCTTGTCCGACCCTTCCGGCCGCACCTGCGCCTTTGCCTCAAGCTGCAGCGTGCGCAGATCGATATTCGCAACCGGCCCTTGCGCCGCATCGCCCAGCGTGAGCACGCCCGCAGCAAGTCGCGCTGGCGCGCCTGTTTCGGCAAACCGCAGCGAACCTTGATCCAGACCGCGCGTCAGCGTGGCCGCAACAGCCTTGGCCTCGAACGGGGTCGCATCCTGCTCGATTGTCGCAATGGCTTGCGCGAGCCCTTGCGGGGAAGCGCCGTCCACCGCGCCCTCGCGCCAGTCCGCGCGCCCTTCGCCCGCCAAGGCGCCGACAAGCTCGGCCGCCGATCCGCCCGCGCCCGAAAAGGCCATGTCGCCGGAAACGCGGGCGGCGAGCGGCCCGGCCGACAGCGCAAGATCGTCCCCCTTGAAGCGCGCTTCAAGCGACACTACGCCGCCAGCGCGGCGCATCGTCGCCTCGCCCTTCAAGGTCCCGCCTGCGACATGCAACGCGCTATCGGAAAGACCGATGCGATCGGCGGCCATTTTCAACCGCCCATGCATGTCTTCCGCGCTCAGTGCGCCAAGACTGAATTTTTGGACCGAAAGCTCGACATCAGCTGTTGGCGGTTCGATCATCTGTGGCGCGAATTTCAGGTCGGACCATACGCTGCCGGCGCGCGCCGGCGGCGCGGGGCCGGTCAGCAACGCGACCACATCATCGCCGGCAAGCTGATCAGCGGAGAGCGTTCCCGTGATCGGCGCGCCCGCGCGTTTTTCGAGAGCGCCGGTCCAATGCGTTCCGCCAATCCGGGCGTCGAGCCCGGCGAATGACCACAATCCGTCCGTCGCACTGAGCCTCGCCGCGCCATGGCCTGCGAGCCCGCCGAGCGCGTCGAGTGGCCGCAGCGCGAGAATTTGCAACAGCGGCGCGAGATTTTGCGCGGCCAGCGTCACATCGCCCGACAATGCATCGCCGGAATCGAGCGCGCCGGAGAATTCGATTTGCGCGTCCTTCATTTGCGCTTCGCCCGTCAGGCGCAATGGTCCTGTCGCCGCGCCGCGCGCCTGCGCGAAAATGCGTCCGCGCCCGAAGCCTCGCAACGGCAGCGCAGCGGGCGCGCCAAGTTGTCGCAACAACACCGCAACATCGGGCGCAATCGCCAGCGTATCAAGGAAGCGCGCGCCGTTGACGTCTTGCGTGTACCGCGCATCGACATTGGTCCCGCCGGCAAGGCCGCTGGCGCGCGCATCCTCAAGACCGCGCGCTCCCGAGCGAAGAGTGAACGACAATTTCGCCGGCGACAACGCAGCGGCGCGCGCAACGAGCAGATCCGTCAACACGCCCGGCGCAAGTCGGCGCGCCAGCGCCGCAAGATCGCCCAGTCGCGCAGCATCGAGATTGACGTCGAATAGCGCGTCGTCTCCCACCGCGCGCCCCGAGCCTTCAAGATTGGCGCCGCCGAGATCGGCGATGGACAGTTTTTCGATGATGAGCGCGCCATCGCGCCGCAATGCATGCGCAAAAATGCGGCCTGCGCGCGTCGCGCCCCCCACGCCAAATGTTGCGGTCTGCGCATCGATCGTCACATCGGCGTCGAAGGCGCCGCCGCGCAACGCTGCAAGATCGGGAGCTGTTTCGAGATCAAGCGCGGGCGCTGCGATTCTGGCGGCCAGCAGCGGCTTGTCGCGATTGGCGACGCGCCAGGCGACATCCCCGGAAAAATGCAACGCGCCAAACTGCATCTCGGCGCCCTGCGCGCCGAGGTCGCCATTGGCGCGCGCCACCAATCCGGAAAATCGCGCCGGTCCCGCATAGGCGATTGGCGCTGTGCCGGAGAGCCCTCCGAACCACTGCGAGAAAGCTGCGGTGTCGCGTGCAGAAAACGCGAGTCGCCCGACGATGTCGCGAGAATCGAAACTGGCGGCGCCGTCATAGTCGACATGCGCGCCGCCTGGTGCATCGAAATGCAGGACGACATGCGGGCGCGCGCCCGGCGTCAACGTCGCTTCGACTGAAACAGCGCCAAGCGTCTGGCCGCCCAGCGTCGCCGTATCGGCGCCCAGATGCACTTTCAAGGACGCGCCGAAACGCGCCGCCTGCGGATTGTAAAGCGCGCTGAACGCATCAAGGTCGGCCATGCGCGCGGCAAGATCGAAACGGGCGCCGTCCGCCTCGCTCCAGCCGCCCGAACCATCGAACGACAATGCGTGATCGTCGTCGCCGATTTTCAACGCCATTTTTTCCGCGCGAACGGACGAAGCGTCGGCAAGACCAGCAAAAGTCGCGCGCCACGGCGCGCGGACAACGCCCGCGTCATCGCCTTGCGCGACGCCTGAGCCCGCAAAGGCCAGCTCACGGCCCTGCATGCGCAGATCGCCCGCAACATCGAGCGAAACGCCGGCGAGCGCATCCTGCAGCGACAGTTTGAGAGGCGTCGCGCCCGTCGCGTCGGGCGCCGTAGTCAGGGAAAATTTGAGCCGTCGCCCGCCGACCTGCATTTCGCCCTGCGCATGCGTCGGCCCGGCCAGGCCTTCGGTCGCGCCTTGCGCATCCAGATGTTCGATAACGAGCGGATGGGGGCCGGCAAGGCGCGCCTGCGCCTCGCGCAACGTGAAATCGCCAAGCGAGAATTTCAGCGAGCCCCGCCCGTCCGGCCATAGCGCGGGATCGACGACGATGCGCGGCGCAGAGAGCCTGGCGCGATCAAGCCGCCATGCGCCGCGCAAAAGCGCCGTTGGCGAAAGTTCGAATTCGGCGTCCTCGGCCTCGATCGACAGACCCGGGCCCGCCAGCGCAAAACCGCGCGTTTCCAGGCGCGGCGCTGGCAGCAGCCGAACCTTGAGCGCGCCAGGCAGTTTGATTGTCGCGCCTGTCGCAGCCGACAAACGCGCCTCAAGCGCGTCGCGATGGGCGTTCCAGTCGATGAACGGCGGAACCGCCAGCGCCGCCGTCAGAATGGCGACGAGCGAAGCCCCGGCAATGGTGAGAATTTCGCGCAATAAAGCGTCCCGCAGCCCCCGCCGCCCTCCATTTTACGACGACGTCGGCCTAAACGTCGATGATTTTCCCCGGATTCATGATGTTTGCCGGATCGAGCGCGCGCTTGATCGCGCGCATCACGTCAAGCGCGCCGGGCGTATGCTCGACCGGCATGAATTTCATTTTCGCTTGCCCGACGCCATGTTCGCCCGTGCATGTGCCGCCCATTGCGAGAGCGCGCCGCACGAGGCGCTCCGAAAATTCCTTGGCGCGCCGCACATCATCGGGATCCTGATTATCGAACAGAACGCCGCAATGAAAATTTCCGTCGCCGACATGGCCAACGATCGGCGCCAGCAAGTCATGTTCGGCGGCGTCTTTCTGCGTCTGCGTCACGCAATCGGCAAGACGCGAAATCGGCACGCAGACATCGGTTGCAAATCCAACCATCTGCTGTTTTGTCTTGAGCGTCTGATAGGCCCAGAAGACATCGTGCCGGGCCTTCCACAATTTCGTGCGTTCTTCGGCGTTTGTCGTCCAGTGAAACGGGCCGCCGCCGAATTCGGCCGCGATCTCGCCAAACCGCGCCGTCTGTTCCTCGACGCCCTCCGCGCTGCCGTGAAATTCGAGAAACAGCATCGGCGTTTCGGCAAGGCCCAGTTTGGAATAATTGTTGAACGCTCGCACGGTCATTTCATCGCACAATTCGATGCGCGCGATTGGCAGGCCGGTCTGGATCGTCTGAATCACTGCATCGCATGCCGCTTTCACACTCGGGAACTGGCAGGTCGCGGCGGAAATCGCTTCCGGAATGCCAAACAGCCGCAGCGTTATTTCAGTGATGACGCCGAGCGTGCCCTCGGCGCCGACATAGAGCCGCGTCAGATCGTAACCGGCTGACGATTTGCGGGCGCGCGAGCCGGTCTTGATGATGTCGCCCTGCGGCGTCACCACCGTCAGCGCCAGCACATTGTCCTTCATCGTGCCGTAACGAACCGCATTCGTTCCCGATGCGCGGGTCGAAGTCATGCCGCCGATCGAGGCGTCGGCGCCGGGATCGATAGGAAAGAACAGGCCGGTGTCGCGCAGGAAGGCGTTGAGCGCCGTGCGCGTTATCCCGGGCTGAACGACGCAGTCGAGATCTTCGGCGTGAACCGACAGCACCTGATTCATTCGCGACAGATCGATCGAAACGCCGCCGAATGGCGCATTGATATGACCTTCCAGCGACGTTCCTGTTCCAAAGGCGATGACCGGGACGCCGCGCGCGGCGCAAAGCTTCACCGCATCGGCGACGTCTTCCGTCGATTCAGCGAAAATCACGGCGTCCGGCGGTTGGTTGGGCGTCCAGGACAGCGTGTGTCCGTGCTGGCGCCGCACCGCTTGCGCCGTGGCGAGCTTGTTGCCAAACCGCGCGGCGAGTTCCTCGACAAGGGCGGCGATAACCGCTTCGGCGGGCCGGGCGGTCAAGGGAGCGGCTGACGGCAAGTTTCCCTCCAGGGAAGGTCGTTGCCCTAGCCTAGCGCGTTGGGTGCGCGAGAAAAAGATGCTAGGGCGGCGCCATGAGCCCCGCCCTCCCGCGCCGCCCTGATATAGACGGGTTGCGCGCCCTCGCCATCGTCCCGATCGTCGCCTTTCACGCCGGGCTTTCGCAGCTGCGCGGCGGCTTTGTCGGCGTCGACATTTTTTTCGTCATTTCCGGCTTTCTCATCACGGCCATCATTTCGCGCGACATGGCGCTTGGCGCATTTTCGCTCCTCGCCTTCTACCGCCGGCGCGTCGCGCGGATATTCCCTGCGCTGTTCGTCATGCTGGCGGGCGTTTTGGCGCTGGGCTGCGCGCTGCTTTTGCCCGATGACGTGCGCGCGCTCGCCGAAAGCGCTGCGGCTGCCGCAGCATTCGTCTCGAACATCTTTTTCGAGCGTAGCGCTGGCTATTTCGCGCCCGCCGCCGAAACGATCCCGCTGCTGCACACCTGGTCGCTCGGCGTCGAGGAGCAGTTTTATCTGTTCTATCCACCGCTGCTGATGGCGGCGCGCCGTTTTTTTCCGCAGAGCTTGCCGCGCGTCGTCGCGACATTCGCGCTGGTTTCATTCGCGCTGAGCCTTTACTGGGCGCAAGTCTGGCCTGACGGCGCTTTCTATCTTTTGCCGAGCAGGGCATGGGAACTGGCGCTGGGCGGCCTTGTTGCGCTGGGCGCATTCCCGCCCATCGGCCCGCGCGCACGGCAAGCCGCGGCCGCGCTTGGTCTCGCCCTGCTCCTGCTTGGTCTTCTTGTCGCGCAGCCCGGCGCACTTTTTCCGGCGCCGCTGGCGCTGATGCCCTGCGGCGGCGCGGCTTTGCTGATCGCATACGGCGAAACGGCGAAAACCCGCGCGCTGCTTGCCTCAAGGCCGCTCGTCGCCATCGGCGCAATCTCTTATTCGCTTTATCTGTGGCATTGGCCGGCGATCGTTCTGGCGCGTCTGGTTTACGATCCGCAATTGCGCGCGCCGACAGCGCTCGCCGCGGTCGGCTTCGCGCTTCTGGCGGCGGTCGCGTCCTGGCGTTTCGTCGAGCGGCCGCTGCAGGCGCGCTTGCGCGAGGCGACCCCAGGCCCCGTGGTCGGCGCGGGCGCGACCGCGCTGTGCGGCATGATGGCGTTGGCCTGGGGCGTTGGGCGCAATGCAGACCATTGGCGCACATTGCCGGCGCCCGTGCGCAAGGTCGCATCCTACGTTGACTATCGGGCCTGGCCGCAGCATCGCGCGCAATTTGTTGAAGGGACCTGTTTCGTCAGCCTCGGCGAAACCTTCGATCGCGCGCAATGCCTGCGCATGGACCCGCACAAGCGCAATATGCTGGTGTTCGGCGACAGCCACGCCGCGCAATATTGGCGCGCGATCGCCGATCGCTTTCCAGCATGGAACGTGATGCAGGCGACGGGCTCGGCCTGCCGCCCCATGCATGGCGTTTCGACAGAAAGCCATTGCAACGATTTCGTACCCTTCGTGCTTGACCATTTTCTCGTCGACAACCGGCCTGACGCCGTCGTGCTCGCCGGCCGCTGGCTGGAAGGCGAAACGCCGGCGCTGGAACAAACCGCGCGCGCCATCATGGCCCGTGGCGCCGCCGTAACGATCATCGGCCCCGGAGTGGAGTACGAGGGCGAGTTTCCGCGCCTGCTGGCTATGGCCATGCTGCGGGGCGATGTCGCCGCGCTTGACGGGCTGCGCGTTGCCGACCGCGCGCCGCTTGACCGCGAAATCGCCGCCATGGCGGCGCGTATCGGCGCCAGCTATGTTTCCGAGCAATCGATCGAGTGCCCGGACAATCACTGTGTGCTTTTCGACCCCGATGGCGGGCCTTTCCACTATGATTACGGCCATATAACGCTGGCCGGCGCGCGTCTGGTGGCTGCCGCCATAAAGGTGCCTTAAAGACGGACGCCTCGTGACATCGGGCCTGAGCGCCCCCACATTGGGACTTCTCCCGAATCGCTTGCGCCGGAGCGCCCATTTTGACCTTGCCCGAACGTCCATTGCGCCATGATGGCCCCGCCGCCGGCGGCATAGCCGCGCGCGCGCTGGGCCAGCGCGATGCGCCTTGGCTGTCGGGGCTCAACCCGGAACAGCGTCTGGCCGTGGAAACGCTTGACGGGCCTGTTCTGGTGCTGGCGGGCGCTGGCACGGGCAAGACGCGCGTCTTGACCTCGCGCATCGCCCACATCATCGCTTCCGGCCGCGCGCGCGCGCACGAAATTCTCGCCGTCACCTTCACCAACAAGGCTACGCGCGAAATGAAAGAGCGCGTCGCCATGCTCGCCGGCCCCGTGGCGGAAGGCATGCCCTGGCTCGGCACGTTCCACGCCATCTCGACCAAGATCCTGCGTCGCCACGCCGAACTGGTTGGCTTGAAATCGAGCTTCACCATTCTCGACACTGACGACCAGATTCGCCTGCTCAAGCAGATCGTGCAGGCCGAAAACATCGACGAGAAGCGCTGGCCCTCGCGCCAGCTCGCATACGCCATCGACGGCTGGAAAAATCGCGGCCTCACTCCCGACAAGGTGCCCGCTGCAGAAGGCGAGGCTTTTGGCGCCGGCAAGGGCGTCAAGCTTTACGCCGCCTATCAGGAGCGGCTGAAAGTTCTCAACGCAGCCGACTTCGGCGACCTGCTGCTCGAATGCTTGCGGTTGTTTCGCGAAAATCCCGATGTGCTGAAAAGCTGGCAGGAGCGTTTCAAATATCTGCTGGTCGACGAATATCAGGACACCAACACGGTCCAATATCTTTGGCTGAAACTCATCGCGCAGGGCCGAGACAATGTATGCTGCGTTGGCGACGACGATCAGTCCATTTACGGCTGGCGCGGCGCTGATGTCGACAACATCCTGCGTTTCGAAAAAGACTTTCCAGGCGCGCGCGTGATCCGTCTCGAACGCAATTATCGCTCGACGGGGCATATTCTGGCCGCGGCTTCCGGGCTGATCGCGCATAATGAAGGCAGGCTCGGCAAAACCCTGTTCACGGACGGCGCCGACGGCGACCGGCCGACCGTTTCGGGCGTCTGGGATTCGGAAGAAGAAGCCCGCGCGATCGGCGAAGACATCGAACAGCATCAAAAGCGTGGACACGATCTGGAGGAGATCGCGATCCTTGTGCGCGCTTCCTTCCAGATGCGCGAATTCGAGGAACGGTTCATCACGCTCGGTCTGCCCTATCGCGTCATTGGCGGCCCTCGCTTTTACGAGCGCGCCGAAATCCGCGATGCGCTCGCCTATCTGCGCGCTGTCGCGCAGCCAGCGGACGATCTGGCGTTTGAGCGCATCGTCAACACGCCCAGGCGCGGCCTCGGCGACGCCACGCTGCAAATCATCCACGATCATGCGCGCAGGGCCAACATTCCGCTGATGCAGGCTGCGGCCGCACTGGTGGAAACGGAAGAGCTCAAGCCCAAACCCCGCGCGACGCTGCGCACGCTGTTGCAGGATTTTGCGCGCTGGGCGCGCGACCTCGATCAGCGCCCCCACAACGAACTCGCCGAAACAATTCTTGAAGAAAGCGGCTATGTCGACATGTGGCGCGCCGACCGCACGGCGGAAGCTGCCGGCCGGCTGGAAAATCTGAAGGAACTCGTGCGCGCCATGGAGGAGTTTCCCGACATGGCTGCTTTCCTCGAACATATTTCGCTCGTGATGGAAAAGGACGATGCGGCAGGCGGCGAGCGCGTGTCCATCATGACGCTGCATGGCGCCAAGGGCCTCGAATTCGAGACAGTCTATCTTCCGGGCTGGGAAGAAGGGCTTTTCCCGCATCAACGCTCAATCGACGAAAACGGTCGCGCCGGACTCGAAGAGGAGCGCCGCCTCGCCTATGTCGGCGTTACGCGCGCCAAACGCCGCGCGAAAATCTTCTTCGCCACCAATCGCCGCATCCACGGACTGTGGCAGACAACGATCCCCTCGCGTTTTCTGGACGATCTGCCGAGCGCCCACGTCGAGGTGGTGGAAGCCGCCAACGCCTCGCAATACGGCGGCTACGCCCTGTCGCGTTTCGAGAATATGGACCATTTCGGCTCGTCCTATTCGACGCCCGGCTGGAAACGCGCGCAGGCGCGGAAGGATTCGGGCGGTTTTGGCGCCGGCGCGCCGTTCGGCAAGGGGCGCGCGCAACATGCGGCGACCAGGCGCGGACCGGTCACAATCGAAGGCGAACTGGTCGCCAAATCCTCGGCCGTCTCGGGCTACGCGAAAGGCGCGCGCGTCTTTCATCAGAAATTCGGCCCCGGCACTGTGGCGCTGGTGGACGGCAACAAACTCACCGTCGATTTCGACAAGGCCGGCCGCAAGATGGTGCTGGAAAGCTTCGTGCAGACGGCGACCTGAAACGCGCACTATGCTGCGCATAAGACTATCCGCCAGCCATATCCCTGCTACGCTCCTTCGATGATCCCTGCTCTCGCCGCTCTCCTCCTTTGCCAGCTCGCGGGCGAAATCGTCGCCCGTGGTCTTGGCCTGCCCGTTCCAGGCCCTGTCATAGGCCTCATCTTTCTGGCGCTGGGACTGGCGGTCTATTTGCGCCGCCCCGACGCCAAACCGATCGAGGAGACGCGCCTTGGCGAAACCGCCAGCCAGCTTCTTGCTTCGCTCGGCCTTCTCTTCGTGCCGGCGGGCGTTGGCGTCGTCCAACAATTGCCGCGCATCGCCGAACATGCGCTGGCGATCGTTGTGGCGCTGGTCGGCTCGACGCTCGTGACGCTGCTGGCGACCGTCTATGTCTTCCTTGTCGTGAAGCGTCTGACGGGAGACGCTGAATGAGCAATCCTTTCGCGCTCTGGGTCTATCTTTCAACGACGCCGCTGCTGTGGCTGACAGTCACGCTGACGGTGTGGATCGCCGCCGACAGGATCGCAGCGCGTTGCAAGCGCCACCCGCTCGTCAATCCTGTTCTTCTTTCCATCATCGTGCTCGGCGCGCTGCTGACGGTAACGAAGACGCCTTACCAGACCTATTTCGAAGGCGCGCAATTCGTTCACTTTCTACTGGGGCCTGCGACGGTTGCGATCGCCATTCCGTTGATGCGCAATCGCACGCTGGTTCGGCGCAATCTTTTGCCAATGGCCGCCGCTCTTGTGGCCGGGGCAATCGTCGCGGTTGTTTCCGTCGTCGCCATCGCCTCGGCTCTTGGCGCGCCGCACGATATTCTGATTGCGCTTGCGCCAAAATCCACCACCGCCGGCATCGCCATGGCCGTGAGCGAAAGCATGGGCGGCGATCCCGCGCTCACCGCCGTTCTGGTGATTTCGACCGGCATTCTGGGCGCCGTCATCGTCACGCCTTTGATGAATGCGCTGAAGATAAACGATTACGCCGCGCGCGGCTTTGCCGTCGGCCTGGCGTCGCATGGCATCGGCACCGCGCGCGCCTTCGCGGTCAGTGAAATTGCCGGCGCCTTTGCAGGCGTTGCTATGGGTCTCAACGGCGTTGCGACAGCGCTGCTCGCGCCGCTGTTGATGCGCCTCTTCTAGATTTTTTGCGTCGCCCGTTTCAGCCAAACGCGCGCCCGCGGAGAAGCGAGCGCCGACAATGTCTTGCGCACGCGCGCATGATAGGCGTTGAGCCAGGCGATCTCCGCCGTCGTCAGCAGCTTGCGCTCGATCAGGCGCACGTCGATCGGCGCCAGCGTAATCGTTTCAAATCCGAGCATCGCGCGCTCTGCCCGGTCGACGGCGCGGCGCTCCACCACGATCAGATTTTCGATGCGAATGCCATAAGCGCCAGCCTTGTAATAGCCGGGCTCGTTGGAAAGGATCATGCCTTCCTCGAGCGCGACGACGCCAAGTTTCGAAATGCGCTGCGGCCCCTCGTGCACGGACAGATAGGCGCCCACGCCATGCCCCACGCCATGATCGAAATCGAGCCCGGCGTCCCACAGAAACCGCCGCGCGAAAGCATCGATCTGCGCGCCGCTCGTGCCTTGCGGAAAAACCGCTGTCGCGATGGCGATATGGCCTTTCAGAACGCGCGTGTAACGGTCGCGCATTTCCGGGTCGGGCTTGCCGACCGCCACCGTGCGCGTGATGTCGGTCGTGCCGTCTTCGTATTGCCCTCCTGAATCGATGAGGTAAATCCCGCGCCCGATGCGTATGTCGCTCGCCGCGCTGACGCGATAATGCGGGCTGGCTGCATGCGCGCCGAAGGCGGAAATCGAAGGGAAGGAAATTTCTCGCAAGGCGCCGCCGACGCTGCGAAAATGTTCAAGCGCTTGCGCCGCCGAAATTTCCGTCAGCCGTCCGCGCGGCGCGTGCTCGTCGAACCAGGCCAGAAACTCCACCATGGCGACCCCGTCGCGCACATGCGCGGCGCGCGCGCCGGCGATCTCGGCGGCGTTCTTGCGCGCTTTCATCAAGGCGACAGGCTCGCCGCTCAGCCGCGCCTGCCCGCCATCGGATTTGAACGCAGCGACGATTTTTTCCGGAACGGTCGCCGCATCGAAAACGACAACAGCCTTTTCACGGCCGAGTTTGCGCATGTCGTCTTCGAGGTGCGCAGGGTCTGAAAGATCGGCCAGCGGGTCCAACGCCTTGCGCACTGTCGGCGTCAGTTTCGCCGCGTCGAGATAGAGCTGCGGCCGACCCTTTTTGCGAATGTAGGCCCAGCCCAGCGGCAGCGGCGTATGCGCGACATCGCCGCCGCGAATATTGAAAATCCAGGCGAGCGCATGCGGGTCGGAAACGAGCAGGCCATCGCCCTTCAGCGCAGCGCTGATGCGCTTCAGTTTGGCTTTCGCCGTTTCGCCCGCAAACCGCGCGGCATGCAGTGTGACGGGCGCGCTCGGCTCTTCCGGCCGCTCGCTCCAGACGGCGTCGATCGGATTGCGCGCAACCGGCGCCATATGCGCGCCGGCTTCCGCCGCACCCCTGCGCAAGGCCTCGATCTGCGCGGGCGTGTGCAGCCAGGCGTCGTAGCCGATGCGCGCGCCCTTGCGCGCATGCGCCGCAAGCCAGCGCGCGGGAGGTTCGCTCACGAGATCGCGCGGGGTGAAGGCTTTGGGGTCAGTTTCTTCGCTCGCCTGCAGCGTATAGCGCCCATCGACAAACAAGGCGGCCTTTTTCGACAGCACGACAGCGGAGCCTGCGGAGCCGGTGAAGCCGGTCAGCCAGGCGAGCCGTTCGGCCGCAGGCGGCACATATTCGTTTTGATGGGCGTCCGAACGAGGAATAACGAAGCCATCGAGCCCTTGCCGCTTCAATTCGGCGCGCAAGGCGGCGAGCCTGCCGGCGACCGCGCGGCGGTCGCCACGGGCGTTGAATGACTGGAAGCGGGAAGGTGGAAAGGATGATTCGCGGGCCATGCCCAAGGTTTAGGAAACGCCTGCGCGCCGCGCAAACGGCTGGCGCGCGGCAGCCATGCATTATTGATATAGCAAATTGAACGAATCGGTCATATTTCGCATGGATAAAAGCTGCCATTGGCTGCAGCCAAAGCAGCGGCGCTCAAAAGCCGCGATGGAAACGTTCGGGACTTTGAAGTCAGACCAGACGGAGAGACCCAATGACGACCCTGTCCATCCCTTCCCAGACATTCGGCGCGCGTAAAACCGCCACTGGCCCGAGCCTGTGGGCCCGCGCAAGGAATTTTGCGAGCGATCATCGCCGCCGTGCGGCCGATCGGGCCATCGAGCGTTACGTCGCTGGACGCCGCTGGTCGGATTCCTGCGAACGCGACATTGACGAACTGATCGCGCGCGGCGACGGACGCTTTTAAGCGCTCGCTCTAGTCTTCAAAGATTTGCGGTCGCGGCGCAGCGCCGCCGCGCCGCAGGACGAGCGTCGCCCAGCCGTCGATATCGCTGCGGCGCTGCAGCGCAAATCCCTGAGCGGCATAAGCGGACAGAACGCCGGCGACATCGCGCGCGAGCAGACCTGATAACACCAGTTCCGCATCGAACGACGCCGCACGCGCGATCTGCGGCGCCATCAGCCGCAGCGGACGCGCCAGAATGTTCGCGAAGATAAGATCGTAAGGCCCGCGGTCGCGCAGATCGGGATGCATTGCGCCGCGCGCCGTCACGGGCCGCACATAAGGCGCAGCGCGATTGAGCCGCGCATTGGCGCGCGCGGCCTCTGTGGCGACGGGATCGATATCGCCTGCAGCCACCTTCATGCGCCACAGCCGCGCGGCCGCAATGGCGAGAACGCCGGTTCCAGTGCCAACATCGAGAATGGCGGAAGGGCGCCGGCGCTTGCCCACAAGATCCAGCGCGCGCAAACAGCCGAGCGTCGTGCCGTGATGGCCCGTTCCGAAGGCAAGCGCCGCTTCAATCTCCAGCCCGATGTCGTTGGCGCGCGGCGCGGCGCGATCATGCGAGCCATGCACGAGAAAACGGCCGGCGCGCACCGGCGCCAGCCCTTCCAGCGAGGCCGCCACCCAGTCCTTCTCCGCCACGCGCGAAAAAATCAGCGCCTGCGCGGCCGCCTCTCCGGCCGCGACGCGCACGAGATCGCGGATCGCAGCTTCATCCGGCGCATGACCGAAAAAGACCTCGACGCTCCAGCGTCCGGTCTCCCAGCGTTCGCTGGACGGCTCCGTTTCGAAAGCAGCAGCCGCCGTCTCCGCAGGGTCGAATGTTTCGACGATGATATCGGCGACGCGGCGCGCCGTTTCGGCGTCGGTGTCCAGCCGCATGACATGTGCGGCGCCGTTGGGAGGCAGGCCTTCGAGCATGGCCGCGCTTAACATGGCCCGCTCGCGCGGCCAAGCGCGGCGGGCTAGATTGACCTGCATGAAACGATTCCTCTTCGCGCTGTGGCTCGTCGCCCTGCCGGCGCTCGCCGGCGAAACGCCGCCCGCGCCGTCGCCGCTCCCGGCGCCCGGCGAAACGCCGCTCGCCTATGGCAAGAGCCACGCCGATTGCGCCGAATGGACCGACAGCTGCATCGTATGCAAACGCGCGGAAGGAACGATCGCCTGTTCGACGCCGGGCGTCGCCTGCGTCAGCGGCGAGACGATCTGCCGCGCGCCGGCGCTTGCCACCGAACCGCCGGCCAAATCTGAAACAGAGAACAAATAAGCCGGCGCGACGCCGCCGGTCATTCCTGGCCGGTGCGCTTGAACCAATCGTCTTCCGAGATCACCTCGATCCCGAGTTCTTCGGCCTTTGCGAGCTTTGATCCGGCCCCCGGCCCAGCAACGACAAGATCGGTCTTTTTCGATACCGAGCCCGCGACTTTTGCGCCGAAACGTTCGGCCTGCGCTTTTGCCTCATCGCGCGTCAGTCTTTCGAGCGACCCGGTGAAGACGACCGTCTTGCCAGCAACGGGACTGGAGGCTGCGACCGCCTCCATCGGCTGCGGCGCCACTTCCGCAAGCAATTCGTCGAGCACCGTTTCATTATGCGCTTCGCGGAAAAAATCGACCACAGCTTCAGCGACGACAGCGCCGACGCCGTCGATCGCGTTGATTTCCGCCAATCCGTCATCCGTCAGCGCCGCCGCGCGCAAAGCTTCAAACGACCCGAAATGGCGCGCCAGCCGCCGCGCATTCGTCTCGCCGATGCGCCGCACGCCGAGCGCATAAATGAAGCGGTTGAGCGCCGGTTTGCGCGCCGCCTCGATCGCCACAAACAGGTTTCGCACCGATGTTTCGCCGAATCCCTCCCAACGCGTGAGATCGAACGCGCCGCGCGCGCTGCGCTTTTGCAGCGTGAAAATATCGGCAGGATTTTTGACGATCCCCTGCTTGTAGAAAAGCTCGATCTGCCTGTCGCCCAAACCCTCAATATCCATGGCCAGACGCGAGCAGAAATGCTTCAGCCGCTCGACCGCCTGCGCAGGGCAGATGAGGCCGCCCGTGCAGCGACGGACGACATCGGCTGCGCCGCTCTCGTCCATTTCGCGCAAAGCCGCCGAACCGCAAGCCGGACATATGTGCGGAAATGCATAGGGCATCGCGTTTGCAGGGCGCTTGTCGAGCAGCGCCTCCACAACCTGTGGAATGACATCGCCAGCGCGCTGCACCACCACTGTATCGCCGATGCGAATATCCTTGCGCGCGATCTCGTCCTCGTTGTGCAGCGTGGCGTTCTGCACAACCACGCCGCCGACCGTCACCGGATCGAGCCGCGCCACCGGCGTCAGCGCGCCGGTTCGCCCGACTTGAATTTCGATATCGCGTAAGATCGTTGTCGCACGTTCGGCCGGAAACTTGTGCGCGACCGCCCAGCGCGGCGCGCGCGATGCAAAACCGAGCCGGTTCTGCAGACCGATATCGTCGACCTTGTAGACGACGCCGTCGATGTCATAGCCAAGCGTCGCGCGCTTCTGCTCGATGAGACGATAATGCGCGATCATTTCGTCGGCATTGGCGCATCGCTTCGCCAGCGGATTGACGGGCAGTCCCGCCTTTTCGAAAAACGCCAGCATGCCTGTCTGCGTCTGCGCCGGCAGTTCGGAAGCTTCGCCCCAGGTGTAAGCGAAGAAATGCAGATTTCGCGAGGCTGTGATCGCAGCATCGAGCTGCCGCAGCGACCCGGCGGCAGCGTTGCGCGGATTGGCGTAAAGCGGCTTGCCAGCCTCTGCCTGACGCAGGTTCAGCGTCTTGAAATCCTCGTGCCGCATATAGACTTCGCCGCGCACATCAAGCGCTGCGGGGGCATCGCCGCGCAAATGTTTGGGCGCATCAGCGAGCGTGCGGACATTGGCTGTCACATCCTCGCCTTCGAATCCGTCGCCGCGCGTAGCCGCCTGAACGAGCGCGCCCCGTTCGTAACGCAATGAGCACGACAGCCCATCGATCTTCGGTTCGGCAACGAAAGCAAGCGGCGCGTCCTCCGCCAATCCGAGAAAGCGCTTCACGCGCGCGACGAATTCGTAAACCTCTTCATCTGCAAACACGTTGCCAAGCGAAAGCATCGCGACCGAATGCCTGACCTTGGCGAATTTCTGCGAGGGCGCGGCGCCGACCTTCGCGCTCAGCGAGTGCGCAGTGAGCAGCTCCGGAAATTGCTCTTCCAGCGCATTGTAACGTCGGCGAAGCGCATCATAGTCAGCGTCCGATATCGTGGGCGCATCGTCTTGATAATAGGCTCGGTCATGCGCCGCAATTTCTGCCCCCAAAAGCGCATGTTCCGCGCGAGCGACGCGCGGCGAAAGCTGATCGACGGGCTTCTTTTTCATGGAAAATATCTAGCGAAATTTTGCGTCGGATGCGAGGCGCACCGGTCTCACGAACGTTTTTTGGGCTTTGCCGCGGCTGTTTGTGGCGCCGTGTCCTCGTCCGCCATCAGCCGCGCGGCGGCGGCGCGCGCTTCGGCGGTGATCGTCGCGCCCGACAGCATGCGCGCAATTTCCTCTCGCCGCGCTTCGGGCGGGAGGACTTCAACGCCTGTTGCGACGCGTTTGCCCTTGTCGGCGTTCGCCTTCGCGATGCGCAGATGTTGGGCGGCGCGGGCCGCGACCTGCGGCGCATGCGTGACCGCCAGCGCCTGCACGCGGCTCGACAATCGCGCAAGGCGTTGGCCGATCGCATCCGCCACCGCGCCGCCGACGCCTGTGTCGATTTCGTCGAAAACCAGCGTCGGCGCAGACCCCTTGTCGGCGAGCGTCACTTTCAACGCGAGCATGAAACGCGCGAGTTCGCCGCCTGAAGCCACTTTCATCAGCGGCCCCGGCCGCGAGCCTGGATTGGTCTGCACCCAGAATTCGATCCTGTCGACGCCATCGGCTCCAGTATGGGCGCCGTCGCTCTCCACACGCGTCGTAAACTCCGCACGGTCGAGCTTGAGCGGCGCAAGTTCGGCCATGACCGCCTTATCGAGCCGCTTTGCCGCCGCTGCGCGCGCTTTCGATAAAAGCGCAGCTCGCTTGTCGAAATCCGCGCGTGCGCGCTTTTCGTCTTCGGCGAGCTTTTTCAATCCGCTTTCGCCCGCCGCCAGCGCAGCGATGCCTTGCGCGAATTGTTCGGCCAGCGCCGGCAGGCTTTCGACCGGCGTCTGATATTTGCGGGCGGCGGCGCGCAGGGCGAACAGCCTTTCTTCGACGCGCTCCAGTTCACGCGGATCGAAATTGGCGGCGTCGACCGCGTGCTCGAGCGCATGGCGCGCCTGTTCCAGCGCATCAAGCGCCGCGCCCAGCGCGCCAAGGCAGGGATCGATCAAACCAGGCGCCTGCGGCTGACGGCGATCGAGCTTGCGCAGCGCGGACGAAAGCGCAGCGATCGGCGAGCCCTCGCCGCCAATCATGTCATGCGCTTCGCTGAGGTCGCTGGCGACCTTTTCCGATTGCATCATCGCTTGCCGGCGTGCGGAAAGGCGCTCTTCCTCGCCCGCTTCCGGCGCGAGTTTCGACAGTTCGGCATGCGCGTGATTGAGGTAATCGGCTTCAGCCCGCGCTTGTGCGACGCGCGCCTCCTCAAGCGCGAGCGATTCCTGCGCCGCACGCAGGGCGCGGTAGGCGGCGCGCACGCCTTCGACATCAGGCGCAAGACTGCCGAATGCATCGACAAGATCGCGATGCGTCGCAGGATCGACCAGTGCGCGGTCGTCATGCTGGCCGTGAATTTCCACGAGCGCGCGGCCGATGGCGCGCAATGCCTGCGCGCTGACGGCCTGATCGTTCACGAATGCGCGCGTACGCCCGTCCGCCATCTGCACGCGCCGCAAAATGAGATCGCCCTCGTCGTCGATCTCCTGCGCGCGCGCAATCAGGCGCGCCGGATGGTCCATCGCAAGATCGAAAACCGCAGTAACCTGCCCTTGCGATTGGCCTGCGCGGACCAGATTGCCATCTCCCCTGGCGCCGAGCGCAAGCGAAAAGGCGTCAAGCAGGATGGATTTGCCGGCGCCCGTCTCGCCGGTGAGCACGGTCAGCCCCGGCCCAACCTCAAGATCGAGCCGATCTATCAGCACTATGTCGCGGATGGCGAGTTGAACCAACATGGCCCGCCGGCGGCAGCATCAGCCTGCGATTTTGTGGAAAGCTTTCGAAATCCACGACGATTGATCTTCGCGCGGCTCAAGCCCGCCCGTCTTCAAACGCGCGTAAGCGTCCTTGTACCATTGCGATTCGGGGTAATTGTGCCCCAGAACCGCAGCCGCAGTCTGCGCTTCGTTGACGATGCCGAGCCGCAGATAGGCTTCCACCAGACGATAAAGCGCCTCCTCGGTATGGCGCGTTGTCTGATATTTGCCGATAACCTCGCGGAAGCGGTTGATGGCGGCCGTGTAATTGCTTTGTTCGAGGTAATAGCGACCGACCTTCATCTCGCGCGCAGCGACCTGGTCGCGCGCAACGCCGATCTTGTATTTGGCGTCGGAGGCGTATTCCGATTTCGGGTATTTCTCGACCAGCTGCGAGAAGATCGCCATCGCCTTTTCGGCGCGTTCCTGATCTCGATCGGCTTCCGGGATCTGATTATAATAGGACATGCCCGCCAGATAATAGATGTACGGCGTATCGGCGGAATTGGGATAAAGACCGACATAGCGATTGGCCGTGCCGATCGCGTCATCGTACTTGCCGCCCGTATATTCGGAATAAGTCTGCATCAGCAATGCTTTGCGCGACCATTCGGATTTCGGATACTCCTTGCCAAGGTCGCCGAATTTCTTGTTGGCGCCTTCGTAATCGCGGTTCTTCATCCGCGCGAGGCCTTGATTGTACAGCGTGTCGGCGGGCGTATCGACGAGAATCTTCGTCTCGTATTTCTCACCGCCGAACAGGTTGCTGAACGGATTGGCGAGGCCGCCGTCGGCGCAGCCGGCGAGCGAGCCTGCGGCAGCGGCCGCCGTCAGAAAACGGACGGCGCGCGCGGGGAGAAAAGCGGGGAACGAAATCGGCATCGCGTTGGCGCTCACTAGAAATTCGGTGTCGGTCGGACTCGCGTCCGTCCGGGCATTGCGGCTCTTAGCCCAATTTACGGACCGACGCCACTGCGGCGCCGACAAAGGCACGCAATTACGGCGAAGGCGCGGCTAAAGGGCCACGCGTGTTTCGGGCGCGGCCGCCGCGCGGCCCCAGCTCCAGCGCCAGGCGCTGGAATCGGCAAAAAGGGCCTGCAGAACCGCGAGGTTGAGCGCATGGCCGCCCCGCAGGGAGCGGAATGTCCCCTCGATCGGCGCGCCGGCCAGAGCGAGATCCCCCAGCGCGTCCAGCGCCTTGTGGCGCACGCACTCGTCCGGAAACCGCACGCCCTCCGGATTGACCGGCCCGCGCGCATCAAAGGCGAGCGTATTGTCGAGACCCGCGCCGCGCGCGAGTCCTGTGCGCCAGAGCGCTTCTACGTCGGCCAGAAAGCCGAAACTGCGCGCAGGCGCGATATCCCGCATGAATGTGCCGGGGTCGGGCCGCCAAACGATTCGTTGCGCGCCGATCGCCGGATGGGCGAAATCGATTGCGACGTCGAGCGACAGGCCCGCGCCGGGCGAGAGCTCGGCGAAGCCTTCCGCAGTCTCTGCGCGGACGGTCTTGAGGATTTCGATGCGGCGGCGCGGCGCAGCAAGTGTCGTAATGCCGGCATCCAAGATGGCGCGGCCGATGGGCGCGGCCGATCCATCGAGCGCCGGCGCCTCCGCGCCCTCGATCTCGATCAGCGCATTGTCGACGCCAAGGCCGGCCAGCGCCGCCAGAACATGTTCGACAGTGGACAGACGCGCGGCCCCGCGCCTCAATTGGGTGCGCAACGCAACGCGTTCGCCATGACGCCACAAGGCCGGGATTGTTCGTCCGCAGCTATCGACGAAACACAGACCCTCGCCTGCAGGCGCAGGATGGAGCGTGAGCTGGGCGGGCGCGCCCGAATGAACGCCAATTCCGCCCAGCGTCGCGGCGCGGGCGAGTGTGGTCTGGCGGGGCTGCGGGTGTGCCGTCATGAATCCGTCGCTATGGACGCGCCGGGCGCGCCGCTGGAGGCATTCGCCAAATTAAAGCCGCAAGTTGACGCCGCCAAATAACGGATTGTGACGAATTGTTACAAAAGGCCGACGCAACCAAATTGGCGGCCAGAATGAAAAAACCGCCGGACTTTCGTCCGGCGGTTTGTTGGTCTGCGCAAAAGGGCGCCTCAGTTGGCCTGACGGCGCAGGAAGGCGGGGATCTCGAGTTGATCTTCCTCCTGCGGCCGCTGCTGGGCGCGCGGCTCGTAAGTCGGGCGCGGCGCGGCCGGCGCGCGCTTGGCGTATTCGGACACGTGCTGCTGCGGAGCGGGCGCAACCGGCCGTTGCGGGGCGACCGGCGCAACGATCGGGCGCTGCTGCGGGGCGGCCGCGCGGGCGGCGTCCTCGCGGCTGGTGGCGAAGGAGGTCAGCCGTTCGAGCAGCGTGCGGCGGCGCTGTTCGACCGGATTGGAAGCCGGCGTGCGCTGCTGGCTGCGATCCTCGATCCATTGCTGCTGAATGTGCGGCGGCATGTCCTCGATCTGGGGCATGCGCGCGCGCGGAGCCTGCGGCGGAATGGGCGCGAACTGCGGCGCGGGCGCCATGGCCTGCGGTTGCGGCGCCGGCGCGGGCGCCGGCTCGTAGTAGGACGGGGCCGGCTGCGGCGCGACGGCGATCTGCACATCCTCGATCGCGGGCGCGGGCTGCGGCGCGCGCATCTGCGGCGCAGGCGCCGGCTGATAATGCTGCGGTTGCGGCGCAGAAGCGATCGCAACGGGCGCGGGCTGCTCTTCCACCGGCGCTTCGTAGGCTTGCGGCGCATGCTGCTGGACCTGCGGAGCGTAGTGGTGGACCTCCTGAACCTGCGGCGCAGCAGCGGCCTGCGCGATCACGCGCGCAGATTCGTGACGCATGGCCGTCTGGGCGCGAAGGCGTTCGGCTGCTTCCGCAATGCGGCGCTCTGCATCTTCGTAATCGCCGTGCTGCGACATATCCGTCTTGTCGAGGCCCGTCGCCACGACCGAGACGCGGATGACGCCTTCCAGCGACTCGTCGAAGGTGGCGCCCAGGATGATGTTCGCCTCTTCGTCGACTTCCTGACGGATGCGGCTCGCCGCTTCGTCGAGTTCGTACAACGTCATGTCGCGCCCGCCGGTGATCGAGATGAGCAGGCCGCGCGCGCCTTTCATCGACACTTCATCAAGCAGCGGGTTGGCGATGGCGGCTTCGGCGGCGTGCATGGCGCGCTTTTCGCCCGATGCTTCGCCCGTGCCCATCATCGCCTTGCCCATGTCGCGCATGATCGAACGCACGTCGGCGAAGTCGAGATTGACGAGACCCTGCTTGACCATGAGATCGGTGATCGAGGCGACGCCAGAATACAGAACCTGATCGGCCATGGCGAACGCGTCGGCGAAGGTCGTGCGCTCGGTGGCGATGCGGAACAGATTCTGGTTGGGAATGACGATCAGCGTATCGACCGCCTTCTGCAACTCGGAAATGCCGAGATCGGCCGTGCGCATGCGACGCATGCCTTCGAACTGGAACGGCTTGGTGACGACGCCGACCGTGAGAATGCCGAGGTCGCGCGCAGCGCGGGCGATCACGGGCGCTGCGCCCGTACCTGTGCCGCCGCCCATGCCAGCGGTGACGAAACACATGTGCGAACCAGCAAGATGATCCCGGATTTCCTCGATTGCTTCTTCAGCGGCGGCGCGGCCGATTTCCGGCTGCGCGCCGGCGCCCAGACCTTCGGTGACTTGCAGGCCCATCTGAATGATGCGTTCGGCGCGCGAGGCGGTCAGGGCCTGCGCATCCGTATTGGCGACGATGAAATCGACGCCCGACAAGCCCGACGCAATCATATTGTTGACTGCATTGCAGCCGCCGCCGCCAACGCCGCAAACCATGATGCGCGGCTTCAATTCCCGGAGTTCCGGACCTTTGAGATTAAGTGTCATCGCCTTCGACCTTCTGATGTGAGGCGCTCGCCCCGGGTTGTGTTCGCCGCTGCGCGGCGTGTTAGAAACTTTCCTTCAGCCATCGACCAACGCGGCCGATGTAACCTTCGCCGTGCTTCGAGACAGGACGCGCGCGGCTCGGCTCGAAATGCTCTTTGTCCGCGACCTGCGGATAGGCGAGCAGGCCCACCGCCGCCGAAAAGGCCGGGCTCTTGCCCGATTCCGGCAGGCCGGGAACGCTCATTGGGCGGCCAAGCCGCGCCTGACCTGACAAAATCCGCCGCGCAGTTTCGGGCAAACCGGTGAGCTGGCTCGCGCCGCCGGTGAGAACGAGGCGCGTGCCCGCATGCGCCGGATAACCGGCAGCGCGCAGCCGGTCGCGCGCCAGCTCCATGATCTCTTCGACGCGCGGCCGGATGATGCGCACCAGATGCGAGCGCGGCACATGCGCCGATTGGCCACGCTCCTCGCCCACGGGCTCGATCGCTACGGTTTCGCGCTCGTCGGACGATGAGGCGATCGCGCTGCCATACAGCGTCTTCAGCCGCTCTGCGTTTGACAGTTTCACATTGAGCCCGCGCGCAATGTCGAGCGTTACATGCTGGCCGCCGACGCCGAAGGAATCGAGATGGATCAGCGCGCCTTGCGCAAACACCGCGATGCTGGTCGAACCGCCGCCGAAATCCATCAGCGTCGCGCCGATTTCGGCCTCGTCCTCCGCCAGCGTCGACAAGGCGGACGCATAGGGCGACGCGACGAAAGCCTCGACGCCCAGATGGCAGCGCTCGACGGCGAGCGCGAGGTTGCGGATGGCCGGAATATCGCAGCTGGCGACATGCAGGTCAGCGCCAAGTTCCGCGCCGATCATCCCACGCGGATCGGCGATGCCGTCCGCGTTGTCGAGCGAGAAGCGGGTCGGCAGCGAATGCAGAACGGCGCGGCCCGGCGCGCCCGTGCGCAAGCACGAGGCCTCGAGCACGCGATGAATGTCGGATTCGCTGACAGTGCGATCGCCGACGGCGACTTTCGCCGTGAAATGCTGCGAGCCGATGCGACCGCCGGAAGCCGAGACGACAACCTGCTCGATCTGCACGCCAGCCATCCGCTCGGCGGCGTCAACCGCGAGCCGGATCGCCGTTTCAGCCTCTTCCATATCGACGATCTGACCAGCCTTCACGCCGCGCGAACGCTGATGACCGATGCCCAGAATACGACAGCCGGTGCGATTTTTTGCATCGACGCGCTCGAGGCGAACGATCAGACAAACAATCTTCGACGTGCCGACGTCGAGCGCGGCAAGGATCGGATTTTTCCGCGAATGCAGTGGGCGCAGACGGGGGAGATGCGCGGGGCCGGACATCAAACTTTCCCCTTCGCGATTTTCGAGGTTGTTTCGGCGCGCGCAGCGGCGGCTTCTTCGGTCAGACGCACGATGACACGGTCTGGAACGCGCAGATCGACGGACTGGATGTCTTTTTCCAGAAGCCGGTCGTCCTTCGCCAGACGCGCAAGCTTTGTCATGGCCGCGACAGGGTCGCGTTCGGGCAATTTGGCCTCCACGCCGTTCTTGAAATAGACGCTCCAGCGGCGCTGGGCGATAAGTTCGCCGGCCTTGATGCGCTCGGCGAGCGGTCCGGCGGCGGCGACGATGCCGAGATATTCCTGAATGCGCGCATTGGCGCCCTCGCCCACCACGAGCGGCAGACGTGCGAAACGGTCGTCGTGCATTGTGTCGATCGCCGTGCCGTCCGCAGCGACGACGACGACTTCACCGTTCTTCTGCCACAGAGCATAGGGCTGCCGCTCGACGATCGTGATCGCCAGGCGGTTGGGATAGAGCTTGCGCACGTCCGCATCCTGCACCAGCGGCAGCGCGCGCAGGCGGTCGCGGATCATCGAAGCGTCGAGAAAGGGCAGCGAATTGCGCGCCTTCACACCCGATTGTTTGAGGATTTCGATTTCCTTCAACTCGTTGATGCCGGAAATCGTCACCTGCGATACGCCAAGGCCGAGCGCGCGCGCCGCCAGATCGCCAGGCGTGCCGATTTCCTCGATGAATTGCGCATAGGCGCCGCCGCGAACGGCGCCATAGGCGCCAGCGCTGAACAGGACGCCCGCCAGCAGCGTGAGCGTGGCGGCGGGATGAAGGGCGGCGCGATGCAGGCGTCCACGGGCGCGGCGCCGACGGCGCGGCGGAACGAGTTTGGCGGGAGCGGTCGGATGATCCTGCGGCGCTTGCGAACGCGCGAGCGCGAACGGGGCTACAAACAGCCCCGTCAACGGTCGCAGGAAGCGTCCTCCACCATCCATTTTACAAGCTCACCGAACGTAATGCCCGCATGGGCCGCCAACTCTGGCGCAAGGGACGTTTCCGTCATGCCCGGCTGCGTATTGACCTCCAGCGCGACAAGCTCGCCCGTACCTCCGGGGCGGTCGTCGTATCGAAAGTCGGTGCGGCTCACGCCGCGACAGCCGAGCGCCCTATGCGCCACGACTGCCAAATGTTGAATCTTTTGGTAAATATTTTGTTTAATTTCGGCGGGAACGACGTGAATTGAACCGCCTTTTCCATACTTTGCTTCGAAGCCGTAGAAAGATTCCGAAACAGGTTTGATTTCAGTCACTCCAAGGGCGCGGTCGCCCATGACGGCGCAGGTCAGTTCCCGCCCGTCCACAAAGGCTTCGGCGAGCATGTTTTCGCCATAGGTCCAGCCCGGCGCCGTTAACTCCTGTGGCGGATGCGAACGCCCGTCCTTGATGATGAAAACGCCGAACGACGAGCCTTCCGCAATCGGCTTCAGCACATAGGGAACGGGCAGAACATGCGCCTTGGCGGCCTCGAAACGGCTGACGGTCCGGCCCGCCGGCACGGGCACGCCCGCAGCCGCCAATACGATCTTGGCGGTGTCTTTCTTCATGGCGAGCGAGGAGGCCAGCACGCCCGAATGCGTGTAGGGAATGCGCAAAACCTCCAGAACGCCCTGAATGGTCCCGTCTTCGCCGCCCGGTCCATGCAGCGCATTGAACGCGACATCGGGCTTCAGACGCGCCAGAACCTCGGCGACGTCCCGTCCCACATCGACGCGCGTGACGCGATAGCCCTCGCCTTCCAGCGCTTTGGCGCAGGCCTCGCCCGAACGCAGCGACACCGGACGCTCGGAAGCCCAGCCGCCCATCAGCACCGCGACATGTTTGGTCATTGATCCGGCTCCCTGCTCACGCGCGCGCGCCGACGCCGATGCGCTTGATTTCCCATTCGAGTTCGACGCCGCACGTCTCGCGCACGCGGCGGCGAACTTCCTCGCCGAGATTTTCGATATCGCCCGCTGTGGCGGCGCCGCGATTGATAAGAAAGTTGCAGTGCATCTCGCTCACTTGCGCGTCGCCGACGACGAGGCCGCGACAACCGGCCTTGTCAACCAGCTGCCAGGCCTTGGCGCCAGGCGGGTTCTTGAAGGTCGAGCCGCCGGTTTTCTCGCGGATTGGTTGCGAGGCCTCGCGCGCGGCGGTGATGCGGTCCATTTCCGCAACGATCGCCAGCTTGTCGCCCGGCCTTCCCTGCAACAAGGCTTGCGTGAAAATCACATCATGCGGCGCCGATGAATGGCGGTAGGAAAAACCGAAGCCTTCGTTGGAGAGAATGACATGCTCGCCCGTGCGCGCGACGCCACGCGCCTCGATCAGCACGTCTTTCGTTTCCCCGCCATGTGCGCCTGCATTCATCCGCAGGGCGCCGCCGATGGCGCCGGGGATGCCACGCAGAAAGGCGAGCCCATCAATGCCGAGTTCAGCGGCGCGCCGCGCCACCACCATATCCGGCACGCCGGCGCCGACGCGCAAACGATGCTGGTCTTCCACAACCACATCGGCGAAGGCCTTGCCGCCCAGTCGCACCACAACGCCCGGCACGCCGCCGTCGCGCACGATGAGATTGGAGCCAAGCCCGACGACCGTGACCGGGATTGCCGGATCGAGCCGCGAGAGGAAATAGGACAGATCGTCCTCGTCGGCGGGCGCAAAGAAAACCTGTGCAGGGCCGCCGACGCGAAACCATGTGAAGGGCGCGACCGGCTCATTGGCCGAAAGGCGCCCCCGCAATTGCGGCGCCGATGCGCGAATGGCGCCCGTAATGTCGGGAAAGCTCACGCCGCGCCGCCTGCAAGTTGCGCCGGCAGCGCATAGGCCCATTGCGTGATCGACCCTGCGCCAAGGCACACGACGTAATCGCCGGGCTTGGCGATTTCGCGGACGAGCTTCGGCAGATCGTCCGGCTTGGCCAGAGCGATCGCCTGACGATGGCCGTGCGCCTTGATCGCCGCAACGAGATCGTCGCGCGAAACGCCCTCGATCGGCTGTTCGCCGGCCGCATAGACATCGGCCACGATGACGGCGTCGGCATCGTTGAAGCAAGTCGCAAACTGGTCGAACAGCGACTGCAGGCGGCTGTAGCGGTGCGGCTGGACGACTGCGATCACCTGCCCTTTTGTCGAGCCGCGCGCGGCGCGCAATACCGCCGCGATCTCGACGGGATGGTGCCCGTAATCGTCGAAAATCTGCACGCCGTTCCATTCGCCGGTGCGCGTAAACCGGCGTTTGACGCCACCGAACCCCGCAAGCGCCTTGCGGATCTGTTCGACGGAGACGCCAAGCTCCATCGCCACGGCAATTGCAGCCGTAGCGTTGAGCGCATTGTGATGGCCGGGCATCGGCATCACGAGATTTTCAAGATAGAGGGCCTCGCCGCTCTTGCGGTTGCGCGCGAGCACATTGAACCGCGACACGCCGCCCGTCAGATCGACATCGAGCAGCCGCACATCAGCCTGCGGATTTTCGCCGTAGGTAATGACGCGGCGGTCCTCGATCTTGCCAACCAGTTCCTGCACCGTCGTATGATCGAGACACATGACGGCGAAACCATAGAACGGCAGGCTTTCGACGAATTGACGGAACGCTTCCTTGATCGCATCGAACGTCTTGAAGTGATCGAGATGTTCGGGGTCGATGTTGGTGACGATGGCGACATCCGCAGGCAGTTTCAGAAAAGTTCCGTCGCTTTCGTCGGCTTCCACCACCATCCATTCGCCGGCGCCAAGCCGCGCGTTGGTGCCATAGGCGTTGATGATGCCGCCATTGATGACGGTCGGGTCGACGCCGCCCGCGTCGAGCAAAGTTGCAACGAGCGATGTCGTCGTCGTCTTGCCATGTGTGCCGGCCACCGCGACGCATTGCTTCAGGCGCATCAATTCCGCGAGCATCTCGGCGCGCCGCACCACCGGCAAACGCTTTTCGCGCGCAGCCGCCAGTTCCGGATTGTCGCGCTTGATCGCGGTCGAGACGACGACGACGCCCGCCTCGCCGAGATTGCCGGCGGAATGGCCGACGAAAACCTTGGCGCCCTTTTCCTGCAGGCGTTTGACATTGGCGTTTTCGGCGGCGTCCGATCCCTGCACCTTGTAACCAAGGTTTATCAGCACTTCGGCGATGCCGGACATGCCGATGCCGCCTATGCCGACGAAATGAATGGGTCCGAGTTCGCGCGGCAGTTTCATGCGGCTTGTCCCTTGGAATCGATAAGGCCGGTCACCAGATCGGCCAGACGCTCGGCGGCGTCGAGAATGCCCGCGGTTTTTGCGGCTTCCGCGCGGCGCGTCAACCCTTGTGGGTCAGCGAGCGCGGCGCGCAACGCCCCAGCCAGCCTCTCGGGCGAGAAGTCTTTTTGATCAACCACTTCTACTGCGCCCGTGCGCGCGAGTTCCGCTGCATTGGCTGCCTGGTCGGCATCAAGGGCGAAGGGAAACGGCACAAGAAAAGCCGGCCGACCGATGGCCGCAAGTTCGGCGACCGTCGATGCGCCGGAGCGGGCGATGACCAGATGGCTGGCCGCGATGCGCGCCGGCAGGTCCTTGAAGAAAGGCTGCACATCGGCGGGAAAGCCGATTTCCGCATATTGTTTCAGCACCCGTTCGCGGTCTTCGCCGCGCGCCTGCTGCGTCAGATGAATGCGCGCGCGTTCGGCGGGCGAAAGCTGCGCTACGGCCGCGGGCACAACGTCGGACATAACCTTTGCGCCTTGCGAACCACCTGTCACCAGCGCTTTCAAAACGCCGTCGAAATGCGGGAAAGGCGTCTTGCAAGCCTCAAGCACGGCAGGTCGCAGCGGATTGCCGGTCAATTTCGTCTTGCGCAAGATGGCCGCGTCTGCGCGCGCCAGCGGAAAGCCCGTGGCGATGCGGTCGACACGCCCGGCAAGAAAGCGATTTGCCTTGCCCATGACAGCATTTTGCTCGTGCAACACCGTGGGAATGCGCAGCATCGTCGCCGCGACGAGCGGCGGCACTGTGGGATAGCCGCCAAAGCCGACAACGACGGCGGGGCGCATTTTTTTCAGCAAAGCGCGCGCCGCAAGCGCGCCGCGCCCGAGCGTGGCCGCAGCAAGGCCCTTGGCCAAGATCGAACCGCCGCGCGGCGTTGCGGAAGGAATGGCGTGCACGGCGCGGGCAGGAAAATTCTCGCCGAATTTCGAGGCGCGGTCGTCAGTCGCAAGCTCGACCGCATAGCCTCGCGCGATGAGAACATGCGCCAGCGCTTCGGCCGGAAAAAGATGGCCGCCGGTTCCCCCGGCGGCAAGCAAAATTGTCTGCATAACCTCAAGCCCCGGCGGATTCTGGCGCAGCTTCCATGTCGTGCAGCGTTTCCGTGCGCGGCCGCTTGCGCGTCACCGCTATGAGAAAGCCCATGCCCAGCGCCAGCGAGATCAACGACGAACCGCCGTATGAAATGAACGGCAAAGTCATGCCTTTGGCGGGCATGAGATGCAGGTTCACAGCAAGATTGATGCAGCTTTGCACGCCAAACAGCATGGTAAGGCCCGCCGCGGCGAAGCGGCAGAAGGGATCGTCATTGCGCGAAGCGTTCGAAAGGCCGCGCAGCACGATGAATGCGAACAGCGAAACGATCACGATGCAGGCGATGATGCCGAATTCCTCACCCGTGACGGCGAATATGAAATCGGTGTGGCTGTCCGGCAGAATGCGTTTCAAAGTGCCCTCGCCCGGCCCCTTGCCGAACCAGCCGCCTGCGATGAAACTATCGCGCGCCGTATCGACCTGAAACGTGTCGGTGACGCCGCCGCCCGATGCTTGCGGCTCGACGAAACGCAGGATGCGCGCCCGCACGTGCGGAACGAACCGATAGGCAAGCGCAACGGCCGTCGCGCCGACGCCGCCGATGCCCGCAACCCACAGCCAATGCAGGCCGGCCATAAAAAACAGCGCCGCCCACACGAGCGAAATAAGCATTGTCTGGCCGAAATCGGGCTGCATCATCAGCGGCACGACCGTCGCAGGCAAAATCAGAATGGCGAGCCAGTTGGCTGGCACGTCGCGCCGTTTTGCGCCTTCGGAAAAGGCCCAGGCCGCCAGCACCGCGAAGGCCGGCTTGACGAATTCCGACGGCTGCACGCCGAAAATCCAGCGCCGCGCACCCTTGACTTCCGCGCCGAAGAGCAGCGCAGCGAAAATCAGCGCCATTGCGCCGATGAAGACGGCAAGCGCGGCGCGCCGGACCTGTCGCGGCGACAGGAACGACGCAACCAGCAGCACGCCGATGGCCGGCAAAAGATATTCAACCTGCTTGTTGACGAAGTGAAACGTCGACAGATGCAATCGTTCGGCTACCGGCGGCGAGCCCGCCATGCCGAGCACAATGCCGAAAATCATCAGCAGACCCAGAGCGCCGATCAGGAAACGATCGACGGTCCAGAGCCAGTCGGAAAAAAACGAGCGGTCAGCGCGCGAGATCATGCTTCAGGCTCCCGGCAGAGCGGCGACGGCGGCGCGAAACGCCTCGCCCCGCTGTTCGAAATTGGCGAATTGATCGTAGGAGGCGCAGGCGGGCGACAGCAGCACGACCGGTTCCGGCGCAGCGCTGGCGGCCGCATCGCGCGCAGCCGCGACAACGGCGTTGTCGATTGTCCCGCAGCGCTCATAGGCGACAAGGCCGTCGAGCGTTCTTGCAAAATCGTCCGTCGCGGCGCCGATCAGGTAGGCCTTGGCGATGCGGTCGAATAGGGGCTTCAGCGGCGCGATGCCGCCTTCTTTCGCCTTGCCGCCCGCAATCCAGTAAATATCGCGGAAGGACATAAGCGCCTTTTCCGCCGCGTCGGCATTGGTCGCTTTCGAATCGTTGACGAACAGCACGCGCCCGCGTTTGCCGACCTGTTCCATGCGATGGGCGAGACCGGGGAAGGTCGATAGCCCCTTCTGCACCAGTTCGTGATTGAACCCATGCGCGCCAAGCGCAGCGACCGCAGCTGCCGCATTCTGCGCATTGTGCTTTCCGCGTAGCGAAGCGATGCCCGCAAGATCGGCAATCGTCATGGCGCGCCCGGCGACCTTGCGCACCAGTCGCGAGCCGTCAATCGTCACACCGTCGGAAATCGCCGGATTGTTCATCGAAACGCTCGTCCCCGGCTTGCCCGCCTTGCGCAACCGTTCGGCGATCGCAAACGTATAAGGGTCGTCGAGCGCAATGACGGCGATGTCGGATTGAGCAACCATCCGCTCCTTGATCGCCGCGTAACGCTCCATCGTTCCGTGCCGATCGATATGATCGGGCGTCAAATTCAGAAGCACGCCGATGTAAGGGTCGAGTGTCGGCGTGAGATCGATCTGGAACGTCGACAATTCGATGACATGCACGCGCTCGGGCGCAGGCGGCGCGAGCGCCAGCACAGGCACGCCGATATTGCCGCCCATTTCCACCTGAAAGCCGAGCGTCCGGTAAAGATGGGCGATCAACGCCGTCGTCGTCGATTTTCCATTGGTGCCGGTGATCGCGACGAATGGCGTCTTCTGCTTCAGCAACCGGCGTTCGCGGCAGAAAATCTCGATATCGCCGATGATTTCGACGCCATGCGCCTTTGCGATCTTGACCGTCCAATGCGGCTCGGGGTGCGTCAAAGGCACGCCGGGCGAAAGGACGAAAGAAGCGAACTGGCTCCAATCGGCCTGCCGCAAATCGTGACAGGGAACGCCTTCCGCGCGCGCGTTGGCCACCGACTTTTCGTTATCGTCCCAAGCCGTCACGTCTGCGCCGCCGGCCATCAGCGCTTTGGCTGTGACGAGCCCGGAGCCGCCGAGCCCAAACAGCGCAACCATTTTTCCCTTGAATGTCGTCGCGGGAATCATCAGCGCACCTTCAGCGTCGACAGGCCAATGAGAGCGAGCACGAACGAAACGATCCAGAAGCGCACGACGATTTGCGGCTCCGACCATCCGATCTGTTCAAAATGATGATGGATGGGCGCCATTTTGAAAACGCGTCGCCCCGTGAGTTTGAACGACGTCACCTGGACGATCACCGACAGAGCTTCCACGACGAAAAGCCCGCCAACGATCAACAACACGATCTCATGCTTGATGGCCACCGCGACAGTGCCGAGCAATCCGCCAAGCGCGAGCGATCCCGTATCGCCCATGAAGATTTGCGCAGGGGGCGCATTGAACCAAAGAAAACCGAGGCCAGCGCCGATCAACGCAGCGCAAACCACCATCAATTCGCCGGCTCCAGCGACGAAATTCACCCCGAGATAGGCCGAAAACAGAGCGTGGCCGACAAGATAGGCGATCAGTGCGAATGTCCCAGCGGCAATCATCACCGGAACGATGGCCAGGCCGTCGAGCCCGTCCGTCAGATTGACCGAATTTCCGGCCGCCACGATGACGAAGGCGCCGAAGACGATGAAGAAATAGCCGAGATTGAAAGCAAACCCCTTGTCGAACGGCAGCGCCAGCATCGTGGCGTTCGCCGAACCAACGCGCATGATGGCGAAACAGGCGAGCGAGGCGATCAAAAACTCAAGGCCGAGCCGCGCCCTGGACGAGAATCCCTTGTGCGACTGCTTCGTCACCTTGAGATAATCATCATAGAAACCGATCAGGCCGAACCCCGTCGTCACCAGCAAGACGATCCAGACATAAGGGTTCTTCAGATTCGCCCACAACAACGTGGAGACCAGAAGCCCGGAGAGGATCATAAGCCCGCCCATCGTCGGCGTGCCCTTTTTCGTCAACAGATGCGATTGGGGCCCATCCTCGCGGATCGGCTGGCCCTTGCCCTGCTTGATGCGTAGCGAGGCGATGATCGCGGGTCCGAAGAAAAACACGAAAGCAAGCGCGGTCGCCGCCGCGCCGCCGGCGCGAAACGTGATGTAGCGGAAAAGATTGAGCGCACTCAAATGATGACTGAAATCGGCAAGCCAGCTCAACATGATTTCTTATCCCTGGACCGGCGCCTGAGCGAAAATTGAAAAATGCTTCCGCACGCTGTCCACGAGCGGACCCATGCGACTGCCGTTGGAACCCTTCACCATAACCACATCGCCTGCGCGGATGGATCGGACGACGCTTTCTTCCAGTTCGGCGGCGGTGCGCGCATAAGCGCCGCGCCGCTCTGGCGGCAGATCGTCGTACAGCGCCGACATCAACGGGCCGGCGGCAAAGACAAGGTCGATTTCGTTGCGCGCAACATCCTGCGCAATCGCAGCGTGCAGGTCGCGCGCCTGACCGCCAAGCTCGAGCATGTCGCCGAGCACGGCAACGCGCCGTTCGCCTTTGGCCGCGCCGAGCAGATCGAGCGCAGCGCGCATCGAAACGGGATTGGCGTTGTAGCTTTCGTCGATCAGCGTGAAGGCGCCATTGGCGGTGTTCAACGTTTCGCGCCGGCCGCGCCCGCTTGCGGGTTTGAACTGCGCAAGCGCTTCGGCAGCGGCTTCGAAGTCGGCCGCACCGAGCGCGCGCGCCGCCAGAAGGACCGCCAGCGAGTTCATGGCAATGTGGCGGCCCGGCGCGCCGATCGTGTAGAGGATGCGTTTGCCGATAATGTCAGCAGCCACGCGCGTCGTGTCGCCGACGATCTCGCAAGACAAAAGTTTGGCGTCCGCCGACGGGCTTTCGCCGAAGGAAAGAACGAAACGCGCGAGCGATTTTGCGGCGGCGTCCCGCAGCAAGCTGAATTGCGCATCGTCGCGATTGAGGATGGCGACGCCGCCTTTTTCAACGCCGCCAAAAATTTCCGATTTGGCGCGCGCAATGTCGTCGACCGATGCGAAATGCTCAAGATGCACCGGCGCGACGCGCGTAACGATTGCGACATGCGGTTTGACCATATCGACGAGTTGCGTGATTTCGCCGGCATGGTTCATGCCGATCTCGAAAACGCCAAAGCGTGTTTCCTGCGGCATGCGCGCCAAAGTGAGCGGCACGCCCCAGTGGTTGTTGTAGGAAGCGGAGGCGGCGTGCGTCGCGCCAAATTGCGACAGAACGGTGCGCAAGGCTTCTTTGGTGGTTGTCTTGCCGACAGATCCCGTCACGGCGACGATCCGGCCGTTGGTGCGCGCGCGGGCGGCGCGACCGAGCCCTTCGAGCGCCTTCAGCGTATCTTTCACGATGTAAAGCGAACCAAGCCCGATCAGCGCATCGGCATGCGCTTCGTCGACCACAGCGGCGGCGGCCCCCTTGACGAAAGCATTGGCGACGTAATCGTGACCGTTGGAATTGTCGCCCTTGATGGCGACGAAGAGATCGCTTTCCTTCAGCGTGCGCGTGTCGATGGAAACACCGCCAATGCGGTCCGGCACGGCCCCGCTGACACGCGCGCCGAGCGGGGCGACAACGCCCAATCCGCTCCACAGCTTGCCATCCATCATGCGTCTCCTCTGGCAAGCGCGGCGCGCAGGCAATCGTGATCTGAAAACGGCAATGTCTGGGAACCGACAATTTGGCCGGTTTCATGGCCTTTGCCCGCAACAAGCAGAACATCGCCCCTTTGCATCAGCGCGACGCCAGCCGCAATCGCAGCGGCGCGATCGCCTATTTCGCGCACATCCGCATCGCGAACAGCGTGAGCGCCTTGCAAGATGGCTGCGCGAATCGCTGCAGGCTGCTCGCTGCGCGGATTATCGTCGGTAATGATGGTGATTTCGGCATTGCGCGCGGCAATCTCGCCCATGATCGGCCTTTTGCCCGCATCGCGATCGCCGCCACAGCCAAACACCACGATCATCTTGCCCGCCGTAAAGGGACGCAGCGCGGCAATGGCCGTTTCGAGCGCCGCCGGCTTGTGCGCATAATCCACAAAGGCCGCCGCCCCATGGCGCGTTCCCACCATTTCAAGCCGTCCCGGCGCGCCTTGCAGCTGTTCGAGCGCCGCAAACACAGCTTCTGGCTGCTCTCCGGTCGCCAGCGCCAGCCCGGCCGCCACGAGCGCATTCGATGTCTGGAATTCGCCCGCGAGCGGCAGAAGCGCCTTGTAGGTCTGCCCGGCATGCGTCAGCGTCAAGGCCGTAGCGAAACCCTCAGCGCGGCGCTCCCGCAAGGTGATGTAGGCGCCGGTGCGTCCGACGCCCAACAATGCGAGACCGCGTTTTTTTGCGGCCGCCGCGACCTTTTCGGCGACATCCGAATCGGCGTCGACGACAGCGGGCTGCCCCGGTTGCAGCAACGTCTCGAACAGACGCATTTTCGCGGCCAGGTAATCGTCGAGATCGCGATGATAATCGAGGTGATCGCGCGACAGGTTCGTGAAAGCGCCGGCCGCCAGCCGAACGCCATCAAGCCGGCGCTGATCGAGACCGTGCGAGGATGCCTCCATCGCCAGATGCGTTACGCCCTCGCCCGCAAGTCGCGCGAGTGTTTCGTGCAGCGTGATCGGGTCGGGCGTCGTCAGCGAGCCGTAGACATCGCCCGACGGCGAGACGACGCCGATCGTGCCGAGCGAGGCAGCGGGCCGTCCGCACGCAAGCCAGATCTGACGCAGGAAAGCCGCAACGGATGTCTTGCCGCTGGTGCCGGTCACAGCGGCGATGACGCGCGGCTGCGCGCGATAAAAGCGCGCCGCAGTCTGGCTGAGCGTCGCGCGCATATCGGAAACAACGATAACGGGAACGCCAAAATCGCGCACTGGCTTTTGCGCCGCGACAATCGCGACGGCGCCTTGCGCGACCGCGCCCGGCGCAAAGCGCAATCCATCCGCATGCGTTCCCGGCACGGCGAAAAATAGCGCGCCGGCCCTGACCTTGCGGCTGTCGGAACACAGGGACGCGATCTCGCGCGCTGCATCCGCAGGCGCAAGACGCGCGTCAGGAAAGATTTCGCCGAGACGCATCACTCCTCGCCTCTGGAGAATTGCGGAACGTTTGCTTTGGGATAGAGCCGCGCGAGCAGCGGGAAAGGCGTATCGGGCAATTTGAAACGCGGCGGCAGGCCAAGCAGCGGCCCCACGCGTTCGATGATCGCGCCAGTCACGACGCCCGAGTTCCACGCCGCCGTCGCATAGCCATGCGTCTCCGGCGCGGCCTGCGGTTCGTCCATCACCGTCGCAACGAGATATTTCGGCTTGTCTGCCGGCATCAGCGCCATGAATGTCGTGAACAGACGATTCTTGGCGTAGCGACCGCCGATGACTTTTTCGGCCGTGCCGGTTTTGCCGCCGACGAAATAGCCCGCGACATTGGCCTTGCGCGCGCTGCCAACCTCGGCATTCAGGCGCATGAGATAGCGCATCGCCTCGCTGGTCTCCGGCTTGATGATGCGAATGGCGTCCTTCTTGGCGTCCTGCTCGCTGCGCTTCAGAAAGGTTGGCTTGATGAGGTAGCCGCCGTTCATCATCGCGCTGACAGCCATCATGGCCTGCAGCGGCGCAACGGCCAGGCCGTGGCCGAAGGCGATGGTCATCGTGTTCAATTCGCCCCAGTTCTTGGGCACGATCGGCTCCGCGGTCTCCGGCAATTCCGTACGCATGCGGTCCAGCTGACCAGCCTTGCGCAGAAAGGCTTTATGGCCTTCGACGCCAACCATCAGCGCCATGCGCGCCGTGCCGATGTTCGAGGAATACGTGAAGACTTCCGGCACGCTCAACGCGCGATGTTGAGCATGATAATCATGAATGGCGAAACGTCCGAAATGCAACGCCTGACGCGCGTCGATGAAGGAGTTGAGCGAAACTTTTCCGGCATCCAGCGCCATGGCGATGGTCAGCGCCTTGAATGTCGAGCCCATTTCGTAGACGCCGACATTCATGCGGTTGATGTGGTCGGGGTCGAGCGCGTCCTTCGGATTGTTCGGATCGAAGTCGGGCAGCGACACAAGCGCGATGACTTCGCCCGTATTCACGTCCAGAATTGCGGAAGCCGCAGCCTTGGCGCGGAAATGCTCCATGCCCTTTTTCAGTTCGTCGCGCACGGCGGCTGTGGCGCGCAAGTCGAGAGACAGGGTGACCGGGTTGAGATTTTCGGCCGACAGGTTGAAACCCATGCCGCGCAGACCCGCCAGCCCCTGGCCGTCGAGATATTTCTCCATGCCGGCGATGCCGATATTGTCGAGATTGGTCGCGCCAAGAATATGCGCGCCGATGGGGCCGTTGGGATAGACGCGTTTTGAATCGGGCCAGAAGCCGACGCCGGGCAGGCCAAGCCTGTAGACTTCCTCGCGCTGCTTGGGCGTGACTTCGCGCTTCACCCACACAAAGCCTTTGCGCGAGGCGAGCTTTTCGCGCAATTCCCGCGCGTCGAGTCCGGGCAGGACGGCGGTCAACAGTTCGGTCGCCTCGTCCTTGTCGAGAATGTTGCGCGGCTCGGCGAAGACGGACATCGTCTTGACGTCGGTCGCCATCACTTCGCCGTTGCGGTCGAGCATGTTCGGGCGCGCAGCGGCGGCCGCTTCCACGGCGGCCGAACGCATGCCCTGCGGCTCCGGCTTCATCCCCAGCCAGACGAGCTTGCCGGCGATCAACAGATAGATAGCGGCAAAACCGAGCGCCACAACGCGAATGCGCCGGTCGCTTTTCGACAGCGATGTCGAAAACATATCTTTCGATTGCCCCCGCAGCCAGGCGAGCGCGCGCATCTTCGCAGGCCTCGCAGGTTCGGCGGGCGCCGGCTGTTCTGGTTGTTGCAAATCCTGATGTTGCAACGGATCGTGGTCTGTCTGGTTCATCGCGGCGCCTTGCTCGCCGGCGTCGTCTGCGTATTGGCGCGAACAGCCGGCGTATTGGTGGGTTCCTCAAGGCCAAGCGATTGCAATTCGCGGCCGATCAGATCGGCTTTCGGGCCGCGCTCGGGCAGAGCAGCGATCGTCGTGATGTCGATAGGCTTGGTCTGCTGCATCGTCAGAAATTTTTCCGCCAAAGGCTGAATGCGGTCCGGGCGCACCTGATGCGCCCATTCGGCGCGAAGGATCGCCATCGCGTCTTGTTCAGACTTGATTTCGCTTTTCATCTTCGCGATCTGCTCGGCGCGATACATCGTCTGGTATTTGATCGTGTAGGCGTAAACCGCAGACCCGATCAGCGCGAACGTGGCGATGACATTGAGAAAACGCAGCATCGTCAGCGGCCTTTGGGTTTCTGCGCGGGCAGGCTGGCGAGCCGCGCGATATCTTCGTCGAGCCCGCGCGCCGGCGCGCCCGTGCGCGCTGCCGCGCGCAGTTTTGCAGAGCGCGCGCGCGGGTTTTGCGCGCATTCCTCTGACGTTGGCGCAATCGCCTGCTCGCCGGCGAGCGCGAATGTCGGCGCTGGCGGAATAGGCTCGCCCGGCAGGAGCCGCGAGCGCGCCGCCCCGCGTCCGGAACGGCCCGCAAGGAAACGCTTCACGATGCGATCTTCGAGCGAATGGAAAGTGACGACAGCGAGGCGTCCGCCTTCGCATAGCATTGCTTCTGCGCCCGCAAGCGCGCGCGCCAACTCTCCCAACTCGTCGTTCACCGCGATACGCAGCGCCTGAAATGTGCGCGTCGCCGGATGAATCTCGCCCGGCTTGCCTGGAATGGCCTGCTGCACGAGCGCGGCGAGCGCCGCGGTCGATTCGATGGGCCCGCTGCGGCGCGCATGCGCAAGAGCGCGCGCGATGCGGCGCGACGCGCGCTCCTCGCCGAAATAATAGAGAATATTGGCGAGCGCCTCTTCATCGAGCGTATTGACGAGATCGGCGGCGCTGCGCCCTTGCCCGCTCATGCGCATGTCGAGGGGGCCGTCGAAGCGAAACGAGAATCCGCGCGTAGCCTCGTCGAACTGCATTGATGACACACCGATATCGAGCGCGACGCCGTCGACGCGCTCAACCCCGAGCGCGCGCAATTCACGCTCCATATCGCCGAAACGCGCTTCGACGAGCGTCAGCCGCCCGCCGGCTGCATCAACCAGATCAAATCCGGCGCGGATGGCGGCGGG
>JAGWTA010000031.1 GCA_028869185.1 Hyphomicrobiales bacterium
CGATGAGTCACGACAAACTCGAACATGAAAAACCCGAGAAGATCGGCCTCGATAAAAAAGCCCTGAAACGCCTTTCCGCCGCGCTTGAACGCGAGATCGACGCCGGCCGTTTGCCCGGCGCCGTCGCCATGATCGCGCGCGGCGGCCGCATCGGCTATTTCGAGAGCTTCGGCAAACGCAGCCCCGCTGCGTCCGACGCCATGGAGAAAGATGCGATCTTCCGCATCTTCTCCATGACCAAACCCATCGTCTCGACGGTCGTCATGCAACTGGCTGAAGAGGGCCGGTTGCAGCTCGCCGATCCGCTCTCGAAATACATTCCCGCATTTGCCGATACGAAGGTTGGCGTTGTCCGCGACGGCGAATTGGCGCTCGAGCCGCCGCGCCGCGCCATTCTCCTGCACGATCTGCTGCGCCATACATCGGGCATCACCTACGACTTTCTCGGCGACCATCCTGTGCAGCGTCTCTATGCGCAGGCCAAACTTGCCCGGCCGGACCAGACCAACGCCGATCAGGCCGAAGCAATCGCGAAACTCCCGCTGCTCAACCATCCTGGCGTGCAGTGGGATTACGGGCGCTCGACCGACGTGCTCGGCGCCGTTGTCGAAATCGTCACGGGACAGACGCTGGGCGAGGCGCTGCGCGCGCGCGTTTTCGATCCGCTCGACATGAAGGACACGGGCTTTCACGCCGCCGGCGCGCGCGAGAGCCGTATCGCCGAACCATTCCCCACCGATCCCGAAACAGGCGCGCCGGTGAAATTGTTCAACGCCGCCAAAATCGCGCCATTTGAATCGGGCGGCGGCGGGCTCGTGTCGACGGCGCAGGATTATGCGCGTTTCTGCATGGCGCTCGTCAACGGCGGCTCTTTGGGGAAAACACGCCTGCTCGGCCGCAAGACGCTCGAATTCATGGCGAGCGATCATCTGGGCCCGCACGTCTCGATCGGCGCGAACGATCTCCTCCCGCCCGGTCACGGCTTCGGCCTCGGCTATGCGGTGCGGCTCGAGCCGGGCATCGCCGCGACGCCGGGTTCGCCCGGCCTGTTCTTCTGGGGCGGCATCGCCGGAACGACATTCTGGATCGACCCTGAAGAAGATCTGTTCGGGCTCCTGCTCATCCAGGCGCCAGGACAGCGCGATTATTACCGCATGCTGTTTCGCTCGCTCGTCTATGCGGCGGTGGATTAGCGCTTTCAGAATTGCGTCCCGCGCGCGGAGCGTCGCGCGCTCTAGGCGAGCGGGCCGGATTCGCCCGAACGCATGCGCCAGTTTATGAACGCGACGCGCCAGCCGCTTTCGCTGGCGGTCTCGATATGGTCGAGACGCGTCAGCGCGCAATTGTCGGTCGCAAAAGCCAGCATCTTGTGAGGCGGCAAATCGAGCGCAATGCCGATCGCCGCGCGAATGACGCCGCCATGCGCGACAACGACAATGTCGCCGCCGCCATGCTGCTTCAGCAGTTTGTCGACGCCCGTGCGCGTGCGCGCAGCCATATCGTTGAAACTCTCGCCCCCCGGCGCGCGCTCATGCGGCTCGGCGAACCAGTGCGCAATGACACGCTGCGGTCTGGCCGCATAAAATTCGGCGCGGTCGAGCCCTTGCCAGTCGCCAAGATGCTGCTCGGCGAGGTCTGCAAGTTCGATCGCTTCCGGAAAGCCGTAGCCTGCTTCCCAAATCGCCTGAGCCGTCTGTTTTGCGCGCAGCAGGTTGCTGGTGGCCCACACTGCGCCGCGCGGCAGAACGCGCGCCAGCGCGGCGAAAGTTTCGCGATCGGAACAATCGCACGGCAGATCGCGCTGTCCGTATATGCGTCCGCCATCAGGCACGGGCGCATGTCGGATCCACCAGAAACGCGTCTCACGCATGTCAATAACCACGCAGCCGCGCCAGCCGATCGGCATGGAAACGTTCGTCGCCGAATAGTTCCTGCGCAACGCGCGCGCGCTTCATGAAAAGACCGATATCGACGGCGTCCGTCATGCCGATGCCGCCATGCATCTGCACGGCTTCACGCACCGCCAGATCAGCCGCAGCGCAGGCGCGCGCCTTGGCGAGCGAGACGAGCGGGCCGGCCTTGTCGGGCGCCGCCGCCAGCGCCTGCAGCGCTTTCAGCGTTACGGCCTGCGCAATTTCAAGCTCGCAATAAAGATGCGCCGCGCGATGCTGCAAGGCCTGAAATTCGCCGATCAGCCTGCCGAACTGCTTACGCTCTTTCAGATAAGCGGTGGTGCGCGCAAAAGCTTCCGCGCCAACGCCGCACAGTTCCGCCGCCGAACCGGCGCGGCCGACATTGAGCGCTGTTTCGAGAATCGCCGCGCCGCGCTCGCCAGCGCCAAGCGCCGCGTCGGCGTCCAGCGCAACATTGTCGAGCGTTACGCGCGCAGCATTATGCGCATCGGTCATGATCGTTCGCTCGACCGAAACGCCCGCCGCCTTCGGATCGACCATGAAGACATCCACCGTATCGCCGAGACGGGCGGCCACCAGCAGAAGATCGGCTGCATGCCCGTCGACGACGAAGCTTTTTGCTCCATTCAGAACGAAGCCATTGCCCGAGCGTTGCGCCTGCGTCGTCATCGCGCCGGGCCGATGTTTGGCGCCCTCGTCGACCGCCAACGCCAGCAAAAGGTCGCCGCTCGCAATTTTTGCAAGCAGCGCTTCGGCGCGCGGGCCGCCAGCCGCCTTGAGCGCGCTCGCGCCGACCAGCGCTGTTGCAAAAAACGGCGATGGCGTCAGATTTCGGCCGATCTCCTCCATGATCACGCCTGCCTCGACGGGGCCAAGGCCGAGGCCGCCCTGCGCCTCCGGCGCGATCACGCCCGCAAAGCCCATATCGGCGAATTCGCGCCACAGGTCGCGAGAGAAGCCGGTCGCATCGCGCGTATCGCGCAAATGGCGCAAATGCGCGACGGGCGCCTTGTCGGCGATGAAGCCGCGCGCGGAATCGCGCAGCAGATTTTGTTCTTCCGTCAGAACCAGGGCCATGGGCAAATCTCGCAAAGCGGCGTCAGGCGCCGGGCAAATCCAGAATTCGTTTGGCGATGATGTTGAGCTGCACTTCGCTTGTGCCGCCCTCGATCGAATTGGCCTTGGTGCGCAGCCACGCGCGCGCAGCCTCGCCGTCCTGCGAGCGCGCGCCCTCCCATTCGAGTCCGTCCGCGCCAAGCGCGCTCATCGTGAGTTCGTGGCGCCGCTTGTTCAGCTCCGTCCCGTAATATTTCAGGAACGAAGAATAAGCGGGGTGGGCCTGCTTCGCCTTGGCGAGATCGCCCGCGCGCTCCATCGCAATCTGGAACGCCCATGTATCGGCTTCCAGCCGCGCAATATCGCCGCGCAGAATCGGATCGGCGAGCATGCCGTTTTCAAGGCCGATGGATTGCGCTGCGATTTCGCCAAGCGAACGCCCGCCGCCAACCAGGCCCATGCCCCCGATCATGTCGCGCTCGTGGGTGAGCAGATATTTGGCGATTTCCCAGCCCTTGTTCTCGACGCCCACAAGATTGTCCTTGGGAACCTTCACGTCGTCGAAAAACGTCTCGCAAAACGGCGATTTTCCGGAAATGAGCAGGATCGGCCGCGTTGTGACGCCGGGCGTCGTCATATCGAACAGAAGGAAGCTGATGCCTTCGTGCTTCTTGGCCTGAAAATCGGTGCGCACAAGGCAGAAAATCCAGTCGGCCTTGTCTGCGTAGGACGTCCAGACCTTCTGCCCGTTGACGAGAAAATGATCGCCCTTGTCCTCCGCCTTCGTCTGCAGGGAAGCAAGGTCCGACCCGGCGCCGGGCTCGGAATAGCCCTGGCACCAGCGGATTTCGCCGCGCACGATCCTGGGCAGATGCTCGCGTTTCTGCGCCTCGCTGCCATATTTCAGCAGGGCCGGCCCCAGCATCCAGATGCCGAAAGAATCCAGCGGCGAGCGGCAACCGAGCGCGCGCATTTCCTGCCGCAGCACGATCGTTTGCGCCTTGGAGAGGCCCCCGCCGCCATAATCGCTCGGCCAGTCCGGCGCCGTCCATCCGCGCGCGGCCATGCGCTCCAGCCACACGCGCTGCGCCTCGCTGAAAAACTTGAAATTGCGGCCGCCCCAGCAGCGTTCGGCTTCTTCGTCCTCGAAAGGCTTGCGCATTTCGGCCGGACAATTGGCTTCAAGCCATGCGCGCGTTTCCGCTCGAAAAGCGTCGAGTTGATCCATCGCCTCACTCCATCGTCACGACGACTTTGCCCATCGCCTTGCGGCTCGTGAGCCACGCAATGGCGTCGGCTGCGCGCTCGAGCGGAAAGCGCTCCGACACGGTGGGCCGGATTTTTCCAGCTTTGTACATTTCAAACATCTGCCGCATGTTCTCGACATGCCCGGCAGGGTCGCGCCGCACCGCATCGCCCCAGAAAACGCCGACGACGTCGCAGCCTTTCAGCAGCGTCAGGTTGAGCGGAAGTTTTGGAATGCCGGCCGGAAAACCGATCACCAGAAAGCGCCCCTCCCAGGCGATGGAGCGCAATGCCGCTTCGGTGTAATCGCCGCCGACAGGATCGTAGATGACATTGGCGCCATGCTTGCCGACAGCCTGTTTGAACAGGTCCGCGAGCGCTTTCTGCCCTTCCTTGTCGAACGGGCCGGCGGGATAGACGATAACGCTGTCGGCGCCCTTGGATTTGACGAAATCGGCCTTTTCCGCGCTGGACACGGCGCCCACGACATGCGCGCCCATCGCGCGGCCGAGCTCGACCGTTGCAATGCCCACGCCGCCCGCCGCGCCCAGCACCAGCAGCGTTTCGCCTGCCTTCAAATGCGCGCGATCCTTGAGCGCGTAATAGGATGTGCCATAGGTCAGGACGAAAGCGGAGGCTTCGTCGAACGGCATGGCGTCGGGAATTTTCATGCAGCGGTCGGCGGCGAGCGCAATCTTCTCGGCCATGCCGCCCCAGCCGCACGAGCCGAGCACGCGATCGCCGACTTTCAGGCTCGTCACGCCGGCGCCAAGCGCGCTGACGACGCCCGCAACCTCGCCGCCCGGCGAAAACGGCCGCTCCGCCTTGAACTGATAGCGGTCCTGAATGATCAGCGAATCCGGGTAATTGACGCCGCAGGCCTTGATGTCGAGCACGACTTCGCCGGCCTTGGGCTGCGGGTCCGGCGCATTTTCCACCAGCGCCAGCGTTTCAGGCCCGCCGACCACGCGGCTGTGAATGGCTCTCATGTCTGTCTCCCGCAACTTGCAAATTGTCCGACAATCTAATCATACTCGGGCCATGAGAAAACCCCCGAAAGGCCGCTGGTCCGCCAGCGCCATTGCACGGCGCGCATGAGCGAAACGCAAGCGGGAAATCCCGCCAACAAACCCGCCAAAAATCCCGCCTTGCACGCCCCGCTGGCGGCTTTCGGCGGCGCGCGCCCGCCGGCGCCGCGCTGGTTCGAGGCGGCGCTGGCGATTGAACCGGAGGAACGGCGCATCGTCGTGGACGGCGTCGGAATCGAGACGTTGCTGTGGGGTGATGTCGGCAAGCCGGGATTGCTGCTCTTGCATGGCAATGGCGCGCATGCGGGCTGGTGGCGTTTCATCGCGCCGTTTTTCGCGGCCGACTATCGCGTCGCTGCGCTATCCTGGTCCGGCATGGGCGGGTCTGACTGGCGCAAGGATTATTCGCTCGAACATTTTGCGCACGAAGCCTATCGCGTGATGGAGGCCGGCGGCCTGACCCAGGGGCCGGTCAAACCAGTTGGCGTCGGCCATTCCTTCGGTTCGTTTCCCCTCGCCGAAATGGCCGCGTCGCATCCCGGCGCGCTGCGCGGCGTCGTTTTGGTGGATTCGCCTTTTTTTAGCCCGGAACGCCGCGAACAGCGCCGCAAGGAGCGCGAGAAAGAGCCGCAGCGCCGCCGCGAATTGCGGCCCCACCGCGTCTACCCGACGCTGCCCGAAGCGCTGAGCCATTTCCGTTTCGCCCCGCTGCAGACCTGCGACAATCTTTTCATCGCCGACCTGATCGCCCGGCAGGGCCTCAAACAGGCGCCGCGCGTCGATGGCCAGGGCGAGGGCTGGACCTGGGTTTTCGACCCGTTTCTGTGGTCCAATCTGACCATTCCCGATCTGACGCCCACGCTGCCGCGCATCGGCAGCCCCGTCGCCATCGTGCGCGGCGGTCGTTCGGCCCTGATGCACGCCGAGGATTCGGCCTTCATGCTGACGCAATTGCCGCCGGGCTCCGTGGCGCTCGATATACCGGACGCCGATCACCATGTGATGGTGGACCAGCCGCTGGCTTTCGTCGCCGCTTTGCGCGGCTTGCTGGCGGGCTTTAAAATCTAGGGCGCAGCGGCTAAACAGCCGCCTTCGCCGCATGGCCTTCGGGGGAGCGCAGCGACGAAGCAATACATGCCCGAAGAAGCGCCGCCCGCGCGAGCCGCTCGATCGCCGCCTTGCTTGCAAAAGCGGATATGCGCTGAAACGCCTGGAATGAATAACGTCTGATGTCCGATCGCCGCAAAATCCATTCCGCCGCATTCGGATGCGCCGCATGACGATGCTTGCGCAGCTTATGGCCATCGTCGCGCTCGCCATCTGGCTGACCATGATTTTCGCGCGCGGATTTTTCTGGCGCATGCGCGAGCGCGACGACGATCTTGCCCCGCTGTCCCCCGCTGCAGCCGCATCCATCACGGCCACCGCCATCGTGCCGGCGCGCGATGAAGCCGAAACCATCGCTCGCTGCGTGACGAGCCTGCTGCAGCAGCAATGCGGCGCGCGTTTCGACGTCGTGCTCGTCGACGACCAGAGTTCGGACGGCACAGGCGCATTGGCGCGTCAGGCGGCGGAAGCCATCGGGCAAGCCGCGCGCCTGACCGTGCTGCGCGCGGGCGACCCCCCGCCCGGCTGGACCGGCAAGCTCAACGCCATGCGCGCAGGCCTTGCTCATGTCGAGGCGCGCGATGGCGTCAAACCCGATTATATTCTGTTCACTGACGCCGACATCGCGCATGAGCCAGATGTGCTGGCGCGCCTGCTTGGCTGCGCGCAGCGCGAGGGCCGCGTTCTTGTTTCGCTGATGGCGAAGCTTGCCTGCGACAGCGCCGCCGAACGCGCGCTTGTTCCCGCCTTCATCTATTTCTTCGACATGCTGTACCCTTTCGCATGGGTCAACGATCCCGCGCGCAGCGCTGCGGCGGCCGCAGGCGGATGCATGCTGGCGCAACGCGACGCCTTGGCGCGCGCCGGCGGGCTCGAGGTCATACGCGCCGCGCTCATCGACGATTGCGCGCTCGGCGCCGCGATGAAGAAAGTCGGACCCGTCTGGCTCGGCCTCACGCAGCGTGTGAAAAGCCTGCGGCCCTACCCGCGTTTTTCCGACATTCGCAACATGGTCACGCGTTCGGCCTATGCGCAATTGCGTTATTCGCCGCTGCGCCTGACGGGCGCGACGCTCGGCATGGCCATGACCTTTCTGGCGGCTCCCGCGCTGGCCTTTCACCCCGACACATTCGTCGGTTTTCCGGCCGCGCTCGCTTTCGCCCTGATGGCGCTTTCCTTTCGCCCGATCCTGCGCTTTTACGGGCTTTCCGCGTGGCGCGGCGTCGCCTTGCCGCTCGTTGCGGCAATCTTCATGGGCTTCACATTGGAATCGGCGTGGCGGCACTGGCGCGGTCAGGGCGGCGCGTGGAAAGGCCGCTATCAGGCCGATGCAGAAAGCGCTATGCGATGACGGACGCCGCCAACGCAATCGCAGCCGCAGCGTCCGGCAAAGGCGCGAAAGACGAAAATTTTCCGGTCGCCGCCTTGTTGCGCGCGCAATATCGCCCCGCTGTCATGGCCTTCTACAATTTCGTGCGCGCCGGCGATGACGTGGCCGACAATCCAACGCTGGCGCCGCAAGAGAAACTGGCGCTGCTCGATCAACTCGCCGATGCGCTGACGGGCGAGGGAGCCGGTCACCCGGTGGCGCTGCCGCTGAAGCAAAGCCTCGCCGAACGCAATCTGTCGCCGCGCCATGCGCTCGATCTGCTCGACGCTTTCCGGCTCGATGTGACCAAGAACCGGTATCGCGATTTCGACGATCTCATCGATTACTGTCGTCTGTCTGCAATGCCCGTGGGACGGTTCGTGCTCGACCTGCATGGCGAAAGCCAGAACGCCTGGCCGGCGAACGATGCGCTTTGCGCAGCGCTGCAAATCATCAATCACCTGCAGGATTGCGGCAAGGACTATCGCACCCTTGGCCGCGTCTATCTGCCGGAGGAAACGCTGCTGCGTCATGGCGCCGATGTGGCCATGCTGGCGCAGCCCGCGGCGCCGGCGCCGTTGCGCGCGGCGCTCGCCGAACTGGCGCAGCGCACGCAAGACCTGCTCGCGCAGAGCGCGATCTTTCCGCGGCAGGTGCGCGACCTGCGCCTTGCGATGAATGTGGCCGCCATCCAGAAACTGGCGGAACGCCTGAACCAAGGGCTGCTGACGCGCGATCCGTTGTCGCAAAACGTGCATGCGTCGAAGGCTTCGTTCGTGCTGTCCTGCGCGACGGCCGCATTGGCGACCCTGGTGCGTCGCGCGGCGCCGGCGGGGGGCGCTGCATGAACGACAGCGCTCGCAAAGCCGCCGGCTCGTCCTTCTACGCAGGCATGCGCATTCTGCCCGCCGACAAGCGCGCTGCAATGTATGATGTCTACGCCTTCTGTCGCATCGTCGACGATATTGCCGACGGCGATGCCGGCGTCGCCGATCCACAGGCCGAAATGAACGCATGGCGCAAGGACGTCCAGGCGCTCTACGGCGGCGCGGACGCGGGCCGGGCGGCGTTTCTGGCGCCCCACGTCGCGCGGTACGGTTTGCGCAGCGAGGATTTTCTCGCCGTGATCGACGGCATGGAAATGGACTTGCACGGCCCGGTCGTCGCGCCCTCGCATGCGACGCTCGACCTCTATTGCGATCGCGTCGCCAGCGCCGTGGGCCGCCTCTCGACGCCTATCTTCGGTCTGCAGCGCGCAGAGGGCGAGCCGCTCGCCTATCATCTGGGGCGGGCCCTGCAATTGACGAATATTCTGCGCGACCTCGACGAGGATGCGCAGAACGGCCGGCTCTACCTCCCGCGTGAAGCGCTGGCGAACGCCGGCATGGCCGATTTCTCGCCGCGCGCCGTTCTCGCCCATCCAGCGCTTGCGACAGCCTGTCGGAGCGTCGTCGCTGAAGCGCGCGAACATTTCGAACAGGCGCGCGCCATCATGGATCGCGCGCCGCGCGCTGCGGTCAAGGCGCCGCGTCTGATGGCGAGCGCTTATGCCGATGTTTTGCAACGGCTCGAACGGCGCGGCTTTGCGCCGCCGCGTCGGCGCGTCGGCGTCAACAAGCTTCGCCTCGTTGGCGCCGCCTTGCGCTGGGCGTTTGTATGACGGCGGGCGCGGTTCACATCGTCGGCGCAGGTCTTGCGGGGCTTTCGGCCGCCACAGCGCTGGTCGCCCGCGGCCGCAAGGTCGTCCTTTATGAAGCCGCGCGCATGGCGGGCGGGCGCTGCCGGTCCTATGTCGATCCGCAGTTGAACATCACGCTCGACAACGGCAATCACCTGCTGTTGTCGGGCAATAAATCGGCTTACGCCTATCTCGACCGCATCGGCGCACGCGACGCGCTGACCGGGCCTGAGGAATGCCTGTTCGACTTTTGCGACCTGCGCGACGGGGCGCGCTGGCGCATGGCGCCGAACAAGGGCCGCGCGCCGTGGTGGCTTTTGTCAAAACGCCGCCGCACGCCGGGCGCAGGCCTTTTCGACTATCTCGCCGCCGCGCGCCTGTTGACCGCGCCGCGCGGCGCTGTCGTGCAGGATGTGCTGTCGGACGCTTCGCCGTTATGGGAAAAACTGTGGCGGCCCGCCCTTGTTTCCGCGCTGAACACACAGCCCAACGAAGCGTCCGCGCATCTGGCGGCCGCCGTGCTGCGCGAAAGTTTCGGCGCAGGCGGCGCAGCCTCGCTGCCGCGCGTTCCGCGCGAAAGCCTTGCGAGCGCGTTTGTCGAACCGGCGATCTCCTATCTGGCGGCGCGCGGCGCGCAATTGCGCTTCGGCGCGCGCCTGCGCGGGCTCTCGTTTTCGGGCGACCGTGTGAACGCGCTGCGTTTCGGCGAGGAAGAAATCGCGCTGAAGCCCGAGGACGCGGTAATTTTCGCAGCGCCCGCCTGGAGCGCGGCGGAGATCATGCCGCAGATTTCCGTTCCAACCGAACATCGCGGCATTCTCAACGCGCATTTCGCCCAAAAGCCGCCGCAGCGCGCGCCGATGATCACCTGCACGATCGGCGGCCTCAGCGAATGGGTGTTCGCGCTGCACGATCGCCTTTCGGTCACCATCAGCGCCGCCGACGCGCTGATCGATGAAAATCCTGCGACGCTCGCCCCAACCATCTGGCGCGAAGTTGCGCGCGCGATGAATCTTGGGCCAGCGCCCATGCCGCCGGCGCGGATCGTCAAGGAGAAACGCGCGACTTTTGCCGCAACGCCAGCGCAAGACGCATTGCGCCCGCCGCCGCTGACGCCCTGGCGCAATCTGAAACTGGCGGGCGACTGGACCCAGACCGGTCTTCCCGCAACCATGGAAGGCGCGATCCGCTCCGGCGAACGCGCAGCGGCGCTCGCATGACGCAAAAACCTGTTTTCGTCGAAGGCTCGATGATCCGTCACGTGCTGGTGATGACAGCGTCGAGTTCGGTTGGCCTCGTCGCCATCTTCGTCGTCGATTTTCTGTCGCTGCTTTACGTTTCATGGCTCGGCGATCCCGCGCTCACCGCAGGCGTCGGATATGCGACGCAGGTGCTGTTCTTCACGATGTCGGCCAATATCGGTCTGTCCATCGCCATCACCGCGCTGGTGGCGCGCGCCGTGGGCGCAGGACGACGCGACGACGCGCGCCGCATTGCAGGCTCGGGGCTTTTGCTGACAACGGTTTTCGCTGCCGCGCTGGCGCTGTTTCTGTTTGTCTATCGCGACAAGGCGCTCGATCTGCTGGGCGCGCAGGGCGAGCCGCACGACGTCGCGCGGCGCTTTCTCGCAATCACCCTGCCCGCCAATCCGCTGATGGCTCTGGGCATGGCGCTACAAGGCCTCATCCGCGCCTGCGGCGATGCGCGCCGCGCCATGTATGTCACGCTGTTTGGCGCAATCGCGACGGCGATCCTCGATCCGTTGCTGATTTTCGGCCTGCATTTCGGCGTCATCGGCGCCGCCATGTCGACAGTCGTTTCGCGTTGCGTCTTTGTCGCGGTCGGCGCGTGGGGCGCGCGCGCCCATGCGATCGTCGGAAAGCCCGATGGCGCGGCGCTGGCCAAAGACCTCTCGCCTTTGTTCGCCATTGCAGGCCCGGCAATTCTGACCAATCTGGCGACGCCGGTCGGCACATCCTATTCAATGCGCATCCTGTCCTCGTTCGGCGAACAGGCGGTCGCTGCGGTGGCCATCATCGATCGCATTTCGCCAACGGCCTTCGGCGTCCTGTTTGCGCTCACAGGCGCCATCGGGCCGATCATCGGTCAGAACCTTGGCGCCGGCCAGTTCTCGCGCGTCCATCGCGCCGTCTCCGATTCCTTCGCATTGACGATCGGCTATGTGCTGACGGTCTGGGCGATGCTCTATTTTGCCGCCCCGTTCATCGCCGATCTCTTCAACGCGCAGGGCGAAACGCGCGCGCTCGTCATCTTTTTCTGTAAATACGCTGTCGTCATGTGGGTGTTTCTGGGCGGCCTGTTCGTCGCCAACGCCGCCTTCAACAATCTCGGCTATCCGTTCCTGCCGACGGTCTTCAACTGGGGTCGCGCCACCATCGGCATGATGATCTTCGTGCCGCTCGGCGCAAAATATTATGGCGCGGAAGGCGGTTTGATGGGCGTGGCGCTCGGTTCGGCCATCTTCGGCCTGGCCGCTGTCATCGCCTGTTTCGCCGTGCTGCGGCGCATCGCAAGGCGCAACGCCGCCGCTGCGTGAGACGCTGCTCTCAATGCAGCAATGGCGCCCGCATGAATTGCAGCCGGTCGGCTGATTTGATCTTCACTTCGAAAATCCGACCGTCGCGTTCGATCAGCAGCGGCGCGACGACGCCCGCCGGGCCAAGCGCCCAGATCTTGCGCCAGGCTTCGGCCAGATTGCGCGGCCGCTCGCCATTGACCGCAATCAGCAGATCGCCGCTTTCGATGTCGGCGCCAGACGCCGGCCCGCGTTCGGCCAGGCCCGCGACGACGAGACGGTCGCCGACTTCGGCGACATAAATGCCAAGCCAGGGCCGCGCCGGCGCCTGCACACGGCCGTAACGAACGAGATCGTCGAGGCGCGGCTTCAGAATGTCGACGGGAACCGCAAGATTGATATTGTCGCGCGTCTCTTCGCCACCGTGCTCGATCTGCAGCGAAGCGATGCCTGCAAGCGCACCGTTTTCGTCGATCACAGCCGCCCCGCCCCAATCAGGGTGAGCGGGCATGATGAACATGGCCGCATCGAGCGCATATTCCCAATAGCCCGCGAACTCCTGCCGCGCGAGAACCTGCCCCGCAACCGCATTGTCCTTGCCGCCGAGCCCCGCGACGATCACGCGCGCCCCCACAGCCAGTTGGCTGGAATCGCCGAGCGGCAAAGCGGGCAGGTGCAGCGGCGCGAGCGGCTGAACGAGGCCAAATCCCGTCTCCTGATCGAAAGCGAGCGGATGGCCCTGCACGTTGCGCCCGTCATGCGTGCGCAGCCACACCGTTTCAGCCTCCAGAACGAGATAGCCGATGGTCAGCACCAGACCGCGCTCGCCGAACACGACGCCATGTCCGCGCCGCTTCACGCCCAGCGCGCCCGCGGTGAAAGCATCGTCCGGCACATCGGCGCGCACGCCGACGACCGACGTCAGGGCTCGATCGAGATCGAAGGCGTAGTCGACCGGCTTCGGGCGAAGATTGGGCGGCACCATCGCGTCAACCCGCCATCAGCCGGGCCGCCATCGCCTGTTGCAAGGCGCCGATAGCCTTCAGCGGGCGAACCATAACCTTGAAATCGACGATCTTGCCGGCAGCATTCCATTCGATCATGTCGACGCCGTTGATCGCAATGCCGTCGATGTCGGCGGAAAATTCCAGCACAGCCGATTGCGGCCCGACCCACTCGCGCAGATAGCGAAACGATCCGTTGTTGAGAACATGATCGGCGGCTGCGAGATATTTGACGACGATCGCCTTGCCGCGCTGCGGCGTATGCACGACGGGCGAATGGAACACCGCCTCGTCCGCCACCAGATCCTGCAGGACAGATGGATCATGCGTCTGCAGCATTGAACGCCAGCGGTCGAGAACGGACGTCATGAACGCTCCTGAAATAACGTCGGGCGGGGATTCTATCACGGAATCGCCCGCCCGCCCTGTTTTGTCTCTGCGACAGATTGGCCCGTCAGTGCGGACGTTCCATCTTGCAGGTCGTCGGCACATTGGTTTCGGCCGCAGGCACCGTGCCTTGCAGCTTCCAGCCCCAGCCCGTGCCTTCTTCATCGAATTTCGCGCCAGGATCGAGCGGCCCGAAGGAAGCGATGTAGAGATTCTGGAACAACTGGTGATCGTCCTTGCGCATCGTGCCGTCGCCGCCGTCGAACATCGGCGCCGTCATGCCCTCGAGCTTCGCGGCAATCGCCTTGGTGTCTGTCGAACCGGCGTTTTTCGCCGCTTCCGCAAACATGCGCATTTCGTTGACGAGGCGCGGGTACCATAGCGAGGCGCCATATTTCGCGCGGAATTCGCTTTCCAGTTTCTGCGCGGCTTCAGGCGCCGAGTTCGGGAACCCTTCGCCGACGGCATAGACGCGATGGCTCAGATTGGCCTGCTTGATCGCAGTCGGCCCACCCGCGCCGCCAGCGTAATACGTGAACCAGTCCGTCTGCAGGCCGGCATCCGCAGCCGCCTTCAGAAGCAGCGCAATGTCCTGGCCCCAGTTGCCGGTGATGACTGTATCTGCGCCGGACGCTTTGATCTTGGCGACATAGGGCGCGAAATCGGTAATCTTGAGCAAGGGGTGCAACTCATCGCCGACGATTTCAATGTCGGGACGCTTTTCCTTCAGCATGTCGCGCGCCAGCTTGCGCAGCGATTGTCCGAAGGAATAATCCTGATTGATGAGATAGACCTTTTTCACATTGGGCTTGCCTTTGATGAAATTGGTCAGCGCGGCCATCTTGATGTCGGAGCCCGCATCCCAGCGAAAGTGCCAGTAATTGCACTTCTCGTTGGTGAGGGAGGGATCGACAGCCGCATAATTGAAGAACAGGATTTCCTTGCCGGGATTGCGCTCGTTGTATTTCGCCACCCAGTCCGTCAGCGCGGCGGCCACCGCCGAGCCGTTGCCCTGCGAAATGAAACGCGCGCCGGCGTCGGCCGCCTTCTGCGCCTGAATGAGCGATTCCTGCGGATTGGTCTTGTTGTCCAGCGGCAGAATTTCGAGCTTCTTGCCCGCAATGCCGCCGGCGGCGTTGATCTGATCGGCAAGAAACTGAAAATGCTTGAGACCGACCTCGCCGACCGAGGCGCCGCCGCCCGAAAGCGGGTCGATGTAGCCAAGCTTCACCGTATCGTCGGCCGCTCGCGCAGTTCCGCACGCCAAGGCGAGCGCCAGCGCCGTTAAAACCAATCGTTTCGCCATTTTTTCCTCCCCGGCGATTTATTGTGCCGCAAGGTTGGTATGCTGATCGCCCCCTGTCAATCCGCTGCGCTTTGCCGAAGCCGCGCGAAGTCGTAAAAGCTTGTCTGAAGCCTTTTCGGACCGCCTCATGAGAAAAATCGTCGTTCTGGTCGCAGCGCTCGCAATAATCGGGCTTGCGGGCTGGCGTTTCTATTTCGCCGATCGGCCGCGCGACCCCAACCTCTTTCAGGGCTACGTCGAAGGAGACTCCCTGCTCATTGCGCCCGTCGAAGGCGAGCGGCTGGACAAGCTGTTTGTCGATGTGGGGCGGCAGGCGAGCGCCGGCCAGCCGATCTTCGTCATGGCGACGGACTTGCTGGAATCGCAACGCCGCGAGCAGGCCGCGCGCATGGATCAGGCCGAAGCCCAGCTCGCCAATCTGCGCGCAGCCCAGCAACGCCCCGAACAGATCGCTGTGCTGCAGGCCGCCGTCGATCGCGCCAACGCTCAGTTGACGCTGTCGCGCAACGAGCTGGGTCGCCAGCAAGTTCTGTTTCCACGCGGCGCCTCCACGAAAGTCGCGCTCGATCAGGCCAACGCCGCTTTCGAGCGCGACCGCGCCTCACTCGAAGAAGCGCGCCGCCAGATCGAGGCCGCCAAACTCGGCGGTCGCGTGCAGGAAATCGGCGCCGCCGAAGCCGCCGTTCTGGCCGCACGCGCGCAATTGCGTCAGATCGAAACGCGCATCGCGCGCCAGACTGTCAACGCTCCGGCGTCCGGGCTTGTGCAGGATGTGTTTTTCCGCCCCGGCGAAACGGTCAATGCGGGGCAACCCGTGCTGTCGATTTTGCCGCCAGGCAATCGCAAGGTGCGCTTCTTTGCGCCCGAACCGATGCTCGCCCGATTACAAGCCGACGCGCCCGTCGCCGTTTCTTGCGACAATTGCCCGCCCGATCTGACGGCCCGCATTTCCTACATTGCGCAACAGACCGAATTCACGCCGCCGGTGATTTTTTCCGAGCAGGAGCGCGCCAAGCTTGTCTACAAGATCGAGGCGCGTTTCGACGACAAGGGCGCGCGCCTGCCGCTCGGCCTGCCCGTTTCCGTTCGCCTGATGGACAGCAAATGAACGAGCCGCCGCGCGACGACATCGCCATCGATGTAGAAGGGCTGACCAAAATCTTCGACGGCAAGACCGTCGTGCGCAATCTGACTCTGCGTTTGGCGCGCGCCAGGATTCACGGCTTCCTCGGCCCCAACGGTTCGGGCAAGACGACGACGATCCGCATGCTTTGCGGCTTGCTGACGCCCGACGCCGGGCGCGGATCGTGCCTTGGCTACGATATCCTGACGCAGCGCGAGCAAATCCGCCGTCACGTCGGCTATATGACACAGCGGTTTTCGCTCTACGAAGACCTGACGATCACCGAAAATCTCGAATTCGTCGCGCGGATCTACGGCATGCCCGATCCGCAAGGCGCAGCGCGCGGCGCCATTGTGCGCCTTGGCCTGCAAGCGCGCGCCCATCAGCTTGCCGGACAATTGTCCGGCGGCTGGAAACAGCGGCTGGCGCTTGGCGCCTGCGTTCTGCCCGAACCCTTGTTGCTGCTGCTGGACGAGCCGACAGCCGGCGTCGACCCCAAGGCGCGGCGCGATTTCTGGGACGAGATTCACGACTTTGCCGCGCAGGGCATGACCGTTCTTGTCTCGACCCATTACATGGACGAGGCCGAGCGTTGCCATGACATCGCCTATATCGCTTACGGCGATCTGCTGGCGCAAGGAACGGCCGAGGAAATCATCGACGCCTCGGGCCTGCATACATTCACGGTGACAGGCGCAGACCTGCACGCCCTGCAACGCAAGCTTGGCGAAGACAAGCGCGTCGAAATGGTCGCGCCCTTCGGCGCGGCGCTACATGTCGCCGCGCGCGAAAAATCCGCGCTCGATGCGGTCGCAGACGAAAACCGCGCTGGCTATCGCTGGACGCCCGACGCGCCAACGCTGGAGGATGCGTTCATCGCGCTGATGAACGGCGCACACAATGGCGAAGGCAAAGCTGCATGAGCGCGCCGGCGCCCCGGAAACGCGGCGGCGCGTTTCGCCGTTTCGCCGCAGTCTTCACCAAGGAGCTGATCCAGCTTTCGCGCGACCGGCTGACCTTCGCCACCATGCTGTTCATCCCGCTGGTGCAATTGCTGTTGTTTGGCTACGCCATCAACACCGATCCGAAAAACCTGCCCGCGCAGATCATCATGCAGGACGACAGCGCATTTGCGCGCTCCTTCGTATCCGCGCTTGCTGCGACCGGCTATTTCAATTTCAGCGGAACCGCGCGCAGCGAGGAAGAGGCCGACCACGCCATTCTCGCCAACAAGGCGCAATTCCTTATTCAGATCCCCGCCAATTTCGGCCGCGATCTGGTGCGAGGACAAAAGCCGGCGATCCTGGTCGTCGCCGACGCCACCGACCCGACAGCAACCGGCGGCGCTGTCGCCGCCATCAACGGCGCGGCGGCCTCCGCCTTTTCGCGCGAGCTCGTCGGCCCGCTCGCGCGCCTCCAACAATCGCCGCCGCCGTTCGACCTCCGCATCCAGAAACGTTTCAATCCCGCCGGTCGCACGCAACTGAACATTGTGCCAGGGCTCGTGGGAACCATTCTCACGCTGACCATGCTGATCTTCACAGCCCTGTCTGTCACGCGCGAGATCGAACGCGGCACAATGGAGACGTTGCTCGCGATGCCCGTGCGCCCTGTCGAGATCATGCTCGGAAAAATCGCGCCCTATGCGCTGGTCGGCGCGCTGCAGATGACGATCATCATGCTCGCCGCGATCATTCTTTTCGATGTGCCTATCATTGGCTCGGTCTTGCTGTTCGTCGCATTGACCATGCTGTTCATCATCGCCAATCTTTCGGTCGGCTATACGTTCTCGACCGTCGCGCGAAACCAGTTGCAGGCGATGCAGATGTCGTTTTTCTTCTTCCTGCCCAGCATGCTTCTATCGGGCTTTCTATTTCCGTTTCGCGGCATGCCGGTCTGGGCGCAGCGCATCGGCGAAATTCTCCCGTTGACGCATTACATGCGCATCGCGCGCGGCGTCATGCTGAAAGGCGCCGGCGTCAACGATCTTTCCTTCGACATTCTGGCGCTCGGCGCCTTCACGCTTGCAGCGATGGGCCTTGCAGTCGCGCGCTTCCGTCAGACGCTGGATTAGTGATAAACCACAAGAGAACCACGCGCCGTCATTGCGCGCGCAAGCGAAGCAATCGATCCTGCTGTTCTGCAAATTCCGCCGGATGGATTGCTTCGTCGCTGCGCTCCTCGCAATGACGGCGCTAGAGACGGGAACCCAATGCACGCATCCGCCCCTGCCCCTTTCGACCCCGCCGCCGACGGCTGGAAACTCTGGCCGCCTTACGGTTTCACGGCGCTGATCGGCCCTTTCTGGACGCGCGAGGACAATGGCAAGCGCCAGTTCGGCTTTCTGGCCGAGGCGCGGCACGACAATCGTCAGGGGATCGTGCACGGCGGCATGCTGATGAGCTTCGCCGATTCCGCCATCGGCATGACGGCGTGGGAAATCGCCGGCAGGCGCCCCTGCGTGACGATGCAGATGGAGACCCAGTTTCTCAACGCGGCGCGCGGCGACGATTTCGTGATCTGCGAGCCGGAGCTGGTGCGCGCCGCCCACAGCGTCATCTTCATGCGCGGCATGCTGCGCACCGGCGACAAGCCGATCCTCGCCGTCAGCGGCATCTGGAAGATCATTCAGAAAAAGGCGTAATCAAGCCGTCATTGCGAGGAGCGCAGCGACGAAGCAATCCATCCGGCGCGCGTTGCAGAACGAGACGAAGAAACGTCGCATCTTGACGCGAAGCGCCGGACGGCTGAGGCGGGTGCTCGCGAAGTTCACGCCTGACCTGCCCGGCTATCATCTCTCCTACCTGCATCGCCGCCAAGCATCCGCGGCTTTCGCCTTGTTTGTCGAAACCGTCAGATTCAGAGGCGGAGGCTTACTGCATCCCCGGTAGCGTGCCCATCAATTTGGAAATGATCGTCAGCATCACTTCATCCGCGCCGCCGGCAATCGAGTTCAACCGCGCGTCGCGATAGGCTCTGCTGATCGACGTTTCGTTCATGTAACCCATGCCGCCCCAATATTGCAGGCAGGAATCGGCAACCTCCCGCCCCAGCCGTCCCGCCTTCAGCTTGGCCATGGAGGCCAGCATCGTCACATCCTCGCCCGCCAGGTAAAGGTCGCAGGCGCGATAGACGAGCCCGCGCAGCGACTCGATCTCGGCCTGCAATTCCGCCAGCCGGAAATGCACGACCTGATTGTCGAGAATGGACTTGCCGAAAGCCTTGCGCTCGCGCGCATAGGCGATGGTTTGCTGGATCGCGCGCTCGCCCGCTTTCAGCGAACAGGCCGCCGCCCACAGCCGCTCTTCCTGAAACTGGATCATCTGATAGGAAAAGCCTTTGCCCTCCTCGCCGATCAGGTTGCGAACGGGCACGCGCACATTGTCGAAATAGATCTGCGCGGTGTCGGACGTGTGCATGCCCAGCTTGTCGAGCGTGCGCGCAACGCTCACGCCTTTGGCCTTCATCGGCACGCAGATCAGCGATTTGTTGCGATGGGCCGGCCCTTCGGACGTGTTGGCGAGCAGACACATCCAGTCGGCCTGCGCGCCATTGGTGATCCACATCTTGCCGCCGTTGATGACGTAATCGCCGCCCTCGCGTCGCGCGGTCGTTTTGATGGCTGCAACATCCGACCCTGCGCCAACCTCCGAAACGCCGACGCAGGCGATAACATCGCCCGCAATCGCAGGCGCGAGAAATTCCCGCCGCACCTCATCCGAGCCAAACCGCGCCAGCGCCGGCGTCGCCATATCGGTGTGTACGCCGATCGCCATCGGCACGCCGCCGCAATCGATCGCGCCCAGTTCCTCCGCCATCAGGATCGCAAAGGAATAATCGAGCCCCGCGCCGCCGAACGCCACGGGTTTGGTCAGGCCGAGCAATCCAAGATCGCCCATTTTCTTGAAAAGCGCGTGACCGGGAAAACCGCCCGCCGTTTCCCAGGCCTCGACGTGCGGCGTGATTTCGGCTGCGATGAACTTCTGCAATGTGCGACGCAGTTCGCGATGTTCGTCCGTCAAATGCATGCCGTATCTCCGTTGCGCCAACTGTGTCACACCGCCTTTTTGGCGTCGAGATCGGGCGGCGGGCCGAGAAAGGCCGGCACGACGATGAAGGCGGCCAGCAGCGTGAACACCAGCGAAATCGCAAGCAGCTTGCCCATACCCGCCGTGCCGGGATGGCTCGAGAGCCAAAGGGAACCGAAGGCTGTGCCGGTCGTGAGCGAGGAAAAGAAGATCGCGCGCGTCAGGCTCGACGCCAGAACATCGGCGACGCCCCGCCGCCATGCGATGAGATAATAGATATGGAAGGCGACGCCCACCGCAAACATCAGGGGCAGCGCGATGATGTTGGCGTAGTCAAGCGACATGCCGGCAAGTTGCGCCGCCTCCAGGCTGAGCGCGCCGGCCAGCAGCAGCGGCCCAAGCGCCAGCGCCACATCCTTCACGCTGCGCATGGCGATGTAGAGGATGGCGAAAATCGACACGAAGGCGAGCAGTCCCGCGACAATGAAGGAACGCACGATCGTCGCGCCAGCCTCGTTCATCGTGATCGGGCCGCCCGTCGCATGCGGCGCAATCGCGAGAATGGCTTCGGCAAAGCGCTTGCGTCCGGCCGCGCTGTCGACATCGCCCTTCGGCGCCACATCGATGCGCGCCCGCCCATCGCTGGCGATCCAATCGCGCTTCATGGCGGCGGGAATATCGGCGCCTGAAACCTTGCGCGCTGACAGCGCGAGATCCAGTCGCTCCAGCAACGCGGGAAAATCATGGAAAAGCGCGTCCTGAGCGGCCGCGCGCTTTTCCGGCGTCGTTTTCGCCAGCGCTTCGAGCGCCGTCTTGAAGCGCTCGAGTTCCGGCGGCGCGCCCTGCTCGACAGCAAGGTCGAGCATGTCGCTCACACGGTCTATTTCGGCGAGATTGTCCTTGTCGGATGGCGCAGGCGCCGGATGCGCGCGCGCTGCAAATGCTGGCGCCAGAGCTTTGCGCGCCTGCGCAATCATCGCCAGTTTCGCGTCCTGATCCTGCGGCGTGAATGTCGACAGCGTTGTGGCGCGCGCAACTTGCGGCAAAGCGGCGAGCCGGTGCGCAAGAGCGTCGGCCTCCTCGAGCGATGGCGCGAGCGCCGAAATCGTATCAGGCGCCGTTTCGGGGTCTCGCGCCAGATCGTAAAACGTCGAGACGCTTTCGACCTTGTCGCTGCGCAGATGCATCGGATTGGAATCGAACCGCATCTTCATGAGCGCGGGAGCGCCGGCCAGAACCAGCGCCGCCGTCGCGCCGATCACCAGCGCGCGGTGGTTTTCGATCCAGCGGTCGACAGACGCAAGCGAGGCCGTTTCGACCGGCGCGCGTTCGGCGCCTGGCGCCATCAGCTTCAGCAAGGCCGGCAGAAAAGTCAGTGTCATGAAAAAAGCGACGATCATGCCAAGGCCGGCGATGAGCCCAAGTTCGGAAACGCCGCGAAACTCCGTCGGCAGAAAGCAGAAGAAGCCGGCGACCAGCGACAGCGCCGCCAGCGTCAGCGGATAGCCGATATTATGGGCGGCGCCCTGCAGCGCGCGCGTCACATCGTCGTCCCTGTGCCGCTCTTCGCGATAGCGCGTGGCGAATTGAATCGCGAAATCGACGCCCAGACCGACAAACAGCGCCATGAAGGCGACCGAAATCAGGTTGAAACTGCCGATCAACGCGAGGCCGAGGCCCGCCGTCGCGGCAAGACCCGCAAGCAGCGTCGCCAGGACCGCGACGATGATTTTCGGCGAGCGCAACGCCAGAAAAAGAATGAAGGCGACCGCCAGCAACGTCCCCGCGACATTCAGTTCGAAATTTTCCGCAACCGTGGAAAATTCCTCGTCCGCAAGGGGCGTTTGCCCGGTCAGGCGCAGTCGAAATCCGTTGGCCGGCGTAATCCCTGCGGCAAAGGCCGCTGCGCGCACGGTCTGCGTGGCCGCTTCGCCGGGGCTCAGCGCGGAAAAATCGAGCGCCGGATCGATCAGCACGATGCGGCGCAGATCGGCGGCCGGCGGCGGTCCCTTGTCGAAAAGATTGGTCCAGGAAAGCCGCGCGGGACGTCCGGCGAGCGAGGCCTCGACTGTATCGGCGAGCTTGCCGATCGGGCCGATCATCGGCTCGAACGCCTTGCGATCCTTTTCGGCCCCTTCCATCGCGCCGCCAATGGCGCGCAAAAGCCCGCGCAGCGAAGGGTCGGCGGCGAGCGCGGCGAACATGTCCTTTGCGCCGGTCAATTGCGCGAGCGTCTGCTGCAGCTGCTCCTTGCCGAGCAGCAGCAGCCCTTCGCGCGCCAGATAATCATTGGCGTCCGGCCGCCAGACGCTCTTGATGGCGGGTTTGCCCGACAGCGCCCTGGTCAATGCGGCCGCGGCGCCATCGGTGGCTTCCGGCCCCGGCCCGTCGACGACCGCAACGATCAGCGCCTGCAAATGCGGAAAGGCGCGCGCATAGGCGATCTCGTCCTGCCGCCAGCCGATGTCGGGCGCGATGAGATGGGCCGTGTCTGTGTCGATGGCGAAGCGCGTCGTTGCGTACCAGCCGCCCCAGGCGGCCAGCGCCACCCCCGCCAGAACAACCCAGGCGGCGTGACGCAGGCAAAAAGCGACAAGATTTTCCAGGGACCGGGTCATGAAAGCCAAAATCCGGGCGAAATCGCCATAAACCGGCCCAAAATTAAAGATGAATGCCGTTTTCCGCAAAAAGCGGCTTTCCGACCCTCGCGGCGACGCTGGAAAAATTGACCCGGGCAGCGCCATTCTTTAAGGGCGGGGGTCGCCCAAGGAGCCTCCTGTGAGCATCCCTCTTCGCCAGATCGTCACCATCGGCGGTTATATTCTCAAACAGCATTTGACTGGCCGCAAACGCTATCCGCTCGTGCTGATGATGGAGCCGCTGTTCCGCTGCAATCTCGCATGCGCCGGTTGTGGCAAGATCGACTATCCCGACGCCATTCTCAACAAGCGCCTGCCGGTCGCCGATGCGCTCGAGGCTGTCGACGAATGCGGCGCGCCGGTCGTCGTCATCGCGGGCGGCGAACCGCTGCTGCACAAGGATCTGCCGAAGATCGTCGACGGCATCGTGGCCCGAGGCAAGTTCGCCATCGTCTGCACGAATGCGCTTCTGCTTGAAAAGAAGATCGACCAGTATAGCCCGAGCCCATATTTCACATGGTCGATCCATCTCGACGGCGATCAGGAGATGCACGACAAGTCCGTGTGTCAGGACGGCGTTTACGAGCGCGCGGTCGCCGCCTTGAAACTGGCCAAGCAAAAGGGCTTCCGCGTCACGATCAACTCGACCTTCTTCGCCGACGCCGACGCAGCCCGCGTCGCCGCTTTCTTCGACGAGGCGATGGCGCTCGGCGTCGACGGCATCACCGTTTCGCCGGGCTACGCCTATGAGCGCGCGCCCGATCAGCAGCACTTTCTCAACCGCAACAAGACGCGGCAGCTCTTCCGCGACATTCTCAAGCGCGGGAATGGCGGCAAGAAATGGGCCTTCAACCAGTCGAGCCTGTTCCTCGATTTTCTCGCCGGCAACCAGCAATACGGCTGCACCCCCTGGGGCAATCCCACGCGCACCGTTTTTGGCTGGCAACGCCCCTGTTATCTTCTGGGCGAAGGCTACGCGGCGACCTTCAAGGAATTGATGGAAACCACGGATTGGGACGCCTATGGCGTCGGCAATTACGAAAAATGCGCCGACTGCATGGTCCATTCCGGTTTCGAAGCGACGGCCGTGGTGGACGCCGTCAAGCGCCCGTGGGTCGCCGCGAAGGTCGCGCTTGCCGGCGTGAAGACAGACGGCGCCATGGCGCCCGATATCGATTTGTCGCGCCAGCGTCCGGCTGAATTCGTCTTCTCGTCGAACGTGCAGAAGAAACTCTCAGAGATCCGCGCCGACGAAGCCGCCGAGCGCGCCCGCAAGCAGGCCGCCACAGCGGCCGAGTGAAGCAAAAGCGGCGCGGGAATCGCGCGCCGCTTCCATCAACGCAGGCAATTGTGCGGGCGCGCGCGCCAGCCTTGCCATCACGCGCAGATTGTTCACCTTTCCGTCCGGCTTCACCGCATCGGCCGCCAGCGGCGGCAGCGCGCGCTGCGCCGGATCGCTCACGGCGCGCACGATCGCGAAGGGTATGCGCCGGCACGCGGCGAAATCGCCCGCGATATGGCTTTCCATGTCGCAAACCAGAGCGCGGCTGCGCGTGCGCAGCGCCGCCTTGTCCTGCGCGCTCATCACCGCCGCCTCGACGCCCGCCACCACGCCCTGCGCGGCCTTCAGACCGTGCGCTGCGAAAGCCTGTGCGAGCGCTGCGCGCCAGGCCGGCGCACAATCATAGACCGCGCCTGGCGCAATCGCGCGCGCGCCGACCGCAACATCGCCCGGCTCAAGCGCGGGATCGAGACCGCCCGCCAGGCCAAAGGAAACGACGCCGCAAAACGCGCGCGCGCCAAGCGCGGCGAGCCGCTCGCGCAGCAAGGCGCAATCGGCGCTCGAAACGACGATATGGACAGGCCCCGACGCCTGGACGCATCGCGCCTCGCGTTGCAGGCCACAGATGACGAGCAGGGGCGCGCTCATGAAACCACGCGCGCCTGCCACCGCTCGAACGGCGGCAAACCACCCTGCCCGCTGCCGCAAACGGAAGCGGGTAAAGCGCGCGCGCGCATCCTCACATCCCGTAAGCGGTCGTGCGGCTGTTGGAGCGGCGCAGATTGCGGTAGCGCGCCAGCGCCCAGAGCGGGAAAAACTTCGCATAGCCGTGGTAGCGAAGATAGAACACGCGCGGAAAGCCGGTCGCTGTGAAGAGCTCCTCGTCCCAGAAACCATCCGCGCCCTGCATGGCGGTCAGATAGGCGACGCCCCGCGCCACGGCGTCGTCGTCGCAGCGGCCCGCCGCCATCAGCGCGAGCAGCGCCCATGCGGTTTGCGAGGCTGTCGAGGGCGCCTTTTCATAACCCTCGTATGCGAGCTTGTAGCTGTCGCCCGCCTCGCCCCAGCCGCCATCGACATTCTGGATCGACACGAGCCAGTCGGCCGCCCGGCGCATGCTGTCGTCTTCGGGCGCAACGCCCGCTGCGTTCAGCGCGCAAAGGCTCGACCAGGTCCCGTAGATGTAATTCATGCCCCAGCGGCCATACCAGGAGCCGTCGGGCAATTGCGTGGCGCGCAGATAATCGAGGCCGCGCTTCAATGCGACATTGCTGTCGGCCGTCTCGCCGAGCTGCGCCAGCATCGAGACGCACCGCGCAGACACGTCCTCGGTCGGCGGATCGAGCAGCGCGCCGTGATCGGCGAAGGGAATGTTGTTGAGATAATGATGGTCGTTGTCGGCGTCGAAGGCGCCCCAGCCGCCATTCTTGCTCTGCAATCCCTCGATCCATTCGCGTCCGCGCTCGATCGCGTGCGCATAATCGCCGCCTGCGCGATCCATCGCCATGACGACGACGGATGTGTCGTCGACATCGGGATAATGCGCATTGGCGTACTGGAACGCCCAGCCGCCTGGACGCACATCCGGCTTTTGCGCCGCCCAGTCGCCTTTCACATCGAGGATTTGCAACGGCTTCAGCCATTCCAGCGCGGACTGCGCGCTGCGCTCGGCCTGCGCGCCGCCAACCTCCAGCAGCGCATGCGCCGCCAGCGCCGTATCCCACACCGGCGAGACGCAGGGCTGACAATAGGCCTCGCTCTGCTTCACCACCAGCAAACGCTCGATGGATTCGCGCGCTGTTTTCACGCGCTGGTCTTCCGGCGAATAGCCGAGCGCGTCGAACATCAGCACGCTGTTGACCATCGCCGGGAAAATGGCGCCGAGACCATCGACCCCGTTGAGGCGCTCGATCGTGAATGCTTCCGCGCGCTTGATCGCCTTGGCGCGCAGCGCTTTCGGAAACCAGGGCTGCGCCGCTTGCAGCACGCGGTCGAGCGCGCCGAAAATCGTTCCCCATGGCTCTTTCGTGTGCGCGCCCTGCGGCCAGTCGCGCTCCTGCTCGGGCGGCGTGACGAACAGCTCACGAACGCCGACGCCGCGCGCATTGACGGGCGCGGGACGCAAGGCCATCAGCACGAACAGCGGAACCATCACCGTGCGCGCCCAATAGCTCACCTTGTCGAGATGGAAGGGGAACCATTTGGGCAGCAGCATGATCTCGACCGGCGTCACCGGAACGCCGCGCCAGGGCATCTGCTGGTAGAGAGCAAGCAGGATGCGCGTGAAGACATTGGCGCGCGAGGCGCCCCCGTGCGCAAGAATGGCTTCGCGCGCGCGGCTCATATGCGGCGCGTTCACATCGTCGCCAATCATCTTGAGCGCGAAATAGGCTTTGACGGACGCGCTGATGTCGAAAGCGCCATCATGAAACAACGGCCAGCCGCCGTGCTCGCCCTGAATGCGGCGCAGATAAACGCCGATCTTGCGCTCCAGTTCGCGATCGTCAGCCTCGCCGCGGAAATGACGCATCAGCACATATTCAGCCGGAATGGTCGCGTCGGCTTCAAGTTCGAAAACGAAATGGCCGTCGTCCTTCTGCGCATCGAGCAGCGAGAGCGTCGCATGCGCAATGGCCGCATCGAGTCTGGCGCCTTCGACGGCGGCTTCGCCGGTAAACGCAAAACGGGGATAAGCGACATTCATATTCATCTGACGAAAATCCGAAAAAACGGGTCTGGCGGCCCGCCTTGTTAACGGCCCGTTTACCCCAAAACGCCGGGCCGCGCCACGAAAGGCTTGCGCGTTCCTTAACCATGCTGAATAATGCTGTTTTTTCAATGGCGTAAAAGATTTTTGAAAAAAATTTGCTCCGCCGCGCCGGCTCCGTATAGTCGCGCCGCTGGGATAAGGGCCGCAGAGCGATGACGCAGGATTTGAAGGCGAGTTTGCGCGGCG